>DAOMGB010000046.1:0-3477 GCA_035430095.1 Casimicrobiaceae bacterium | reverse complement strand
CGCCACGATGGAATCCGGGGCGGTGGTCAGCACGGCATTGACGTTGACGTAGGCCAAACCGAACAGAAAGAAGACCGACACGCTGGCACCGGTGACTTCCAGCCAGCCCGGGGTTTGCCAGCCCGCCGAAAGCGTGCCTGCAATCAAAGCGACCAGCATCACCACCGCGCCGTGTCCGAGCGAAAAGAGCGCGCCGGCGATCCTGGAGAGACGGGGATTTGTGCGCGCGTTGTACCGGGTCAGGCCGTCGATCGTGGCCAGGTGATCGGCATCGAAGCCATGTTTGAGGCCGAGCACGAAGGCCAGCGCGCACAGCGCAGTCCAGGTGGCAGGCAGGACATCCATGGCATTCGGCCTCAGGCGACGGGCGCGAAAATCGCGCGTGGGAAGAATGTCGCACGTTGTCCTACCGGCGCGCAAGCCCGGATCGGGGCCAATCCTTGACCTGGGTCAGGAACGAGGGATCAGGTGCATGTGGCCGTGGTGCTTGTGGGCGCCGGGCAGCAGGTGCTTGTCGCCCTGCTCGACGGTGATCACGTGCAGCGACGCGTGGCGGACGCCTCGCTCGGCCTTGACCTGGTTGGCGAATCCGCGGACGGCGGCCGTGGTTCCCTTGAGCACCACCACTTCGAGGCAGTGCTCGTGATCCAGATGCACGTGCATCGCCGAGACGACGAGGTCGTGGTGCTCGTGCTGCGCGGCAGTGAGCCGTTCCGCGAGATCGCGCGTGTGATGGTTGTAGACGTAGGAGAGGCTCGCCACGCAATACGCGAGCGCTTCGTACTTGACGCGGTCGCTCTCGACCTCGCGCCGCAGCAGGTCGCGCATCGCCTCGGACCGGCTGCCGTAGCCACGCTTGGCGATCAGCGTGTCGAATTCCTTCGCCAGGGATTCCTCGATCGACATCGTGATTCTTTCCATCGCTTCTCCTTCACTTTCGGCGCCGGAATGCGCGGCAGCGTCGGTGCGATCAGAGTACTCCGGCCAATGACCAGCGGGGGCGGCTGCGTGAATCCGCTTCGGCTGCCCCAACCGCGTCAGGCTGCGCCGTGCCTTCCGTCCGACCGCCCGATCCACAGCGCGAGGGGAATCATCGTGGCGAGATGGACGGCAAACAGCACGGCGCCGAACGTGGCCATGGCGAGCTGTCCGACCACCGTCGTCGCGATCAGTGCGGCGACCGCCAGGTTGCGAGCCGGAAAGCCCCACACGAGCGCCCAGCAGTCCGGGTGGTCGAGCCGGGCAAGACGCGTCACGACGACGGCGACGACCATCAGCGCGAATGTATAAAGCAAGGATGCCCCGACCAGTTGCACCCACTGCTCGTAAATGGCCGTGAACTGCGCGACAACCACGAGCACGAAGATCGCCACCGATGCGGCAAAGGCAAGCATTTGCAGGCGACGCCGCCAGCGCAGCGACCATGCCGGCGCGCGCTGCCTGATCAGCATGCCGGCAAGGAGGGGCAGCACCAACCCAACGATTGTCTGTTGCGCGATCCTCAGCAGCGGCAGGTCGACGGTCGTGGCGCTGCCCATGAAAAGGGCAAAGCCTGCCGAGGCAGTAAGAGGCGTCAACGCAATGGCGACTACCGTCGAGATCGCGGTGACGGTGACAGCGAGTGCCAGGTGGCCGTTCGACAATTGGGCGTAGTAGTTGGAAAGCGCCGCAACCGGTGCTGCCGCGACCAGCAGTGCGCCTCCCGCCAGGGCGTAGGAAAGTTCCAGCAACTTGCCGACCAGCCCGGCCACGAGTGTCGCCGCAGCCCATTGGCCCACAATGATCGTCGGCACCAGCAATGGATACCGCCTCACGCGGAGGAAGTCCTCATAGCGCAGGTCCATGCCGACCATCGTCATGATGAAAATGACCAGGACCGGCAGAAAGACGTCGAACAGAAGCGTCATGAAACCGCGTTGCGGTCGACGTCTGCGCGGGGCTGCCGCGTGCGCGCGGCAGCGCGCTCATCGATTTGACGCTCCACTTCTGCGAGGTCCCGCTCGACGGCCTTGACTTCGGCCATGAACGCCTGCGTTGCCGGAGACAAGGCGCGCTCCTTGAGGTACACGAAACCGTAACTCGTTTGCAGCCAGGGCTGGCGGAACGGAAGCGTGACCAGCTGCCGGGATCGGACCTCTGCCGCGATGAGACCTATCGGCGACACCGCCACCGCGTCGCTGGAAAGCACCACGGCCTTGGCGAGCGCGATGGAGTCGACCTTGACCGGCGGAAGGTAGTCCCCGGTGGCGGGATCGATGGTTCCAGAAGGGGCCAGGCGATGGAACATCGCCGCCGCGCGGGCGGGAAGCTTGGGGCCGGCGAAGGGAAACTCGAACATGCGCTCCAGCGTCGGTGCCTTCTCGGCGAGCAGCGGATGGCCCGCCCGGCAGAAGAACGTTGCGGCGTGCTTGGGCAGCGGTTCGGCGACCAGTCGCGGGTCCTCTTCCGCAACGCTGAGTTCGACAATGGCGAGATCGATTTTCGCCGCAAGCACGTGTTGCAGCATGACGCGCCAATCGCCGGTATCGAGGTGGACGCACAGCCGAGGATGCCTTTCCGCCATCCGACCGATCGCGGGCCCGACGCACATGTCGGCGGGGTATGGACCCGCGCCGACTCGCAGCACGCCGATCTCGAGGCCCTGCATCAACTTCAGTTCGCGCTCGAGTTCGGCGGCATTGGTCAGCAGCACGTTGCCGTGCGCGAGAAGACGCTCGCCGAACGCGGTCGGCTCGACACCGTGGCGGGTCCGGTTGAACAGTTGGACACCCAATGCCGCTTCCAGGCCGGAAATGCTGCGGGACAGCGCCGGCTGGCTCATGTCCAGCGCTTCGGCCGCCCGGGCGTAATTCCGGTGCCTGGCCAGCGTGGCGGCGTAGTGCAGATGCTTCAGGTCGAGCACGATGCGGAAATGGTATCAGACCATGCGCCACGCAGCATCGACAAGTTGTTCCCTACGTGGTCAACTTCGCGACCGCGCGTGGCAACGGACTTCATGCCTGCAGCCGCACGCCTGCCCTCTGGGCTCCTTTTCGACGCATGGGAGAACCGCATGACCGGTTTCAAATCGCAACGAATGGCCACATGGCTTGGTGCGGTGGCGATGGCGGTCATCGCAGCCGCACCGGCGCTGGCGCAGAAACAGCCCAATGTCCTGGTGATCTGGGGTGACGACATCGGCCAGTTCAACGTCAGCGCCTACAACAACGGCATGATGGGCTATCGCACGCCGAACATCGACAGCATCGCCAAGGAAGGCGCACTTTTCACCGATTGGTACGGCCAGCAGAGCTGCACCGCGGGTCGCGCGGCGTTCATCACCGGCCAGTCGCCGATACGCACCGGACTCACCAAGGTCGGCCTGCCGGGCGCGCCCGAGGGGATGAAGACGGCGGACCCGACGATTGCCACGCTGCTGCGTGCGCAGGGCTACATGACCGGGCAGTTCGGCAAGAACCACCTGGGCGACCGGGACGA
>DAOMGB010000045.1:24748-27509 GCA_035430095.1 Casimicrobiaceae bacterium | reverse complement strand
CGTTGGCCAGGAACAGCGTCGGCGCGACCGTGTAGACGTCGAGCGCGCGCGACGCATGGACCAGCGTGCCGACGTGAAAATTGTAAAAGGGCTCGGTGAGCCCGACCGCGGCCTCGATCGCGCTGATGCCGACGATGCGGTCCGCCTCGTGCGTGCCGTTGCCGTCTCCTCCGTCGATCAGCACGAACATGTAGCACGCGTCGGCCTTGGCCGCCATGCCGGAGAACGATGCCAGCGAGCGTTCGATGCGCGACGCCAGGCGTTCCCGGTTGGCGGGAAGCGTGGTGAGCCCGGCGCCCGTGCGCTCCGACAGCGCGAGGACGGAAGCGACGTCGTCGCGCGCGATCGGCCGGATGTAGAACATCGCGCGCTAGGTCAACGCGCGATTGAGCGCGACTTCGAGCCGCGCCAGGCCTTCGAGAATCTCGTCCAGCGAAATGACCAGCGACGGCGCGATGCGGAGCACGTCCGGACCCGCGACGAGCAGCATGAGGCCCGCCTCGCCGGCGGCCTTGACGACGTCCATGGCCTTTCCCTGCCACGGCGCAGCCAGTTCGCCGCCAATCCATACGCCTTCCCCGCGCAGGTCGGAGAACACGCGCCGCCGCGAGTTGATCGCCTTCAGGCCTTCCATGAACAGCGCGTGCCGCGCCTTGACGCCGTCGAGCACTTCGGTGGTGTTGATGATGTCGAACACCGCGCCCGCGACGGCGCAGGCGAGCGGATTGCCGCCGTAGGTCGTGCCATGCACGCCAACGGTGAAGGCGCTGGCGATTTCCGTCGTCGTGAGCATCGCCCCGATCGGAAATCCGCCGCCCAATCCCTTTGCGCTGGTGAGGATGTCGGGCACGATGCCCTTTTGCATGTAGGAGTAGAGCGTTCCCGTGCGCCCCATGCCGCTCTGGATTTCGTCCAGAATCAGCAGGGCGCCGTGCTCCGTGCACAGCCGACGCGCCGCCTGGAGGAAGGCCGGCGTGCCCGGCCGCATGCCGCCCTCGCCCTGCATGGGCTCGAGGATGACCGCGCAGATTTCCGCGCCGTGCTCCGCGAACTCGCGTTCGAGCGCCGCGACGTCGTTGTAGGGAATGTGGGTGAAGCCCGCAGGGTTGGGACCGAAGCCGCTCGCGTACTTGGCCTGACCGCCCGCGGTGACGGTGAACAGCGTCCGGCCGTGAAAGCTGTTCAGCGTGGAAATCACCCGCATCTTGCTCTCGCCTGCACGGTCGCGCGCGTGGCGGCGCGCGAGCTTCAGCGCAGCCTCGTTGGCCTCGGCCCCGGAGTTGGCGAAGAACACGCGCTCCGCGAAGGTGCTGTCGATCAGGCGCTTGGCCAGGCGCAGCGCAGGCTCGTTGGTCAGCCAGTTCGACACGTGCCACAGCGCGCAGGCCTGCTCGGTCAGCGCGCGGATCATGGCCGGGTGGCAGTGGCCGAGGGCGGTGACCGCCACACCGCTGGCGAAGTCGATGTACATCCGACCGTCCTGGTCCCACACCCGCGATCCTTCGCCGCGCACGGGCACGAACGGCGACGGCGCGTAGCACGGCACCATCCACTCGTCGAACATCGCGCGCGTGACGGGCAACGTCGCCGCACTGCTCGGCGCAGCGGCGACCTCGCGTCGCGCGGAGGCCGCCACGATGGCCTGCTTGTCGGCGGAAAGATTGCTCACGTCCTATGGCTCCTCGTTGACCGCTAATTGACCACGCTGGCGGCGGGCATTGCCGCGACAACCTGGATCTCGATCCGGTACGCCGGACTGGCGAGCTTCGCCTCCACCGTCGCGCGCGCCGGCGTATGTCCCTGCGGCACCCAGGCATCCCATACGGCGTTCATCGCGGCAAAGTCGTTGATGTCGGGAAGATAGATCGTGGCAGAGATGATCTGCCGCTTGTCGCTGCCGACTTCGGCCAGCAGCCGGTCGATCTGCGCGAGCACCGATCGGGCCTGCTCCGGAAGATCGGCGGTTGCGTCTTCCGCCACCTGCCCGGCGAGCCAGACCAGGCGATCGCCCGCCGGAACGAAGGTGACGATATCCGACATGCGCTTGCCGACGTGGCGGCGTTCGATGGGCACGATATGATCCGTAGGAAGAGAAGGAAAAAGTGCGGACGGAGCCGGAATTGTAATTGAAATGAATGCGCGCCTAGCTGTCACGGTTGGGGGAATGGCCATGTTTGTCGCCGTGGCGGCCGGTGCGTTCGGCGCGCACCTGCTGAAGGGCCGTCTGGAGCCCGAGATGACGGCCATTTGGCAAACCGCCGTCACCTACCAGGCGTGGCATGCGCTGGCCCTGGTTGGCATCGGAAGCCTGTTCGCGCATTGGCCGGACAGGCGCGGGTTCTCCCTGGCCGCCTGGCTGTTCCTGGCCGGCATCGTGCTGTTTTCCGGGAGTCTCTATGCGCTGGCGCTCACCGGCGCGCGGTTCCTCGGCGCGGTCACGCCGCTGGGAGGCGTCGCGTTCCTGGCGGGCTGGGCGGTCCTGGCGTGGTCGGCCTGGAAGCGCTGATCCATCATCGTCGTTCCCGCGAACGCGGGAATCCGGCGCCTTTTGACGAACGACACTGGGTTCCCGCGTTCGCGGGAACGACGGCAGGTGATGGGTTCGCGGGAACGACGGCAGGTGAAGCGTCCGCGGGAACGACGGCAGGTGAAGCGTCCGCGGGAACGACGGCAGGTGAAGCGTTCGCGGGAACGACGGCAGGTGAAGCGTTCGCGGGAACGACGGCAGGTGATGGGTTCGCGGGAACGACGGCAGGTGAAG
>DAOMGB010000045.1:0-24648 GCA_035430095.1 Casimicrobiaceae bacterium | reverse complement strand
GTTCGCGGGAACGACGGCAGGTGAAGCGTTCGCGGGAACGACGGCAGGTGAAGCGTTCGCGGGAACGAAGGTGATACGGGCCAGGATTGCCTAATCCACCTTCGCGCCCGATTCCTTCACCACCTTTTGCCACTTGGCGGTTTCCGCCGCGATGTGACGGGTGAAGTCCTCCGGCGTGCCGCCCGCCGCAATTGCACCTTGTGCGAGCAGCTTTTCCCTGGCTTCCGGGGTGGCGAGCCACTTGGCGACCTCGGCATTGAGCGTCGCGATGGCCGGTTGCGGCGTGCCGGCGGGGGCCAGCAGGCCGAACCATGACGATGCCTCGAAGCCCGGCAAGCCCGACTCGGCCAGCGTCGGCACATCGGGCAGCGCGGCGGCGCGCGCCGAGCTGGTCACGGCGAGCGCCTTCAGCTTTCCCCCCTTGATCAGCGCCAGCGACGACGGCAGGTTGTCGAACATCAGCTGCACCTGCCCGCCGACTAAGTCCTGCAACGCTGGCGCGCTCCCCTTGTACGGGACGTGCATGATCTGCACGCCCGCCATCGTCTTGAACAATTCGGCGGACAGGTGGATCGACGTGCCGTTTCCCGACGAGGCGAAGTTGAGCTTGCCCGGATTCGCCTTGGAGTAGACGATCAGTTCCTGCACCGAGTTCACCGGCAGCGACGGATTGACCACCAGCACGTTGGGCACGCCCGCGACCAGGATCACCGGCGCGAAGTCGCGCACGTGGTCATAGGGCATCTTCGGGTAGAGCCCCGGGTTGATCGCGTGGGTGCCGACCGTTCCCATCAGCAGCGTGTAGCCGTCCGGCGGGGACTTGGCGACCAGTTCCGCGCCGATGTTGCCTCCGGCACCGGGACGGTTGTCCACGACGACGGGCTGGCCCAGTGTCTCGGTGAGCTTTTGCGCCACGGCGCGCGCCAGTACGTCGGTCGTCCCGCCGGCCGGGAAGGGCACGACGATCCGCAGCGGCTTGCTCGGAAACGGCTGCGCCAGCGCCGAGGGCGAGAGCGGCAGGGACACCGCGGCGGCCGCCAGGGAAAGCAACGCGATGGCCGCCCTCGCGGCCCGGCTGGTCGAACAGGACTTCATCGGTGCCTCCGTAGAAATTGTTGCCCGTGCACTCCGGCCGCGGGTCGGTGCAGCCAGTGTGGTGGTATGGGTCAATCGACCTTGGCGCCCGAAGCCTTGATGATTTTCGCGTACTTGGCGAGTTCGCGCGCGATGAACTGCGCGAATTGCTCCGGCGTGTCCGGCGAGGGTTCGGCGCCTTCGGCCATCATCTTGGCGCGCACGTCCGGCGCCGTCAGTATCCTGGTGACGTCGGCATTCCACTTCGCGATGACGGCCGGCGGCGTGCCTGCGGGCGCGAACAATCCGTACCACGTCGAGATGTCGAATCCGGGAAGCCCGGCTTCGGCCATCGTGGGCAGTTCCGGCGCCAGCTTCGAGCGCTCCGCGGTGGTCACCGCCAGTGCCTTCAGCTTCCCGGCCTTCACCTGCGCCATCGCGTTGGCGAGGTTGTCGAACATGAATTGCGTATCGCCGGCGAGCAGCGCCTGCGTCGCGGGCGCACCGCCCTTGAACGGAATGTGCACGGCGTCGGTCCCGGTCTCGACCTTGTACAGCTCGCCGGCCAGGTGCCCCGCGCTGCCGTTGCTGCCCGAGCCAAACGAGAGCTTCCCAGGATTCGCCTTGGTCCACGCGATGAATTCCCTGGCGTTGTTGACCGGCGCCGAGGCATTGACTACGAGCACGTTGGGCGTGATTGCGAGCAGCGTGATCGGCGCGAAATCGCGGACCGAATCGTAGGGCATCTTCGCGTACAAGTTGGGATTGACCGCGTGCGTCGACAGCGCGCCGAGCAGGATCGTGTAGCCGTCCGGCGGCGACTTGGCCACCAGATCTGCGCCAATGTTTCCTCCTGCGCCAGGTTTGTTCTCTACAACGACGGACTGGCCCCACATTTCGGTCAGCCGCTGCGCGATCAGGCGACCCGTGAAGTCCAGCGATCCACCGGGTGGAAACGGGACCACGAGTTTCACCGGCCGGGTCGGGTACGCCTGGGCACTGGCCAACGGTGACGCGGGCACTGTCAATGCCCCCAGAATCAGCAAGGCGAACCACCGGCACAGAACGGCGAATCGTGCCCTGCTCGGCGTACGGAAATGGCCGATCGACTGCGGGAACATGCGGGAACTCCGGGCTAGGATTGCGTTCCATGGATTCTAGCAGTGCCTCCAGGCGGCCCCTGTGCCGGGCATTCGCGTTTGGCGGCGGCAGCCGTCCCGCGCATAATTGCGGCTTTGCCGTTCACATTCCGGCCGTACGTTTCGACGCACCGGGCAATGGCGCAGCCCATGCCGCGGCCAGCAAGTTTCGCGTCCCGAGTTCCGCCCGAGGCTGCCTCAAGCATCCGATGACTTCCACAATGTCCGCATCTCGAAGCCTTACGATCAAATGAACAAAGCTCTTACGGGCGCCGTCGCAGCGCTGGTTTTTGCAATCGCGGTGGGCGGCGCCTACTGGTTCGGCACGCAGCGCGCGGGCTCGCCCGCCCAGGCCGCCGCATCCTCCGGCGCGCCTGCTGCGTCGGCCGCAGCCAAGGGCGGTGCGCCGGCTCCGGGCAGCGTGACGGTCGAGGCGGTGCCGGTGACGATCGCATCGTTGCCGCAAACCATCACGGCGGTCGGCAGCCTGCGCTCGGATGAATCGGTCACGCTGCGACCCGAAGTCGCCGGACGGATCAGCAGCATTGCGTTTCTAGAGGGCCAGCCGGTGGCCAAGGGTGCCATGCTCGTCCGGCTCGATCCTGCGGTGCCACAAGCCGAAGCGCAGCAAGCCCGCGCCAACCTGGTGCTGGCCAGGACGAAATTTGACCGCGCCGTCGACCTGGCCAAGAGCAATTTCATCTCTGGACAGGCCAAGGACGAAGCCGAGAACAACCTCAAGGTAGCGGAAGCGTCGCTGCAGCTGGCGGAGGCCAAGCTCGCGAAGATGGACCTGCGCGCGCCGTTCTCCGGTGTCATCGGGCTGCGCTCGGTGTCGGTCGGCGACTACGTCAAGGAAGGCGCCGACCTCGTGAACCTGGAGTCGATCGATCCGTTGAAGGTCGACTTCCGCGTGCCCGAGGTCTACATGCGGCAGGTCAAGGTCGGCCAGCCGCTGCAGATCCAACTTGACGCGCTTCCGGGCAAGACTTTCGAGGGCAAGGTGTTCGCGGTGAATCCGCTGATCGACGCGGCCGGCCGGTCGGTGGTGATCCGGGCGATGGTCCGCAACCCGGACACGTCGCTTCGCCCGGGGATGTTCGCGCGCGTCCGCCTGATCACGCGGGACGCGCAGAATGCGCTGGTGCTTCCCGAGCAGGCGCTGGTCCCGCAGGGCGACCAGCAGTTCGTGTATCGCATCGTCGACGGCAAGGCGGTGCGGACCAAGGTCGACGTGGGGCAGCGCCGCGACGCCAAGGTGGAGATACTGAGCGGCGTGGCCAAGGACGACCTCGTCGTGACCGCGGGCCAGCTGAAACTGCGCGACGGCGCGCCGGTCAGCGTTGCCGCCGGCACGCCGGCCGCGCCGGTGGCTTCGGCCCCCGGCATGGCGCCGGCCGACGCATCGCCGGCCAAGGTCGAAAACGCGACCGCGCCGGCGCCTAAGTCCTGACCGTCGAGGTGCCAAGGCCATGATGCTCCCCGAGATCTGCATCAAGCGACCCGTCTTCGCGACGGTTCTCTCTCTGATCATCGTGCTGATCGGCCTCATTTCGTACACGCGTCTGTCGGTGCGCGAATATCCGCGCATCGACGAGCCGGTCGTCAGCGTGTCGGTCACGTATCGCGGCGCATCGGCAGAAGTCGTCGAATCGCAGGTGACCAAGCCGCTCGAGGATTCGCTCGCCGGCATCGAGGGCGTCGAGGTGATGACGTCGCAGAGCCGCTCGGAAACGTCGCGCATCAACGTCCGGTTCACGCTGAAGCGCGATCCGGATTCCGCTGCTGCGGACGTGCGCGACAAGGTCGCGCGTGCGCGCGGCAAGCTCCCCGACACGATCGACGAGCCGATCATCGCCAAGGTCGAGGCCGACTCCAATCCGATCATCTACATTGCCGTTCAGGCCGGCACGCTCAGCACGCTGGAAGCTTCCGACTACGTCAAGCGCTACGTGCAGCCGCGGCTGTCGGTGCTTCCCGGCGCGGCCGATGTGCGTGTTTTCGGCGAACGCCAGGTGTCGATGCGCATCAACCTCGACCGCACGCGGCTGGCCGCCTACAAGCTGACGGTGCAGGACGTGGAGGACGCGATTCGCAAGCAGAATGCCGAGATTCCCGCGGGGCGAATCGAATCGACATCGCGGGAATTCACCGTGGTGGCGGAGACCGACACCCGGACGCCCGAGCAATTCGGGAGCATCATCGTCGCCAATGTCGGCGGCTATCCGGTGCGCATTCGCGACGTCGGGACGGCTGCGATCGGGCCGATCGACGAGCGCGTCATCTCGCGCTACAACGGCAAGTCGTCGCTCAACATCGGCGTGATCAAGCAGGCGGTGTCGAATCCGCTCGAACTGTCGAACGCGGTCAGGAAGGAAGTGGACAAGATCAATCCCGGGCTGCCGCCGGGAATGAAGCTTGTCGTCGCCTACGACACGTCGGTGTTCATCGACCGTTCGATCAATTCGGTGTTCGAGACGATCGGCGAGGCGATCCTGCTGGTCGTGCTCGTCATCTATTTCTTCCTGCGCAGCCTGCGCGCGACGCTGATCCCGATCATCACCATTCCGGTGTCACTGATCGGCACGTTCGGGATCATGTATCTGTTCGGATTCACGATCAACACGCTGTCGCTGCTGGCCATCGTGCTGGCCATCGGCCTCGTCGTCGACGACGCGATCGTCATGCTGGAGAACATCTTCCGGCACGTGGAAGCCGGCATGCCGCGCAAGGAGGCGGCCATCAAGGGCGCGCGCGAAATCGGCTTCGCGATCGTGGCCATGACGCTGACGCTGGCATCGGTTTTCGCGCCGCTGGCCTTTGCCACGGGCCGTACGGGCCGGCTGTTCATCGAATTCGCGCTGACGCTGGCGGGCGCGGTGATGGTGTCCGGCTTCATTGCGCTGACCCTGTCGCCGATGATGTGCTCGCTGCTCCTCAAGCACCAGGACCGGCATTCGTGGATATACAACACGATCGAAGGCTGGATCAACGGGCTGACCAGCATTTATCGCCGCGCGCTCACGGCAACGTTACACGCGCGCTGGCTGGTGGCGATCGTCTGGGTGGTCGTGCTGGGCCTCGGCGTGATGTTCTTCACGCTGTTGAAGTCCGAACTCGCGCCCACCGAGGACCGCGGTGTCGTGTTCGGGCTCGTCACGTCGCCGCAGGGATCCACGCCCAACTACGTGGCGGACCAGATCCGTCCGATCGAGGAGTTCTACTCGCAGGTCCCCGAAGCCGCGGCCTATACGTCGATCCAGGGCTTCCCGACCGTCGTCGACGGCAATGCGATCCTGCGGCTGAAGCCGTGGGAGGAGCGCAAGAAGAAGCAGCAGCAGATCACCGACGAGATGCGGCCCAAGCTCGCCTCGATTCCGGGCGCCATAGCGTTTCCCATCAATCCTCCCTCGCTCGGGCAATCGTTCCGCTCCACGCCGATTGAATACGTCGTGATGGCGCAGGTGCCGTACGCCGAACTGCAGCGGATCGTCGACCGGTTCATCGAAGAGGCCCGCAAGTACCCCGGCGTGCAGAACCTGCAGACCGACCTGCGGCTCAACACGCCGGAAGTGCGCGTGGCGATCAACCGCGACAAGCTCTCCGACATCGGCGTGGCCGTCGAGACGGTCGGCCGCACGCTCGAAACGATGCTGGGCGGCCGGCAGGTGACGCGGTTCAAGCGCGAAGGCGAGCAGTACGACGTCATCGTCCAGGTCGCGCCGGTCGACCGCACGACGCCGGCGGACATCAGCGACGCCTACGTGCGCGCGCGCGATGGCGGCATGGTGCAGCTGTCGAACCTGGTCGACGTCCGCGAGGGCGTGGCGCCGCAGTCCCTCAATCACTTCAACCGGCTGCGCGCGGTCAAGGTCACCGCCACGCTGGCGCCAGGGTACGCGGTCGGCGAGGCGCTGACGGCGATGAACGACGCGGCCAAGCGCGCGCTCCCCAATGCCGCGCAGACCGATCTCGACGGGCAGTCGCGCGAATTCCGGTCGTCCGGCGGGGAAATCTACTTCACGTTCGTGCTGGCGCTGGCGTTCATCTACCTCGTTTTGTCCGCGCAGTTCGAGAGCTTCATCAATCCGTTCGTCATCATGCTGTCGGTGCCCCTTTCCATGACCGGCGCGCTGTTCACGCTTTGGCTCGCCGGCGGCACGCTCAACATCTACAGCCAGGTGGGACTGGTGACCCTGGTCGGCCTCATCACCAAGCACGGCATCCTGATCGTCGAATTCTCGAACCAGCTGCGCGACAAGGGCGAGCCGATGTTGCAGGCCGTCGTCGACGCGGCGACCATGCGGCTGCGCCCGATCCTGATGACGACCGGCGCGATGGTGCTGGGCGCGCTGCCGCTGGCGCTCGCCACCGGCGCCGGCGCGGAATCGCGCACGCAGATCGGCTGGGTGATCGTCGGCGGCATGACTTTCGGGACGTTCCTCACGCTGTTCGTGGTGCCGACCGCCTATACGCTGCTCGCGGGCCACACGCACGACGTGAAGCCCGCCAACGCGGTCGATGCGCACTCGCCGCTGCCCCAGCCCGCGCATTCGGACTGATTTGACATAGAATCGTCACCAACCAGAGGCAGACTGCCCGGTTCACAAGGAGGAGTTCCATGGCGCACGGCAATCGGGTTTTTCGGCGGATTCTGCTTGCGGGCGCGGCGCTTGCGTTCGCCGCATCGGCTCAGGCAGTGACCGAGATCCAGTTCTGGCACGCGATGACGGGCGCGAACAACGACCGCATCAACGACTTCGCGAAGAAGTTCAACGAAAGCCAGAGCGAATACAGGGTCAACGCCGTGTTCAAGGGAAGCTATCCCGAGGCCATGGCCGGGGCGATCGCCGCATTTCGCGCCGGCAGCGCGCCGGCGATCCTGCAGGTGCAGGAGGTCGGCACGGCGACGATGATGTCGGCCAAGGGTGCGATCAAGCCTGTGACACAGGTGATGGCGGACGCCGGCGAGAAGTTCGACCCCAAGGCGTACGTGCCAGCCGTGGCGGGCTATTACACGAACACCAAGGGGCAGATGCTGTCGTTTCCGTTCAACAGCTCGACGACGGTGTTCTTCTACAACAAGGACGTGTTCGAAAAGGCGGGGCTCGATCCCAACCGTCCGCCGGCGACCTGGCCCGAGGTCATGGCCGCCGCAGCCAAGATCAAGGCGTCGGGTGCCGCGACCTGCGCCTTCACGACCGCGTGGCAATCGTGGGTCCAGCTCGAGAGCTTTTCGACCTGGCACAACACGGTGTTCGCGACCAAGGACAACGGCTTCGGCGGCAACGACCCGAAGCTCGTATTCAACGGGCCGCTGCAGGTCAGGCACATAGGCAACATGCAGGACTGGGCGAAGAAGGGCTACTTCACCTACGCCGGCCGCAAGACCGAGCCCGAGGCCAAGTTCTACAGCGGCGAATGCGCGATGCTGACGACCTCGTCGGCCGCCTACGGCACGATCAAGCAGAATGCCAAGTTCAGGTTCGCGGTCGCGCCGCTGCCCTACTACGCCGATGTCGTGGGCGCTCCGCAGAACACGATCATCGGCGGCGCGTCGCTGTGGGTCATGAGCGGCAAGTCCAAGGAAGAGTACAAGGCGGTTGCCAAGTTCTTCAAATTCCTGTCGGACCCGGAGCGTCAGGCGATCTGGCACCAGACCACCGGCTACCTGCCGATCACGCTCGAAGCCTATGAGCTCACGAAGAAGTCCGGGTTCTACGAAAAGAATCCGGGCACCGACGTCTCGGTCAAGCAGATGATCGTGAAGACCACGGACAAGTCGCGCGGCATCCGTCTCGGCAATTTCCTGCAGATTCGCGACATCATCGACGAGGAACTGGAAAACGTCTGGAGCGGCAAGAAGACGGCCCAGGAAGGCCTGGATGCCGCCGTCGCGCGCGGCAACGAGCAGATCGCGAAGTTTGCCAAGACAGCCAAGGAGTGACGTAGGCCGCTGGGCGGGCGGCGCGGCGAGCGCGTCCAGCGACACTTTTGCGGACCACGGGAACTGACGCGCGGGTCGACGACATGGCGATGGAAAAGCGCGCGCGGTTCCGGTCCGCCTGGGTGCCCTATGCGCTGATCCTGCCGCAGCTTGCGCTCACGCTGGTGTTTTTCTTCTGGCCGGCCGGGCAGGCGGTCTACCAGTCCGTCTACATCCAGGACGCGTTCGGCGGCAACCTGCAGTTCGTGGGACTGGCCAACTTCCGCGACCTGTTCAACGACGAGCACTACCTCTCCTCGTTCCAGGTGACGGCGGTGTTCTCGGTGCTGGTGGCCGGACTGGGGCTGTCGGTGTCGCTGCTGCTCGCGGTCTTCGCCGACCGCATCGTCCGCGGCGCGACGGCCTACAAGACACTGCTGATCTGGCCCTATGCGGTGGCGCCCGCGATTGCCGCCGTGCTGTGGGTGTTCCTGTTCAATCCATCGATCGGCATCGCCGCGTACTGGCTGAAGCGCGCGGGCGTGGACTGGAATTTCATCCTCAACGGGAGCCAGGCGATGATGCTGGTCGTCGGGGCGGCCGTCTGGAAGCAGATCAGCTACAACTTTCTGTTCTTCCTCGCCGGCCTGCAATCCATCCCCAAGTCGCTGCTCGAGGCCGCGGCCATCGACGGCGCGGGACCCGTCAAGCGCTTCGTCACCATCGTGTTTCCCCTGCTGTCCCCCACGACTTTCTTCCTGCTCGTCATCAATTTCGTCTACGCATTCATCGATACGTTCGGGATCATCGACGCGGCAACGTCCGGCGGCCCCGGGCAGGCCACGGAGACTCTCGTCTTCAAGCTGTACAAGGACGGGTTCAAGGGCCTCGACCTTGGCAGTTCCGGGGCGCAGTCGGTGATCCTGATCGTGATCCTGGTCACGCTGACCGTGTTCCAGTTCCGGTTCGTCGAGAAGAAGGTCCATTACTGACCATGGGCTACCCGTACCAAATGATCAACGTCGTTCCCGCAAAAGCGGGAACCCAGCGACTTTGCGCGAACGACACTGGGTTCCCGCTTTTGCTGGAACGACGGCAAAGAAGGTTCGCGCGGGAAAGGCGGACTCTGCCATGATCGAGAACAGGCCCGCGATCACGTTCCTTTCCCACCTGGTCATGGTGCTCGGCGTGCTGCTGGTCGCGCTGCCGGTGTACGTCACGTTCGTCGCCTCCACGCGCACGGCCGAAGAGGTGCTGCAAGCGCCGATGTCGCTGTGGCCGGGAAGCCACCTGATCGAAAACTACATCGCGGTGCTCACGCACGGGTCCGGGGAGTCGGGGGCGGGCGTGGGCCGGATGATGGTCAACAGCCTTATCAGCGCGCTGGTCATTGCCGTCGGCAAGATCGCGATTTCTCTGCTATCCGCGTTTGCCATCGTGTATTTCCGGTTTCCCTTCCGGACGCTCGCGTTCTGGCTGATCTTCGTGACGCTGATGCTGCCCGTCGAGGTGCGCATCCTGCCGACCTACCAGGTGGTGTCGGACCTGGGAATGCTGGATACCTATGCCGGACTCACCATCCCGTTGATCGTGTCGGCCACGGCGACGTTCCTGTTCAGGCAATTCTTCCTGACGATTCCCGAGGAGTTGGCGGAGGCCGCGCGCATCGATGGCGCGGGTCCGTTGCGCTTTCTATGGGACGTGGTGATTCCGCTGTCGCGGCCCAACATCGCCGCGCTGTTCGTCATCACCTTCATCTACGGATGGAACCAGTACCTGTGGCCGCTGCTGATGACCACGCAGGAGGAAATGTATACGACCGTCATCGGCATCAAGCGGATGATCTCGGGTGGCGACGCTGCGACGGACTGGAACCTGGTCATGGCCACCGCCATGCTGGCGATGCTCCCGCCGGCGCTGGTCGTGCTGCTGACGCAGAAGTGGTTCGTCAAGGGCCTCGTGGATTCGGAAAAGTGAGCGGGAAAATGAGGGAGAACTAGCCGGTGGCCAAGGTCCAGTTCCGCGACGTCCGCAAGAGCTACGGAGCGCAGCAGGTCATCCACGGCGTGAGCACCGATGTCGCCGACGGCGAGTTCATCGTGATCGTCGGGCCGTCGGGCTGCGGCAAATCGACGCTGCTGCGGATGGTGGCCGGGCTGGAGACGATCACCGCGGGCGAGATCGTCATCGGCGACCGGGTCGTGAACACGCTGGAGCCCAAGGACCGGGACATCGCGATGGTGTTCCAGAACTACGCGCTTTATCCGCACATGAGCGTGTTCCAGAATATGGCCTACGGGCTCAAGATCCGCGGCTTCACCAAGGACGACATCGCGACGCGCGTCAATCGCGCGGCGGAAATCCTGGAGCTGGGACCGCTGCTCGAACGCAAGCCTGGCGCGCTATCCGGCGGTCAACGCCAGCGCGTCGCAATGGGTCGCGCCATCGTGCGCGAGCCGGCCGTGTTCCTGTTCGACGAGCCGCTGTCCAATCTCGACGCCAAGCTGCGTGTGCAGATGCGCTTCGAGATCCAGAAGCTCCACCGGCGGTTGGGCACGACCAGCCTCTATGTGACCCACGACCAGGTCGAGGCAATGACGCTCGCGCAGAGGATGGTCGTGATGAACGCGGGACGCGCCGAGCAGATCGGGACCCCGATGGAGGTCTACCAGAATCCTGCGACATTGTTCGTCGCGGGCTTCATCGGCTCGCCCGCGATGAACTTCATGCCGGCCAGGGCTGTGGGCGGCTGGGGCTTCTCGCTGCTGGCCGGAGGCACGGCAACCGCCGCGATCGGCGGCACCGAAGCGGGTCGGGCCGTGACCGTCGGCATCCGGCCTGAACACCTGCGGCCTGCCGATGCCGGCGAAGCCGTGGTGTCCGGCACCGTGGAAATGGTCGAGCAACTCGGCGCCGACACGCTTCTGCATGTCGGCCACGGCGCGTCCACCATCATTGCGAGGCTTCCCCATGGCGAGCTTCCGGGGTTAGGATCGATGCTGCACCTTGCCGCCGACCCCGAGCACGTCTACCTGTTCGATACGGCCACGGGTGCCCGGATACGCTGATGGCCCACCCCCTCCCGCCGTGGCCGTACCCCCGCCTGTGCGCCCATCGCGGCGCCGGCAAGCAGGCTCCCGAAAACACGCTCACCGCCATGCGCGTCGGGCATGCGTGCGGCTACGCCATGGTGGAGTTCGATGTGAAGCTGTCGGCGGACAACGTCACTTTCCTGCTGCACGACGCGACATTGGAGCGCACGACCAGCGGCCGGGGTCGCGCGGACGCGCTGCCGTGGCGCGAACTCTCGCGACTGGATGCGGGCGGCTGGCATTCGGCGAAATACGCGGGCGAGATGCTGCCGTCGTTCGCGGCCATCGCCCGCTGGGCGCGCGCGCACGGCGTCGCCTGCAACGTCGAGATCAAGGCGACGCCCGGACGGGAGCGGGAGACCGGCGCGGCGGTGGCACTCGACGCGACAGCGCTGTGGCGCGACGCCGACATTCCCCCGCTGCTTTCGTCGTTCGACGAAGCGTCGCTGCTCGCCGCGCGCGACGCGGCGCCGCAGCTGCCGAGGGCGCTGCTGCTCGACGAGCTTCCCGGCGATTGGCTGGACCGCCTGAACGTGCTCGACTGCGTCGCGCTCGATGCCAACCACAGGGTGCTCACCGGCGAAATCGTGAAAGCTGCGCACCGAGGGGGCCGCCGCGTGTGCTGCTACACGCCGAACGACGCCGCACGCGTGTCCGAACTGGCCGGCTGGGGCGTGGACACGATCATCACCGACGCGGTCGACCAGATCGCTGCCGATTCGTTTCCGCCAACCGACGGCTAAGTCACCATCGTTCCCGCGAAAGCGGGAACCGGAAGACTCTCGCTGCGACACGCACCCAAGACACTGGGTTCCCGCTTTCGCGGGAACGACGTTCAAGGACTTTTCGGAACGACGATCGTGGACTATTCGGAACGACGATCGTGGACTATTCGGAACGACGATCGTGGACTATTCGGAACGACGATCGTGGACTATTCAAGCAGCTCGCAGCACGTCGCGCTTGATCTCCCGCTCGTCGATCGGCAGGTTGAGGAGGCCGGCGATGATTCCGAGCGCGATCGCGATGAGCCACACGATGTCATAGCTGCCGGTCGTGTCGTAGAGCTTCCCGCCCAGCCACGCGCCGAGGAAGCTGCCGATCTGGTGCGAGAAAAAAGTGAATCCGGACAGCATGGCGAGGTACCGGACCCCGAAGATCTGCGCGACGATCGTATTGGTGGTCGGCACCGTCGACAGCCATAGCAGGCCCAGCGCCATTGCGAATCCGTACACTGTGGCGGCGGAAACCGGCAGCCAGAAGAACACCGCGATCACCACGGCCCTGGCGAAATAGATCGCGGACAGGATGTATTTCTTGGGCATTCGTCCCCCCAGCCATCCGGCGAAATAGGTGCCGGCGATGTTGAAGAGTCCGATGAGCGCAAGCGCGGACACCGCCACGTTGGCCGGCAGTCCCTTGTCCGCCAGGTAGGCCGGCAGGTGCACGGCAATGAACACGACCTGAAACCCGCAGATGAAGAATCCGGTCGTCAGCAGCACGTAGCCGCGGTGACCGAGGGCCTCCGTCATTGCCTGTCCGGCCGATTGCTGGAACGCATGCGTGCGTGAATCGCGCGGCTCTACCATCGCTGCCGCGAGGGGAACGATAAGCAGCCCGAGAGCCGCCATCGCGAGGAGCGCGCCGAACCAGCCGATCGAGGAAATGAGCCCTTGAGTCAGCGGCAGCATGGCGAACTGTCCGAACGAGCCGGCCGCGGCGGAAATGCCGAGCGCCATGCCGCGCCTTTCGCGCGGAAAGCGACGTCCCAGCACTCCGGATACGACGCTGAACGTGATGCCGGACAGGCCCGCGCCGATCAGCAAGCCCGACGACAGCACGAAAATCCACTGCGTGTGGGAATAGGCCATCGCAACCAGGCCGAGGACGAAAAGCGTCGCGCCGGCGAGCACCACCCGCCCGCTGCCATACTTGTCGGCGAACATGCCGGTGAACGGTTGGGTTGCGCCCCAGACCAGGTTTTGCACGGCGATTGCCAGGGCAAACGTCTCCCGGCCCCATCCAAGCTCCTGCGAAATAGGCTGCAGGAAAAGGCCGAAGCCGTGACGAATGCCCATGGCGATGGTGAGGATGAGGCCACCGCAGACGAGGACGACGGTCGGGGTGCGCCAGTTGGCGCTTGAACGCTGGGTCATCACGACTCCTTTGTGGGGAGGTCAGGCCGCGCGACCGGCCGGAGCCGGGTGCAGCGACTCCATGTCGAGCAGAACCTTGTACAAATTGTCGAGGCGGTCGCTGCCGATGCGCTCGGCGACTTCCGCTTGCGCCCGCTCCCAATGGGGCGCCGCCGCCGCAATGGCCGCAATGCCTTGCGTGGTCAGCGTGACTTCGCGCGTTCGCGCGTCGCGTCCCGGCACGACGGCGACCAGCATGCGCTGCGCCAGCGGGTCGAGATTGCGGGACAGTGCAGTGCGGTCGAGCAGGGTGCGCGCCGCGAGCTCGCCGATGCGCAGGGGTCCGTGGCGCTGCAACGTGCGCAGCAGCGACAATTGCGTGACGCGCAATCCGACGCACGCCAGAGCATCGTCATAGAGTTGCGTCACCGCCCGCGACGCGCGCCGCAGGCGCGAACAGGCGCATGGCGCGGCCGATGGGCGCGGAGGGTCGGACATCACTCGAGCTCGGGCCATGGAACTTCCAGATGAGCGCATATGCACTTAAATAGGAGCATATACACTTATTCGGCGTCCGGCAAGCGCCGTGCACCCCGGCCAACCCCCGAAGTCGGCAACATCGGAGGGGGCGATGCCGTCGATCTGGCGGATGGAAGGCAACGCCGACGGGGGACCCGCTTGCGCACGCACGACCGCGGAATTCACGAGTCCCGGGATTCCGCGAGCATCCGTCGAAACGCGTCCTCGAGGTTGCGCGTGAAACGCGGCGCGTCCATCAGCGGCGATTGCCGCATCCGTGCGCGCAGCGTATCGCGCAGCGTGCGCCGCCAGCCGGCATCCGCGGCCAGTCGCACATTGACGCCAACGTACTCGTCGTCTGTTCGGGCAATCAATTCCGGCATGCGCAGCGTGGAGAGGATGCTGACGCCCGACCGGGACACCGGGCGCTCGCCGGCCAGGGCCACCACCGGGACTTCCATCCAGAGCGCGTCGAACGTGGTGGTGCCGCCGTTGTAGGGAAACGTGTCCAGCGCAATATCGACGCCGCCGATCGCCGCAAAATAGGCGTCGATGGCGGTGCGCGGAAGGACCGAAATCCGTCCGCGGGCGACGCCCCGCGCCTCGACCCGCTCCGTCAAATCCGACGTCGCGCTGCCGAGCGGTGCCGCATGAATGTGAAGCTCCGCCGCGGGAACGGCGTGCAGCACGCGGCACCACAGGTCGAGGCATCGATCGGTGATTTTCGACGCGTGATTGAATGACCCGAACACGACGCGGCTCGCGGTGTCGCGCACGGGCGCCGGAACCCGGGGGACATCGAAAACCGGCGAATAGCACCATTGACTGTCCGGCAGCCGCACCAGCTGCTCGACGCTGAACGCCTCGGCGGCGCCCGCCGGATCGGTGTGGCCGTCGCAGATCCGGAAATCGGCCGAGCGAAGACCCGTCGTATTGAGATAGCCAAGCCACGTCGCCTGCACCGGCGCGCAGCCACGATTGAACAACAGCAGGCGCGAACGCGCGGCGTGCCCGGAAAGATCGATCAGCACGTCCAGGCGATCCTCGCGTATGCGCTGCGCCGCCGTCGCGTCGTCGCTGTCAGCGATATTGCGCCAGTGGTCGGCATTCGACCGGAGTTCCCGGGTCATGCCGTCTTCCCTTGCATTGTTCGAATAGCAGAACACTTCGATTCGCGCGCGGTCGTGATGGATGAGCACCGGACGCAGGAACAGCGCGACCGGGTGCTGGATGAAGTCGCCGGACAGGTAGCCGATGCGCAGCCGGGCATGCCCAGCTGCGTTCCGCGCGCGGCTCTTGCGAGACCGCCGCGTCGACTCGGATTCAGGAAACGCCGCGCCGAAGCGAAGGTGTTCCGCGAAAATGTCCGCCGCGCGAAGGTCGTCGCGGTTCAGGAACGAGAGCAGCATCGAGCTCCAGGCAGCGGGTGCGCCGGGATCCGCCGCGAGCCCCTCGCGATACCAGGACTCCGCATCGGCGGAACGGCCTGCGTTGCGGGTGAGATCGCCGAGCGCGACGTACGCCGCGGCGAATGCCGGATCCGCCGCGACGCAGGCGCGGAACATCCGCTCTGCGGAATCACCGTCGTCCCGGTTTTGAAGCAGCAGCCCGAGGTTGTAGGCCGCTGGCGCGCAGTCCGGTGTCCCGGCCAGCACCCGCCGCAATTGCTGCTCGGCCTCGCCCGGCCGATGCTCGAGCTCGAGCAGGTTGGCGAGCGCGATCGCGGCGCGGTCCATCGTCGGATCGAGCCGCAGCGCCTCGCGCAATTCCTGTTCCGCGAGGGCCGAATTCCCCATGGCCAGATGCAAATTGCCGAGATTGAAGTGGCCCGCCGCAAATTCCGGATCGATGCGAAGCGCGGTTTCCAGCGCATCGGTCGCCTCGGCCGTCCGGCCGAGACGCTGCAACGCATTGCCGAGGTTGAGATAGCCTCGTAGCCACGCAGGTGACGCGGCGACGGCTTCCTGGTACTTGGCCAGGGCAGCCTCGACATCGCCGCTATCTTCCAGGCGGTTGCCCTCATCGATCAGGCGCAGGCCCGACTCGGTCTCGCCGGCCGGCGTGCGATCAGTCGCGGCCATCGGCAATGATGCTCGCGGTCACGCCCAGGACTTGCTGCGCGCGACGGCCTTGTCCCACTTGGAGCGCAGTTGCGCAACGCGGTCGCCTGGCATCGACGGTTCGAAACGGCGGTCGATCTGCCAATTGGAGGCAATGTCGGCATCCGAACTCCAATAGCCCACGGCCAGGCCCGCCAGGTAGGCCGCGCCCAGTGCGGTGGTCTCGAGCACTTTCGGCCGCACGACCGGCACGCCCAGGACATCGGCCTGGAATTGCATCAGCAGGTCGTTGGCCGCCGCGCCGCCATCCACGCGCAACTCCCGGAGCTTCATGCCGGCGTCCTTTTCCATCGCGGAGAGCACGTCGGCGCTCTGGAACGCGATGGACTCCAGCGCGGCGCGCGCGATGTGCCCGCCTGTCGCGCCGCGGGTCAGGCCGAAGATTGCTCCCCGCGCGTAAGCATCCCAATGCGGCGCGCCGAGGCCGGCGAAAGCGGGCACCAGGTAGACGCCGCCGTTGTCGTCGACGCTGCGCGCCAGCGTCTCGACTTCGGCGGAATGGCGGATGATCTTCAGCCCGTCGCGCAGCCATTGCACGACGGCGCCACTCATGAACACGCTGCCTTCCAGCGCGTAGTCGATCACGTCGCTTCGCTGCCACGCGATGGTCGTCAACAGGTTGTTGCGCGACTCGACGGCTTGAGCGCCGGTATTGAGAAGCATGAAGCATCCGGTTCCGTAGGTGTTCTTGGCCAGGCCCGCCGACAGGCATGCCTGCCCGAACAGCGCGGCCTGCTGATCGCCGGCCATGCCTGCGACCGGGATGTCGACGCCGTTGATCGTGGCGTGGCCGCAGATTCCGCTCGAAGGCACGACTGTCGGCAACAGCGCCCGCGGCACGTCGAGCAGCGCCAGCAGCTGGTCGTCCCACGCTCCGGCGTGAATATCGAAGAGCAGCGTGCGGCTGGCGTTCGACGGGTCCGTGCAATGCGCGCGCCCGCCGGTGAGCTTCCAGACCAGCCATGTGTCGATCGTGCCGAACGCGAGCTCGCCGCGTTCCGCGCGGACGCGGGCCCCGGGAACGTTGTCGAGCAGCCACTTGACCTTGGTGCCCGAAAAATAGGCGTCGAGAACGAGTCCGGTCTTGCGCGCGAACAGCGCCGCGTGGCCCGCGTTGCGCAATTGGTCGCAGAGCGGCGCCGTGCGCCGGTCCTGCCAGACGATGGCGGGGGCGATCGGGCGGCCCGTGGCGCGCTCCCAGATCACCGTGGTTTCGCGTTGATTGGTGATGCCGATGGCGGCGATGTCTTCCGCGCGCGTTCCCGCCTTGGCCAGCACCTCGGCCAGGACGCCCGATTGGCTTGCCCAGATTTCGGTCGCGTCATGTTCGACCCAGCCCGGCTGCGGAAAGATCTGGCGAAACTCCCGCTGCGCCGAGGATACGACGTTGCCTGCGTGATCGAACACGATCGCCCGCGAACTGGTCGTCCCCTGGTCGAGGGCGATGATGAACGGCATGAACTCCTCCGGTTGCCGCTGGACGTCGGCGCAGCGTAAAATCATCCTTCTTCGGCATTTTAGCCGTTCGCAACCGGACCGCCAGCCAGCATCGGCGCCCCTCGTCTTCCGATTTCGCCCGCCCATGCCGTTAGCAACACCCTCCGTGTCGCGCGAGCGGCTGCACCGCCGGACCGTAACCTACGACGGATTCCGTCGCGAAGACGGCCTGTTCGACATCGAAGCCCACATCGTCGATGCCAAGGACCACGACTTTGAACTGCTCACCGGCGTGCGCCCCGCGCGCGAGGCCGTGCACGACATGTGGGTGCGCGTGACCATCGACAGAAGCTTCGTGATCCATGCCATCGAGGCCGTTACCGACGGCATGCCCTACCCGGGAGCCTGCAACCGGATCGGTCCCGCTTACGGGAAGCTGGTCGGCGCGAACCTGCTCAAGGGCTTTCGCAAGCACTTGCACGATGTCGTCGGAGGCGTGCAGGGCTGCACGCACCTGACCGAGATGCTCGCCTTCCTGCCCACGGCGGCGGTGCAGACCTTTGCCGGCCTGGTGCGCGAAGATGCCGGCGATGCCAAGCCATTCCAGCTCGACCATTGCCACGCGCTGGCGACGAACACTGAAACCGTGCGGGAGTACTACCCGAAGTGGTATCGCGGGGATGGCGCATGAACGTTTGCGTCGGTGAACGGAGTCGCCGCTGATGTCCTTTTTCGGATCCAAGGCGCCCAGGGGCGTTCGACTGCCGAAGCTCACCACGCCCGAGCTTCGCACGCTGAAGTCGTTCTTTGCCCCGGTGTTCTGGGGAACGCGGGACGACCCGCTGGTGCTGCAGCACATGAAGGCCGCGTCCGAACTCGTCGATCGCGGTCACCATTTCGCCGACAATTTCTTTACCTGGTGCCGCAACAACTCGATGCTCGACGACGAAGTGTTCGTCAAGTCGTGGGAGGCCAATGCGGAGACCCCGGCCGACAAGGCGATCATCTGGCGACGCTATATCCTGTCCTGCGCCGGCTACCACTGCCTGCAGCTCGACGGGGATTTCGTGGAGTGCGGAGCCTACGCCGGGGTCGGGGTGAAAACGGTCATCGACTACCTGGGAGGAACTCAATTTCCCAGGAATTTCTGGCTGTACGACCTGTTCGAGCACGAGGACTGGATGCTGCACCATCCGCTGGAGCAGCATGGTCCCGACTTGGAGGCGAGGGTCAGGGACAAGTTCAACGAGTATCCACAGGTGAAAATCTTCAAGGGCAACATCCCTGAAGTGTTCGACGGGCAGTCGCCAAAGCAGATCGCCTACCTGCACATCGACCTGAACCAGGCGCCCGCCGAGGTTGCGTCGCTGGAGGCGCTGTTCGACCGGATTGTTCCCGGCGGCCTCGTCATACTGGACGACTACGAATGGGCCGGGGTCTACCGCCCGCAGAAAATTGCCGAGGACGCGTGGTTCGAAGCGCGGCAGTACCGCGTGTTCCCGCTTCCCACCGGGCAGGGCATCGTCATCAAGCGTTGAAACGCGGCCACATCACGGAGAGCGACAGTGAAGATCCACGAGTACCAAGGCAAGGAAATATTCCGCAGATTCGGCATGCCGGTCCCGCGCGGCATCCCGGCATTTTCCGTCGATGAGGCGGTCAAGGCGGCCGAGTCGCTGGGCGGCAAGGTGTGGGTCGTGAAGGCGCAGATTCATGCCGGTGGCCGCGGCAAGGGTGGTGGGGTCAAGGTCGCCAAGTCGCTGGACGAGGTCCGGCAGCGCGCAACCGAGATTCTCGGCATGCAGCTCGTCACCCATCAGACCGGTCCGGGCGGCCAGAAAGTGCGCCGGCTGCTGGTGGAGGAGGGCGCAGACATCAAGAAGGAACTCTATGTCGGCATGGTCGTCGACCGCGGGACGCAGCGAGTCGCGCTGATGGCCAGCTCCGAAGGCGGCATGGACATCGAGGCCGTTGCCGCGAAAACGCCCGAGAAGATCCACACGCTGTTCATCGATCCCGTCGAAGGCTTGACCGACGTGCAGGCCGACGGCGTCGCGCGCAAGATCGGCGTTCCGGAGGGCTCCGTGCCGCAGGCGCGCACGGTGCTGCAGGGCCTGTACAAGGCGTTTCACGACACCGATGCGTCGCTGGCCGAAATCAATCCGCTGGTCGTGGCCGGCGACGGCGCCGTGATTGCGCTCGATGCCAAGCTCAATTTCGATTCCAACGCGCTGTTCCGGCATCCCGAAATCGTCGAGATGCGCGACCTCGACGAGGAGGACCCGGCGGAAATCGCGGCATCCAAGTTCGACCTTTCCTACATTTCGCTCGACGGCAACATCGGCTGCCTGGTGAACGGCGCGGGGCTGGCGATGGCGACGATGGACACCATCAAGCTCTACGGCGGCGAGCCCGCCAACTTCCTCGACGTGGGCGGCGGCGCGACGGCCGAAAAGGTCACCGAGGCGTTCAAGATCATGCTGCGCAATCCCGGCCTCAAGGCCATCCTCGTCAACATCTTCGGCGGAATCATGAAGTGCGACACGATTGCGGAGGGCGTGGTCGCGGCTTCGAAAGCGGTCTCGCTCGACGTGCCGCTGGTCGTGCGCATGAAAGGCACGAACGAGGAGCTCGGCCGCAAGATCCTTGCGGATTCCGGACTGCCGATCATCAGCGCGAACAACATGGCCGAAGCCGCGGAACGAGCGGTCGCTGCGACGAAGGGGCAGAATTCAGGAAATCGTTAAACCGTCAATGTCGTCGTCCCCGCGAACGTGGGGACCGAGCGACGTTGGCCTTTTGAGCGAAATGCGACGACACGAGGTTCCCGCGTTCGCGGGAACGACGGCCAAGTAATCGCGGGAACGACGTCAGGGGAAATGTTTCATGAGCATTCTGGTCAACAAGAGCACCAAGGTCATCACGCAGGGAATCACCGGCAAGACCGGCCAGTTCCACACGCGGATGTGCCGTGATTACGCCAACGGCCGCAATTGCTTCGTCGCGGGCGTCAATCCCAAGAAGGCTGGCGACGACTTCGAGGGCATTCCCATCTACGCGACCGTCAGGGAGGCGAAGGAGGCCACGGGTGCCACGGTTTCCGTGATCTACGTGCCGCCCCCGTTCGCCGCCGCCGCGATCGACGAAGCGGTGGACGCCGGCCTCGAACTCGTCGTGTGCATCACCGAGGGCATCCCGGTGCGCGACATGATCGACACCCGCTACCGCATGCGGGGGAAGAAGACGCTGCTCCTCGGCCCCAATTGTCCCGGCGTCATCACGCCCGACGAGATCAAGATCGGCATCATGCCCGGACACATCCACAAGCAGGGTCGAATCGGCGTCGTGTCCCGCTCCGGCACGCTGACCTACGAAGCGGTCGGCCAACTCACCGAACTGGGCCTCGGCCAGTCGACCGCCGTGGGCATCGGAGGCGACCCGGTGAACGGCCTCAAGCATATCGACATCCTGCGCCTGTTCAACGACGATCCGGGCACCGATGCGGTCGTGATGATCGGCGAAATCGGCGGCGGCGACGAGGAGGCGGCGGCGCTGTGGGCGAAGGACAACATGAAAAAGCCCGTGGTCGGCTTCATTGCCGGCGTCACCGCGCCGGCGGGCAAGCGCATGGGACACGCGGGGGCGATCATCTCGGGCGGCAAGGGTACTGCGCAGGAGAAGCTCGCGGTCATGGAGTCGTGCGGCATCAAGGTCACCCGCAACCCCGCCGAGATGGGCAAGCTGCTCGCGGCGGCGTTGCGCGCATGACGCGGCGACGCATTCGCGGCGAAGCCCGTAGAATTGCCGCAGTCGATTGCCGGGGGTAGGCGTCCGTGGAAATCAACACTCCGCAGTTCTGGCTTGCGGCGCTGCAGATCATCTACATCAACATCCTGTTGTCGGGCGACAACGCGGTGGTGATCGCACTGGCCTGCCGCGACCTTCCGCCGAGGCAGCGCCGCTGGGGTGTGATCTGGGGCGCTGCCGGCGCCATCGTGCTGCGCATCGTGCTCACGATCTTTGCCGTCACGCTGCTCACACTGCCGTGGCTCAAGGTCGTCGGGGGCGTGCTGCTGCTCTGGATCGGCATCAAGCTGATCGTCGAGGACGACGATGGCGAGCACAGCATCAAGGCGAGCGACCGGCTGTGGTCCGCGGTGCGCACCGTCATCGTGGCCGACCTGGTCATGAGCGTCGACAACGTCCTGGGTGTCGCCGCCGCCGCCAAGGGCAGCGTGCCGCTGCTGGTCTTCGGCCTCGTGGTCAGCATTCCGCTGGTCATCGCCGGAAGCCAGGTCATCCTCAAGCTCATCGAGCGCTTCCCGCTGATCATCCTGGCCGGCGGCGGGCTGCTGGGCTGGATCGCGGGCAAGATGCTGGTCGAGGACGTGGCGTTGATGCCCTGGATCGAGGCCCAGGCGCCATGGCTCGAGTGGGTCGGTCCGGTCGCCGGCGTGGTGGTCGTACTGGGCGTCGCGCAATGGATGAACCGGCGCGCGGTCGCGGCGGCGCGGTGACGAGGACCTCGCGCGGCGCGGCGCATGCCGCTACACTCGCACGCTGAAGCACGCGTGCCCCGACCCATGTCCGAATCCGCGCCCCTCGACATCGCAAGCCTGTCCCATCCCGGGATGGTCCGCGCGCACAACGAGGACACGGTGTTCGCGGACGCCGAGGCGGGCATCGCCGTGCTGGCCGACGGCATGGGCGGCTACAGCGCCGGCGAAGTCGCCAGCGGCATCGCCGTGAACGTCGTGTCCAACGGCATGATGCCGGAACTCAAATCCGGTCGCGAGCTGTCGAAGGTTGACATCCAGAGCGGCCTGACCCATGGCGCGCTGCTGTTGCAGCAACAGATAGCCGCCGCCAACAAGGGCATCTACGAAGCTGCCCAGGCGCGGCCGGAGTGCGCCGGCATGGGCACGACGATCGTCGCCGCGGTCTTTTGCGGCAACCGGGTGTCGATCGGCCACATCGGGGACTCGCGCTGCTATCGCCTGCGCGGGGAGAAATTCGAGCAGCTGACGCACGACCATTCTCTGCTCCAGGAGCAGATCGACAGCGGTGTATTGACACCTGAACAGGCACGGTATTCGCTTAACAAGAACCTGGTCACGCGCGCGCTGGGCATCGAGGCCATCGTACCCACCGACATCGCCGAATACCGGATGGAAGCCAACGACATTTACATGCTCTGCTCGGACGGCTTGACGGACATGGTCGACCCGGAAGTGATTCATACCGTGATCGACGAAAAGCGAAGCGACCTGGCGGTCGCGGCGGCGGACCTGATCGAGCTCGCCAACCAGAACGGCGGGCGCGACAACATCTCGGTCATCCTGGTGCGCGTGCCGCCCGAGTTTCTGCCGGTGGTGGGCTGGGCGCAGCGCTGGCTGGCCAAGAAGAAAGGGTAGGCCCCATCGTGGGCAAGCTGGTACTGCTGCTCGCGGACGGAACCACGCAGGACGTTCCGCTGACCAGGGAACGCATCGTCATCGGCCGCCGCGCGGATAACGACGTGTGCCTGCCGCATCCCGCCGTGTCGGGCGAGCACGCGGCGGTCGTCACCATCCTTGCCGATTCCTTTCTCGAGGACCTGGGCAGCACCAATGGCACGCTCGTCAACGGCAAGCCCATCGTCAAGCACTTCCTCCGCGACCACGACCAGATCGACATCGGCCGGCAGCGGCTGGTATTCGTGTCCGACGACGGCGTGCATGTCGATCCGCTGCCGATAGACGTGGCGCGCGGCCAGCTTCTGGGACTGGACAAGCGGGTCGAACCCGCGCGTCCCCCGGCTTCTGCCGCCGCGCCGACCGGTCGCAGCCTTCGGGGTGGAATCGGGAACATGCCGGTGCTGGACTATCCTCAACTGGACGACGAGGAGTTGCAGGAGTCGCCTGCGGTCTCCGTCGCAGCGCCCGCAAGAACGCCAAGGCAGGCGACGCTCGTCGATCACCGGCCGCCGCCGACGCGCCGCGAATCGGACCAGCGACTGGCTGCATGGGCCGCCGAGTGGGCGGCACCGACGGGCAATACCAATACCGGTCCCGTCGACACGTCCTACGTCACGCCGGCGGCCGGGCGCGCGGCCCCCGACGCGCCCGCCCGAGCTGCGAATCCCGTCGCACCCGCGGCGCCGGAACCGATCGTGCGGGTGCTATCCGGCCCCAATCTTGGCCGCGCCGTTCCCTTCAGGAAGGACGAGCTTTCCGTCGGGCGCGTCGGCGTGCAGGTGGCCGTGGTGCGCAAGGTCGGCTCGGGCTTCAGGCTGGTGCCCGTCGAAGGAGCGCAGCCTCCCCGCATCAACGGCATCCCGGTCGACCGGGACGGAACGGTGCTGCATCCGGGCGACACGTTCGAAGTGGCGGGCGTGCGACTCGAGTTGTCGGTGTCGGGCTGAAATTGCCCTCTCTCCCGCGGAAGCGCGGGTCCGGCTGCCGTCGCACCCGCGCAAGCGGGAGTCCAGCGACCGTCGCCCCTTTCCAAGCGGCAGTCTGACAGCCGTCGCCCCTGCGGAAGTGGGAGTCTGGCAACCGTCGCCCCCGCGGAAGCGGGGGTCCAGCGGCCGTCGCGCCCCGGATGCGGGGGTCCGGCGTCTTTGCGGTGGTCGCGGAAAGCCAAAGTCGCTGGGTTACCGCGTGCGCGGGAACGACGGCTCGCGAGGGGTGACGCGCAGCGTCACCCCGGTTCCGCTGCGCGTCGGATGGTAGGGGAATCGGCAATTTTCCGGTCTGCGGGCACCTCCGGGATCGCTTGACCGTTCATCCGATTCCTAAAAATAAAGATTATTGGAATCATCAAGTTGGTAACAATTTCCGGATTGGTCCCGCCGCCTGGCACGTTCGGCACACCCCTTGCTTTTATTCCACCAGCATCGCTGGGTGCGAGCGGTACGAGACGTCCAATCAATTTCAGGAGACAGGAAAATGAAGCAAATTCAGAAGGGCTTTACGCTCATCGAACTGATGATCGTAGTGGCCATCGTCGGCATCCTGGCGGCCATCGCGCTGCCGGCGTACCAGGACTTCGTCGTCCGCTCGAAGATGAGCGAAGGCACGGCGGCGCTCGCGGCATGCAAGACCTCGACGCAGGACTTCATCTCGTCGCACTCCGGCACCACGCCGACCGACTCCGCGCAGGCGGGTTGCTCGACGTCGTCGACGCAGTTCGTCAATGGCGGGGTGACCGTCAGCGGCGGCGGCG
>DAOMGB010000044.1:25209-27562 GCA_035430095.1 Casimicrobiaceae bacterium | reverse complement strand
TGACCGGGATCCACATCATCTGCACGGCCCAGATCGTGGCGCCGATCGGCCCGAACAGGATCAGGTTCACGGCCAGCATCAGGCCGACGCCCTGCCAGCCGAAACGCGTGTAGAGGTTGTGCTCGATCCAGTCGTCCGGCGTGCCGTGGCCGTACCTCTCGATGGTTTCGAGGTTCCTGGACTCGGCGCGGTAGAGCTCGGTGCCCTTCCAGAAGACCGTTTCGATGCCGCGCGTCTGCGGGCTGTGCGGGTCGTCGGGGGTCTCGACCTTGGCGTGGTGCTTGCGGTGGATGGCGACCCACTCCTTGGTCAGCATGCCGGTCGTCAGCCAGAGCCAGAACCGGAAAAAATGGGAGACAATCGGGTGCAGGTCGAGCGCCCGGTGCGCCTGGGCGCGATGCAGGAAGATCGTGACCGACGCGATGGTGACGTGGGTAAGCACCAGCGTGACGACCACATAGCCCCACCACGGCAGGTCGATCAGACCATGCGACGCGAGGGAAAGAGCGTCATAACTCATTGATTATCCATTAATTATCTGCCGATCTCGGCAAAAAGTACCCGGAGCACTGCAAAGCGGCGCCCATTCTACGCGACCGGACGCCCGGTCGCCATGATTGGCGTCAAGGCGGGGCATTTCAACCGCCGGACGGTAGTCCCGGGATTGAAGCGCGCACACGGGGACCCAGCGTTCACCAAGTGCGGCGAGGGACCCTCCTCATCGTCGTCCCCGCGCACGCGGGGATCCAGCGTCTTTGCCTTAGACGACCGGTGTGGGACCGTCGCCCGGCTCGCGAAGAACACGCACATCGCGGCGAGGGAAGGGGATGGCGATGCCGTTGTCCCGAAACGCCTTGTAGATACGGCGATTGAGCGTGCTTTTCAGGCCGAGCTGACCGCTTTCCGGGTCGCGCACCCAGAACCCCAGCTCCAGATTGATGCCGCTTTCGCCGAAACTCACCAGGAACCCCATCGGCTCATTGGGCTTTCCCATTACGCGCGGCTCGGCGCGCGCGGCCTCTTCCATGAGCCCGATCGCCAGTTCGACGTCGCTGTCGTACGCAATCTGGAATGCGATGGAGGTCCGGATTTCCCGCGCCGTGTAGGAGTGATTGAGCACCGTGGTGGTGATCAGCGTCTCGTTGGGGACGATCGCCTCGACGCCGTCCAGCGTCTTCAGCACCAGGTAGCGTGACGTAACCCGCGACACGACGCCATACCGACCGTCCACGGTGATGAGATCGCCCAGGCGGATCGAGCGGTCCAGAAGGATCGTGAAGCCGGCGATGTAGTTGGCTGCCAGCTTTTGGAGGCCGAGGCCGATGCCAACGCCCAGCGCGCCCCCGAACACCGTGAGCAGCGTGAGGTCGAAGCCGATCGCCTGAAGCGCGATCAGAACCCCGACGACCAGCAGCATCGCGCGCACCACCTTCGATAGGACCGCCTTGGTATTGGTGTCGAGAGACGCGGCCTTCAGGAGTCGCTGTTCGATGAGCCCCGATAGCCACAGCGTCACGATCAGCGTCAGGATCACGGCGAAAATGCCGCTGCCCAGCGAAAGCAGCGAGATCTCCGCCCGACCGATCGGGAGCCGGATCGAATCCAGCTCGTCCTTGAATTCAGCGAGCACGCCGGTGAAGTGCAGGACCAGGAGGCCCCAGACCGAGAACGCAATCACCCGTTCGCCGGCCTTCAGCCAGTGTTGCGACGCGAACAGCGTTCGCATGGCGAACACCACCATCCGGATGGCCGCGAGGGCCAGCAGGAACGGCATCGCGATCTCGATGATGCTGGCGCGCGAGCCGTAGTGGCGAAAGGCGAACCGCGCGATCACCAGCAGCAGCAGCGCGGTCAGCGGGAAGAAGATCCGAGCCAGCCCGGCCTGCAGGCGCCCGCGGCTGACGGCATCGGCGGCGCGCGCGCGCCGCGCGAGCGCACGGTCGGCATACCAGGCGAGGCCGATGCACGCCGCCACTGTGGCCAGCTCCGCCCAGCCGCGAGGCGTGGCCAGCAGCGAGTCGTAGCGGGACATGTCGAGAGGTTCGAACATGGGCGTTACGCTAGCACAACGTTCGCATGTCGTCCCCGCGCCGACGATTGTCCGTCATTCCCGCGGACGCGGGAATCCAGCGACTCGTGCAGCGCGCGAAAGCCGTGGCGAACGACACTGGGTCCCCGCGTACGCGGGGACGACGATCCAAGTGGAAGCGGGGACGACGATCCAAGTGGAAGCGGGGACGACGATCCAAATGGAAGCCGGGACGACGATCCAAGTGGAAGCGGGGACGACGATCCAAGTGGAAGCGGGGACGACGATCTAGGCGCAAGCGCGGGGACGAGGCGAACCTGATGA
>DAOMGB010000044.1:22708-25109 GCA_035430095.1 Casimicrobiaceae bacterium | reverse complement strand
TGGAAGCGGGGACGACGATCTAGGCGCAAGCGCGGGGACGAGGCGAACCTGATGACGCAGTAACGACGAACTCACTTCTTCCGTTCCAGCACCGCGGCGAAGAAACCGTCGCAGCCGTGGACATGCGGAAGCAGTTTCAGCGTGGGTCCGGTGTCCAGCGGGATGTTGGCGCGCGCGAGGTCGGCTGCGGCGTTGCCCTGCGTGAAGTCCCGATGTGTCGCGAGGAACGGCGCGACGATCGCCTCGTTCTCGTCCGGCAGCACGCTGCATGTCGCGTACACGAGGCGTCCGCCGGGCTTGACCAGCGTCGCTGCCGAGGCGAGGATCGCCGCCTGCTTCGCGGCGAGTTCCGCGATGGCAGACTCCGGCTGCCGCCACTTGAGATCGGGGTTGCGGCGCAGCGTGCCGAAGCCGGTGCAGGGCGCGTCGACCAGCACCCGGTCGATCTTTCCCGCGAGGCGCTTGACCCTGGTGTCGCGTTCGTTCGCGAGCACCTGCGGGTGAACATTCGACAACCCCGAGCGCTTGAGACGCGGCGCGAAATTCTGCAGGCGCTTTTGCGACGTGTCGAAGGCATAGAGCCGACCCTGCGAGCGCATCAGCGCGCCGAGCAGCAGCGTCTTGCCGCCCGCGCCGGCGCAAAAGTCGACCACCATGTCCTGGCGTTTCGGCGCGACGACGTAGCCGATCAGCTGGCTCCCCTCGTCCTGCACTTCCAGCCTGCCGTCCACCAGCCACGGATGCTGGGAAAGCGACGTGCGCCCGGCGAGGCGAATGCCCAACGGCGAATACGGCGTCGGCCCGGCGGAGTAGCCGTCGGCGGCCAATGCCGCAAGCGCGTCGTCGCGCGTCGCCGTCAGCGGATTCACGCGCAGGTCGAATGCGGCCGGCGTCACCCACGCACGGGCCAGTGCGATCCGCTCCGTGTCGCCGTAGGCCGTTCCAAGGCGGTCCCACAGCCAATCGGGCAGGTCGTGCGCGATCGCCGGCGGCAGCGGATCGTGCAGGCGCGACTTGAACGCGCGCAGCCAGGTCTCGTCGGCGGACTTGAGCGCGGGCTCGAGGTCGCGCAGCGATCGCCCCTGCTCGCGCGCCAGCACCGCGAGCGCGAGCATGCGCGGTTCGGTAGTAGCAGCGAGCGCTTCCAGCGAGCGCATCCTCCGAAGCAGCGCGAACACGCCTTCCGCGACGAACGCGCGGTCCTGCTGGCCCATTTCCGGGTGCGCGCGGAAGAACGCGCGCAAGCCATTGTCGGCCGGAACATCGAACCGGCGCACGCGCTCGATCGCGGACGCAAGCGCCGCGACCTGGTTGGCGCGGATGTTCACTCGACTTTCCCTTCGTCGACCCGGATCGAACTCAGCAGGACCTCGACCGTGCCGCGGTCGGTGTTGACCACGCGCATCTTGACCGGTACATAGCGCAGCGCGGGCGCGAGCCACACGTAGGCGTCGGTCTTGCCGTCGTCGCTGCGGCGGTGCCAGCGCTCGGCGTCTACCGTGCCCTGTGTCCATTCGATCGGCTCGGTATCTTCCCGGGTGACCGTGTAGCGCGTCATCCGTCGCGGCGTGGCGAGACTGAACGACATCACGTCGGTGGTCGGCGGCGTGAAGTAGAACTGCCACATGATGGTCATCGGGTCGAACGTCGGCAGGTCGAGCGCCGCGGTCTTGTTCTCGTGCATGGTCACGATGCCGGCTTCCCAGTCGAAGACCGCCGACTCCCGGCGATCCGGGCCGCCGCGTTCGACGTCGAATTCCAGCGGCTGCAGTCCGGTGGCGGTGATCAACCCGCGGCTCTCCACCTTGCCCTGACCGCGCAGGATCAGCGCGGCCAGCCCGCGGGCCCTGCCGACGGTGGCGATCCGGTATTGATTGTTGGTGTGCTCGAAGCGGTAGGTCGCCTCGCCGATCAGGAAGCCGCGCGTCCCGTAATAGACGTTGTAGGCGAGATCCACCCGCGGCGGAAGGACCGGCGCCGTGACCACCGCGCCGGGGATGACTTCCGGCGCGGCTGCGACGGCAGCGGCCGCCGCAGCGGCGTCCCTGTCCGCGGAACCGGATTCGGAGGCCGCCGCCATGTCCTCGATGGGCTCGGCCGGAGTCTCGACGGGGGGCGGCGGTGCCGCGGCGTGCTTCGGTCGGGACTTGGGCTTCGGTTTGGCCGGCGCAATCGCGACAGGAGCGGGCGGGGCCGGCATTTCGGTCAGCGTGGCCGTCAGTGGCGTGGAGTCGGGAGTCTCCGGAACGCTCGTAGGCCAGAACGTGAACGCGAAATGCACCGCGAGCGACAGCGCGAGCGCGATCGCCAGCGCCAGCCGTGTGCGCGGACCCATGCCCGGCAATGACAGGCGGGATTCCGTGGAAGACGTCATTCCCAAGTCCCTGCCTTCGTCATTCCC
>DAOMGB010000044.1:0-22608 GCA_035430095.1 Casimicrobiaceae bacterium | reverse complement strand
CCGCGTGCGCGGGGACGACTGAGAGTGACAGTAACCGGATACGCAAAATGCGGGAGGGCGTGGAAATCATGGTCGATGTTCGGCGATCTGGTCTGCTGGCACGCGAAGCGCTGCCGCATCCGCGGAGTGCGGCACTCCATTAACGCGCACCCGCCGTCCCTCGATGACCAGCCTGCCTTCGCAGAACCAGCGGACGGCGGCGGGCAACAGCAGGTGCTCCTGCGCGAGCACTCGCTCCGAAAGGCTCGCCTCGTCGTCGTCGTCGCGCACCGGGACCGCGGCCTGCGCAATGATCGGGCCGACGTCGACCTCCGGCGTGACGAAGTGAACGGTGCAGCCATGGATGCGTACGCCGCCTTCGAGTGCCCGCCGATGGGTGTGCAGGCCCGGATAGAGCGGCAGCAGCGACGGATGAATGTTGATGAGCCGGTCCGCGTAGTGACGAACGAACGCGGTGCCCAGCACCCGCATGAACCCGGCCAGCACCACGAGATCGGGACGTCCGGAATCGATCTCCTGAACCAACGCGGCGTCGAAGTCGTCGCGGGAGGCGAACATGCGGTGATTGACCGTGGCGGTCGCCACACCCTGCGCGTCGGCAATGGCGAGTCCCGCTGCCCCGTGGACGTTGGCAACGACGCGGGTGATCGCGCCGCCGAGCGCACCGTCCTTCATGGCGGCGAGCAGTGCGGCGAGATTGGTGCCGCGGCCGGAAATGAGGACGGTGATGCGCTTGGTCATCGAATGCGGCGGTGTCGCGCGCCGCGTCAGACGACGACCGTTGGGGGTTCGCCGGCAGGCTGCGCGACGATTTCACCGATTGTGAACGTCCGCTCGCCCGCCGCCTCAAGCAAGCGCACCGCGCGCTGGGCGTCGCCTGCCGCGACGACGATCGCCATGCCGATGCCGCAATTGAAGACGCGATGCATTTCCGCGTCGGCAACGTTGCCTTGGCGCTGCAGCCAATCGAAGATGGCCGGCCGCGGCCACGCGGCGCGTGCAAGCCTCGCCTGCAGGCCCGCCGGCAGCATCCGGGGCACGTTTTCGACGAGGCCGCCGCCGGTGATGTGGGCCATCCCTTTCACCGGAAGCTCCTGCAACAGCGCGAGCATCGGCTTGACGTAGATGCGCGTAGGCGTCATCAGGGCGTCGCCAAGAGACCCTTGGGCGTCTGACGCAAATGGCGCGGCGAAGCCGGCGCCGCTGGCGGCCACGATCCGGCGAATCAGCGAAAAGCCGTTGGAGTGGGGACCGCTCGATGCCAGTCCCAGCACCACGTCGCCGGCCACGATGCCGCTGCCGTCGATGATCCTGGTCCGTTCCACGACGCCCACGGCGAAACCGGCGAGGTCGTACTCGCCGGGCGCGTACATCCCCGGCATTTCCGCGGTTTCGCCGCCGATCAACGCGCAGCCCGCCTGTTCGCATCCGGCCGCAACGCCCTTGATCACCGCGGCCGCGACGTCGACGTCGAGCTTGGCCGTGGCGTAATAGTCGAGGAAGAACAACGGCTCCGCACCCTGGACCAGGATGTCGTTCACGCTCATCGCGACCAGGTCGATGCCGACGGTGTCGTGGCGGCCGAGCTTGAACGCGAGCATGAGCTTGGTGCCGACACCGTCGGTTCCCGCGACCAGCACCGGGTCGCGATAGCGCTTGCCGATCTCCACAAGGCCGCCGAAGCCGCCAATCCCCGCGAGCACTTCCGGGCGCATCGTTCGCTTGGCGAAGGGCTTGATCCGCTCGACCAGCGTGTCGCCCGCCTCGATGTCGACGCCTGCGTCGCGGTAGGTGAGTCCGGTATTGCCGGACGGGGCGGTTGTTGGAGGGGACTGGTCTGTGGGCATGGGAGGAATCTCGCGCGAAGCGGTTTATAGTGCCGCGCCAACGCGCGAACCACTACAATCCAATACTTTTCCGCGGCGCAATCCCCGCGTACGCGTCGAACCTCACGAATTTTACCGGAAATGACCGACACTCGCCCGCCAGACGCCGACGCGAACGTTGCGCCGGCGGTGCGCCCGCCGCTGCCGTATCGCCACTATTTGTGGGGCGTCGGCGCCGCGCTCGTCGTGGTCTTTGCCTTGCATTGGCTTGGGCCCGTTTTGACGCCATTTCTGGTCGGCGCGATCCTGGCCTATCTCGGCACGCCGCTGGTCGATGCCGCCGAACGCCGTGGCGTTCCGAGGGCGTTGGCGACGACGTTGACCGTCATGCTGTTCGGCCTGTTGCTCATTGCCCTGCTGATCGTGCTGATTCCCCTGGTGCAGGGGGAGTTCATGCTTGCGACCAAGCGGTTGCCGGCGTTGTTGACGCAAGCGCTGGCCCAATTTGGGCCGTGGGTCGAGCAGCGTTTCGGCATTACGCTGACCTTCGACCTGGAAACGCTGAAGGAACTCGTGACGGAGAACGCCGAAAGTGCGCGTGAACTGTCGCTGCGCGTATTGTCCGGAGTCAAGGCGGGCGGCCTGATCGCGCTGTCCATCCTGATCAATCTCGCGCTGATTCCGGTCGTGATGTTTTATTTGCTGCGCGACTGGAAGATGATCTTCGAGCGGCTGGACGACCTGGTGCCGCGCGACTGGCAGGGCCGTTCCCGTGCGATCGTTGGCGACGTCGACGACGTTCTCGCCGAATTCCTGCGGGGGCAGGGCCTGGTCATGGTGGTGCTGGCCGTCTACTACGCCATAGGACTGTCGCTGGCCAGGCTCGACCACGCGCTCGCCATCGGCATCCTCACCGGGTTGCTGGTGTTCATCCCCTACGTCGGATTCGGGCTGGGGCTGGTGCTGGGCATCGTGGCGGCGCTGCTGCAATGGACCGGATGGCCGGCCTTCCTGGCCGTCGTCGCCGTATATGGCATCGGACAGCTGCTCGAGAACTATGTCCTTGTGCCGTGGCTGGTGGGTGACCGGATCGGACTGCACCCCATTGCCGTAATTTTCTCGTTGCTCGCCTTTGGGCAGCTGTTCGGCTTTGCCGGCGTCCTGCTGGCTCTGCCGGTCTCGGCCGTGCTGCTGGTGGGGCTTCGCCACCTGCGCGCCGAATACGTGCTGTCGCCCTTCTACCGCGGCGACGCGGACAGTTGAACCGGCGGATCCCGACGGCGCGATGGAGCAGTTGATTTTCGAACTGGCGGCGCCCGAGCCTCCGAGTTTCGCCAATTTCCTCCCCGGCCCCAATCGGGAAGCGGTTGCCGCGCTGCGGAAGTTTGCGACCGGCGACGTCGCCGAAACCGGCCTGGTCCTGTGGGGTCCTCCCGGTGTCGGCAAGACGCACCTGCTGCGCGCCGCCGGCGGCGCCGCCGAAGGGAATCGCCCCGTCCGGTTCGTGGCGGTAGCGGATGACTTGCCGGACGACGGCCCGCCGCCGAAAACCCTGGTCCTGGTCGATGACGTGGACCGCGCCGATGCCGCCCTGCAGGCCCGGCTGTTTACCGTGTACAACTCCCTCAAGGCGGCGGGCGGCTCGCTGGTTGCCACCGCCTCGCTGCCTCCCGCCCGGATGGCAATGCGCGACGACTTGCGAAGCCGGCTGGGCTGGGGCCTGATCCACGAGATCCTGCCGTTGGCCGACGAGGACAAGCCGCAGGCGTTGGCCGCCTACGCCCACGCCCGGGGATTTGCGTTGACGGACGATGTGATCGCCTATCTGCTAGCGCATGGCCGGCGCGACATGCCCAGCCTGGTTGCCTCCCTGGCGGCCCTGGACCGCCATTCGCTGGCGTCCAAACGGCCCATCACCCTGCCTATGCTCCGGGAATGGATGCAGCGCGGGCTGCGCTTTTCCGCGGAAGCGCCCACGGAAACGCCCCCCTAGCGGGTCATTCGCCGTTATTCGGCCAATCGTCTCCAAACGACGACAATCAATCGGGGGCTGGGGTATGGTAATTCTTTGATTGCTCAGCTAAAATATTAGATAGTCAACGGACTCGACCGGGGGAAATGATGTCAACCGGCCGGATGTTACGCCCGTTAATGGCGTCGACACGGTGAGTTGGTGTCACTTTGAAACCTCCAAGGAACATTCAAGCATGAAGAACGTAATGGTGGCATTGGTGGCGGCGGCGTTTGCTTCCGTCGCGTTGGCCCAAGGTGCGACGCCGGCTGCTCCGGCGGCGAAGGCGGCTCCGGCCGCGCAAGCTGCGCCGGCCACGCAAGCGGCACCCGCTTCGCAAGCGGCGCCGACGAAGGCCGAAAAGAAGGCGAGCAAGAAGGCAAACAAGAAGGCTCAAAAGTCGAAGCCGACGACGTCCTCGACGTCGAGCGCGACCGACGCGAAGCCCGCCAAGTAAAAAGGCGAATGTGAGCCAGGCAACAAAATTCTGTCCAACTCCGAAACCTAAAGGAAATGCAATGAACAAGCTGCTCGTAGCCCTGATCGCCGGTGGTTTTGCCACCGTCGCTGCTGCACAAACCGCTGCCCCGGCCGCCGCGCCGGTCACCAAGGCCGAAATGAACAAGGAAAAGGCCAAGGAAGTCGAAGCCGCGACCAAGAAGGGAACCGAAGGCGCGATGACCGGCAGCACGGCGACCGCCGCGCAACAAAAGGCCAATGTGACTGCCTCCAAGGAAATTGCCAAGCCGACCAAGGCGGAGAGACAGGCCGACGTCAAGGCGACCGCCAAGGAAGTCGACCAGGCAGGCGCGCGCGCGACCGCCGCGGAACAGGCGAAGAACACCGCCGTCTCCAAGCAAGTCGCGAAGCCGACGACGGCGGAGAAGGCTGCCGACGTCAAGGGTGCAGCGACGCCGAAGGCAGCCACGCCCTAAGCTTCCGGCAAGGCTGCAGTCGCAAAAGGCAAGGCGTCCGCGCCTTGCCTTTTTTCTTTGGCAGGCAAATTGCAAGGTGCGCAGATGCGAATAGTCCAAATGGACCGTCCATGAGCAATCCCGCGCTTACTCGTCCTGCCGTGACCGTGGCGACCGTCGTCGAACGCGACGGCTTGTTCCTTTTGGTCGAGGAGGAAACGCGCCTGGGTCGCAAATTCAACCAGCCCGCCGGACATCTCGAACCATCGGAAACGCTGCCCCAGGGTGCTGCCCGCGAAACGCTCGAGGAAACCGGCTGGCGGGTCCTGCCCACGGCGCTGATCGGCGTCTACCGATGGGACGCTGCGGACAACGGCATGACGTACGTCAGGTTCTCGTTTGCCGGAGATGCGCTCGAACACGACGCAGCGCGGCCGCTCGACGTCGGCATCGTGCGCGCGGTGTGGATGAGCTATGACGAAATCGTCTCGCGGCGCGCTGACCACCGCAGCCCGCTGGTCATTCGTTCCATCGACGACTATCGCGCCGGCAAGCGCTGGCCGCTGAATTTCGTTCAGGAACTGGCCTGGTGACCATGCACAGACAGCGGGTCATCGTCGGCCTCTCCGGTGGGGTGGATTCGGCCGTCGCGGCCTGGTTGCTGAAGCAGCAGGGCCACGAGGTCGTAGGTGTCTTCATGAAGAATTGGGAAGACGACGACACGGACGAGTACTGCACGTCGCGCGTGGACCTGGTCGATGCCGCGGCAGTGGCGGACGTCCTGGGAATCGAACTCGAGGCGGTGAACTTCGCTCACGAATACCGCGAGCGCGTGTTCGCGCATTTCCTGCGCGAGTACGAAGCCGGGCGAACGCCCAATCCCGACGTCCTTTGCAACAGCGAGATCAAGTTTCGCGCGTTCCTCGACTATGCGCTGCGGCTTGGCGCCGACGCGATCGCCACCGGCCATTACGCGCGCGTGCGGCGCGCGACCAACGACTCGGCCAAGGTGGAGTTGCTGAAGGCGACCGACGCCACCAAGGACCAGAGCTACTTTCTTCATCGCCTGACGCAGGAGCAATTGGCGCCGGCCGTGTTCCCGCTTGGCGAACTGCACAAGATCGACGTCAGGCGCATCGCGCGCGAGCAGGGCATCCCGACATGGGCCAAGAAGGACTCCACCGGGATCTGCTTCATCGGCGAGCGCCCGTTCCGCGACTTCCTGGCGCGGTACCTTCCTCGCACGCCGGGGCCGGTCGAAACGCCGGAAGGCCGTGTCGTCGGCCAGCACGACGGATTGGCGTACTACACGCTGGGGCAGCGGCAGGGACTGCGCATCGGCGGCACTCGCGACGGCACCGACGATCCATGGTTTGTGGCGGCGAAGGATCTTTCGCGCAATGCGCTGGTGACGGTACAGGGCCACGAGCATCCGCTGCTTTATCGGCGTGAAGTGGACGCCATCGACATGCATTGGATCAGCGGGGAGCCGCCGGCGTTTCCCGCTCGACTGGGCGCCAAGACGCGCTATCGGATGCCCGATGCGGCATGTACGCTGGCGGAACGCCCGCGAGGGCTCACTGCGAGCTTCGACGTCCCGCAATGGGCGCCGACGCCGGGACAATACCTGGTGTTGTATGACGGCGAGGTCTGCCTGGGTGGGGGGGTGATTGCCACGCCCAGCGTCGCACCGGCGGCTGCCGGCGCAGCGCGAGCAACCGCCGCGGGCGTTGCGGCAGCGGAAATCGCGCGGGGTTGAGCGCCGTCGGTTCCGTGAATGGTCGACCGGGACGCGTCACCATTCGATCGAAAATTCAGCGGCGCCGGATTCCGGACCCCGAATTGCTCGCGTGAGGTCCGCGAGGTTCCAGCACTTCGTCGCCGAGTTCGACGATCTGGGCCTTCAGTTCGTCGAGCAATGCGTCGCCCGCCTTTGTCGTGCGGTAGTAGCGCCTTCCCTTCCCATTCACGACTTCTTCACTCGAGCGAAGCACGCCCGCATCCTCGAGCGCATGCAGCATGGGGTATAGCGTTCCGGGTCCGATCTTGTAGCCATGACGACGCAGCTCCTCCATCATTTCCAAACCGAAGATGCGTTCCTTGGCGGCATGGTGAATCACGTGAACGCGAACAAACGCGAGAAAAACGTCTCGCATGATCTTCTTGCCTGCAAGGCTGGCCACGACGGACCTCTTCGCCTTCCCTGGATTGTGTTTGCGCGGGCTGACACGCGGCGCGACGTGCAATCACGCCGGAGTCCCGATTATAGAGGTGTCACCGAAAGACGCGCATGCGGCCTTCCACCTCGCGCTTCCGAAGATGCGGGGGCCGCGGTGCGCGGCCCCCCGGATTCCCCACCGTGTCGCCGCGACGTCGCCGCGCCCGATGGGCGGGGAAGGATTGCCTTCCCGGGCTACTTGGGCACGTCGCCCGGCTCGGATTTGACCTTGTAGTCGATGCCCTGGTCGGCTGGAGTGGTCTGCTTGACGACTTGGATGAAGCCGTAGTCCATCGCCTTGTGACAGCTGTTGCAGTCGGAGATCACCGCCATGTAGGACTTGTTGAACGCCGCCAGGTCCTTGGCCTGAATGGCCTTGTTGACCGCCGCGAAATTGTTCTCGTAGAACCCCTTCCAGACCTTGTACTCGGCGGCCTTGGTCAGCGCTGCCGGATTCATCGCGCCATTCATGTACTTCGACATGTATGCCGCAAGCGCCCAGTTCCCATTGTTCGCCGCGAAGTACATGTTCTGGAAGCGGTCACCGACTTCGCGCATCGGGATGGCGAATTTCGGAATGGCCGCCTTGAGCGCGTCGAGCTGCGCCTGCGTCTCCGGATCCGCCGCCGTCACCATTCCGCTTCCAAGCGCCAGAAGCGTTCCCAACAAGATCGCCTTGCCTTTCGTCTTCATCGTCCCCTCGCGTTCCTGATCATGGGTCCCGCCCATCACGGTTACCGTCCCTGCAGGCTGTGATCGAATCGGAGCGTCGCGTAGAATCGAACTGCAATAACGCTTTTCGATATCGACTTGCGATAACGATATTCGAAATCACCGGCGCCGACCTTGGCCTAGGTCAAATCCAAGCGCGATTTCCAGGCTGAGCACAGAGGGCCGATTCTGGTCCCGCGGGGGGCGGGAGATGGGGATGCTTTCGTGCAACGGCGCTTTGCGCCGAGGCAACGCCGGATGGCGCCGCAGGGCGCGCGGACCGCGGGTCGCCTTTCGACAGGCGGCAATGGCTCGCGAAATGGAAGAGCGCACGAAGCTCCTGGAACTGCGTGCCGATTTCGACGGCCGCCCGGATTGCTCCGGCCAGCCGACCCGGTGCTAGAACGGAATATCGTCGTCGAAATCGTCGACGTTTTTCTTGCCGCTTCCGGCGGGTTTTCCCCCACCGCCTCCGCCACCGCTTTCGCGCCGCGCGCCGCCACCTCGGCCGGCGTTGTCGCCGCCACCCGCAAACTCGGCGTCACCTCCGCCGGGGCCGTCGCGGCTGCCAAGCAGCTGCATGCGGTCGCCTACCACTTCGGTCGAATATTTCTCGACGCCTTCCTTGTCGGTCCACTTGCGGGTCTGCAGGCGGCCCTCGATATAGACCGGGCGGCCCTTCTTGAGGTATTCGCCGGCGATTTCCGCCTGCCGTCCAAACAGCACGACCGTGTGCCATTCCGTCTTTTCCTGCTTCTCGCCGGCCTTGTCCTTCCAGGTATCCGTCGTCGCGATGCGCAGGTTGGTGACGGCATCGCCGCCCGTGGTGTAGCGCGTTTCCGGATCCCGGCCGAGGTTGCCGATCAGGATCACTTTGTTGACCGAGGCCATGGACTTCTCCCGTCGAAATGCAGCTGCCGCCGCCCCTGCGGAAAGGAAAGCTCTGCCGGACAATGGGCGGGCAACCGAAACGCAATATACTAACAGGTTCGGCGTTTCGTCCCTGGTACCGAAGTTCTAGGCGGAACGGCCGATTGCGGACAATCGACCACCGAGCGCCAAGACGCGAGAAACGAACTTCCCCTGCATGGATTCCATCCGCATCCGCGGTGCGCGAACGCACAATCTCAAGAACCTGAACCTCGATCTGCCGCGCCAGCGGCTGATCGTGATCACCGGCCTGTCCGGATCGGGCAAGAGCTCGCTGGCATTCGACACGCTGTATGCCGAAGGCCAGCGTCGCTACGTCGAATCGCTGTCGGCCTATGCGCGGCAGTTCCTGCAGCTGATGGACAAGCCCGACGTCGACCTGATCGAAGGCCTGTCGCCCGCCATCTCCATCGAGCAGAAGGCGACGTCGCACAATCCGCGCTCCACCGTCGGCACGGTGACCGAGATTCACGACTACCTGCGCCTTCTCTACGCGCGCGTCGGCGATCCGCATTGCCCGGACCATCCGGAGCAGAAGCTGGTGGCGATGACGATCTCGCAGATGGTCGACGCCACGCTGGCGATGCCGGAGGATACAAAGCTGATGATCCTTGCGCCGGCGATCGTCGACCGCAAGGGCGAGCACCTGGAGCTCTTCGTCGAGCTGCGCGCAAAGGGCTTCGTCCGCGTTCGCGTCGACGGCAAGGTTTGCGAGATTGACGAGGCGCCCAGGCTGGCCAAGACCACCAAGCACACGATCGAAGTGGTCGTGGACCGGCTCAAGGTGCGCGAGGAATTCAAGCAGCGGCTGGCGGAATCCTACGAGACCGCGCTGCGCCACGGCGACGGCCGCGCGATCGCGGTGGACATGGACGCCGGCAGCGAGCACCTCTTTTCCGCCAAGTTCGCGTGCCCGATCTGCAACTACTCGCTGGCCGAACTCGAGCCGCGCCTCTTTTCGTTCAACAGCCCGCTCGGCGCGTGCCCGCGCTGCGACGGGCTGGGGTCGATCACGTTCTTCGATCCCAAGCGCGTGGTGGCTTTTCCGCAGCTGTCGCTTGCGTCCGGCGCGATCAAGGGCTGGGACCGGCGCAACCAGTTCTACTTCCAGTTGCTGCAAAGCCTCGCCAAGCACGTCGGCTTCGACGTGGACAAGCCTTTTGCGAGGCTGCCCGAGCGCGTGCAGCAGCTGATTCTCTACGGCTCGGGCGAAGAGAAGATCCCGTTCACCTACCTTTCGGAACGCGGAAAGCCGATGGTCCGCGAGCACACCTTCGAAGGCATCATCCCGAACCTGGAACGGCGATATCGCGAGACCGATTCGGTGATGGTGCGCGAGGAGCTGGCGAAGTACCTCAACAACAAGCCCTGTCCGGAGTGCCACGGAACGCGGCTCAGGCGGGAGGCGCGCTTCGTCAAGGTCGGCAACGGCGCGCAGGCGCGCGCGATCTACGAGATCTCCGGGCTGCCGCTCAAGGCGACGATGGCGTTCTTCGGCTCGCTGGCGCTCGACGGGCAGAAGGCGGCGATCGCCGACCGAATCGTCAAGGAGATCATCAGCCGGCTGCAGTTCCTGAACAACGTCGGGCTGGACTACCTGGCGCTCGACCGCTCGGCGGAGACGCTTTCCGGCGGCGAGTCACAGCGCATTCGATTGGCGAGCCAGATCGGTTCCGGGCTGACGGGCGTGATGTATGTGCTGGACGAGCCGTCGATCGGCCTTCACCAGCGTGACAACGACCGCCTGCTAGACACGCTGAAGCACCTGCGCGACCTCGGCAACAGCGTCATCGTCGTCGAGCACGACCAGGACGCCATCAACGCGGCGGACTATGTCGTCGACATGGGACCCGGTGCCGGCGAGCACGGCGGGCAGGTGGTCGCGCAGGGCACGCCCGAGGACATCCGACACGCGCCGCATTCGCTCACCGGCCAGTATCTCGCGGGGCGCCGCCAGATTCCGATTCCCGCCAAACGTCACCGCGCCGACGCCGGCCGGATGCTGAAGATCATCGGTGCCTCGGGCAACAACCTGCAGAAGGTGACGGTCAGCGTGCCAGTGGGCCTGTTCGTCTGCGTGACGGGGGTTTCCGGATCCGGCAAGTCCACGCTGATCAACGACACGCTGTACCACGCCGTGGCGCGGCACCTCTACGACAGCGCCGAGGAACCCGCGCCCTACGTCGACATGGAAGGTCTCGAGCACTTCGACAAGGTCATCAGCGTCGACCAGAGTCCGATCGGGCGCACGCCGCGGTCCAATCCGGCGACGTATACCGGCCTGTTCACGCCGATCCGCGAGCTCTTCGCGCAGGTAAAGGAAGCGCGCGAGCGAGGGTACGGCCCCGGGCGCTTCTCGTTCAACGTGAAGGGCGGGCGCTGCGAGGCATGCCAGGGCGACGGACTGATCAAGGTGGAAATGCATTTCCTGCCCGACGTGTACGTGTCCTGCGACGTGTGCCACGGCCAGCGCTACAACCGCGAGACGCTCGACGTCAGGTACAAGGACAGGAACATCCACGAAGTGCTGGCCATGACGGTGGAGCAGGCCTACGCGTTCTTCGAGCCGGTGCCGGCGGTGGCGCGCAAGCTCGCGACGCTGCTCGACGTCGGACTGGGCTACATCACGCTCGGCCAGTCGGCGACGACGCTTTCCGGCGGCGAGGCGCAGCGCGTCAAGCTGGCGCTCGAACTGTCGAAGCGCGACACCGGGCGCACGCTCTACATCCTGGACGAGCCGACCACGGGCCTTCACTTTCACGACATCGAGCTCTTGCTCACGGTGTTGCACCGGTTGCGCGACCACGGCAACACGGTCGTCGTCATCGAACACAACCTCGACGTGATCAAGACCGCGGACTGGATCATCGACCTGGGACCGGAGGGTGGCGCGGGCGGCGGAATGATCGTGGCCGAGGGCCCGCCGGAAACGGTCGCCGCCGTCGCCGGCAGCTATACCGCCCATTACCTCAAGCCGGTGCTCGTCACGGACGCCAAGCGTCGCGGCGGCACTGGCGGGGAAGCCACCCCGCGCGCGCCGCGCGGGAAAAAGGCATCGGGCGATTTGCTCGGTTGATTGATTAGACCGTCGTTCCCGCCAACGCGGGAACCCGGCGTCTCCACGCGCAGCGCGTCCATTTCTGTAGACCGTCGTTCCCGCGAACGCGGGAACCCAGCGTCTTCAGGCTGGCCAAATCCGCTCGCAACGAGAGTCACTGGGTTCCCGCGTTCGCGGGAACGACGCTGGAGAGATGGTCGCGCATCCCAAGCGGCATCCCCTGAAGCTTCACGCTTTCGGCTCTTCGTCCTCGGCAGACTGCGGAGGCGGGGCATGCCTGCTGATCGCCGCGAGGATGCCGGACAGCAGCGCGACGGGCGTTGGCGGACAGCCGGGAATTTCGACGTCGACCGGGATCACGTTGGCGACCCGGCCCAGGCTCGCGTAGCTCTCGCCGAAGATGCCGCCAGTGCAGCCGCAGTCGCCCACGGCGACGACGAGCTTCGGCTCCGGAGTCGCGTCGTAGGTTCGGCGCAACGCGATCGCCATGTGCTTGGAGACCGGGCCGGTCACCAGCAGCACGTCGGCATGGCGCGGGCTTGCGACGAACTTGATGCCGAGTCCCTCGATGTTGTAGTACGGATTGCCCAGCGCGTGGATCTCGAGCTCGCAGCCGTTGCACGAGCCGGCATCGACCTGACGGATGGTCAGTGCACGGCCGAGCGTCCGCAGGAGCTTTTCCTGTAGCCTGGCGACCAGCACCGTTTCGTCGGCGGGCGCCGGCGCCTGTTCCGTCTTGATCCCGGTACGCGCAATCTGGCGGAGGACGTGCAGCATGGTCCGTGGTCCCTAGAGATCGTGACCACTGTAGGTCAGGTTGAACGACTTGTTGATCAGCGGGAAATCGGGAACGATGTTGCCGATCACCGCGTGTTCCAGCACCGGCCAGTTGTTCCAGGACGGATCGTGCGGATGGCAGCGACGGATGGTGCCGGCGGCACCGCTGGTGAGGGCGACCAGGATCGGGCCTCGCCAGCCTTCGACGTAGCCCAGACCGAGCTTGTTTTCCGGAATCTTCGGCAGGGACACCTGCCATTCCCCTTCGGGAATCGCCTTGACCATATTCTGGATGAGACGAAGGGACTCCAGCACCTCGTCGAAGCGCACGGCAACCCTGGCCGCTACATCGCCCGCCTGCGCCGCGGCCTCGCGCACCGCGAGCGAATCGTAGGGTGCCGAAGGAAAATCGCAGCGCAGGTCGCGCGCCTGGCCGCTGGCGCGACCCGCCATGCCGGTCAGGCCGAGTTGCGCCGCCAGCGCGGGGATCACGATGCCGCAGGTTCGGAAACGGTCCTGCAGGCCGGCATGATCGTCGAAGATGTCCCGCAGGATCCGAATCTGCCGATCCAGCATCGCGCATTCTTCGCTGATGCGTGCGGCGTTCTCCGGTGTCAGGTCGCGCGCGACGCCGCCGGGCACCACATGGTCCATCAGCAGGCGGTGTCCGAAGGCGGCGAGGTTGGTGCGCAGCACGTCCTCTTTCAATCGCGAAAACTGCGCGAGGCCGAACGCAAATCCGCCGTCATTGCCGAGATAGCCCAGGTCGCCCAGATGATTGGCGACCCGTTCGCGTTCCAGCGCCAGCCCGCGCAGCCACGCGGCCCGCGTCGGCACCGTCACCTCCGCGATGGCCTCCAGTGCCTGCGCGTAGGCCCACGCATACGCCACCGTGCTATCGCCCGAGATGCGGCCGGCCAAACGGTGGCCTTCCGCGAGCGGCAGCGCCTCGAAGCGCTTTTCGACGCCCTTGTGCGTGTATCCCAGCCGCTCCTCGAGCCGCAGCACCTTTTCGCCGACGACCTGGAATCGGAAATGACCCGGTTCGATGATGCCCGCGTGCACCGGGCCGACCGGGATCTCGTGCACGCCGTCGCCGGCAACCTTCACGAACGAATATTCCTCCTGCCCCGGTTCCCACTTCGACAGTGCGACGAAATCCTTGCGCAGCGGGAACTGGTCGATGGGCCAGCTGGCGAGCCACAGCCATGGCCGCTGGTCGTCGGCGTCGGACGGAATTCCCATGAGGTCGAACGCCGCGCGCTGCATCCGGCCGGCCGCAGGAAAGATCGGCGACAGGTCCGGATAGTGGACGTCGGCGTCGGGCATCGTGTGTTCCAGCAGCGTCAGGCCGTCGCCATCCTGCAGCACGACGCGCAGGCAATAGCCGCGATCGCGGTCGCGCTCGTCGGCGAGCCACAGCGCGACCAGCTGCCCGCCCTGCTCCCATGCCAGCCTGCACGCCGCGAGCAGCTGTCCCGAACTCACCGGCACACGGCGGGCGGGCACCGCGGAAGGCAGCGTGGCGGCGGAAAGGCCCAGGTCGGACAGGTTCATGCCGTCATCCGATCAGGCGCGCCGCCTGGCGGTACCAGTCGGCCAGGAACGGCGGAATCCACAGTCCCAGCATCAGCACGAGCGCCAGATGCACGAATACCGGAAACATGTTCGGCCGCAGCGGCAGCGAGCGCATCCGTTCGGACGCCTGTCCGAACACCATGGGCTGCGCCTTCGAGAATACGGCGGCGAACGCCAGTCCCAGCGCGCCCAGCAGGAACGGTGCGGCCCACGGCTGGTCGCGAATGGCGGTGGTGAGGATCAGGAACTCGCTTGCGAAGACGCCGAACGGCGGCATGCCGAGAATGGCCAGCGAGCCGATGATCAGTCCCCAGCCGAGCGCCGGGCTGATCGAAACCAGGCCGCGGATGTCGTCCATGATCTGCGTTCCGGTCTTCTGCGTGGCGTGGCCGACGGTGAAGAAGATGGCCGACTTGGTCAGCGAATGCACGGTCATGTGCAGCAATCCGGCAAAATTGGCGATGGGTCCACCCATGCCGAAGGCGAACGTGATGATGCCCATGTGCTCGACCGACGAGTAGGCGAAGAGGCGCTTGATGTCCTTCTGCCGCGACAGCAGGAATGCCGCGACGACGACCGAAAGCAGGCCGAAGCCCATCATCAGTTCGCGGGCGAACGACGTCTGAACCGAGCCTTCCACCAGCACCTTGCAGCGCACGACCGCATAGAGCGCGACGTTGAGCAGGAGTCCGGAGAGCACGGCGGACACCGGCGTGGGACCTTCCGCATGCGCGTCCGGCAGCCAGTTGTGCAGCGGCACGAGGCCCACCTTGGTGCCGTAGCCGACCAGCAGGAACACGAACGCCAGCGACAGCACCGTCGGCTCGAGCTGGGACTTGACGTTGTTGAGCTCCGTCCACAGCAGCGCGCCTCCCTCCGCGCCCAGCAGCTTTTCCGCCGCGAAATAGAGCAGGATCGTGCCGAACAGCGCCTGCGCGATGCCCACGCCGCAGAGGATGAAGTACTTCCACGCGGCCTCGAGGCTGGCCGGCGTCCGGTACAGGGACACGAGGAGCACGGTGGTCAGCGTTGCGGCTTCCATCGCCACCCAGAGGATGCCCATGTTGTTGGTGAGCAGCGCCAGCAGCATCGTGAAATTGAACAGCTGGTACATGCTGTGATAGAGGCGAAGGCGGGCTGCGTTGAGCCGGCCGTGCTCCTCCTCGATGCGCATGTACGGCTGCGAGAAGATCGACGTGGTGAAGCCGACGAACGCGGTCAGCGCGACCAGGAACACGTTGAAGGGGTCGACGAAGAACTGGCGGTCGAGGACCAGCAGCGGTCCCTGCGAAATCACGCGCGCCGTCAGCGCCGCGGCGGCAAGGAACGTGAGCAGGCTCACCGCGACGTTCACGCGCGGCGCGACCTTGCGCTCCCCGACGATCGCCAGCACCGCGGAACCCAGCAGCGGAAAGCCCAGGACGGCGACGATCTCTAGCATTCCTGCCGTTCCCTCATTCGCTTTCCTTGAGTTTTTCCATGTGCTTCAGGTCGAGGCTGTCGAACTGTTCGCGGATCTGGAAGAAGAACACGCCGAGGATCAGCATGCCGACGAGCACGTCGAGCGCGATGCCGAGCTCGACCACCATCGGCATGCCGTAGGTGGCGCTGGTCGCGGCGAAGAACAGGCCGTTCTCCATCGACAGGAAGCCGATGACCTGCGGGATAGCCTTGCGCCGCGTGATCATCATCAGGAACGACAGCATCACGGTGGCCATGGCAATGCCGAGCGTCGAACGGGTGACCGTGCTGGCGAGCTCGGAAATCGGCACGGCGAGGTTGAACGAGAACACGACGAGAACCAGGCCGATGACCATGGTGGTCGGGACATTGACCAGGCCTTCCACGTCCCACTTGACGTCGAGCTGGCGGATCAGCCGATGAAGCAGCCAGGGCAGCAAGGCGACCTTGAGGAGGAGGGTGAGTCCCGCCGAGAAGTACAGGTGCGTCTGGTGCGTTCCATAGGCTACGATCGCCGTCGAGCAGCTGAGCGCCAGTCCCTGCGCCGCGTACAGGTCGATCAGCGAAAGCACGCGCCGCTGCGCGAGCATGGCGAATGCGAGCAGCAGCAGGATGGCCGCCAGCAGGTTGATGAGTTGCGCGTACAGCGGAAGAGTGGCCATGTCAGCCCCTGGCGGCCCCCATTGTGGGCAGCGAGCGAGGCGAGCGTGGGGGTCGATTCAAGTCAGGCGCCCAGCAACAGATTGACCAGCATGGCGAGCACCGCCAGCATGAAGGCCGTGCCCAGGAATTCCGGCGCACGGAAGATGCGCATCTTCGCCGACAGCGTTTCGATCAGCGCCAGCGCGAATCCACCGGCCAGAAGCTTGGCGATCAGCGCGGGCGCCGCGCCCAGCAGCGCCAGCCAGTCGGCGCCGCTGACGACGATCCCGAAAGGAAAGAACAGCGCGAGCCCGATGCACGAATAGTTGAACAGCTTCAACGCCGCGGCCCACTCGAGCAGCGCGAGGTGGCGCGCCGAGTATTCGAGGAGCATCGCCTCGTGGATCATCGTCAGCTCGAGGTGAGTCGCGGGATTGTCCACGGGAATCCGCGCGTTCTCCGCCAGCGAAACCATGGTGAACGCGACTCCTGCGAACGCGAGGCTGGGATAGATCGCCAGCTCGCGGTGCGCAATCGTGTCGACGATCGTCGGCAGCGAGGTCGAGCCGGTGATCAGCGACGCGGTGAACAGCACCATCAGCAGCGCGGGCTCCGCCAGGAAGCCGACGAACATTTCCCGTCGCGCGCCGAGCGAGCCGAAGGCCGTCCCGATGTCCATCGCGGCGAGCGCCATGAACACGCGGGCCAGCGCAAACAGCCCGACCAGTGCGATGGCGTCGGCCGCGCGGGCAAACGGCAGGTCCGTGGCGAGCGACGGTACGATCGCCGCCGCGCAGCACATCGAACCGAACACGATGTACGGCGTCAGCCGGAAGATCGGCGACGCGTTCTCCGCGACCACGGCGTCCTTGAAGAACAGCTTGCGGATCATGCGATAGGGCAGAAGGATGGATGGCGCCGATTTGTTCTGCAGCCATGCGCGGCATTTGTTGACCCAGCCGACGAGCAGCGGCGCGAGCAGCAGCGCGATCGCCAACTGCAGCAGTTGCGACAGGAACCCGGCGATGGTCAAAGGGCCCTCACCCTTTGGACCGACGTCGCTGCGCCGCCCCCTGGGAGCGACCTATCGGCGCCTTGGGAAGGCACTGCGGCGCTCAAAGGACCCCCACGGAATTTGCGCTCATCTGACGAGGAACAGCAGCGCGAGCAGCGTGAAAAAGCTGTAGGTCAGGTACACGGAGATGCGGCCTTGCTGGATGTAGCCGACGAGCCGGGCCAGGACCTCGGCGCCGCGGGCGATGGGCACGTACAGCCAGTGCCAGAAGTGATCCTCGGCCTTCACGGAGTATTTCGGCGCCGCGTCGAAGGGCGTCGGAAGGTGGCGCTCCATGCGGAAGAACGGCTCGAACACCTGGCGGATCGGCTGTCCGAAACCCTCGGCGGTATCCTGCATCCTCGGCGTTTGCGCGGGAAATCCGCAATCCCACGGAGGCACGAGACGCGTGCGCCCGTGGTAGTAGCGGTGCACGACCTGCACGGTCAGCAGCACGACGGCCACGATGACCACCAGCACGATCAGCGGGCTGTAGCTCGACCGGTCCGGACTGATTGGCGACAGCAGCAGCCAGCTGCCGCCTCCCGCGTTCATGGAACTCGAACCGACGAGCATCGTGTTGATCGGATCCAGCATGGCGATCACGTTTGCCGGGAAGATTCCGAGCAGGAAGCAGCCGGCCGCCAGCCAGACCAGCGCGGCACGTTCCGGCTTGCCGGCGTCCTTTGCGTAGGCCAGGTTCGCCTCGCGCGGCCGACCCAGGAAGATCACGCCGAAAAACTTGACCATCACGTAGGCGGAAAGCGCGACGGCGAGGACCAGCGCGGCGGCCGCGACCGGCACCAGCATGTTGACGAAGGATTGCGGCAGGCTTGGCGTGAAAAGGAATGCCTGCAGCAGCAGCCATTCGGAGACGAAACCGTTCAACGGAGGCAGGCCAGCGCAGGCCAGTGCGCCGACGAGCGCCAGCCAGGCGACCCAGGGCATGTGGTGGATGAGGCCGCCCAGCTTGCCCAGGCTGCGCTCGTGCGTCGCGTGCAGCACGGAGCCGGTGGCCAGGAACAGCAGGCTCTTGAAGAACGCGTGGTTCAGCGCGTGGTAGAGCACCGCCGTCAACGTGATCGCCGCGAGCAGCGTCTTGCCGTACGACTTGAACAGCAGGGTGAGGCCGACGCCGGCGACGATGATGCCGATGTTCTCTATCGACGAATACGCAAGGAGCCGCTTCATGTCCGACTGCGCGGCGGCGAATATCACGCCGAACAGCGCGGTCACGAGGCCCAGCGCCAGCGCGACAACGCCCCACCACCAGAACTGGACGTGCAGCAGGTCGAAGCTCACGCGCAGCAGGCCGTAGATCGCGGTCTTGAGCATGACGCCGCTCATCAGCGCGGAGACGGGCGAGGGCGCCGCCGGGTGCGCCTCCGGCAACCAGACGTGCAGCGGCAGGAGCCCGGCCTTGGCGCCGAAGCCGAACAGCGCGAGGAAGAACGCCGCGCTCGACCAGGCGCTGGTGAGCCGCATCGAGCGCATCGCCGAGAACGTGTAGTCGCCGCTTCCGCCCTGCAACGCGCCGAAGCACAGCAGGATCGCGATGGCGCCGACATGCGCGATCAGAAGGTAGAGGAAGCCCGCGCGGCGAATGTCCGGAATGCGGTGATCGGTGATGACGAGGAAGAACGATGCGAGAGCCATCGACTCCCACGCGACCATGAACACGTAGGCGTCGTCGGCGACGAGAACCAGCGCCATCGCCGCCAGGAACACGTGGTACTCAAAGCAGAGGAGACCCGGAGCAGTGCCTTCGCCGGAGCGAAAGTAACCGGCCGAGTAGAGCGATATGGCCGTGGCGGTGGAACCCAGCAGCAACAGGAAGAACGCGGACAGCGAATCCAGTCGCAGGTGGAAGGGCAGGTCGGGCAGTCCCAGTGGAAGTACCGCGGACTCCGGAGGCAGACCCAGCCCGATGAACGCGGCCGCGGCCAGCCCCAGGCCGACGACGGACCCCGCGGGAAACAGGACGCGCGTGATGAAGTTGAAATGACGCGGACGGGCGAGGCCCAGTGCGCCGATCACAAGCCACGCGACGATCGCGGCGCTGACCAGTGCGAGAGGTTCCGTGCTCACCGATTGGAGACGCGTCAGTGCGCGCTCGTCCTCACTTGACGCGCATCCCCGGCGCGGCACCGCTGTCGGGTTCCAGCAGGAAGATGCCCGGTCCGTCGCCGGACGCCGCGAGAACCATCCCTTCGGACACGCCGAATTTCATCTTGCGCGGTGCGAGATTGGCGACCATGGGCGTCAGTCGACCCACCAGTCGGGCGGGGTCATAGGCCGACTTGATGCCGGCGAAGACCGTACGCTGCCTGCCTTCGCCCACGTCCAGCGTCAGCTTGAGGAGCTTCGCCGCACCCTCGACGTGCTCGGCGTTCACGATCCTGGCAATACGCAGGTCGATCTTGGTGAAGTCGTCGATCGAGATGGTGGATGGGATGACGTCCCCGGCAACGACGGACGCGGCCGGCGCCGGCGCAGGAGCGGCGGCGGCGATGGACTTCGGGCCTTCGATCAGCGTGTCGATCAGCAGCGGATCGATGCGCGCCATCAGGTGCGAAAAGGGGGCGATTTGCTTCGGCGGCTCCAGGGCGTCCGCCCAGGCGAATTCGCGGTCCATGCCGAACAGTTCGCGCGCGACGCGCGACGCGAGCGCCGGAAGGATCGGCGCGAGCACGACGCTCAGATACTTGAATCCGAACAATGCGCGGGAACAGATGCGCTGCAGCTCCTCGCGCCGCGCCGGATCCTTGGCGAGCACCCACGGCTTGGCCCTGTCGAACGCTTCGTTCAGCGCATCTGCGGTCGCCATTGCGTCGCGCACGACCTGCGAATATTGCCGCGCGTCGTACTTCGCGGCGGCGTCGCGGTGGCTGGTCGCCAGGCCTTGCTTCAGAAGCGCGACGTCATCCGGCGCGAGGCTCACCTCTCCCGTGAAGTGTTCCGTGATGAACTTTGCGGCGCGGCTGGCGATGTTCACGTACTTGCCGACCAGGTCGCTGTTCACCCGCGCGACGAAATCGTCCGGGTTGAAGTCGATGTCCTCGACCTTGTCGTTAAGCTTCGCCGCGATGTAGTAGCGAAGCCATTCCGAATTGAGGCCGAGGTCCAGGTAGTAGTCTGGACTGACACCGGTGCCGCGCGACTTCGACATCTTCTCGCCCAGCGCCGTCAGGAAGCCGTGGACGAACACGTGGTCGGGCACTTTGAACGGCGCGCCGGCGAACTTCAGCATCGCCGGCCAGAACAGCGTGTGGAAGTAGATGATGTCCTTGCCGATGAAGTGGATCTGCTCAGTGCGCGGGTCCTGCAGGAACTGCGCGAAGTCGACGTTCGACTTGGCGAGGTGCGCCTTGAGACTTGCGAGGTAGCCGATCGGCGCGTCGAGCCAGACGTAGAAATATTTGGCGGGCGTCCCGGGCGGCAGATCCGGGATCGGGATGCCGAAGTAGGGCGGATCCCGCGAGATGTCCCAGTCACCGAGTCCCTTGCCGTTCTCGCCCAGCCATTCCTGGGCCTTGTTGTACACCTCCGGCTGCAGTTGGCTGGACTGCGTCCACTGCCTGAGGAAGTCCGCCACCGGCGGCGCCGACAGCTGGAAGAACAGGTGTTCGGATTGGCGCAGTTCCGGGCGCGCGCCGGTCAGCGTCGAGCGCGGGTCGATCAGATCGGTCGGCGCGTTGATCGTGCTGCAGTTTTCGCAGGCGTCGCCATATTGGTCCTTGGTGCCGCACTTCGGGCACGTGCCCCTGACGTAGCGATCGGGCAGGAACATCGACTTGACCGGATCGTAGAACTGCTCGACCGGCTTGGCGTAGACAAGTCCCCTGGCCTTGAGGCGGCGATAGATGTCCTGCGACAGCTCGACATTCTCGGGCGAATCGGTCGAGTGCCAATGGTCGAAGCTGATGTGGAAACCGCCCAGCACCTTGGGTCGCGTTGCCGAAAAGCGCGCCACGAGCTCGGAGGGCGGCACGCCTTCGGACTCGGCGCGAAGCATGATCGGCGCGCCGTGGGCGTCGTCTGCGCAGACGAAATGAACTTCGTGGCCCTGCATCCGCTGGAAACGAACCCAGATGTCAGCCTGGATGTACTCCATGACGTGACCGATGTGGAACGGGCCGTTCGCATAGGGCAGCGCCGTCGTGACGAACAGCTTGCGGCGCGGGGTGACGGACACGGCGGCGGACATCGGGAAAACCTTGCATATTGCAGGGGAATCCGTGGATTCTAGCAAGAAGCACCCTGCGCCAGATCGTCAGCGCATGAAATCGGCTAGAATTTCAGGGCTTTGTTGCGGCATTTGGCAGCGCGGATCCGCAACGGCGTCTGGCAATTGAGCATCGCAACCTGGTTTCGCGTCCCGATTCGTACTTATCTCGCCGGAGTTCCCGATGGCCATCACCGAAGCCGACGTGCAGGCGTGTCTTGCGACCGTCGCCGATCCCAACACGGGACGCGATTTCGTCACGGACAAGGCGGTGAAGAAGATCACGGTGTCAGGCAATGACGTCGCAATCGAAATGGCGCTCGGCTATCCCGCCAAGAGCCAGCATGAGGCGATGAAGAAGATCGTCCAGCAGGCGGTGGGCGCGTTGCCGGGCGTCGGACGGGTCGCGGTTTCCATCGCCACCAAGGTCGTGTCGCATGCGGTGCAACGCGGCGTGAAGCTCGTTCCCGGCGTCAAGAACATCGTCGCGGTTGCGAGCGGCAAGGGCGGCGTGGGCAAGTCGACGACCGCGGTCAATCTGGCGCTGGCGCTGGCGGCGGAAGGTGCCAGCGTGGGCCTGCTCGATGCGGACATCTATGGCCCGTCGCTGCCGATGATGCTGGGCATTGCGGGGCGCCCTGAATCCACCGATGGCAAGACGCTCGAGCCGATGGAAGCCTACGGGCTGCAGGCGATGTCGATCGGCTTCCTGATCGATGCTGACACGCCGATGGTCTGGCGCGGGCCGATGGTGACGCAGGCGCTCGAGCAGCTGCTCAAGGACACCAACTGGCGCGAGCTCGACTTCCTGATCGTCGACATGCCGCCTGGAACGGGCGACATCCAGTTGACGCTGTCGCAGAAGGTGCCCGTCACGGGCGCGGTGATCGTCACCACGCCGCAGGACATCGCGCTGCTCGACGCCAAAAAGGGGCTCAAGATGTTCGAAAAAGTCGGCGTGCCCATCGTCGGCATCGTCGAGAACATGAGCATCCACGTCTGCTCGAATTGCGGCCACGCCGAGCACATCTTCGGCGAAGGCGGCGCGCAGCGGATGTGCGCGGACTACAACGTCCCGTTCCTGGGCGGGCTGCCGCTCGACATCCGCATACGCGAACAGGCCGACTCGGGGCGTCCGACGGTGGTGGCGGACCCGGACGGCAGGATCGCGCAGGTCTACAAGGAAATTGCGCGCAAGGTGGC
>DAOMGB010000043.1:0-27727 GCA_035430095.1 Casimicrobiaceae bacterium | reverse complement strand
TCCTTGAACTTGTGAAGCAACGGCAACGTCGCAGGGTTGCCGCGCGCGCGGGAACGCCACCGGAGCGACGATTGCAGGCCGCGCGAATGATTTCTTGACGAGGCGCACCTAGTGCGGGCGCGAGTCGGCGTCCGGCGCCAACGACGATTCCCGCGCCGCCACGGGAATCACCTTTTTCCCCGCCGGCAACGCCGGCCAATCAGGCTGCAGCGTCACGTGCTCGATCGCGAACTCCTTCGCCAGCATCCGTTGCGCGCGTGCAAGCGTCTGCGGCCAGGCTGCGCCGTTCGTCAATGAAATGTGCGCGGACAGTGCGGGCCGCTCGGCGGTCATGTTCCACACATGAAGGTCGTGCACGCCGGACACGCCGGGCAGGCGGGCCAGCGCCTTCCCGATTTCGTTGTAGTCGAGGTGCCCCGGCACGCCTTCCATCAACACGCCGGTCGACTGCCTGAGCAGCGCCAGCGTCGAGCGCAGGATCAGCAGCGAGACGACGAGCGACAGGATCGGGTCGATCGGCATCCAGCCGGTCGCCATGATGACGCCGCCCGCGACGATCGCCGCAAGCGAACCCAGCAGGTCGCCCAGCACGTGGATCAAGGCGCCGCGCGCGTTGATCGACCCCGAGCTGCCGGACAGCAGCCACGCGCAAACGATGTTGACCAGCAGGCCAGCCGTCGCGATTCCCAGCACCATCGGCCCGGCAACCGGCGTGGGCTCGAGCAGACGGCGGACTGCCTCGATGGCGATGGCCGCGACGACGCCAAGCATCACGATCGCGTTCACGAAGGCCGCCAGCACTTCCGCCCGACCGTAGCCGTAGGACGCGCGCAGGGTCGGCGGGCGCCGTCCGATGGCGTTGGCGAACAACGCAAGTCCCAGTGCCGCGACGTCGGTGGTCATGTGCCCGGCGTCGGACAGCAGCGCGAGCGAACCCGCCAGCCAGCCGCCGATGCCTTCGATGATCGCGAATCCGGCGGTAAGCAGCAACGCGAGCCACAGTGCGCGGCGCACGCCCAGCCCGTTTGCCGCTTCCGCGAGGTGCGCATGTCCGCCGTGGTCGTGACCATGGAAATGCGAACCGGAGTGGCTGGCGCGGGACGGGTTCATGCGTGCGGCGTTCGATCCGTCATTGTGCCTGCTTGCCGGGGTCGCGCGCCGTCATCGAACCGGACCGGACTCGCGCCCTCCGGTCGGCGTGCCGTCTTGTCCGAATAAAAAGCCGCGATATCCGCCAGGTCGGCGTCAATGTCGCCGGTCAGGTCGAGATACCCGCCGACGCCCGTCTCGCGACGCCTGTAGTCGATGAACGACAGCGCGAGCGGCACGTTGGCGGCGCGCGCCAGGTGATAGAAGCCGCTCTTCCAGCGATCGGTGCGACTGCGCGTGCCTTCGGGCGCGACCACGAGCTTGAAGTCTTCGTTGGCGGCGAATTGCGCCGCCAGCTTGGCAATGACGCCAGTGCCGCCGCTGCGGTCCACTGGGATGCCGCCCCAGCGCCGCAACCACCTCCCCAGGAAGGGCTTGGCGAACAGCGTTTCCTTGCCGATGAAGCGAAAGTGGACTCCGACCAGCCACTTGGCCATCAGGCCATAGGGGAAATCCCAGTTCGACGTATGCGGATAGAACACCACGACGCAGCGCGCCGGCACCGGCTGCGCGAGCACGACGCGCCAACCGGCCAGCTTGAGCGCCAACGCCGCGAAACGCCCCTGGAAACCGGGCGTGAGCGGAGCATCGACGTAGGGCGCGGGCGGTATCGGGGTGGCGGACAAAGGATCGCGGCGACGGGCTTCTGGTCGGCACATTCGACGCCCGCCAAGTTTAGCAAACGGCGCGGCGGCCGACGGTAAAATGGGGCCATGGCCAAATCGCTGTCCTCCGCCGCGCTGACCAGGATGTCTTCCGACGCCAGTTCGCTTGCCGGACGCATCGATGCGCTGCTGCCGCAAACCCAGTGCACGCGCTGCGGCTATCCGGCCTGCCGACCGTACGCGGATGCATTGGCCGACGGGACGACCGACCTCAATCGATGTCCGCCCGGCGGCACGGAACTGATCGCGGCGCTGGCCGCGTTGACCGGGCGGGCGCCCAGGCCGCTGGCGCCGGAATGCGGCGCCCACGGGCCGCTTCGGGTCGCCGTCATTGACGAGGCGGCGTGCATCGGCTGCACGCTGTGCATACAGGCCTGCCCGCTGGACGCGATCATCGGTGCGCAGAAGCGGATGCACGCCGTGCTGCCGTCGTTGTGCTCGGGCTGCGAACTGTGCGTTCCGCCGTGCCCGGTCGACTGCATCGCCTTGCCGCCGGCCGCACGCGCGTGGACCGCCGCCGACGCGAGTGCGGCGCGCACTCGGGCAGACAAACGCACCGCGCGACTGGCCCGCGGCGAACGCATCGCGCGGCGGGCGAAGGCTGGTGCGCACCCGGAGCAGGCTGCGCCGGAAGGCGACGCACACGATCGCGCGCGTCGGCAGGCCGCGGTCGCGGCGGCGCTTGCGCGTGCCCGCGCTCGCCGTGCCGCCGAAACCAAGGTCGACCCATGACAATGCGCACGGCGTGGTCACGCGCGGGCATGTTCGCCTGCACCGCGCTCGCGTTGCTGCTGAACGGACACCTTGCCATGAGCCAAACCTTGTCGATCGACTTCTCCGAGCGCCTGGACAAGCTGTGGGACTTCGGCAAGCCCGCGGAATCGGGAGCGCGCTTCCGGGCCGAACTCGCGAAGTACGCGGCCGGGTCGCGCGAGGCCCTCGAGACCACCACCCAGATCGCCCGGACGAAGTCCCTGCAACGCCAGTTCGCGGAGGCGGATGCGCTGCTCGACGGCGTCGCGCCGCTGCTGGACAAAGCGCCGGCACGCGTGCGCGTTCGCTACCTGCTTGAACGAGGCCGCACGCGCAATTCCGGCGGCGACAAGGCGGCGGCGATTCCGCTGTTCACGGAGGCGGTCGCGTTGTGGAACAGCGACACCCTTCCGGGCGCCGATTACTACCGGGTCGACGCGCTGCACATGCTCGGCATCGCCACGCCGCCGGCGGAGCAACTCGCGTGGAACACCAAGGCATTGGCCGCTGCGGAGGCCTCCTCCGACCCGCGTGCGCGCGGATGGCGCGCCTCGCTGTTGAACAACATCGGTTGGTCGTACTTCGACTCGGGCGATCCCGCCGCCGCGTTAGCCCAATGGCAAAAAGCCCTGCCCCTTCGCCAGCAGGCCGGCGACCCCGAAGCGATCCGGGTGGCGAAATGGACGGTGGCCCGCGGCTACCGCGCCACGGGAAAGCTGGACGATGCGGAGAAGATCCAGAAGGCCCTTGTCGTGGAGATGGAAAAGGCAGGCGAGCCCGACGGCTACGTGTACGAGGAGATGGCGGAAATCGCCGTCGCGCGCGGCAACAAGTCCGCCGCGGCGCCGTGGGCGGCCAAGGCGTATGCGCTGCTGAAGGACGACGGCTATCTCAAGTCCAACGAAGCAGCGCGCCTGCAGCGCCTCGCCGATTTGGGCGGCGTTGCCGGCAATCCGAAATGAATCCCGCGAAACGGCGCGAAATCTTCGAACGCCTGCGTGCGCACAATCCGCATCCGACGACCGAACTCGCGCATCTGTCTCCCTACGAATTGCTGGTCGCGGTAGTGCTCTCCGCACAGGCGACCGACAAGAGCGTCAACAAGGCGACCGCGCGCCTGTTTCCGGTCGCGAACACGCCTGCGGCCATGGTCAGGCTGGGTGTCGACGGATTGATTCCCTACATCAACGCCATCGGCCTGTTCCGCAACAAGGCCAGGAACGTCGTCGCGCTATCGGAAATCCTGGTTAGGGAGCACGGCGGCAAGGTGCCCGCCGACCGCGCGGCGCTGCAGGCGCTTCCCGGCGTTGGACGCAAAACCGCGAATGTGGTTTTGAACACCGCCTTCGGGCAACCGACGATCGCCGTCGACACGCACATCTTTCGCGTGGCCAATCGCACGGGATTGGCACCAGGAAAGGACGTCGACGAAGTCGAAGCCCGACTCATGAAATTCGTGCCCGACGAGTTCAAGCAGGACGCGCATCACTGGCTGATCCTGCACGGCCGCTACACGTGCGTGGCGCGCGGACCGAAATGTCCCGAATGCGCCATTCGCGACCTGTGCGAATTCCGGGGCAAGACCAAGGCACCTGCGCCGGTGTCGCCGTTGAAGGACTGACGCGCCGATGTTCAATCCATCGCGCGACGAGGCACGGCGCTTCCTGGTCGACGCGTGGGCGAAGCGTCGCGCGAAGCAGCCGCTGACGGCGCTGGAGGGAATCGCGGCAGACCTGGTCGCGATGCACCCGGAATATCACGCGACGCTGGAGCATCCGGACCGCAACGTCGATCGCGACTACGCGCCGGAGAGCGGCGACGTCAATCCGTTCCTGCACCTGTCGCTGCACCTCGCCGTGGCGGAACAGCTGGCGATCGACCAGCCGCCGGGGATTCGCGCGCAATTCGAGCGATTGCGCGCCTCGCGCGGCGACGAGCACGCCGCGCTGCACGCGGTGCTCGAGTGCCTCGGCGAAGTGATCTGGAGCGCGCAAAGGCTGCGCGCGGCGCCGGACGCAACCTTGTACCTCGACTGCCTCGCGCGGCAGCGCTGACGTCGGCGTCATTCCGCGGACGCGGAAACGACATCGGCTGAACTCGGCGTCATTCCCGCCAACGCGGAAATCCAGTGTCGTTGCCGGTGGCTTGGCAAATCCGAGACGCTGGGTTCCCGCTTTCGCGGGAACGACATCGGCAGATGTTTGCGCGGGAGCGTCGTTCGAGCTAGGCGATGTCGATCCGGCGCGCGACCCAGCCCACGCGGCACGAGCCGACGCGGAGGTCGAGCGCGCCGTGTCCGCGGACCGTCCACGACAGGGTGCGCGCGCCCGTGGTTCCGCTCGTTTGCATGTAATAGAGCGCGCCCGCGCCGCTGAACAGGCCGCGACCCCATCCGTCGAGGTGGCCGATCTCGCGATGCGCGAGCGAAGGCTCGGCCAGTTCGCAGCCTTTGCATTCGGCATCGGCCCACAGCGGCTCGTTGTGCGTGAGCTTCCTGGCCGAGTCGAGGATGAACGTGGGCAGGTAGCCGCGATTGGCCACGGTCACGGTGACCCGCGTCAGGCCTGGAGCCAGCGACCTGGTCTCGACGACATCGATCGCGATGGAAGGCGCCAGCGCGGCCACCTTCAGGAAGTGCGCCGTCTGCGAGGCGCACACGCCGGGCATCGCCGATGCCGGCGGATTCCACATGCCGACGCGAGGATCGATGCCGCCGACCTCGACCTCGCCCAGTTGCGGGTGCGTGACCTTGCGCCACGGCAGCAGCGTGCGGCCCGCGTTGTGATCGCGATCCCATGCAGCGATGCGCAGCATGTCCTCGCGCGTGAGGTGTGTGTAGTGGTCGACGAAGCGCTTCTTGCGCTCGAAGCCCACCTGCTTGAAGAGGTCCCACAGTTCGACGACGTAGGCAATCGAGCCGCGCTGATGATAGGCGTAGTCGGTGAGGTCGCCGTTCAGGGGCTTGTCCGGCTCATAGAGGAATTCTTCCGCGCCCGACACCATCGGATAGCCGGTGATCTCTTCGGCCCAGGCGCCGAGCTGGCGATACAGCGCCAAGTCCTGCTGATTCATCTTGGCATCGACCTTGTCGCCCAGCGGACGGATGAAGACGCCGCCGAACGTGTGCAGGTTGAGCCACAGGAAGATCTCCGGATGCTGCGCCGTGAATTCGACCACCGACCGCGACTCGACTTCGCTCAGCGAGAATGCGCCCGCCCCTTCCTGCGTCGAGTCCGGCGCCCACGCATACGGGAAGTTGCGGTTGAGGTCGGTCTGGTTGTCGGAGAGGAAATATGGCGACGGCACATTCGAGCCGTCGAAGTTCTCGATGACGCCTTCGGGATAGACCTTGTAGTAAGGCGGTGGATCGTCGACAGTGCGCGGCAGCAGAACACCGGGAAAATCACGCGACTCGACCAATTCGCCGCCGTCGTCGCGAACGCGCATGGCCAGCGCCAGCCCGTCGCCGTCGATGTCCGCTCCGCGCCAGTAGGCGTGCGCCTTCGCCGGGCGCTCGTCGCGCGGAATGGAGCGGACATAGCGTCCCGTGGTCAGCACCGCTTCCGCGCCGTCGGGGGACATCCGCGGCAGGACGAAGAACCTGACCTCGCGCAGGCGGGCCGCGGCCGTTTCCGACAGCGTCGATTTTTCATCCGCACCCGGCAGCCCGAGGTGCAGGCGCAGCACGTCCTCAGCGATCGCCAGCGCAACGCTGGATCCGCAAAGTTCGCTCGCGTGCATGTTGCCGTCCGCCCAGGCGCTCGGCCGTGCGCGGTCGGGTTCGGGCCCGAGCGTCAGCAGCCACAACTCGCGGCCCTCGGGCGTGCGGCCGATGGACGTCAGCCGGCACAGGTCGGGAAACGCGTCCGACCATCCCTTCACCTGGCGCGTGAGCTCGTCGTAGGAAAGGAACCGATCGCGAAACCCGAGGGACAGTTCTTCGAGCTTGGTCATGGCGGATGCAGGCATCGGTTTCTCGCTTCATCATTGCGGCCGCCGGCACTTGCAGACATCGTGCGCAGCGGCGCGTCGTTGGTACGGACAACGGGTTCGGGCTGGAGCGAAAAAGGCGCCGCGCGGCGCCTCTCTCTTCGTGCTCACGGCGCCTTGCACGGCGCCACTGCAACTCACATGCGGGTCTGCAGCACCGGAGGAAGCGATGCGAAATAGGCGGACACGTCGTCGATGTCCTTCTGCGTCAGTCCCGCCGCCATGCCGGCCATGATCGGATTCTTGCGCGCGCCGGACTTGTAGTCGCGCAATGCCTTGGCCATGTAGTCCGGATACTGTCCGGCCAGCTTGGGATAGTCGGAGATGGTGCTGATGCCGTCCATGTTGTGGCAGGCGGCGCACACTTCCTGCGCCTTTTTCTTGCCGGCTTCGATGTCGGCGGCGACGACCTGGCCCGCGGCCAGTGCGGACGCGATGGCAAGCGCGGCGAGCAGTTTCGAGGTCATTGTCATGTCAGGCCCTCATTTCACCGCGGTCTGCAGCGGCGCCTGCGAATAGTAGGCGGCGATGTCCGCCATGTCCTGGTCGGTCAGCGATGCGGTGATCGCGTCCATCGACGGGTGGCTGCGCTGGCCGGAACGGTATTCCTTGAGGGCCGCGACAATGTAGGTCGGATGCTGGCCCGCGATCTTCGGCACGCGATAGACCTCGGGGTACGCCGTGCGCCAGCCCAGGATGCCATGGCAGCCCTGGCACATCTGGACCTTCTGCGCGCCCTTCTGGGGGTCGCCGGCGGGCGCCGCGGCTTGCGCGGCGGCCAGCGACATGCAAAACGGTGAGCTCAGCCCGAGAACGGCAAGGGCGCCCAGCAGCGTGAATCGTGTCATGGTCTTCCTGGGTCTTTCGTTGGCCGGCCGGCGAAATGAGCCGCCGAATGCGCGCCGCCGGGACGGCGCCGATAAATCCCGCGATTTTAGGGGGACAGGGGCGGCGCGGTCAAACCGCGCGCCTCGAAACGGCTAGCGCTCGAGGAATTGAAGCTTGTCCTTGACGTCCTTCCAGTCATCCGCATCCGGCGGCCCCGGCTTCCGTTCGATGATCGGCTTCCACTTCTTCGATAACTCCGCATTCAGCGCCAGGAACTGCTGCTGGTCCGGCGGCACGTCGTCCTCGGCGAAAATGGCTTCGACCGGACATTCCGCGACGCACAGCGTGCAATCGATGCACTCATCCGGATCGATCACCAGGAAATTCGGCCCCTCGCGAAAGCAATCGACAGGGCAAACGTCGACGCAATCGGTGTATTTACAGCGGATGCAGCTTTCGGTGACGACATAGGTCATGGTCGGGCTCGGGAGCGCGGCGGGGGAATGGTTGAATTTTAGCAGATCGGCCCCAACCATCCCCGGACGAACGGCAAACTTGCGCCAACTTGGCGGTTGGGCTACCGTTACCTTAAACGAGGCGCCGTACCCAGCAAGCCGGCGCGTTTCCCCAGAGAGGATCTTCAATGAGCGCTGCGATCAAACACGTTTCCGACGCCACCTTCGACAAGGACGTGCTGCAGTCCGGCCATCCGGTGCTGGTCGATTTCTGGGCGGAATGGTGCGGCCCATGCAAGATGTTCGCCCCGGTGCTGGACGAAGTGGCCAGGGAATACGGCGGCAAGATCACGGTGGCCAAGCTCGACATCGACGCCAACCCGTCGACCCCGGGCAAGTACGGCATACGCGGCATACCGACGGTCATCCTCTACAAGGGCGGCCAGGCGCACGCGCAAAAGGTCGGCGCCCTGACCAAGTCGCAGTTGACGGCCTGGATTGACAGCAACATCTAACCGCTATAACCTGCCGTTCCGTAAGCACGGCCCGCTGCCGCATCCAGGGCTCCGCCCGCCGCCAGCTTGCCGTCGCCGAGATACCCGACGCCTGGTCCGGTAAGGCAAAGCAGCAGCGTTAACGAATTCCGTTGTCAGCAGCCCCCGGGCGCGCGCCGCAGCGTTTCGCGGCGCCCCGGTTCCGAACCCGACTCCCGATAGTGAACCGCGCGCCGGCCATCCCGGCCCGCCCTCCTCAGCCGTTTCGGTCCGCCCTCCTCCCGGTTCGATCCCTCGGTCACATCCCCTCGTTCAATCCCAGTTGGCTCAATCCGCACCATGCATCTATCCGACCTGAAAGCAAAGCACGTCTCCGAACTGATCGAGCTCGGCAACTCGAATGAAATCGAGGGCGCCAACCGGATGCGCAAGCACGACCTCATCTTCGCGCTGCTGAGGCAGCAAGCGAAGAAGGGCGAGTCGATATTCGGAGGCGGCGTGCTCGAGGTGCTGCCCGACGGCTTCGGCTTCCTGCGCTCGCCGGACACCTCGTATCTTGCCAATACCGACGACATCTACATCTCGCCGTCGCAGATCCGCCGCTTCAACCTTCACACCGGCGACACCATCGAAGGCGAAATCCGGACGCCGAAGGAAGGCGAGCGCTACTTCGCGCTGGTCAAGGTCGACAAGGTCAACTTCGAGGCGCCGGAAAACGCCAAGACCAAGATCCTGTTCGAGAACCTGACGCCGCTGTTTCCTGACGAGCCCATGCTGCTCGAGCGCGACATCAAGGCCGAAGAGAACATCACCGGCAGGATCATCGACATCGTCGCGCCGATCGGCAAGGGACAGCGCGGCCTGCTGGTGTCGTCCCCCAAGTCCGGCAAGACGGTGATGCTGCAGCACGTCGCGCACTCGATTGCAGCCAATCATCCGGACGTCATGCTGATCGTGCTGCTGATCGACGAGCGGCCCGAGGAAGTGACGGAAATGCAGCGCACCGTGCGCGGAGAAGTCGTGTCCTCCACGTTCGACGAACCGGCCACGCGTCACGTGCAAGTCGCGGAGATGGTGATCGAGAAGGCCAAGCGGCTGGTGGAGCACAAGAAGGACGTGGTGATCCTGCTCGACTCGATCACGCGCTTGGCGCGCGCCTACAACACGGTCGTGCCGGCCTCGGGCAAGGTGCTGACCGGCGGCGTGGACGCCAACGCGCTGCAGCGGCCCAAGCGCTTCTTCGGCGCCGCGCGCAACATCGAGGAAGGCGGCTCGCTGACCATCATCGCCACCGCGCTCATCGACACCGGTTCGCGCATGGACGACGTGATCTACGAGGAGTTCAAGGGCACCGGCAACATGGAAATCCACCTCGACCGGCGCATGGCCGAGAAGCGGATCTACCCTTCGATCAACGTCAATCGTTCGGGCACGCGGCGGGAGGAGTTGCTGCTGAAGCCCGAAATCCTGCAAAAAGTCTGGGTGCTGCGAAAACTGCTTTATCCGATGGACGAACTCGAGGCAACGGAATTCCTGGTCGACAAGGTCAAGCAGACCAAGACCAACGCGGAGTTCTTTGAATCGATGCGTCGCGGATAACTCTCTGTTTCATCGAGAGTTTCAGGCTCCGCCTTGGCTATTGCCGGGCTCGCCCCCACCTTGCGAAACTGCGGCAAAACGCGGATAATGCTTGGTTTTCCGCTCTCGGGACTTCCTGGTTCCGGGCTTGGAATTCCGGCAGCGACCACCAAACCAGTCACACCGGGGCAGCGCGCTTGGCGAAAGGTTCGCCAGGGCAAGCGGGTCCAACGACAAGCGAGGACGAAATGAAAGAAAACATCCATCCCAAATACGGCGAGACGCAGGTCACCTGCAGCTGCGGCAACACGTTCGCAACGCGCTCGACCCTCGGCAAGCCCATCCACATCGAAGTGTGTTCCGCCTGTCACCCGTTCTATACGGGCAAGCAGAAGGTGATGGACACCGCCGGTCGCATCGACAAGTTCAACCAGCGCTACGGCAGCAAGGCCGCCGCCAAGCCGACCTCCACCACGCCCGCGGCCTGATCCGCAGCTGAGCGTGGTTGCGCGACGAAAGAGGCAGCTTCGGCTGCCTTTTTCTTGGGTACGGCCGCAGGTCGAATTTTTCCCTGATTTTTCCGCCATTTTTCACTAAGCTCGCAGGAATTCCTGTATCCCCATGCGCGCTCCCCGGCCTTACACACCCGAACCTGTCGATCCCGAGGAGGTCAGCCCATCGGGCCCCTTGCGCGCGTTCAAGCAGTTCGGACTCGTGCTGCTGTGCGCAGCGTGGGTGGCCATGGGGCTGGTCGGACACGATCCGTGGAAGACCGAGGATGCGACGTCCATCGGCGTGGCCTTCGAGATGGCCAATCGCGGCGACATCGTGGTGCCGATCCTCGCGGGCGAACCGTACCTCGCGCGGCCGCCGCTGATCTATGCGGCGGGGGCGCTGGCCATCAAGGCGTTTTCCCCGCCGCTCGAGCGCCACAATGCGGCGCGACTGGTGGTCGGCCTTGCGCTCGCGCTGATCCTGCTCGTCACCGCGCAGGCAAGCCGGGAATTGAACGGCCGCGCGCTGCGCTGGCTGCCGGTGCTGATGCTGATCGGAAGCGTCGGGTTCTGGGACCGCGCGCATGCCTTGTCGCCGGAGCTGGGGACGACGGCCGGCGTCGCCGTCGCGCTGTACGGTTTCGCGCTCGCACTGCGCAGGCCCATTGCCGGCGGAATCGTGCTCGGCATCGGCGTAGCGCTCGCGTTTCTCGGCCGCGGCATGCTGGGTCCGGTGTGGCTGGTGGTCTCCGCGCTGCTGCTGCCGCTGGTCGACAAACCGTGGCGTACCCGTGCCTACGGCCTGACGCTGCTCGTCGCGCTTTCGGTCGCGCTGCCGCTGGCGTTGAGCTGGCCGCTGGCCCTGCATGCGCGCGACCCCGCGCTGTTCGCCATGTGGTGGAAAGGCGAGACGCTGGCCAATTACGTCGCGTTCTTCAACAGCGACGGCGGGTTCGCGCCCGGCTACTACCTGAAGAACCTGCTCTGGTTCGGCTGGCCGTCGCTGCCGCTGATCCTGTGGATGCTGTGGACGCGAGGGCGCGGCTTCAATGGCGGATTGCGCGACCCCGGCGTGCAGGTGCCGGGGGTGGTCGCACTGGTGATCCTTGTCTCGCTCTTCCTGCTGCCCGATCCCAAGCTTTCCTACGCCATCCCGCTGCTGGTTCCGTTCGCGCTGCTCGGCGCGCTCGAAGTCGATTCGCTGAAGCGCGGCTTCTCCGGCGCGCTCGACTGGTTCGGCATTCTCACGTTCGGCCTGGTCGCCATGCTGGCGTGGGGGGTCTGGATCGACGCCTACCTGCACGGCATGTCGCCGCGCGTCGCCCAATTGTTCCGGGACTCGGAAACCGGCTTCCATCCGTCGTTCCACCTGGGCGCCATGCTGTCGGCCGTGGCCCTCACGCTCCTCTGGATCATGCTGGTGCGCCCGGCGCGGCGTTCCAATCGCCGCACCATCCTCAACTGGGCCGCGGGCGTCACGCTAATCTGGGGGCTGGCGGCTACCATCTGGTTGCCGTACATCGATTCGCGTCGCACCTACCGCCAGGTCGTGGAGAACGCGGCGTCGCGCATGCCTCGTACCGGCTGCATCGCCAGTCGCGACCTCGGCGAGCCGCAGCGGGCGCTGTTCTATTATTTCGCCGGGCTTTCGACGCTGCGCGAGGAAGTCATGCCGGACCACGACTGCGCCGCGCTGCTGGTCCAGTATGTCCGCCAGCCTACGCAGGCGCCGCCGCCGGGCTGGGTGCCGGTATGGGACGGGCACCGCCGTGGCGACGACACCGAGCGCTACGTTCTCTACATGCGCGCACCAAAGTGAAAACGGTTGAGAATCGAGTGAGACCCCAGTGAAATTCTTCGACGAAGCGCTCATCGAAGTGATCGGCGGCGACGGCGGCAACGGTGCCGCGTCTTTTCGCCGCGAAAAGTACGTCCCGCGCGGCGGCCCGGATGGCGGCGACGGCGGTTCCGGCGGCAGCATCTGGGCGGTCGCCGACCGCAATATCAACACGCTGATCGACTATCGCTACGCGCGCATCCACCGCGCCAAGCGCGGCGAGAACGGTCGCGGCGCCGACCAGTATGGGCGCGGCGCCGAGGACATCGTCCTGCGCATGCCGGTGGGCACGGTCATCAGCGATGCCGACACCGGCGAGCGCATCGCCGACCTGGCCGTGGACGGCGCCCGCGTGCTCGTTGCCAAGGGCGGCAAGGGGGGCCTGGGCAACCTTCACTTCAAGTCCAGCACCAATCGCGCGCCGAAGCAGTTCACCAAGGGCGAGGAAGGCGTGCAACGCAAGCTGAAGCTCGAGTTGCGCGTGCTGGCCGACGTCGGACTGCTCGGGATGCCCAACGCGGGCAAGTCCACGCTGATCCGCGCCATTTCCGCGGCGCGCCCCAAGGTCGCCGACTATCCGTTCACCACGTTGGCGCCCAACCTCGGTGTGGTGCGCACATCCGAGGCGCGCAGCTTCGTGGTCGCGGACATTCCGGGACTGATCGAAGGCGCCGCCGAAGGCGCCGGGCTCGGCCATCGCTTCCTGCGCCACCTCGCGCGCACGCGGCTCCTGCTGCATCTCGTCGACCTGGCTCCGCTCGACTCGGAATCCGACCCCGTCCACGACGCGCGGGCCATCGTCAGGGAACTGAAGCTCTACGACCCTGCGCTGCACGACAAGCCGCGCTGGCTGGTCCTGAACAAGCTCGACCTGATTCCGGAAGATGAGCGCTCCGCGCGCGTCAAGGCCTTCGTCAAGGAGTACCGCTGGAAAGGTCCGGTGTTCGCCATCACCGCGATCAACGGCGAGGGCTGCCGCGAACTCATCTTCAAGATCCAGGACTGGCTCGACGCCAACCCGTCGCCGGCCGCGCTGCTGGCGGCGGACGTCCAGGACGATGCAACCCCCGTCGTCGTCTCGCCCGAACCCGTCAGGATGCGCAGGCCGCGCGCGCCCCCCGCCGAAGAATGACCGCCCTGTTCGACAACGCGAGGCGCCTGGTCGTCAAGGTCGGCTCGAGCCTCGTCACCAACGACGGGCGCGGTCTCGACCACGCCGCGGTGGCGCGATGGGCCGAGGAAATCGCCGATCTCAAGCGTGGGGGGCGCGAGATCGTGCTGGTGTCCTCCGGCGCGATCGCCGAAGGCATCGCGCGGCTGGGCTGGACGGTGCGCCCCAAGGCCATCCACGATTTGCAGGCGGCCGCCGCAGTCGGCCAGATGGGGCTGGTGCAGGCGTATGAAGCGGCTTTCTCGCAATACGGGTTGCACACCGCGCAGATCCTGCTGACGCACGAGGACCTGTCCGACCGCCGCCGCTATCTCAATGCGCGGACGACGCTGCGCACACTGCTGGAACTGGGCGTCATTCCGATCATCAACGAGAACGACACGGTAACCACCGACGAAATCCGCGTCGGCGACAACGACACCCTGGGCGCCCTCGTGGCCAACCTGATCGAAGCGGACGTGCTGATCCTGCTCACCGATCAATCAGGATTGTATTCGGCGGACCCGCGCCGGCACCGGGACGCCACCCTGGTGCGCGAGGCGCGCGCCGGCGACCCGGCGCTGGAAGCGATGGCCGGCGGCGCCGGAAGCTCGTTGGCCCGCGGCGGCATGCTTACCAAGATTCTCGCCGCCAAGCGCGCGGCGCGCAGCGGCGCCTCGACCATCATCGCCAGCGGAAGGGAAGACAAGGTGCTGACCCGGCTCGTGGCCGGCGAAGCCGTCGGCACCGCGCTGATCGCGCCTCCCGACACACTGGGCGCACGCAAGCAATGGCTGGCGGACCACGTGCAGCTGGCCGGCAGGCTTGTGCTCGACGCGGGCGCGGTGACCGCCCTCGCGAGCGGAGGAAAGAGCCTGCTGCCGATCGGCGTGACGGCGGTCGAAGGCAAGTTCGAGCGCGGCGAAGTCGTCGCCTGCGTGGCGCCCGATGGCAGCGAGATTGCGCGCGGCCTCGTCAATTACACCGCGCAGGAAACGGCGCGCATCCTGCGCCGGCCGTCGTCCGAAATCGAGGCGATCCTTGGGTATGTCGACGAAGCGGAACTGATCCATCGCGACAACCTGGTGCTGCTGCGGTAGCGCTCGCCCGACATCGTTTGCGGTTACCACCTTGGTATCATCCTGCGACCTCTTCGCCGGGAAAAGCCTGATGCGAAATTCCACGTGCAATCCCATCCGTCCCGTGCAGCGGCCTCGCGGGCGCGCGCTGCGTGTCGCCGCCCTGACTCTCGCGTTATGCGCTCCGCCGGCGAGCTTGGCCGTGTCGCCGATGCAGCCCGGGCTGTGGGAAATGCGCGTCACGACCACCGTGAACAGGGCTACACAGCCCGCGGCAGTGGCGCGCGAGTGCCTGTCGCAGTCGGACATCGACCACGAAACGAAGACGCTTCCGAGGCCGGACGGCAATTGCACGCTGTCCAACATCGCGACCAGCGGCAACAGGCTGAGCTACGACCTGGTGTGCAAGCGCGATGAATTCACCAACCAGGGGCGCATGGAACTCGTGGTCGGCAGCCAGAGTTACGACGGCATGGCCGACCTCCGGATCGGCGCACCCGGCAAGAACGACACGCCGATGACCGTCATGGTCAACGCCAGGCGGGTCGGCGACTGCACGAAGTAGAGGACCGCCGTCGACGGCCCGGGCCACCGCGGCTCGGCCGGATTCGGGAACGGCGCCGGCGCGGAGACCCGCTAGCGCTGCAGCAGCGCCTGCAGGATGTTCGGAAGAACCCGCGGCGCCCGCCGCGGGTCGGCCTCGATGTCCGCGAGGATGCCCTCGACGGTGGTGGTGCCCGGCAGCCCGGCCCACGCCGACATCTGCTCCGCGGTCGGGCTAAAGTAGGCCATGCCCCAGGATTCGAACGTTCGCGTGTCGACTTCGGCCTCGTAGAAGACCTTGACCGCCTCGTGCCTGGTGTCGACGGCGATGTCGGCGATGAGCTTACGCACGACGTCCTTGTCGCCTTCGATGACCTGGAAGAACACGCCGTCGACGTAGACCAGCGCGCCGGTGACGTTGCGGGCGGAGTTTCCCTCGCGCGCATCCGTCAGGATTTCCTCGAGCGCCGCGACGGTCATCGGCCGGGTTGCCTGCGAGGAATACATGATCTGGTAGGTCATAGACGCCTGCCTTCCGTCGATCGCCGCCGAGTTGCCGAACCGACTCGGCGGCCTCATCGGTCGACTCTATTTGCCCACGTTCGTCGCCGGGTCCGAATAGGAGTCGGGCATCTCCGGATGCGAAACCCCGTACAGGCGCTCGCGGCGCGTCTGCGGCTTGGCGTGCAGAAAGCGCTCGAGCTCGAGCAGCGCGCGGCGGTAGCTTTCGCGCTTGAAGTCGATCACCGCCTCCAGCGGCACCCAGTAATCATGCCAGCGCCAGGCGTCGAACTCAGGCTTGTCCGTGGCTCGCAGCGAAACGTCGTTGTCGCGCCCGATCAGGCGCAGCAGGTACCAGATCTGCTTCTGGCCCTTGTAGCTGCCCCGCCACTCGCGCTTGATCCAGTGCTGCGGGACGTCGTAACGCAACCAGTCGCGCGTTCGGCCCAGAACCCTGACGTGATGAGGATGGAGCCCCACTTCCTCGTGCAGCTCCCGGTACATCGCCTGCTCGGGCGTTTCACCGGGATTGATGCCGCCCTGCGGAAATTGCCACGAGTGTTCGCGGATCCTCTTGCCCCAGAAAACCTGGTTCTTGCCGTTGACGACGACGATGGCGACGTTCGGGCGATAGCCGTCACGATCCAGCATCGGTGTCACCCTGATGCAAATATAGTTGGGATGATTGTTGCACAGTTGCCGCCGCGCTGCAAAGGCGGAGCCCGCGCCGGGAAAGGTCAGCGCGAACGCGGCCGCGACTCGCGCGGCGTGACGATCAACGTGTGGCTTCGGTTCCCGCGCACCAGCAAAATGGGCAGCGGCCTCGCGATAGCATCGGCACCGAGACGGCGCTGCAGGGCGTCGACATCCGGAACCGGCACGCCGTCGATGCCCACGATGACGTCGCCCGTCTTCATTCCGGCATCGGCCGCCGGCGAACCGCGTTCGAGCGACTCCACGCGCACGCCGGACTCGATGCTCAGCGCGAAGTGCCGGACCACGCGGCGCGCGAGCGGCTGCGTCTGGCCGCCGACACCGAGCCAGGCCCGCCGCACGCGACCGTCGCGGATCAGCGCCACCGCCACGCGTTCTGCGGTGGATGCGGCGATCGCAAAGCAGATGCCCTGCGCGGGAAGGATCACCGCCGTGTTGACGCCGATCACTTCGCCGCGCGCGTTGACGAGCGGCCCGCCCGAATTGCCCGGATTGAGGCTCGCGTCGGTCTGCAATATGTTGTCGAGAAGGCGGCCGGTGCTGGCGCGCATCGAACGGCCGAGCGCGCTTACGATGCCCGCGGTGACCGTGTGCTGGAATCCGTACGGGCTCCCGATCGCTATGGCCACCTGCCCCACCCGTACCGCGGACGAATCGCCGAAGCGGCACGACACGAGGTCGTCCGCGGCGACCTTGAGCACCGCGAGATCGGAGTCGGGATCGTCGCCCACGATCTCGGCGCCCGCCGTTCGGCCGTCCGAGAGCGTCACTTCCAGGCGCGTGGCCCCGCCCGCCACGTGACTGTTGGTGACCAGAAAACCATCCGGCGTGATCAGGAACCCCGAGCCCGCGCCCTCGCTTGCCGAGCGGCCGGCCTTGGCGCGCTCGACCCGGACGTGGGCGACCGCCGGGGCGACCAGGGCGACCGCCGCCGTAACCGCCCGCGAGTAGGCGTCGTGGAGATGCGAGTCGGCGGCAGTGTCGGCGACCGGCGACTCCGGCGAGGAACCGTCGGCCGCAGCACCCATGTCAGCGCCGGTAAAGTCGAGCAGCATGACGGGAAAATTGCGCCGGAGCCCGCGGCTTTCAAGCCGGCCCTGCTTTCCGGCCCGATTGACGCAGGTCAAGGCCGTTTTGCCCGGCGCGGCTAGCATGGGGTCTCGAAGATTGCCCTACGGGTGCCGCGAAGTATCCGGTTGCCATGCAAGCCATAAGGATCATCGGGGAAGAACACCAGTCGCTGGCAGCCGTCCTGCACGGCCTGCAGTACATGGTGCGCGAGATCCGGGCCCACAGGATGCATCCCGATTTCGAATTGCTGGGCGCGATGATCTACTACATCGACGCGTTTCCGGAGCGATGCCATCACCCCAAGGAGGATGATTGGCTCTTCCGGCTGTTGCAGCAGCGCCATCCGCCTGCCGGCGAGTTGCTGGCGCGGCTGCGTGCCGAGCATCGCGCGGGCGCAACCAAGTTGAAGCAGCTCGAGCAGGCGCTGATCCGGTACCAGCAGGGCGGCCACAGCGAATTTCCGGTCTTCGCGGCGGCGGTCGAAGGTTACGTCGCCTTCGAGCGCAATCACATGCGCAGCGAGGAAACCGAAGTCATGCCCCTGGCGAAGGAGCACCTGACGCCGGCCGACTGGCAGGAGATCGATGCGGCGTTTCTCGACCACACCGACCCGCTTTCCGGCGAAGTCGTGCGCGACGATTTCCGCGATTTGTTCCGCCGCATCGTGAACCTTGCCCCGCCACCCATCGGTCTCGGCCCGGCCCAGGCCTGAAGCGAGAATTTCCAACATGCCATCAACGATGACACTCGCCGCACCGCCCATCGCATTCGACGAGGCCCTGGTGCGCAAATACGACGGCTTCGGTCCGCGCTACACGTCCTATCCGACGGCGGACCGATTCCACGACCAGTTCACGGCAACGGATTATGTCGAAGCGTTGACATTACGCGCCCCCAGCGCACCGTTGTCCCTTTATGTGCACGTCCCGTTCTGCAACACGATCTGCTATTACTGCGCCTGCAACAAGGTGGTCACCCGGAACCACGAACACGCCGTCAAGTACATCCGGTATCTCGAGCGCGAAATCCAGGTCGTCGGCGGATTGGTGGAGGGCACGCCGCCCGTGATCCAGATTCACTGGGGCGGCGGCACGCCGACGTTTCTCTCACGCCTGGAAATGGCCGGGCTGATGGGCGCGCTGCGCGGCAGTTTTGCCTTTGCCAACGATGCCGAGATCTCGATCGAGGTCGACCCGCGCAAGGTCGACGAGGACACGATCGGCTTCCTGGGCGAACTCGGCTTCAACCGGATTTCCGTCGGCATCCAGGACTTCGATCCCGCCGTCCAGCTCGCGGTCAACCGCATCCAGAGCGAGGTCGAGACGCGCACGGTGATCGACGCCGCCCGGGAAAGCGGCTTCGCGTCGGTCAACGCGGACCTGATCTACGGCCTGCCGCTGCAGACCGTGGCGGGATTTGCGGTGACGCTGGACAAGGTCATCGCGGCCTCGCCCGACCGCATCGCGCTGTACAGCTACGCGCACGTTCCGCACATGTTCAAGCCGCAGCGGCAGATCAACGCTGCCGAACTCCCGACGCCGGAGGTCAAGCTGGCGATCCTGGCGCTGGCCATCGAGAAGCTCGGCGCGGCCGGCTACGGCTACATCGGGATGGACCACTTCGCCAAGCCGGAGGACGAACTGGCGGTCGCGCAACGAGAGCGCAAGCTGCACCGCAACTTCCAGGGCTACTCGACGCGCCCGGACTGCGACCTGCTGGCATTCGGCATCTCCGCCATCGGCAAGGTCGGCTCGACCTACGTGCAAAACGTGAAGACGCTCGACGAGTACTACGCGCGGATCGACAAAGGCGAGCTTCCGGTGCTGCGCGGGGCGAGGCTGAACCGCGACGATCTCATTCGCCGCGACGTGATCCAGAAGCTGATGTGCGACTTCGAGTTGGACTTCGACGCGTTCGGGCTCGCGCACGACATCGGCTTCGCCAGCATGTTCGAGTCGGAACTCAAGGCGCTGGCGCCGCTCGCCGAGGACGGATTGGTGGAGATATCCACCGACCGCCTGCGCGTCACGCCGCGCGGTCGACTGCTGGTCCGGACGGTGGCGATGACGTTCGACCGCTACCTGCGGGAAGCGACGCAGAAGGCCAAGTACTCCCGCGTCATCTGAAGCAGTTCATTGCGGGAAAGAGGGCATTTCGTTCGCGCCCCTAATGCTGCGTCGTTGCTCGCAGTATTACTACGTCGTTGCCGCCCGTATTGCTACGTCGTTTCCGCAAGTACTGCTACGTCGTTCCCGCGAATGCGGGAACCCCGTGACGTTCGGCGCCAAACACCGGATTCCCGCATTCGCGGGAATGACGACGCCGGAAACCTGTCGCGCGTGCGGCGGCGACCGCTACTGCATGAACCACCCATGGCTCACCACCAGCGATTGGCCGGTGAGCGCATTGGACGGGAATGCGGCGAAGAAGAGCGCCGTTTCCGCGATGTCCTGGACCGTGGTGAATTCGCCGTCCACCGTGGTGCCGAGCATCACTTTCTTGATGACCTCGTCCTCGGAGATGCCCAGCGTCCTGGCCTGCTCGGGAATCTGCTTGTCGACCAGCGGCGTGCGCACGAAGCCCGGACAGATCACATTGGCGCGCACTCCGTGCTTGGCGCCTTCCTTGGCCACGACCTTGGCCAGCCCGATCAGCCCGTGCTTGGCCGTCACGTACGGCGCCTTCAGCACCGACGCTTCCTTCGAGTGCACCGACCCCATGTAGATCACGCAGCCGCTGCCCTTCCTGTACATGTGCGGCAGGCACGCGCGCGTGGTGAGGAACGCGCCGTCGACGTGGATCGCCAGCATCTTCTTCCAGTCGGCGTAGGTGAATTCCTCGATTGGATGCACGATCTGGATGCCCGCATTGCTGACCAGGATGTCCACGCCGCCGTAGGCCTCGACCACGGCGGCGACCCCCGCCATGACCGCATCCTCGCTGGTCACATCCATGGCCACGCCCATCGCCTGGCCGCCGGCGGCGCGGATGTCCGCCGCGCAGGCATTGGCGGCGTCGAGAATCAGGTCGGCGATGACCACCTTGGCGCCCTCGCGCGCGTAGACGTGCGCGATTTCCTTGCCCAGGCCGCTCGCGGCACCGGTGACGATGGCGACTTTGCCTTCGAGTTTCATGTTGATTTCCTCATTTCGCGAGATAGTCGTGAACTACGGTGCCCAGCCCCAACGTGAGGTCGGTCTGGATACGAGCGCCCGACGACACCCGGCGGAAACGCGGGTCTCATGAGGGGCATGGCAGAGGCGCGCGCCTTGACTTCGCTTTCGTTCATGTCGTGCGCTGCGCAGGAACTCAGTTCGAAAGATCGTAGACGCGCATGCCGTTGACAGTCTCGACCGCATGGCGCCATTCCGGATGGGCGATGGCCTGGCGCACGGCATCGAGGCCGCTGTTCCACAGGTCCATCACCGTGGCGCGCGAGAATTCGTAATCCTTGGACGAGGCCGCATGCGACAGGCGGCGGTTGATCAGGTGGACCAGCGAGACGTTGCCCTGGTTGCACGCGATCGCCAGCCGCTCCACGTCGGGATCGTTGCGCAGCGCGGGGGGCAGTTTTGCCAGCACGCGACCCAGCGCGTCGCGCATTTCGTCGAGTTCCTTGATCCGGTTGCTATTGAAGCGCGTCTTGCTCGAGTACTGGATGTCCTTCGCGCGCTCCATCACCTGGTCGAGGTTCTGCGGAAGTTCGCCACGCGCGCTGAACAGGTCGACCTGCAGGATAAGCGCGTTCATGCGCGGCGAGTCGTCGAGCACGTACCACAGCGGCGTGTTGGAAACGATGCCGCCGTCCCAGTACTGCTTGCCGTCGATGTGCACCGGCGGGAATCCCGGCGGCAGCGAGCCGCTCGCCAGGACGTGCTCAGGGCCGAGTTCCCGGGTTGTGTTGTCGAAGTACTCCGAATTGCCGGTGTGCACGTTCACGGCACCGACCGACAGGCGCACGTGCTTTTTCTTGATGATCCTGAAGTTGACCAGTTCGGCCAGCGTGGCCAGCAGCGGCCCGGTGTCGTAGACGCTTAGCGCCGCCTGGCTGCCTTCCGGCGCCAGCAGCGGCGACGGAATGCGCGGGACGAAGAAGCCGGGAACCCCGAAGGTGGCCACGGTCGCCGCGTTCAGGCGATTGAACACCGGCCGCACCGGATCGAAGTGGGACGGCGGGATGAACGGATTGCCCGACGACACCCGCTCCCAGAACTCCCGCAGTCGCGCCACGCGCTGTTCCGGCTCGTTTCCCGCAATCAGTGCGGCGTTGATGGCGCCGATCGACACGCCAGCGACCCAATCCGGTGCAATGCCGGCCTCGGCCAGGCCTTCGAAGACGCCCGCCTGATAGGCACCCAACGCGCCTCCCCCCTGCAATACCAAAACGGTGTGGTCGTGCTTGCCCCACGTCGGCGACAGGCGCAGCGTTTTGGGCTTTTGGGCTTTGGATTTCGGCGGCGGGGCCATGGCTGAGCGTCGACGCAGTTCGGAATCGTCGGTAAGCCGCATTATAGGTGCAATGCAGCAATCGGCCGTTTCCCGGGCCAAAAGCCGCGCCCGGCGCTCCCGGTGCACCGCCGCGCCGCGGCTATACTGCGCGAGACTGTCGGGTTCCAATGAAGGACAACGGTTCCATGATCAACGACGCGAACGCGATTGCGGCACCGACGAGCGCCCCTGCCGACTCCTGCGTGATGGTGATCTTTGGCGCCAGCGGCGACCTGGCCAAGCGCAAGCTGGTTCCGGCGCTGTACAACCTGGCCCGGGACAAGCTCCTGTCGCCGCATTTCGCAGTCGTCGGGTTCGCCACGCGCGATTACACGTCGGAGACCTTGCGCGACCATCTCGACGAAGCCATGGAAGAGCATGCGGCCGGCTCCACCGGCACCGAGATCTGGAAGTGGCTGCGTGCGCGCATCTACTACGTCAGCGGTTCGCTGCAGGATCCCGCCGCATACCAGCGACTTGCTGCAAAGGTCGCCGAAGCCGCCCAAGCGCACGGCGCCGGCGGCAACCGCTTCTACTACCTGGCTGTGGCGCCGCAGTTCATCGGCGAGATCGTGCGCCAGCTGGGCAGCGCCGGCCTCGCCAGGGAAACCAACGGACAGTGGAGCCGCGTCAACATCGAAAAGCCGTTCGGCCGCGACCTCGATTCCGCGCGCGCGCTGAACGTCGACATCCGCAAGACGCTGGGCGAGCACCAGATCTACCGGATCGATCATTACCTCGGCAAGGAGACTGTGCAGAACCTGATGGTGTTCCGCTTCGGCAACAGCATATTCGAGCCCATCTGGAACCGCAGCTACATCGACCACGTGCAGATCACCGCCGCCGAAACCCTCGGCGTCGAGAAGCGCGGCGGCTATTACGAGACGTCGGGCACGTTGCGCGACATGGTGCCCAATCACCTGTTCCAGCTCGTGTCGCTGACGGCGATGGAGCCGCCGATTTCCTTTGCCGCCGATTCCGTGCGGGACGAGCAGACCAAGATCCTCGACGCGATCCAGATTCCGACGCCCGAGGAAGTGCTGACGCGCACCGTGCGCGGCCAATACGGCGAGGGCACGGTGAACGGGCAGCGGCTGTCCGCCTATCGCGCCGAGGACAACGTGGCGCCGGACTCCGCCACCGAGACCTTCGTGGCGCTGAAGCTCGGCGTCGACAACTGGCGCTGGGCCGACGTTCCGTTCTACCTGCGCACGGGCAAGCGGATGGCGAGGCGCGTCACCGAGATCGTGATCCAGTTCAAGCGCCCGCCGTTCAAGCTGTTCCGCAAGGCCGGCGTGGAGAACCTGGCGACCAACCAGCTGGTGATCCGCATCCAGCCGGACGAAGGCATCTCGCTGCGCTTCGGCACCAAGGTTCCGGGTCCCACGATGCAGCAGGCGCCCGTGAACATGGACTTCTCCTATGCCGACTATTTCGGCGCCGCGCCGTCCACCGGATACGAGCGTCTGCTCTACGACTGCATGATCGGCGATCAGACGCTTTTCCAACGCGCGGACATGGTCGAGGCCGGGTGGAGCATCATCAATCCGGTGCTCGACGTATGGCATGCGCTGGCGCCGCGCTCGTTTCCAAACTACGCGGCGGGCTCGTGGGGCCCAAGGGAAGCCGACGAACTGCTCGCGCGCGACGGTCACGCCTGGAGAATGAACGGCTCCTGATCGGCGGGGCTGGCGCGTTTTCGTAGTATTTTCCGCGCAAGGCAGGCACCATACGCGCAGATTTTTTCCGACGCGGCCTCAAATCTTGCGAATTCCCACGGAGCCAGGTTCCTCGTCGCAGCCGTCCCCCGACGCGGCGGACGTCGCCGCGCTGATCCTGGCCGGTGGCAGCGGAACGCGCCTGGGCCTCGGACCCAAGTTCGCGCTCGACTTGGGCGGCCTCTCGCTGCTCGAGCGCGCAGTCGCGATTGCCGGACGACGGTGCGCGGAAGTCGTCGTTGGCGTCCCGGGCGATTCGGTCGATCTCTGGCGCGCCAGATTGGAACGGGGCGCGCGAGTCGTCCCGGGCGGCTTCACCCGGCGCGAAACGCTGGCGAGACTGGTCGAGGCGTCCGGCGCCCAGTGGATGGTCGTCTACGACGCGGCGCGACCCTTTGTCGCGCCGTCGCAGATCGACGCGGTGCTTGCCGCGGCCGCGCGAACGGGCGCCGCGACGTCGATCGTCAATGGCCATGAGCCCGCGCTGATCGTGCGTGACGGCGTCGTGGTTCCCGGCTACGCGGAAGGCGCCGGGCAGATTGCCACGCCGCAGGCGTTCGCACGCGCCGTGCTGGATCGCGCGCTCAGGCACGTGACCGGCGAGCGGCCGCCGAACTATCCGTGGATCTGCCAGCTGGTCATGGAAACCGGCGTCGAACTGCTCGCCGTGCCGGCGCCGGCCTGGTATTTCAAGATCACGACGGCCTATGACTGGGTCGTGGCACGGCGACTGGCAGGCGACCCGGCCTACGATCCGCTCGCGGCAGCCGCACCATGACCACTCGACGCATCGACATCGCGTTCGTCGTCCTCGCGGCGTTTCACCGGCCCATCCTCTCGCCGGTCTACGAGAGGGTCAAGGACCGTTTGCCCGCGATCCTTTCAGGCGACCTGCGTGAAATCGTCGCGGCCAACCCGCGGGTGCTGGTCGTTTGCGACCACCCTGGCGGCGTGTTGTGGGAGCACCTGCCGGACGCGCTTGTCGTGTCGTTGCGCCACGGATTCGGCAGCAAGAACTACTTTCGAACGTCGATGCGCTGGTACGACTACGTCTGCGTCAACAGCGCGTGGGAACGCGACGACTGCCTGGCCAAAGGAATCCGCCCCCGCAGGGATTTTCTCCTCACCGGATTCGTGCCCATGGACCCGCTGTTCCAGGCGCTGCGCGCGCCGGCCGCACCGGCCCGGCCGCGCCGGCCGACGCTGCTGTTCGCGCCCACCTGGAACCGCGAACTGACGGCCGCGCTCGTCGTCCGGCCGCAATGGCTCGAGGCGCTCCTCGACGCGCTGCCGGAGGTCACGCTGCGCATCAAGCCGCATCCTTACACGCGTCACGTCGGGCGTGAGATGGTCTCCGCGTGGAAGGAACTCGCGCGACACCAGCCACGGCTGGAAGTCATCGACGATTTCGACGCCAACATCTATCCGCTGCTGCCGGAAACCGATGTGCTGGTCACCGATTGTTCGTCGGTGATGTTCTTCTTCCTGGCCTTCGACCGCCCGCTGGTGCTGGTCAACAATCCGCTGCGCCTGGCCAAGCCCGATCACTTCGACCCCCGCGGCCCGGAGTGGGCGTGGCGCGACATGGGCGATCAGGTGGAGAACTACGCGCAGTTTCGCGGCGCGATACAACGCGCGCTGGCGAATCCGCGGGAACGCGCCGCTGCCCGCGCGGTCTATCGCGGGAGACTATTCGGGAACCTGGACGACGGGCGGGCCGCGGAACGCGCGGCGGACCATCTTGCGGCGCTGGTCGCCACCACCGCTGCGTAGCGCGCCCGGCAGCCAACTTGCAACGCTGTAAAATCCGACGATCGCCATCGATCGGGAACACGCTGGATGAAGTCATTCTTGGCCGCCTGCACGCCCCACCTCCTGAGCGTCCTGCGCATCGTCGCCGCCTTCATGTTCATGCTCCACGGGACCCAGAAGTGGCTGGCGTTTCCGGTCCCTCGACCCAACCCCACGATGCTCTGGTCCCTGACAGGCGTCGCGGGCGCGCTGGAACTCGTGGGCGGCTTCCTGCTTCTCCTGGGCCTGTATACGCGGCCGGTCGCCTTCCTTCTCTCCGGCCTCATGGCGTTCGCCTACTTCATCGCGCATGCGCCGACCGACTTCTGGCCCATCGTCAATCGCGGCGAGCTGGCGGCACTCTATTCCTTTGTCTTCCTGTATCTTTCCGCGGCAGGCGGCGGTCCGTGGAGCCTGGACAGCGTGCTGCGGCACAGGTCGTAGCCGCGTCGCCGCAACTTCGCGTCGATGGTTGTGGCAAAGGCGCATCAACGATCTCCGTCGCGACGGCGCGAACGAAATGCATTGAGCGCGTGCCATTTCGCGCGTAGAATCAAGGCGTCGTCCGATCCTGCGCGCTGTTCAGCGTGCATCGGCGACCGCTCTCGTTCCCCGGCAGTCCCGCGTTTATCAGCCTGAAGTGAAATGAGATGAAGATGGTGCTGCGGCGTTTGTCGCACGCACCGCGGCCCGTTGCTTCGCGCCTGGAAGGATCGACGCGCCCCCACCCGATGTCCAGGCGCGAACCTCGCACACGGAGAATTCTATGGACAAGCAAGGCGAGCTCCCTGCCATGTCACCGCAATTTGCCGACGCCTTCGCGTGGGCTGACCATCTGCACGCACCGCAAACGCGCAAGGGATCGACCATCCCCTACATCTCCCACCTGATGATCGCCTCCGCCACGGTCATCGAGCACGGGGGCAACGAAGACCAGGCCATCGCGGCGCTCCTGCACGACGCGGCCGAGGATCAGGGCGGCAAGCCGAGGCTCGATCAGATCCGCCGCCGGTTCGGCGATGCCGTCGCGGACATCGTAGACGTCTGCACCGACACGTTCGACGATCCGAAACCGGCCTGGCGTCCGCGCAAGGAGGCGTACCTCAAGCGGTTGCGGAACGCGACTGCCGGGGCGCGCCTGGTCGCCGCCGCCGACAAGCTGCACAATTTCTCGACGACGCGTGACGACTTGCGCCGCGAGGGCGATGCAGCCTGGGCAAAGTTCAACGCATCGAAAGAAAGCCAGCTCTGGTATTTCCGCGGGTGCGTCGACGCGTTGTCGGCACAAGGTGTCACGCCGCTCGTGGCAAAGGTTGCTGCCGTCGTCGCGGAGATAGAAACCTTGGCCCGCACAGCCGGGAAAAAGTCTTCGCGGAAAACTTGAGAAACGCGCGACAAAGGCCGAAAATACGTCATTCGGTGATTCGGCCGCGCGCGAGGCGCCCCTGTTTTCCCCTCGACCATGAAAATCGACGATCCCAAGACCCTGAAGCCGGTCCTTCCCCCCGCTTTGCCCGCGCAATCGATATCCGAGGAGGTTCTGCTCGAAAAATACGCCAAGGGCAACGAGCGAACCATCGAGGCGGTGCGACGACGCGTCGCGCGGGGACTGGCGGCCATCGAGGCGCCGGGGCAGCGCGACCAGTGGGAGGAAGCGTTCTACCGCGCGCAGGAAAACGGTTTCATCCTGGGAGGGCGAATCAACTCCGCGGCGGGAACGGATCTCAAGGCCACGCTGATCAACTGCTTCGTCCAACCCGTCGGCGACAGCATCTCCGGCGACGAGCACGGCGTCGGCATCTACGTGGCGTTGAACGAGGCCGCGGAGACGATGCGTCGCGGCGGCGGCGTCGGCTACGATTTTTCGCATATCCGGCCGCAGGGCGCGCACGTGCGCGGCACCAACAGCCGCGCCAGCGGACCCATCTCCTACATGCGCGTGTTCGACCGCAGTTGCGAAACTGTGGAATCAGCGGGCTCGCGCCGCGGTGCGCAGATGGGCATCCTGCGCTGCGACCACCCGGACATCGAAGCCTTCATCCACGCCAAGGACGGCGGCGACCTCACCAACTTCAACATCTCCGTCGCGGTGACCGACGCGTTCGTCGCCGCCGTGCGCGACGACGAAATCTGGGAACTGGTGCACAAGGCGCCGCCGGCGCCGGACGTTCTCGCCGCGGGCGCCCACCAGCGCGACGACGACCTGTGGGTGTATCGCACGGTGCGCGCCCGCGCGCTGTGGGACCAGATCATGCGCTCGACGTACGACCACGCCGAACCGGGCGTGGTGTTCATCGACGCGATCAATCGCGACAACAACCTGTCGTACTGCGAGGCGATCGAAGCGACGAATCCCTGCGGTGAACAGCCACTTCCCTCCTATGGCTGTTGCGACCTCGGCAGCGTGAACCTGAGCCGCTTCGTGCGCG
>DAOMGB010000042.1:0-28449 GCA_035430095.1 Casimicrobiaceae bacterium | reverse complement strand
TCATACCATCGCCTTGATCGGAATCGTGCGTTTCTTCTCGCTGCCGAAGAGGCTCGTCTCGGAGATGCCTTCGGAGCAGCCGTTGCCGAACGAGAACCCGCAGCCGCCGCGCACGTTGAACGCGTTCTCGGCGTATTCGCGATGCGTGGAAGGGATGACGAAGCGGTCCTCGTAGTTGGCGATTGCCATCACGTGGTACATGTCCTCGACCACGGCCTGCGTGAGCCCGACCTGCGACAGCACGGCAGTATCGGACGTCCCGTCGACGTGTTTCGCGCGCTGGTACGCGCGCATGGCGAGCATCCGCTCGAGTGCGCGTACCACCGGTGCCGTATCGCCCGCCGTGAGCAGGTTGGCCAGGTAGTTCACGGGGATGCGCAGTTGGGTTACGTCCGGGATTTCCTTGTTGCTGCCCAGATGCCCGGCATTGGCAGCCGCGGAGATGGGCGACAGCGGCGGCACGTACCAGACCATCGGCAGCGTGCGGTATTCCGGGTGCAGCGGCAGCGCGACCTTCCAGTCGACCGCCATCTTGTACACGGGGCTCCTGCGCGCGGCGTCCATCCACGCATCCGGAATGTTGTCGAGCCGGGCCTGCGCAATGACCTTCGGGTCGTTCGGGTCGAGAAAGATGTCCAGCTGCGCCTGGTACAGGTCCCGGTCGCGCTCGACGCTCGCGGCGGCCGCGATCCGGTCGGCGTCGTAGAGCAGCACGCCGAGGTAGCGGATGCGCCCCACGCAGGTCTCGCTGCAGACCGTGGGCTGCCCCGCTTCGATGCGCGGATAGCAGAAGATGCATTTCTCGGCCTTGCCGCTCTTCCAGTTGTAGTAGATCTTCTTGTACGGGCAGCCGGACACGCACATGCGCCAGCCCCGGCACTTGTCCTGATCGATCAGCACGATGCCGTCTTCCTCGCGCTTGTAGATCGAGCCCGAAGGACAGCTCGCCACGCAGGCGGGATTGAGACAGTGTTCACATAGCCGCGGCAGGTACATCATGAACGTGTTCTGGAACTCGCCGTAGATGTCCTTCTGGATGTCGTCGAAGTTCCTGTCCTTGCCGCGCTTGGCGAACTCGCCGCCAAGGATTTCCTCCCAGTTCGGACCCCACTCGATCTTTTCCATGCGCTGGCCCGTGATCAGGCTGCGCGGCCGCGCGGTGGGCGTGGCCTTCATTTCCGGGGCGGACTGCAGGTGATCGTAGTCGAACGTGAACGGCTCGTAATAGTCGTCGATCTGAGGCAGGTTCGGGTTGGCGAAGATGCGCATAAGCAATTTCCACTTGGCGCCTTGGCGCGGCTCGATCCGGCCGTCGGCCTTGCGCACCCAGCCGCCGTTCCACTTGTCCTGGTTCTCCCACTCCTTGGGATAGCCGATGCCGGGCTTGGTCTCGACGTTGTTGAACCAGGCGTACTCCATGCCCGGCCGGCTCGTCCAGACGTTCTTGCACGTCACCGAACAGGTGTGGCAGCCGATGCACTTGTCGAGGTTCAGCACCATGCCGATTTGCGCGCGCACTCTCATACGCTTTCTCCGTGGGCTTGCGTGGGTCGGATCAGTTCCTGTGCCGCCGGGGTGTCCAGCCAGTCGACCTTGGCCATCTTGCGCACCACGACGAACTCGTCGCGGTTGGTGCCGATGGTTCCGTAGTAGTTGAATCCGTAGCTGAACTGCGCGTAACCGCCGATCATGTGCGTGGGTTTCAGCACGATGCGTGTCACGGAGTTGTGGATGCCCCCGCGGGTGCCGGTGATTTCCGCTCCGGGAGTGTTCACGATCTTCTCCTGCGCGTGGTACATCATCACCATGCCGGGGTTGACGCGCTGACTGACGATCGCGCGCGCCGCGATGGCGCCGTTGACGTTGAAAAGCTCCACCCAGTCGTTGTCGACGATGCCCGCGCGCCTGGCGTCGTCCTCGGATAGCCAGATGCAGGGGCCGCCCCGGCTCAACGTGAGCATCATCAGGTTGTCGGTGTAGGTGGAGTGAATTCCCCATTTCTGGTGCGGCGTGATGAAGTTGAGCAGGATCTCGGTATTGCCGTTACCCCTCATGTTGTGCATGGCCGCGGTGGTCTTCAGGTCCACCGGCGGCCGGTAGTTCGAGAACCCCTCGCCGAACGCGAGCATCCACGGATGGTCCATGTAGAACTGCTGTCGCCCGGTCAGCGTCCGCCACGGTATGAGCTCGTGCACATTGGTGTACCCGGCGTTGTAGGAGACGGTTTCGCTCTCGATACCGCTCCAGGTCGGCGAGCTGATGATCTTGCGCGGCTGCGCCTGGACGTCGCGAAAGCGGATCTTCTCGTCCTCCCGGTATAGCGCGAGGTGCTTGTGCTCGCGCCCCGTCTGCCTGGACAGCGCTTCCCATGCCTTGACTGCGACGTGCCCGTTGGTCTCGGGCGCCAGCTGCAGGATGACTTCGCACGCGTCGATGTCGGTCTCGATCCGCGGCATGCCCCGCGTCGCTCCTTCCGTCGCAACCAGGCCGTTCAGCTCGCCCAACTGCTTGACCTCGGTCTGCGTATTCCAGCCGATGCCCTTGCCGCCATTGCCTACCTTGCTCATCAGCGGCCCCAACGCCGTGAATCGCCTGTACAGGTTGGGGTAGTCGCGCTCCACCACCGCGATCTGGGGTGCCGTTTTCCCGGGAATGAGGTCGACCTCCCCACGCTTCCACTCCTTCACGTCGAGCGGCTGCGCGAGCTCGGCCGGGCTGTCGTGCATCAGCGGGGTCAGCACGATCTCGCGCTCCACGCCGAGATGTCCCACGCAGACCTCGCTGAACTTCTTCGCGAAGCCCTTGTAGATCTCCCAGTCGCTGCGCGATTGCCACGCCGGATCCACCGCCGTGGACAGCGGATGAATGAACGGATGCATGTCGCTGGTGTTGAGGTCGTTCTTCTCGTACCAGGTGGCGGTGGGCAGCACGATGTCCGAGTACAGGCATGTTGTGCTCATCCGGAAGTCGAGCGTCACGAGCAGGTCGAGCTTGCCTTCAGGCGCCTTGTCGTGCCACTCCACCTCGACCGGCTTGGCCTCCTCCGGACCGAGATCCTTGCCCTGCACGCCGTTGCTGGTGCCGAGCAGGTGCTTCAGAAAGTACTCGTGACCTTTGCCGCTCGAGCCCAGCAGGTTCGACCGCCAGACAAAGAGATTGCGCGGCCAGTTGCTCGGGTGGTCCGGATCCTCGCAGCTCATCTGGAGCGTGCCGTCCTTGAGAGACTTGACCACGTACTCCTTGGGGTCGATGCCGGCCGCCTGCGCATCGCGAACGACCTGCAGCGGATTGACCTTGAGCTGCGGCGCCGACGGCAGCCAGCCCATGCGCTCGGCGCGCACGTTGTAGTCGATCATGCTGCCGCCGTAGATCTTCCTGTCGGCGAGCGGCGAGATCACCTCGTCCATCTTCAGCTTCTCGTAGCGCCACTGGTCGGTGTGCGCGTAGAAGAAGCTCGTGCTGTTCTGCTGCCGCGGCGGACGAATCCAGTCCAATGCAAACGCCAGCGCCGTCCAGCCGGTCTGGGGCCGCAGCTTCTCCTGCCCGACATAGTGCGCCCAGCCGCCGCCGCTCTTGCCTATGCACCCGCACAGCATCAGCATGTTGATGATGCCGCGGTAATTCATGTCGCTGTGGTACCAGTGGTTCATGGCCGCGCCGATGATGACCATCGACCGGCCCTGCGTCTTGTGCGCGTTCTCCGCGAATTCGCGGGCAACGGTGATCAACTGGGCACGGGGCGTGCCCGTGATGCGCTCCTGCCAGGCCGGGGTGTACGGCGTGTCGTCGTCGAAGCTCGATGCGGCCAGTTCGCCCGGCAGGCCGCGCGCCACGCCGTAGTTGGCGACCTGGAGATCGAAAACGGTGGCGACCAGCGCTTCGCGCTTGTCGCCTTCCTTGCCGAGCGAAATGCGCTGCACCGGGACGGTGCGCACCAGCACGTCGGCATTCGCGCCCTGCAACGCGCTGTTCGGAAAGTGCTCGCTCGCGATGCCTCCGAAATATGGAAAGGCGACCTTGGCCGTTTCCTTGGCCGGATTCGCGCCTTCGAGCACCGAGAGCTTCAGCTTTACGTCGCTGCCGTGGCGGGCCTCCTTCGCTTCGAGATTCCACTGGCCCTGGTCGGCGCGTCCATCCGGGCCCCAGCGAAAGCCGATGGCCCCGTTGGGAAGCACCACCTTGCCGCTTTCGTCGAACGCAACGGTCTTCCACTCGGGATTGTTGGCCTGGCCCAGCTTGCCGTTGAAATCGGAAGCGCGCACGTAGCGGTCCGGCACCAGCACCTTCTCTCCGCCGGGCAGCTGGTGCTCCTTCAGCATCACGAGCATCGGCATGTCGGTGAAGCGCCTCACGTAGTCGTCGAAGTAGGGACTGCGCTCCTTGCCGCCATAGGGAAAGTAGAACTCCTTCAGGATCACGTGGCCCATCGCCATGGCGACCGCAGCGTCGGTGCCCTGTTTGGGGTGCATCCAGATGTCGGCGAGCTTGGCGACCTCGGAATAGTCGGGCGTCACGGCGACCGTCTTGGTGCCCTTGTACCGGACTTCGGTGAAGAAGTGCGCGTCGGGCGTGCGCGTCTGCGGCACGTTGGAGCCCCACGCGATGATGTAATTCGAGTTGAACCAGTCGGCCGACTCGGGCACGTCCGTCTGCTCGCCCCAGATTTGCGGAGACGACGGCGGCAGGTCGCAGTACCAGTCGTAGAAGCTCATGCAGACGCCGCCGATCAGACTCAGGTAGCGGCTGCCTGCCGCATAGCTGACCATCGACATGGCCGGGATCGGCGAAAAGCCGATCACGCGGTCCGGACCGTGCTTCTTGATCGTGTAGACGTTGGCCGCGGCAATGATCTCGTTGACTTCGTCCCAGCTGGAACGCACGAATCCGCCCAGGCCGCGCACGCTCTGGTAGTCGCGACGCGCGGCGGCGTCCTCGACGATGGCCGCCCAGGCGCCCACCGGATCGCGCGACATGCGCGCGGCGCGCCACTGCTTGAGCAGGCGCCCGCGAACCATCGGATACTTGACCCGGTTGGCGCTGTACAGGTACCAGCTGTAGCTGGCGCCTCGCGCGCAGCCCCGCGGCTCGTGGTTGGGCATGTCCCACCTGGTGCGCGGATAGTCCGTCTGCTGCGTTTCCCAGGTGACGATGCCGCCCTTGACATAGATCTTCCACGAGCATGAACCCGTGCAGTTCACGCCGTGTGTGGAGCGAACGATCTTGTCGTGGGCCCAGCGGTTGCGGTACGCGTCCTCCCAGGTGCGGTCTTCCCCTGTGGCGACGCCGTGGCCGTCGGAGAACGACTCCTTCGGGCTGGAGAAATAGGTCAGGCGATCGAGAAAGTGGCTCATCGAAGGACTCCGGGGTAGCCGTGTCGAACGGGAATGAGGGAACGCATCATGGATTCTTCACGTAGGCGTTGGTGCGCAGGTAGAACCACCAGTTGAGGAACAGGCACAACGCGTAGAAGATCGCGAATCCGTACATCGCGTATTGCGGCGTTCCTGCCTTGATCTGGTCGCCAATCACGATGGGCGCGACGAAGGCGCCATAGGCTGCGACCGCCGAGGTCCAGCCAAGCACCGGGCCCGCCTGTTGCCGGTCGAAGATCACGCCGATAGTCCGGAAGGTCGAGCCATTGCCGATGCCGCTCGCGAAGAACAGCACGATGAACAGCCCGAGGAAGGCCGGGAAGTGCTGCTCGGGCGTGGCCGAGCCGTAGGCCTGCATCATCACGTAGCCTACGGCGACCGACGAAACGACCATCACGGCCGAGATGATCTGGGTGACGATCGACCCCCCAACCTTGTCGGAGATCCAGCCGCCGATCGGACGGACGGCAGCGCCGACGAAAGGACCGATCCATGCGTAGGCGAGGACGGTCGGCGCGTTGGGATTGTTCGCCGTGTGCTGCATCACGCCATTGGCGTCCGGGACGTGGCTGACGCCGAAAATCACCTTCATCGCCAGCGGCAGCGCCATCGAAAAACCGATGAACGAGCCGAAGGTGACGATGTACAGCGCCGTCAGCGACCACGTGTGCTTGTCGCGGAAGATCGCGAACTGCCTGGCGACGTTTTCCTTCATCGGGCCGAAAGCGGCCAGCTTCATGATCATCAGCGCGCTCACGATGTCCAGCGGGATCGCCACCCACATGCTGATCAGGCCGAGACCCGTAGGCTTGGGCAGGTACAGATACAGGCCGATGATCGACGGTATGAAGGCCAGCGTGTAGAGCCACGTGATCTTGGCGAACGCGACGATCGGATTGCCGGTGTCCGGTGAAACCGTCTTCAGGTTATTCATGCCGAACCAGCACAGGATCGACAGCGGCACCAGCGACAGAACCCACGCGAATCCCGCGTTCTGGATCCAGGTCGGCGTGCCCGCCTTGATCTTGCCGAAGATCCAGCCGCTGTCCTTCAGCAGCGTCATCGGCTCGCCGCCGAAGGCGCCGAAGATGGAGAGCGTCATCACCAGCGGGATGACAACCTGCATCGTCGTCACGCCGAAGTTGCCGAGCCCTGCGTTGAGCCCCAGCGCGGTACCCTGCAGGCGCTTCGGGAAGAATGTGCTGATGTTGGACATCGAGCTCGCGAAATTGCCGCCGCCGACGCCCGACCACAATGCCATCAGCTGGAAGGCCCAAAGCGGCCAGTCCTTGTGCTGCAGCACGATGCCGGTGCCGATGGCCGGCGCGAGCAGCATCGCGGTCGTCAGGAAGATCGTATTGCGGCCGCCGGCGAGCCGAATCAGGAACGATGCCGGGATGCGCATCGTCGCTCCGGCGATGCCGGCAATCGCGGTCAGCGTGAACAGCTCGGCCTGCGTGAACGGAAAGCCGAGGTTCAGCATCTGCACGGTGATGATGCCCCACATCCCCCAGACGGCGAAGCCGCAAAGCAGCGCCGGCACCGAGATCCACAGGTTGCGATAGGCGACCTTCTTGCCCTTGCTCTCCCAGAACTCGTTGTCCTCCGGGCGCCAGTCGGCGATGTCGGCACCCCGGTTGCCCGCCGGCGCCATGTGCCGTGTTTCAGTGGTCGTGTTCATGTTGGTCCCGAGTTATGTAAGTCGCATCAGCCGTGGAGGCGAAATGCCTTGGCCTTGCTCCCCATCAGTTCCGCACCGCGCACTTCCGTCCAGTACATCCAGATCAGCGAGACCCACACCACGCCGTACATCAGCATGAAGGCCGAGGAGCGGATGCCCGTGAGGTCCATCAACGCGCCGAACATGATGGGCAGGATGAATCCGCCCATGCCGCCGGCCAGCCCGACGATGCCGGAAATGACGCCGATGTTCTGCGGGTAGTCGTCGGAGATGTACTTGAATACCGACGCCTTGCCGAAGGCCCAGGCGATGCCGAGAATGAAGATCAGCGCCGTGAAAAAGTAGATGTTGAGACCGACATGGAATGTCTTCGGACCGTCGATCGTGGTGATGGTCATGTCGGTCTGCGGATAGGACAGCAGGAACAGGCAGATCCAGCTTACCCACAGCACCCACCAGGTCATCGCATGCGCGCCGATCTTGTCGGAAAGCCATCCCCCCATGGCCCGCAGCACGCCGCCGGGCAGCGAGAAGCAGGCCGCAAGCAGCGCCGCGGCGCGGATGTCCAGCCCGAACTCGCCGACGTAGTACTGAACCATCCAGAGGCTCAGCGCCACATAACCGCCGAAGACGATCGAGTAATACTGGCAGTACTTCCAGACCTTGGGGTCCTTCAGCGCCAGCAACTGCTCGCGCCAGGTGACCTTGGAGTCGACAAGGTGGTGCGGGTCCGAATAACTGAAGAACCAGAACAGCAGCGCCGTACCCAGCATGACCGCGGCGTACACCTGGGGAACGAACGTCCAGCCGAAGGCGACGAGCAGTGCGGGAGCGACGAACTTGTTGACCGCGGCACCGGAATTGCCCGCGCCGTACACGCCCATCGCGAAGCCCTGCTGCTTGCGCGGAAACCAGCGCGCCACGTAGGGCGTGCCTACGGAGAACGAGCCGCCGGCCAGGCCGACGAAGAGTCCGAGAATCAGGAACTGCCAGTACTCGGTCGCGTAGCCGATCAGCCAGATCGGCACCACGCACGAGAGCATCAGCAGGAACAGTACGATGCGTCCGCCGAACTTGTCGGTCCACATGCCGAGCGGAACACGGATCAGCGAACCCGTCAGCACCGGCGTCGCCGTCAGCAGGCCGAACTGGGTCGCGTTGAGATTGAGCGCCTTGCGGATCGGGATGCCGATCACGCCGAACATCATCCACACCATGAAGCACACCGTGAACGCCAGGGTGCTGACGATCAAGACCGACAGTGCCTGCCTTCTGTTGCCCATCGAATTCGCTCCCCGTCATTGCGCAGTGGTGACGGGACGAGTGTAGGAGGCGGCGCCCGGCGTCGGTATCCGCCGGTGGGAGGGCGCGGGATGCGCGAACGGACTATCCCTCTGGGCGGAGAATAGTCCGGTCGAACTACTTCAGCGAAAGAGTCGCGCGGGTTTGCGCGGGATCAAACCAGCCCGTGCTCCGATGCGATAACGGCGGCCTGCACGCGCGACGTCACGTCCAGCTTGCGCAACAAGTGCTGGACATGGATCTTGACCGTCGCCTCGGCAATGCCCAGGTCGCGGCCGATTTCCTTGTTGCTCGAGCCGCGGGCCAGGCACCTCAGAATTTCCCTTTCCCGTGGCGAAAGGTGCGCGACCTTCGACTCCGGGGAGCGCAGACCGGGCGTCGACGGCACCGGCGTCACTTCGCGAAATGCCGCGAACAGCTTTCCGGTCATTTCGGCGGCCACCACCGATTCGCCGCGCATCACGCGGAAGATGGCCGCGGTCAGCGCCTCGCCTTCCGCCGTCTTCAGCAGGTAGCCGCTCGCGCCACCATGCAGCGCGGATGCCAGGTCATCCTCGTCCTCGCTGACCGTGAGCATCACGACGCGCACGTTCGGCAGCGCTTCCAGGAACGACGGCAGCACGTCGACGCCCTTGACTCCGGGCATGTGATTGTCGAGCAGGATGAGGTCGGGCCGGAGTTCCTGGGCCCGGCGCAGCGCCTCGTTGGCGTCCGCCGCATCGCCGACGACCTGGAGCCGGGTGTCGCTGCCGAGCAATGCCGTGAGACCGCGCCGGAACAGCGTATGGTCGTCGACGACCAGGATGCGGATAGGTTGCGAAGGCGAAGTAGCCATCGGGTCAATGCCGCATTGCCTGCATCGCGGCGGACACATCGGCCGCCGGCGCGACCGCCGGCTGCGCGAAGGTCAGCACCACCGACGTTCCGCGACCGGGCGTGGAAACGACGTCGAGCGTCGCGCCGATCCTTTCCGCCCGCTCGGCCATGATCCGCAGCCCGACATGCGTCTCGTCGACGGATGCGCCGTCGGTCCGGAATCCGACGCCGTCGTCGCGCACCTCGAATCGCCACTGCGGCTGCTGCTGCACGTCGAGCCAGACATGCGCGGCCTGCGCGTGCTTCCGCACGTTGGAAAGCGCCTCCTGGACGACGTGCAGGACCTGGATCTGCAGGTCCGAGGTCAGCGGAATTCCGTGCCCGTCCATCTGGAAGCCGACCTTGACCCCGCTCTGGTGCTCGAATTTTCGCAGCGTCGTCTGCAATGCCGGCCCGATGTCCTGGTCCTGCGCCCGGGTGCGGAAATGGACCAGCAATTCGCGCACGTCGCCGTAACTCTCGCGTACCCCGGCATCGATTTCACCGAGCACCTGCTCCACCTGGCGCTCGTTACCGCCGGCGATCGCGTCGCGCAGCAGTTGCACCTGGATTTTCAGAAACGCCAGGGACTGTGCTATGGAATCGTGCAGCTCGCGGGCGATGAACGTGCGCTCCTGCGCGACCGCAGCCTCCTGCTCCAGCGCCTTGAGACGCAGGTTTTCCATTGCGCTGGCCAGGTGCGCCGTCAACGCCTCCAGCAGCGAGCGCTCCGCGGGCGACAGCGCGACCTGGGCGTGGAAAAGCAGGTCCACCTCGCCCAACAGGCGGTCGTGGAGCAGGATCGGGACCGAAACCAGCGTGGAGAACCCGGCATTGGCGCAGTGGTGGATGCCGGAGGTCTGCATCTGCGCGATCGGAATGACCCTGACTCCCGACGATTGCTTCAGCACGCCGCAATGACACTGTCCCGCCTGGAGACATTGCTCCCCGTCGGCCATCGCCGCGGGCACGCCGCTCGACGCCAACAGCAGGAAGCGCTCGTTGCTCTCGTCGGTCCAGCGCACGATGATTCCGTCCGCGTGAGCGACCCGCTTCATTCGCTCGGCGAAGCCGCCGGACAATTCGTTCAGCGTCGCCGCCCTGGCCACCAGCATGGTCACGTCGTACAGTGCCTCCAGCCGATCGCTCTTTTCCTCGAGCTGCGACGTCTTGTCGGCAACCTTGGCCTCGAGATCCTGGTGCATCGACTGAAGGTGCTCGGCCATGTCGTTGAAGCATTTGGCGAGCGAGCCGAACTCATCCGAGGTGACCCGTTCCACGCGTGCATCGAAATCGCCGCCCTGGATGCGCTCCGTGGCCTCCTTGAGACGCGCGACGGGCTCCAGCACGAACCGGTAACCCATGTAGAGCAGCAATGTCGCGCCCAGCGTTGCAAAGATCAGCATGCCGACCTGCAGCAGGTGCAGCAGCGTCGTCCATCGCGCCATGTGGTGCTCGATGCCGCCGACCAGCGTGTCGATGTCCGCGACAATGCCGGCGGTCTCGTCGGCCAGCCCGATGCCGGGATTCGGTTCGGCGGACGTCCATCGCTTTTTGAAGTCCGCCCAATCGCGCTCCACCAGCGCGAACTGCTGCCGCGTGACGTCGTCCCATGGCACGAACAGCGGCCGCTCCGGATTTCCCTTGCGCAGCAGCTCGAGGCTGCTTTCGAATTCTTCCGCGCGCGGCGCCAGGACCTTGGCATCGCCGCTGGAAAGCGAAAGCGCGATCCTGTACGCCTGCATCCGCATGCGGCCGACTTCGTTGATGGCTGCGGCGCCGCCGTCGAGCTGCCAGGACACCCAAAGCGTCACGGCGATCGCGAGCAACCCCACCAGCATGAACGGCGCGCCGACCAGGGTCAGCTTCGCCCCCAGGCTCCAATGTCGCGGATGGCTCATGACGGGAAGTATAGCGGCATGGACCGTGGCGCTTTCCCGTCGGGGTTCCCGAATAGAATGGCGGCAGGACGCGGTACGCAACTCCGATTTCGAAATCCATGAGCTACGTCGTCGCCAAGCACATTCACATCGCCTGCGTTGCGCTGAGCGGAAGCCTCTTCCTGCTGCGCGGAATCTGGACATGGCGGCAATCCGCGGTCCTCCGTGCGCAATGGCTTCGGGTTCTGCCGCACGTGGTCGATACCTTGTTGCTGGCCAGCGCGATCACGATGGCGGTAGTGAGCCGCCAGTACCCGTTTGTGCAGGGCTGGCTGACGGCCAAGGTCATTGCGCTGGCTGCCTACATCGCCCTTGGCACCGTCGCGCTCAAACCGGGCCGGGAATCGGTCATCCGGGTCACCGCATTCTTCGGCGCGATGGCGACATTTGCCTATATCGTCGGCGTGGCCGTCACCAAACGGGCGGCGATTTTCTCCTGACCGACCGGGCGCCATTTGCGCCGCGTGGCGCGAGTCTCGCCTGCCTCAGGCGTCCCGCAGCAGCGCCAGCGCCTGATCGACGCGGTCGAAGGTCAGGATCATGACGCCATCGATCCCCTGTTTCGGCTTGTTGGCCGTCGGGATGAGGACGGTCTTGAAGCCCAGCTTGACCGCCTCGCGAATGCGTTCCTGGCCGCGCTGGACGGGCCGGATCTCCCCCGCGAGTCCAACCTCACCAAACACCATAGATTTGGCTGGCAAAGGCTTGTTTTTCAAAGATGAATTGATGGCCAGCAGGACCGCCAAATCAACGGCGGGCTCCTGGATGCGCACGCCCCCGACCGCGTTGACGAAGACATCGAAGCCGCCCGCGTCGACTCCCCCGTGGCGATGCAGCACGGCCAGCAGCAAGGCCAGGCGCGGGGCTTCCAGGCCGACCGCCAAGCGCCGGGGCACGCCACCCTGGATCGGGTCGACGAGCGCCTGGATTTCCACGAGCAGCGGTCGCGAGCCCTCCAGCGTGGCCACGATGGCCGAGCCCGGAACGGACGTCGAATGTTGTGACAGGAACAGCGCGGACGGATTGGCGACCCCCTTCAACCCGCGCTCGGTCATGCCGAACACGCCCAGTTCGTTGGCCGCGCCAAACCGGTTCTTGACTGCGCGAACCAGGCGAAAGCTCGAATGCGGGTCGCCTTCGAAGTACAGCACGGCATCGACGATGTGCTCGAGCACGCGCGGGCCGGCGATGGCCCCCTCCTTCGTCACATGGCCCACGAAGATCACCACGACGCCTCGCTGCTTCGCCAGCCGGGTCAATTGCGCGGCGCACTCGCGCACCTGCGCCACGCTGCCCGGCGCGGACTGCAGGGACTCCGTATAGACCGTCTGGATCGAGTCGACGACCACGACCTCCGGCTTGGACGAATTGATGGCACCGACGATGGCCTCGAGCTGGACTTCCGCCAGCAGCTCGACCTGGGCATTGACCAGCCCCAGCCGCTGCGCGCGCAGCGCGATCTGCTCGACCGATTCCTCGCCCGTCACATAGAGCGTGCGATGCGCGACGCCCAGTGCCGCGCACGCCTGGAGCAGAAGCGTGGATTTGCCGATGCCGGGATCGCCGCCGATCAGCACCACGCCGCCGGGAACCAGGCCGCCGCCCAGCACCCTGTCGAACTCCTCCAGGCCGGTGGGAATGCGCGGGGTGTTGCGGGTCTCGACTGCGGACAGCGGCACGACGCCGGATCGTGATCCGGCAACGGTCGCGAAGCGTACCGCCGCCGGCGCGGCGACCGACTCCACCAGCGTGTTCCACGCCAGGCATTGCGGGCATTGCCCCTGCCACTTGGGCATGGAGCCGCCGCATTCGGTGCAGGTGTAGACCGTCTTCGCCTTGGCCATCCGGCGACCGCTCAACCCAATTCGTCCGGATGCACCACCGCGGTACCGAACTTGCCGACGACGACGCCGGCCGCCTCGTTGGCCACGCGAACAGCCTCCGGCAACGACGCGCCCGCGGCCAGCATGACGCCAAGCGTTGCAATCACGGTGTCGCCCGCACCCGTCACGTCGAACACTTCGCGCGACTGCGCGGGAATCGTGAGCGCGCCGCCGGCCGAGTACAGGCTCATGCCTTCCTCCGCTCGCGTCACCAGCACGGCGTCCAGCGCGAGATCGCGTCGCAGCGTTTCCGCCTTTGCCTCCAGCTCGGCGTCGTCCTTCCAGCGTCCGACCACCTGTCGCAACTCGCTGCGATTGGGAGTGATCAGCGTCGCGCCGCGGTAGCGCGCGTAATCGTCGCCCTTGGGGTCGACCAGAACGGCCTTGCCCGCGCTTCGGGCGCGCTCGATCATCGTCCCGATGTGGGTCAGGCCACCCTTCCCGTAATCCGACAGGATGACAAGGTCGGCATCCTGCAACTGCCGCTCGTAGTCGGCCAGCTTGGTGGCCAGTATCTCGTGCGACGGCGCCGTCTCGAAATCGATCCTCAGCAGCTGCTGCTGGCGGCCGATCACTCGCAGCTTGACGGTGGTTGCGAGCGATGCCTCGCGGTGAAACGACGTGCGCACCCGTTCGCCCGCGAGCAGGCGCTCCAGCGCTGCGCCGGGCTCGTCGTCACCGATGACCGAAAGCAGGGTTGCCGCCGCGCCGAGGGCGACCGCATTGCGCGCGACGTTGGCGGCGCCGCCGGGCCGCTCCTCGGTGCGCGCGACCTTGACCACCGGCACCGGCGCTTCCGGCGAGATTCGCTCCACGTCGCCGAACCAGTAGCGGTCGAGCATCACGTCCCCGACGACCAGCAGGTTGGCGCGGGACGCCCGATCGCGGTATGAAGAGAAGCGGTTCGTGGTCATGACGAATGAAGTTGCGGTTGTGACGGCATCCGGAGGCGAGGGAGTCAGCGACGTCCGACGGCCGAATACTCGAAGCCGGCCGCCTTGGCCTGCGCCGGATCGTAGAGATTGCGGCCGTCAAAGATCACCGGCGACTTGAGGCGCGCCTTGAGCGCATCGAAGTCGACGCTCCGGAATTCCTTCCATTCGGTCACGATGACCAGCGCGTCGGCGCCATCGCAGGCGTCGAGCGGCGACGCGGCATAGGACAGGCCTGCGAGCGGCCCGAACACGCGCCGAGCCTCGTCCATGGCCACCGGATCGTAGGCGACAATCGTTGCGCCACGGGCAAGCAGCGCCTCGACGATCACGCGTGAGGGCGCTTCGCGCATGTCGTCGGTGTTGGGCTTGAACGCAAGCCCCCAGGCCGCCACGCGACGGCCGGAGAGGTCTTCGCCGAACCTGCGGACGATCTTCTCGACCACCACCAGCTTCTGCGCATCGTTGACGAGCTCCACCGCCTCGATGACACGCAGCGGTCGGCCGAGTTGCGTGGCCGTGAATTGCAGCGCCTTCACGTCCTTTGGAAAGCAGCTGCCGCCATACCCGATGCCCGGATAGAGAAAGTGATAGCCGATGCGCGGATCGGAACCGATCCCCTGCCGCACCATCTCGACGTCGGCGCCCAGCAGGTCGGCAAGGTTGGCGATCTCGTTCATGAATGAAATTCGCGTGGCGAGCATCGCGTTCGCGGCATACTTGGTCAGCTCGGCCGAACGCAGGTCCATCACCAGAAGCCGCTCGTGATTGCGCATGAACGGCGCATACACCAAGCGCAGCGCGGCGACCGCGCGTTCGTCGTCCGCACCAACCACGATCCGATCGGGTTTCATGAAGTCGTCGACCGCCGCGCCCTCCTTCAGGAATTCCGGATTGGATGCGACGGAAAAGGGAATCCCCGCGCCGCGCCGCGCGAGTTCCTCGGCCACTGCGGCGCGTACACGATCGGCGGTGCCTACGGGAACGGTCGACTTGTCGACGATGACCTTGGGCTCGGTCATGCGCCGGCCGATGTTGCGCGCCGCTTCGATCACATACTGCATGTCCGCGCTGCCATCTTCGTCGGGAGGCGTGCCGACGGCGATGAACTGCAACGCACCGTGCGCGACGGCGCGATCGACGTCGGTGGTGAACCGGAGCCGGCCGGCGGCGGCATTGCGGCGGACCATGGGCTCCAGTCCGGGCTCGTGGATCGGGACGCCGCCCTGCGCCAGGACGTCGATTTTGGCGGCATCGACGTCGAGGCACAGCACGTCGTTGCCGACTTCCGCCAGGCACGTTCCTGTCACCAGACCGACATAGCCGGTGCCGATCATCGTGATCTTCATGCGGCGTTTCCGATGGAAGCGTTGATGGCTGCGAGCGCCGCGACCGGATCAGCCGCGCGGGTGATGGGTCGCCCCACCACCAGGTAGTCCGCGCCATTGGCGATCGCGTCCTCCGGCGTGATGATGCGGGCCTGGTCGTCGCTGGCGGAGCCGGCGGGTCGGATGCCCGGCGTCACCAGCTTGAAGCGGGGTCCCAATGCCGCCCGCATGGCCTGCGCCTCGACCGCGGAACAAACCACGCCATCGAGCCGACAATCGGCCGTCATGCGGGCCAGCTTGACGGCTTGCGCCGCGGCGCCGTCACCGACACCCTGCTCCCGCAGGTCCGCATCGGCCAGGCTCGTGAGCACGGTGACCGCAATCAGCAGCGGCGGACCGGCGCCGCGCTCCGCGGCCGCCTTGTCCACCGATTCGCGCGCCGCGCTCAACATGGCGCGGCCGCCTGCCGCGTGGACATTGAGCATCCACACTCCCAGCCTCGTCGCCGCCGCACATGCCTGCGCGACCGTGTTGGGAATGTCGTGGAACTTGAGGTCGAGAAATACGTTGAATCCACGCTGGACCATCCAGCGCACGGGTTCCGGCCCGGCGACGACGAACATTTCCTTGCCGACCTTCAGCGAACAGGCGCGTGGATCGAGCCTGTCGGCCAGCGCCAGCGCGTGCATCGGGTTGGCGAAGTCGAGGGCGACAATGACTTTGGGATCCGGCGCGTTCATGTTGGCTTGGGGCAATTGTCGACTAGGCATAGCCATCCGGGGTTTCGGTGCGCCGTGGCGAATAAGTCTCCCACTTGAGGCACCCCGGGCACCGCCAATAGTATTGCTTGGCCCGAAAGCCGCAGCTATCGCACTTGTACATGCCGAGGCGCTTGATGTGCTGGCCGACCAGTCCCTTGACCAACTCGAGGTCATGGCGCCGCTCCGCCGGCGCGCCGAGCAACTGGGCTTCGAGCAGCCTGTCGAGCCCCAGCAGCGTCGGATTGCGCGCGAGCTCTTCCTTGATCAATGCCGCCGCGGCCGCCGGGCCGTCCTGCTCCAGCACCAGCGTGAACAATGCATTGAGGAGGTCGAGCGACGGGTATTGCGCCTGGTAATTGCGCAAAACGCGAATGCCTTGCGCGACCTCGCCCTGCCTGCGGTACAGGTCCGCAAAGCGATCCGCCGCCAGCGCCAGGAACGCCGGATTCTGCGTCTCGATCTTCTGCCATGTCAGGACGGCGTCCGCGGCGTGGCCCTGCTGCGACTCAAGGTCTCCCAGCAGAAGCGTGGCGCGCGTGCAGCCGCGATATGTGGCGAAGGCACGTTCCAGCTCCGAGCGCACGGCGGCGTCGTCGGACTTGAGCAGTGCCGCTTGCGCGAGCTCGCAGTGGTATTGGGCAATTTCCTTGAAGTAGGGCTGCTTGGCCAACTCCTCCATCCGCCGCGTCGCGCTGATCGCCTTGGTCCAGTCCTTCTCCGTCTCGTAGATGGAGATCAGGTGGGACAACGCCGAATGCTCGAATGGCGTGCCATCCAGTTTGGTGAACATCTCCTCCGCGCGATCGAGCAGCCCCGCTCGATGGAAGTCCTGCGCGAGCTCGTGCATTGCCATCGTGCGCTTGTCGGCGGGCAGGTCCACGCGGTCCAGCAGATTCTGGTGCATGCGGATCGCGCGCTCGATTTCACCCTGCCGCCGGAAGAGAGAGCCCAGCGCGAAGTGCAGGTCGATGGTCTGCGGATCGACCTTGACCACCTCGATGAACGACTCGATGGCCTTGTCGGGCTGCTCGTTCAGCAGGAAATTGAGGCCGCGGAAATAGGACAACGGCAGCGCGCGCGATTCGCGCAGCAGGTGCTTGATGTCGATGCGCGCGGCAACCCAGCCCATCATGAAGAAGATGAAGGGTATGGGCAGCAGCCACCACAGCTCGAAGTCCATGCGCGGGGTTTCGGCGCGGGAGGGTCAGCGGCGGTAGCCCGGGCCCTCGCCGCGGCCGTATCCGGGTCCGGACGACGAGGACATTCCCGGCGCGTCGGCGCCGGACGCGAGCGTCGCTGGATCGCGCGGGCTGTTCTGCTCGCGACGGAGCTTGCTGATCTGCCGCTTGAGCCGCGCCGAGCGCAGCGTTCCCGCAAGCAGGCCGATCGCGACGCCCGAAGCGAATGCGATGAACACGACGACAACCAGCGGCGCGCGCAGGCTCGCCAGGTTGAAGAATTTGAGCTCGGCCGGTTCGCTGTTCTGAAGCGACAGGAACAGCAACGCGATGAAGATGGTGGCGCCGACGATCCAGCGGACGATATGCATGGCCCGATTATGCCACCGCGGCCGCGCGTCCAAAAAGAAAAAGGGCGGCAGAGTCGCCTCTGCCGCCCCGGTTCATCGCTTGCCGGATCCTCACTTGGGACCTTCCTCCGAGAAATCGACGCGCTCCCGCAACTCCTTGCCGGCCTTGAAGTGCGGCACGAATTTCTGCGGCACCTGCACCTTCTCGCCGGACTTGGGATTGCGTCCGGTGCGCGGCGGGCGGTAGTTGAGGCCGAAGCTGCCGAACCCGCGGATCTCGATGCGTTCGCCCTTCGCCAGCGATTCACCCATGGCGTCGAGGATCATCTTGACCGCAAGTTCGGCATCCTTGGCGACCAGCTGCGGGAATTGCGCCGCGAGACGGTCGATGAGCTCCGATTTGGTCATTGCACCCGCCTTGACGGTCAGCTGTTCGGCTTGTTGTCGGACAACTTGGCCTTGAGCAGCGCGCCGAGGTTGGTCGTGCCCGTGTTGGCGCCCGAGTTTTCGGTCGAGATCCGCTGCATCGCCTCGCCCTCGTCGGCATTGTCCTTCGCCTTGATCGAAAGATTGATGCCGCGGTTCTTGCGGTCGACGTTGATGATCATGGCCGAGACCGCATCGCCTTCCTTCAGGTGAGTGCGCATGTCCTCGACCCGGTCGCGCGACAGTTCCGACGCCCGCAGGTAGCCTTCGATGTCGCTGCCGAGATCGATCACGGCGCCCTTGCCGTCCAGCGACTTCACCGTTCCGGACACGACGCTGCCCTTGTCGTGCATGGCGACGAAATTGGTGAACGGGTCGCCTTCGAGCTGCTTGATGCCGAGCGAAATGCGCTCGCGCTCGACGTCGATGGCCAGCACCACGGCCTCGACTTCCTGGCCCTTCTTGTAATCGCGCACGGCGGTCTCGCCGGTCGCGTTCCAGGACAGGTCGGACAGGTGGACGAGCCCGTCGATGCCGCCGGGCAGGCCGACGAACACGCCGAAGTCGGTGATCGACTTGATCATGCCCGTGACCTTGTCGCCCTTCTTGTGGTTCATTGCAAAGTCGTCCCACGGGTTCGGCATGCACTGCTTCATGCCGAGCGAAATGCGGCGCCGTTCCTCGTCGATCTCCAGGATCATCACTTCGACCTCGTCGCCCAGCTGCACGACCTTGGTCGGATGGATGTTCTTGTTGGTCCAGTCCATTTCCGACACGTGCACCAGGCCCTCGATGCCCGACTCGATTTCCACGAACGCGCCGTAGTCGGTGATGTTGGTGACCTTGCCGAACAGGCGCGTGCTTTGCGGATAGCGGCGCGAAAGGCCGACCCACGGGTCTTCGCCGAGCTGCTTCAGGCCAAGCGAGACGCGGTTCTTCTCCTGGTCGAACTTCAGCACCTTGGCCGTGACTTCGTCGCCGACCGCCAGCACTTCCGAAGGATGCTTCACGCGACGCCACGCGAGGTCGGTGATGTGCAGCAGGCCGTCGATGCCGCCCAAGTCGACGAACGCGCCGTAATCGGTGATGTTCTTCACGATGCCCTTGACCACGGCGCCTTCCGACAGCGTGGACAGCAGCTTTTCGCGGACCTCCCCCTGGCTCTCCTCGAGCACGGCACGGCGCGACACCACGACGTTGTTGCGCTTGCGGTCGAGCTTGATGACCTTGAAGTCGAGCGCCTTGTTCTCGAACGGCGACGTGTCCTTGACCGGCCGGATGTCGACCAGCGAACCCGGCAGGAACGCGCGGATGCCGTTGATCATCACCGTGAGGCCGCCCTTCACCTTGCTGGTGACGAGGCCGGAGACGATGAGGCCCTGCTCCATCGCGGCTTCGAGGTCGTGCCACGCCTTCAGGCGCTTGGCCTTGTCGCGCGACAGCCGCGTTTCGCCGTAGCCGTCTTCCAGCGCTTCGATGGCAACGGTGACGAAATCGCCGGCCTTGACCTCGACCTCGCCGTTGTCATCCTTGAATTCCTCGATCGGAATGAACGATTCCGATTTCAATCCCGCGTTCACGACGACGACGTTGAACTCGACGCGCACGACTTCCGCGGTGATCAGTTCGCCCTGGCGCATTTCCTGGCGCGACAGCGACTCCTCGAACATCGAGGCGAAATCTTCCATCGGAGGATTCGCGGACATCGTGGAGGGGGACATTTCAGTGGCAATAGCCATGGGGGTTGGTTCCTTCAGGGTGTATGCCGCCTCTCACGAGAACCCTTTTTCTCGGAGGGCGGGCTGGTGGGTCAATCCGCAAACGCTGCACCGGCAAAAGTGCGGCGGCCGCGGCCAATCGGTGTCATGTGCTGCAGGTGAATTGCTTGCTGCTCCTCGCGACTGCATCTTGTGACCGCATCCTGCGACTTTGCATTGCTAACTGCTTGTTATTCGCGGTCTATTTTCTTGTTCAACATTCAGCTGCGCTCCCGGTACAGCCGGAGTACCCGGTCGATGACCTCGTCAATGGCAAGGTTTGTCGTATCCAGGGTCACGGCGTCGGCCGCGGACTTGAGCGGCGCCGCCGCCCTCCCCGCATCCCGGGCATCGCGCTCCTGAATCTCCCGCAAAAGGCTTTCCATTGTAACGGAGATTCCTTTTGCGATCAACTGCTTATAACGCCGCCGCGCCCGTTCGTCGGCCGTGGCGGTGACGAACACCTTGAGGCCGGCATCCGGGAACACCACCGTCCCCATGTCGCGTCCGTCGGCAACCAGCCCGGGAGGCCGACGAAAGGCCCTTTGACGCTCGAAAAGCGCGGCGCGCACCGCCGGGTGGACCGCGACTTGCGACGCGGCGGCCGAAATGGGCTCGGCACGGATGGCTTCAGTCGCGTCCGAGCCCTCCATCAGGACGGCGCCGTCGATAAATTCCACATCGAGGTCCGTCGCCAGACGTGCCAGCGGCGCGGGTTGGTCGAATGGGGTTCCCGTCCGCACGGCTTTCAATGCGACCAGCCGGTACAGGGAACCGCTGTCGAGATAGTGGAATCCGAGCGCGCGGGCGACACCCGCCGCCACCGTTCCCTTGCCCGAGGCAGCGGGACCGTCCACCGCGATGACCGGTGCCGGGCCGGGCATCATCGGGCGATGCTCGCGAACGCATCGAAATAGCCGGGAAAGGTCTTGGCGACGCACCCCGGGTCGTTGATCGTGACCGGCACGCCGGCAATCGCCGCCAGCGAAAAACACATCGCCATCCGGTGGTCGTCGTAGGTCTCGATCGTCGCCGGCCGCAGCGGCGCGGCCGCGTCGGGCGGCTCGACGCGCATCCAGTCCTCGCCGCTGGTCGCCTTGACGCCCAGTTTGGCCAGTTCCGTGACCATGGCGGAAATCCGGTCCGTCTCCTTGACCCGCCAACTTCCGATGTTGACAAGCGTGGTCGGCGCATCGGCGAAAAGGGCGGTCATCGCCAGCGTCATCGCGGCATCGGGTATCGACACGCAATCGATGGTCCCCCCGGCAAACCGCGTTCCGCTGCCCGCCTCGATCCAATCCGGTCCGAAAGTGACACGGGCACCCAGCCGCGCCAGAACATCCGCGAAAGCGACGTCGCCCTGGATCGAATCGCGTCCTACGCCGGTCACCCGCACCGGACCGCCGCCCACCGCACCCGCCGCCAGGAAGTAGGACGCGGACGACGCGTCGCCCTCGACCGCCAGGGAACCGGGGCTGGCGTAGCGGGCGCCGGCCGGCACCACGAAAGTGGCGTCGTCCGGCGTCTCCACGGCGACGCCAAATCGACGCATGAGGTTGGTCGTAATGTCTACATAGGGTCGCGAGACGAGCGGCCCGACCACGATGACGGTGGTCGCCGTCGCCGCGCTTCCCCGCGCCAGCGGCAGCGCCATCAGCAACGCGGTCAGGAACTGGCTCGATACGTCGCCGTGAACGGCCACGGGCTCGCCCGCGCGGCCGCCTGCCGAGCCGATCGCGAGCGGCGGGTAACCCTCGTTGCCCAGGTAACGGATGTCGCAACCGATGGCGCGCAACGCGTCGACCAGGTCGCCGATCGGGCGCTCGTGCATCCGCGGCACGCCGGTCAATACGTAATTGCCGCCCAGGATGGCCAGCGCCGCCGTGAGCGGACGGAAGGCCGTGCCGGCATTGCCCAGGAATAGCGTGCCGGCACGAATTGGAAACGCGCCGTCGACGCCGGCAATGCGCGTCTCCCTCTTCGTCCCGTCGATGTCGATTCGCACGCCCAGGGCCCGCAGCGCGTCGATCATCCGGTCGGTATCGTCGGCGGCCAGCACGTCGGCAAGCGTCGTCGCCCCATGCGCGAGCGCCGCCAGAAGCAGCGTGCGGTTGGAGATGCTCTTCGACCCCGGCAGCGCGACGCTCCCCTCAACGCGGCGCACCGGCGCCAGGGTGAGTTGCCCGAGGGAAGCGCCGCTCACCTCTGCTTGCCCATTTCGTCGACAACCGGCTGGAGGCGCCGTGCCTCCCAGGACCGCCGCGCCCGGCTCGCCTCCGCGAACAGCGTGGCCAGCGCCTCGCCGTCCGCTTCATCGATCATCGCCCGCGCCGCGCGCAACGCGTCGGCGTAGCAGTCGATCTCGGCGAGCAAGGCGTCGCGGTTGGCGAGTGCCACATCGCGCCACATTTCAGGCGAGCCCGCGGCGATGCGCGTGAAATCGCGAAATCCGCTGGCCGCGTGCTCGAAATAGGCCGCGGCATCGGGCCGCGCCGCCAGCTCGGCGACCAGCGCGAATGCAAGCACGTGCGGCAGGTGCGACACCGCGGCGAAGATCGCGTCGTGCCGCGCCGGTTCGAGGGTCGACACGCGCGCCCCGCAGGCTTGCCACAGCGCCGTGACGCGTCGGGTGGCGTCGGCGGCGGTCTCCGGCATCGGCGTCAGGATGACGTTGCGACCGTCGAACAACGTGGCAAAGGCCGCCGCCGCACCGGTGTGCTCGGTGCCGGCAATGGGATGCCCGGGCACCAGCCTGGGGAGCTTGGAGCCAAGCGTCGCACGTGCTGCGGCGATCACGTCCTGCTTGGTGCTTCCCGCATCCGTGATCACCGTGTCCGGTCCGATGCACGGCGCAATCGCCGCGAACAGTGCCGGATATTGCGCGACGGGCGTGGCGAGCAGGACCACGTCCGCATCGCGCAATTCGCGCGTCCACGGTTCATCGACGCGAAGCGCGCGATCGACGATGCCAAGGCGCAGCGCGTCGGCGAGATTGGCGGCGGACCTGCCGATGCCCAGCACGGTGTTCACCGCGCCCGCGCGCTTCAGCGCGAGCGCGCACGAGCCGCCGATCAAACCGACGCCGATGACCGCGATTTTGTCGATGCGCAAGGGATGTCGACGCTGCGATGCCGACCGTCAGCGGCCGAGCGCCGCGCGCAGCGCCGAAAGAAAGCGCTCGTTTTCGCCGGCAAGTCCGACGGAAACGCGCAGCCACTCCGGCAGGCCATAGTTCGCCACCGGCCTGACGATCACGCCCTGTTCCAGCAGGCGCCGGTTGACCATTGCCGCATCGCCCACCTTGACCAGGATGAAGTTGCCGTGGGACGGCAATGAAGCCAGGCCGAGCGCCTCGAAACCGCGCGAAAGCTGTGCCAGGCCCTCGCGGTTGAGCGCGCGGCTGGACTCGACATATTCCGCGTCGGCCAACGCCGCCAGCGCCGCGGCCTGTGCCAGCGCATTGACGTTGAAGGGCTGGCGCACGCGGTTGAGCATGTCCGCCACGTCCGCATGCATTACGCCGTAGCCCACGCGCAACGCGGCGAGCCCGAAGGCCTTTGAAAACGTGCGCGACACGAGCAGATTCGGATAGCGCGCAAGCCAGGCGATGCTGTCGGAACGGTCGGCCGGCTCCAGATATTCGTTGTAGGCCTCGTCGAGCACCACCAGCACGCCCGTCGGGACCGACGCGATGAACGCTTCCAGCTCGTTCGCCGCGAGAAAGGTCCCGGTCGGATTGTTCGGATTGGCGACGAACACGACGCGCGTGCGCGGGCCGATCGCCGCGCGCATCTTCGGCAGGTCGTGTCCGAGATTCGTTGCCGGCACTTCGATGCCGATCGCGCCGCGGGCCTTGGTGGCGAGCGGATAGACGGCAAAGGCGTGCTGCGCGTAGATCGCCTCGTCGCCGGGACGCAGGTAGGCCTGCGTGGCGAGCTCCAGGATGTCGTTGGAACCGTTGCCCAGCACGATCTGCGCGGCATCCACGCCAAGCCGCTGCGACAACACCGCCTTCAGCGCAAAACCGTTGCCGTCCGGATAGCGCGTGACATCGGCCGCGGCCGCTGCGATCGCGGCCAGCACCTTCGGACTCGGGCCCCGCGGGTTTTCATTGGATGCGAGCTTGACGATCGATTTTGGATCGAGCCCGAGGTCGCGGGCAACGTCCTCGATGGACTTGCCCGGAACATATTGCGCAAGCTCGCGCACATAGGCCGGGGCCGCGGGGCCGGCAGAAGGATGCGTGGACGTCGTCATTGCCGGATTCCGTTCCTGGAAGTTCAATCGAGTGCCGTTGGATAGGAGCCAAGCAGCTTCAGGAACGGCGCCTTTTGCGCGAGTTCGCCCAAGGCCGCAGACAGCGTCGGGTCGTCCCGGTGGCCCGCCAGGTCGACGAAGAAAAGGTACTCCCACAGGCCCGTGCGGGCCGGCCGCGATTCGAAACGCGTCATCGAAACGCCATGGCGCGCCAGCGGCTCCAGCAGCTGGTATACCGCGCCCGGACGATTGGGGCATGACATCACGAGAGACGTTTCGTCGCGCCCGGATGCCCCCACCTTTTGCCTGCCGACGACCCAGAAACGCGTGGTGTTGTTGGGTTCGTCCTCGATGTGCGGCGCGAGTATCGCGAGTCCGTAGATGCCGGCCGCGTTCTCGCCGGCGATGGCCGCCGCTCCGGCTTCCGCCGCCGCCAGCCGCGCCGCCTCGGCGTTGCTCGAAACGGCAACGCGCGGCACGGTCGGCAGGTGTGCCGCAAGCCAATGCACGCATTGCGCCAGCGACTGGGCGTGGCTGTAGACCCGCGTGATCCCGGCCAGCGAGCCCGCCTTCGTCAGCAGGTTTTGCTGGATGCGCAGTTTCACTTCCCCGCACACCGAAAGGTCCGTCGTGCACATGAGGTCGAGCGTGCGCCCGACCGCGCCTTCGGTCGAGTTCTCGACCGGCACGACCGCGAAGTCGGCCTGCCCACTCTCCACGGCGCGGAAAATCTCGTCGATCGTCGCCAGCGGCGTCGCGTCGACGAAAGCGCCGAAATGCTTGTCGACGGCGGCATGGCTGAACGTGCCCGGCGGACCGAGGTAAGCGATCCTGAGCTTTTGCTCGAGCGCCAGGCAGGCCGACATGATCTGCCGGAACACGCCGGTGACCGCCTCGTTGGAAAGGGGCCCAGGGTTGCTGGCAGCCGCCTGCGTCAACACCTGGACTTCGCGCTCCGGCCGATAGGCGTTGTGACCCCCCTTGAGCTTTCCGATTGCCTGCGCGTGCGCGGCCCGCGCATTGAGCCGCGCGAGAATCTCGCGGTCGAGCGCGTCGATCGCCGCACGGTGGCCGGCGAGTTCGGATTCCTGGCCGTTGGCGTCGGCAGCGGACATGGCGGAAGGGCGCGGGTTGGGAAAGAAGCTCGGAAGCGATCAGGCCTGGTCGTCGTCGCCTTCGCCGTCGGTCTCGGCAACGCGTTCGAGACCGGCGAGCTTTTCGCCGTCGTCGAGGTTGATCAGCGTCACTCCCTGCGTCGAGCGGCTCATCTCGCGGATCGACTTCACGGACGTCCGGATCAGCACGCCGCCCGTGGAAATGAGCATGACCTCGTCGTCGTGGCGCACCAGCGCGGCGCCGATGACCTGGCCGTTGCGCTCGCTTTGCTGGATCGCGATCATGCCCTTGGTGCCGCGACCGTGGCGAGTGTATTCGACGATGGGCGTGCGCTTGCCGTAGCCCTTTTCCGTCGCGGTGAGGACGGATTGCGTCTCGTCCTCCGCCACCAGCATCGCGATGACTCTCTGCTTCTTGTCCAGCATCATTCCGCGCACGCCGTGGGCGTTGCGACCCATCGGGCGCACGTCGTTTTCGTCGAAGCGTACCGCCTTGCCGCCGGAGCTGAACAGCATCACGTCGTGGGTGCCGTCAGTCAGCGCCACGCCGATCAGCGAATCACCGTCGGTCAGGTCGACCGCGATGATGCCGGATGGACGCGGCCGGGAGAATTCGGACAGCGGCGTCTTCTTGACGGTTCCCATCGCCGTGGCCATGAACACGAACTGCTCCTCGGTGAACTCCTTGACCGGCAGGATGGCCGTGATCTTCTCGTTGTCGACCAGAGGTACCAGGTTGACGATGGGCTTGCCGCGCGACGTGCGCGAACCCTGCGGCACGTTGTAGACCTTGAGCCAGTACACGCGGCCGCGGTTGGAGAAGCACAGGATGTAGTCGTGCGTGTTGGCGATGAACATCCGGTCGATGAAATCGTCTTCCTTGGTCGCCGTCGCCTGCTTGCCGCGGCCGCCGCGGCGCTGCGCGCGATATTCCGCCACCGGCTGCGATTTCATGTAGCCGCCGTGCGACAGCGTGACCACCATGTCCGCCGGCGCAATCAGGTCTTCCAGCTGCAAGTCCACGCCCTGCGCGACGATTTCCGAGCGGCGCATGTCGCCGAACTGGTCGCGGATCGTCGTCAGCTCGTTGCCGATGATCGTGGTGACCCGGGCGGGCTTGGCCAGGATGTCGAGGAGATCGACTATCAGCGCCATCACCTCGCGATACTCGCCCGTGATCTTCTCCTGCTCGAGCCCGGTCAGGCGCTGCAGCCGCAGTTCGAGGATTGCCTGCGCCTGGGCGTCGGACAGCCGGTAGCCTTCCTTGCTCCAGCCGAATTCCGCGGGAAGCCCGTCCGGCCGCGCCGCGTCCGCGGTCGCGCGTCGCAGCATCTCTTCCACGACCGGCGAGCGCCAGCGCCGCGACATCAGCGCCGTCTTGGCTTCCGGCGGCGTGGGCGACGCCTTGATCAGCGCGATGATCTCGTCGACGTTGGACAACGCCACCGCGAGGCCTTCGAGAATGTGCCCGCGCTCTCGCGCCTTGCGCAGCTCGAAGCGCGTCCGCCGCACGACGACCTCGCGGCGGTGGATGATGAAGTATTCGAGGAATTGCTTCAGGTTGAGGATGCGCGGCTGGCCGTCGACCAGCGCGACCATGTTCATGCCGAAGCTGTCCTGAAGCTGCGTGAGCTTGTACAGGTTGTTGAGGACGATCTCGGTGACTTCGCCGCGCTTGAGCTCGATCACCACGCGCATGCCGGATTTGTCCGACTCGTCGCGAAGATCCGAAATGCCCTCGATCTTCTTTTCGCGGACCAGCTCACCGATGCGGATGAGCAGGTTGGCTTTGTTCACCTGGTAAGGAATCTCGTCGACGATGATCGCCTGGCGGCCACCCTTGTCGAGGTCCTCGATGTGCGTCCGTGCGCGGATGACCACGCGGCCCCGGCCGGTGCGATAGCCCTCGCGCACGCCTTCCAGGCCGTAGATGATCCCGGCCGTCGGGAAATCCGGGGCCGGAATGATCTCCATCATCTCGTCAATCGAGATTTCCGGGTTGGCGAGCAGCGCCAGGCACCCCGTGATCGTTTCCGTCAGGTTGTGCGGGGGAATGTTGGTCGCCATGCCCACGGCGATGCCCGACGAGCCGTTGATGAGCAGGTTGGGCAGTCGCGAGGGCAGGACGGCCGGTTCCAACTCCTTGCCGTCGTAATTCGGGACGAAATCGACGGTTTCCTTGTCAATGTCGGCGAGGAGCTCGGAGGCGATCTTCTGTAGCCGGCATTCCGTATAGCGGTAAGCGGCCGCGGAATCGCCGTCCACCGAACCGAAATTGCCCTGACCATCGATCAGCGGATAGCGCAGCGAGAATTCCTGGACCATCCGGACCAGCGCCTCGTAGGTGGCGCTGTCGCCGTGGGGGTGATATTTGCCGAGCACGTCGCCGACGACGCGAGCGCACTTCACGTAGGGTCGATTCCAGACGATATTGGCCTCGTGCATGGCATAGAGCACGCGGCGATGGACCGGTTTCAGGCCGTCGCGGACATCCGGTAGGGCGCGCCCGACGATCACGCTCATGGCGTAATCGAGGTACGAATGCCGCATCTCGGCTTCGAGGCTGACGGGAAGGGTTTCTTTGGCGAACTGCTCCATGGGCGGCGATAGGGTTTCGGTGATAAGCAGGGTTGGAATGCGGTCGAAGCGACAAAACGGCCGCGGAAAGGGACATTAACTAAAGGGTCTTTGAGCGCGGGAGACCGGATTTTCGGGCGGGAAGGCCGACGGCAGCACCGTTTTGCGGCGCGCTTGCTGGCCGGACCCGTTCCGGAGGCCCTTGAAAAGACGCAATTTTATCACGGCGTTGTATTGCCGCGACAGTTGTTGCTCCGAACCAGACCGGGGGACCCTTTTCTTTGCGGCGCGAAAACCGCTGTGCTATATTTCTCAGGGAGACAAAGCATTTGTCGCGTCAGGCATTTAGCGTGATGCGCAAAACCGCAAGCTCGTACAAAACTCGTTCAAAACCAAAGCCAAAGGGGTAAAACAATGACTCGACGCTTCGTGTACGGTGCACTTGCTGGCGCGATGGCAGTGGCGTTCGCCGGCAGCGTCGGCGCGCAAACGGCCGATCCTAAAGGTTACGTTCCGGGAACCGCGCCTTGCACGACCGGATATGCCTGCACCGCCTATCCGACGCCGACCGATGGCACCGTGAAGAGCGGTGTCTACAATGGCACGAAGGGACTTGCGGGCAACCTGTGCTATCGCACCGGCTACTGGGCACCTTCCATGGCTACCATCGAATGCGATCCGGACCTCGTGCCGAAGCCGCCACCGCCCGCCCCGCCGCCGGCCGCCGCGCCGCCG
>DAOMGB010000041.1:0-29252 GCA_035430095.1 Casimicrobiaceae bacterium | reverse complement strand
ACAGGATCTTCTCCTGCGGCAGCCATACCACGGTGTCGCCCTTGGTGTGGCCGCGCCCCAGCTGCATGATCTCCACCTGCAGCTTGCCCAGCATCAGCGTCAGCCGCCTCTCGAAGACGATGGTCGGCCAGGTCAGGCCCGGCACCGATTCCACGGCGCGAAAGAGCCTGGGGAAGCGCTCGATCTCGCTCTTCATGTCCTGCTCGCCGCGCTCGACGATGAGATCGAAGGTATCGCGGCTGGCGATGATGTGTTCCGGCTTGTATCCCGCCGCGCCCAGCACCCGCACCGCGTGGTAGTGCGACAGCGTCACGTACCTGATCGGCTTGTCGGTGACTTCGCGGATGCGCCGGATCACGTCCTGCGCCATCACCGGCGTGGCCTGCGTGTCGATCACCATGACCGCGTCGTCGCCGATCACGATGCCGGTGTTGGGGTCGCCTTCGGCGGTGTAGGCGTAGGCATGTTCCGAAAGCCTGTCGAAGCTGACCTTCTTTTCCTCCAGGTCGGCATGCGAAGCGAATGTCTTGGTGTTCATGTATGAAATTCCTCTGGATTCGGCGCCGGGCCGTGTTCTCAGGACTCGCGCTTGCCCCGGACCAGGACCGGCTCGTTGAACAGCGACGAGATCGTGACCTTGCGGATGTCCGGATTGTCGGGGATCAGGTAGAGAATGGGCGTGATCAGCTCCTCGAATATTCCCCGCAGGCTGCGCGCGCCGGTCTTGTACTCCATCGCCAGTTCCGCGATCTGCTCGAACACCCGCGGCGCGACCGCAAGCTCTACGCCCTCGGCGCCGAAGATGTCCGTGAACTGCGCATAGAGCGAGTCGTGCGGCTCGGTCATGATCCTGACGAGCATGTCCCGGTCGAGTTCCCTGAAGCGTGCGATGACGGGCAGGCGGCCGGTGAACTCCGGAATCAGGCCGAAGGTGAAAAGATCGGTCGGCTTGATTCGCGCGTTGAGCCTGTCCATGATCGCCTTGTTGTCGCCCACGGATGTCGAGATGTAGCCGTAGCTGTTGGACTGCGACATGATCTCTTCCAGGCCGACGAACGCCCCGCCGCAGATGAACAGGATGTTCGTGGTGTCGATGTACTGCCCCGGGCCGACCTTGACGGGCGAACCCTCCATCAGCTTCAGCAGCGCGTGCTGCACGCTCTCGCCCGACACGCTGCGCGGCTGGCTGTCCGTGGCCTTGAGCTTGTCGATTTCGTCGATGAAGACGATGCCGAGCTGCGACCTGGCGATGTCGCCCGCGGCCTTGTCGACAAGCCGCTGCAGGATCGCCTCGATTTCCTCGTTGACGAACCGCGACTGCGCAATCGCCGTCGCTTCGGCGGTCACGAACGGCACGCCCAGCCGGCGCGACAGGGTCTCGCACATCAGCGTCTTGCCGGTGCCGGTCGGGCCGATCAGGAGCAGATTGCTCTTGGTGATCGGACTGTCTTCCTTCAGCGCGCGGGCGATCTTCCGGTAGTGCAGGTAGACCGCGACCGCAACGGTCTTCTTGGCGTCATCCTGGCCGATCACGTACCGGTCGAGATGCTGCACGATTCCGCTGGGGGTGAGGGTCTGGTCGAGCAAGGACGTCTTCCGGTTCGTCAGGACATCCATCATACCCAATCGCTACTGCTTGAACGTGTGCACGAGATACAGCGAAATGATCGGGAAGAAAAGCAGCAGCACGATCCGCACGAAATCCGACATCAGGAAAGGCACGACGCCCTTGAACGTCTCGGTGAGCGGGACGTCCTTGGCAAGTCTGTTGATGATGTAGACGTTCATCCCGACCGGCGGATGGACCAGGCCGATCTCGACCACCATCAGCGCCAGTATGCCGAACCAGATCGACTTGTCCTGCTGGCTCATGCCCCAGAAATCGAGTCCCATGACCATCGGATAGAAGATGGGGATGGTCAGCAGGATCATCGCCAGCGAATCCATGACGCAGCCCAGGAATATGTAGATCAGCAGGATCATGATCATCACCAGCAGCGGCGAAAATCCGCTGGCCTTGACCCAGGTCGCGAGTTCGGCGGGCATCTGCGACAGCGCGAGCGTGGAATTCAACATGTCTGCGCCAAGCAGGACGAGGAAGATCATGGCCGTGGCCTGGGCCGTCCCGAGCGCGCTGTCGACGAGTCCCTTGACGCGCATGCCGCCGGTGGTGATCGCAAGGACGCCGCACGCCGCCGCGCCGATGGCCGCGGCTTCGGTGGGGTTCGCCCAGCCGCCGTAGATGCCGACGATCACGACGACAAACACCAGGAGTACCGGCGTGACCGTGAGCAGGCTCGTCAGTTTCTCGGACCAGGGCACCGCCGGCCCGGCCGGGCCGGCGGCGGGATTCAGCGTGACCACGACGCGCACGACCAGCATGTACCCGAGCATCGCGATGACGCCGGGCAGGACCGCCGCCATGAACAGCTTGCCGATCGATTCCTGGGTCAGGATGGCGTAGATCACCAGCGGGACCGAAGGCGGAATCATGATGCCGAGCGTTCCACCCGCCGCCAGCGCGCCCGTTGAGAGCGCGCCCGAGTATCCGAAGCGGCGCAATTCAGGCAGCGCGACCTGGCCCATGGTCGCGGCGGTCGCAAGCGACGAGCCGCAGATTGCGCCGAAGCCCGCGCACGCGCCGATCGCGGCCATCGCCACGCCACCCTTGCGATGGCCAAGGAACGAGCTCACGAACCGGAACAGCGCCCTGCTCAGGCCGCCGTGCGTCGCGAACTGGCCCATGAGCAGGAACAGCGGAATCACGACGAGGTCGTAGTTGGAAAGCCGGGCATACGCGAGATTCTTCAGCGAATTGAGCAGAGCCATCGCGCTGCCGCCCGTCAGGTACACATATCCTGCCGCCCCGACGACGAACATCGCGATGCCGATGGGCACGCGCACCACCATCAGCGCCAGCATCGCGCCGAACACGGCGAAGCCCGTCTCGATGCCGCTCATTCCGAATCGCCGGCGATGGGTTCGCGCGCCGCGGCGCGCAGGTGACGCACGCACATGTAGAAGCCGGCCGCGGCGAGCATGACGAATCCCGGCACCATCAGCGCCTGCGCCACCCACACCGGCCAGCCCAGGATGGCCGACGTCTCGCCGACTTCCTTGATCGACAGCGCACCCACCGCCGTGCGCCATGCGATCAGCGCACCGAAAAGCCCCACCAGCAACGATCCGAAGGCATCCAACCGCGCCACCGTGCGCGGCGACAGGTTGTGGGTGAAGAAATCGACCTTCACGTCGCCGTTGACCATGTGGCAATACGCGAAGAAGGAAGAGGCGGCGAACGCGGCGCACATCTGCAGCAATTCGACATCTCCCGGAACGACCCAGGAAAACAGCTTGCGCCCGATGATCGAGACGATGGACATCACGACCAGTCCGACGAACACCAGCCCGCCGGCGACCGCGAGGTTCCTGGACCATGCAAGCAACGCCCGGCCGCCCGGACCGAAGGCCCTGCCGTCCGCCTCCGTTGCGGCGCCCGTGGGTTCCTGCATGCGTTTCCTCCCGAGACTCAGTTCAGCGCAGTGTCCGGCGCGCCGGTACCCGCGCAGTAATTTTCGACGCGCGTCATTTTGCCCGAATTGTCATGCGCACGCCCTGACAAACGCGTCCGGCGCCGGCACCGCCTGGATCCGCCTCTGATCCTCCGGCACGCGCCGGGCGAAGATGCGGACCTCGAGGCCCTCCGCCAGTATTCCGCCGTCGCGGCGAATCGTGTGCCGGAACACGAAGCTCTTGCCGCGCCATTCGGCGATGGTGGACTCGACTTCGATCTCGTCTCCATAGCTGGCCGTGCGCAGGAAGCGCACCGAGACGTCGACGATCGGCGTGCCGATGATGCCCGTCTGCGCCTCCAGTTCATGCCACGGCGGCACGCCCATGGCGCGAAAGTAGTGCAGCGATGCGGCATCCATCCAGCGCAGGTAATTCGGGTAGAAGACGATCCCCGCCGGATCGCAATCGCCGAACTCTACGGTGAAGCGCGTGACGTGGACCTTGCTCATGCCTCTTCCGGCGCGTTGCCTGTCATGTCTTCCTCATTGTCCTTTCAATCGTGCGACACGGCGCACGCGCCCACGGACGTCAGGGGTACAGGCCACGGACCCGCGCCTGCAGCCGGGCGAGACCCAGCAGTGCGTCGATACAGGGCGTGGCGATGCCGGCCTTCGCGCCGATTTCGCGCACCGCCGTCACCAGCGCGTCGAGTTCCACGGGCTTGCCGGCCTCCACGTCCTGCAGCATCGACGTCTTGAACGCGCCGAGTGTGCGGGTTATCGCCATCCGGTCCTCGCCGCTTTGCGAAATGGGACACCCGATGGCCTTTCCGATCGTCGCCGCTTCGGCCATCGCCGCAAGGCAAAACCGGTACACCAGCGGATCGTCGAGCGCCCGGTCGCCCGTCGCGCCGGTCAGCGCCGACACCGGGTTCATCGTCATGTTGCCCCACAACTTGTACCAGATGTCCGACTGGATGGCGGCGGACACCGTGACCGAGAATCCCGCGCGGCCGAAGGCGGAGCCCAGTGCCTCCACCCGCGCCGTCGGGCCTCCGCTTGGCTCCCCGATGATGAGGCCGTCGCCGAAAAAGTGCCGCGACAACCCCGGCTCCGGCGCGGAGCAGGACATGTGAACCACGCAGCCAACGACGTGGCGGTCGGGAATGGCGGCGGCAATGGCGCCTTCTGGATCGATGGCATCGAGTCTCGTCCCGGCAAATTTGCCACCGAAGCCGTGAAAGAACCACCACGGCACGCCGTTCATGGCGGTGAGCACCACGGTGTCCGGTTTCAGCAGCGGCCCGATCCGCGCCGCCACGCCGGTCATTGCGGGTCCCTTGACGGAGACGATGACGAGATCCTGTGCGCCCAGCGCGGCCGGGTCCTCGGCCACGACAACCCGCGCGGACTCGCGCACGTCCCCATGCTGCACGCGCAGGCCGTGTGCGCGCACGGCCGCCGCCGTGGCGCCGCGCGCAACCACCGACACCTCGTCGCCGCCCTGAGCCAGCCGCGTCCCGAGCAGGCCGCCGATCGCGCCGGCGCCGAAGATGCAGACTTTCATGCGCGGTACGACGTATCGGTGCGGTCGAGCATCCGCATCAGCGCATCGAACACGTCCTGGCCTGCCCCGAAACGGGGGTCGAATTGCAGCGCATCGCGCGTGCACTGGCGCCTAACGTCCTCCGGAATCTCGATCACCGGTCCCATCGCCGTCGATGCGAGCTGGATTTCGCAGGCACGGTTCAACGTCCAAAGGATCGTGAACGCCAATGGCACCGTGGCCGCCCATGCCAGCAAGCCGTGATTGCGCAGGATCACGGCCGGGCGGTTGCCGATTGAGCGCACAAGCCGCGGCCCTTCGTCCGCACGAAGGGTGATGCCTTCGAAGTCGTGATAGGCCACCTTGTCGCAAAGCATCGCCGAGTAGAAATTCGACGGCGACAGCCCTGCCGAGGAACACGCGACAGCCATGCCGGCGGTCGTGTGCGTGTGCATCACGCAGTGCGCGCCGGAAATGCCTTCGTGGATCGCCGCATGGATCGTGAATCCCGCCGGATTGACCGGCCAGGCGGATTGGCCTATGACGTTGCCCGCGAGATCGATCTTGACCAGGTTCGACGCACAGACTTCGGTGTAGTGCAAACCGAAGGGGTTGATCAGGAAATGATTGTCCGGACCCGGCAGCCGAAGCGTGATGTGGTTGTAGATGAGTTCGGTCCAGCCGAGCATGGCGAAGATCCGATAGCACGCTGCGAGTTCGATGCGCGCCTGCCGCTCGGCAGGCGCAACGTTCGCGTCCGGCTTGCCGTCGGCAACGGTCGCCCGAAGCGTCATCCCGGATTGCGCGCCGTGATGAACCAGGTGCTGGACGGCGCCCACACGCCGTTGTCGCGGGCATAGGGCGTCAGCGTCTCGCGGAGCGCGGCCACCACTTCGGGCCGGCGCTTCGTGCCCTCCTCACCCGCCAGGCGGATGATCTCGCCGGCCGGCCCGAGCGACATCGCGAACTCGATCGCCTCGTCGACGCTCCTGCCAATGCAGATGTCGGCGTCGAAGCGCTCGAAACCGATGCGGTCGTAGCCCGCGCTGCGCAGCATCGTGCTGACCATGTCCGGCCCCGCCATCGAGAACGGGCCCGGGCCGCAATGCACCTGGTCGGTCTCCTCGTGCGACACCACGGGGACGATGTCGCGGACGCGAAGCTCAGCCTCGTGCAGCCAGGGATTCTCCTCGCGGCGGCGCCACACGATCATCGTGATATCCGCGCCCGGCTTCAGCGCCTTGCGGATGTTGCGCATCGCCGCGCCGGGCATCATGAAGAACATGGTCCCGAAGCGCGCGAATGCGGCATCGTACGGCCCGCGCAGGTCATCGCTCTGCACGTCCGCCACGAAGAACGACGCGTTGCCAATGCCCGCTTCCCTGGCCCCCTGTTCCGCCGCGCGAACGAAATTCTCCGCGCAGTCGACGCCGACCGCCGCCCCGCGCGGGCCGACGCGCCTGGCGATGAGCAGCGTGCTGTCGCCGAACCCGCAGCCCACGTCGAGCACGCGCAAACCCTGGGCAAAGTCTCGTCGCGCGAGCGCCTCGTTGCTGTGGCCGGCGAGGCCGTCGATCAGCAGGTGCTTGAAGCGCATGAACTTGTCGAACAGGATGGTGTTCCACGCCTCGATGACGATGTCGTTCTCTCCGCTCATGGGGCACCTCCCTCACGTTCCCTGCGTGGTCAGGTCTTCGGCCGCTTGTCGACGATCCGCCGCGCCTTGCCGAGCGAGCGCTCGATGCTGTTCGGCGCTCCCACGCGCACTTCGGCGGTCACCCCGATCAGGCTCTTGATGTGGTGCGCGAGCCGGGTGCCCGCCGCGTTGCCGTCCACCGAGCCGGAGGCCGGATTGCGCTCGACCAGCACCAGCAATTCGTCGAGGTTGCCCGGCCGCGTGATCTCGAGCTGGTAGTGCGGCGCGAGCACGCTGTCCTTCAGGATCAACTCCTCGATCTGCGTCGGGAAGACGTTGACGCCGCGGATGATCATCATGTCGTCGGAGCGGCCCGTGATTTTCTCCATCCGGCGCATCGCGCGCGCCGTGGGAGGCAGGAGCCGCGTCAGGTCGCGCGTGCGATAGCGAACGATCGGCAGCGCCTCCTTGGTCAGCGAGGTGAACACCAGCTCGCCCTGCTCGCCATCGGGCAGCACCGCGCCCGTCTCCGGGTCGATGATCTCGGGATAGAAGTGGTCCTCCCATACCGTCAGGCCATCCTTGGTCTCGATGCATTCCTGCGCCACGCCCGGGCCCATCACTTCCGACAGTCCGTAAATGTCGATTGCGTCCATCCCGAGCCTCGCCTCGATGGCCTTTCGCATCGTCGGCGTCCAGGGCTCCGCTCCAAAAATGCCGATCTCGAGCGAGCAGGTGGCGGGGTCGATTCCCTGCCGCTCCATCTCCTCGGCGATGGCCAGCATGTACGATGGCGTCACCATGATCACCGACGGCCTGAAATCGGTGATCAGCTGCACCTGCTTTTCGGTCTGACCGCCCGACATCGGAATCACGGTGCAGCCAAGCTTCTCTGCACCATAGTGCGCACCGAGGCCGCCAGTGAACAGGCCATATCCATAGGCCACGTGCAGGATGTCGCCGGCGCGTCCGCCCGCGGCGCGGATCGAGCGCGCCATGACGGTGGCCCAGGTGTCGATGTCGTTGCGGGTGTAGCCGACGACGGTCGGCTTGCCGGTCGTGCCCGACGACGCGTGGATGCGCGAGACCTGCTCGCGCGGCACCGCGAACATGCCGAACGGATAATTGTCGCGCAGGTCGGTCTTGACGGTGAACGGAAAGTGCCGCAGGTCCTCCAGCGACTTGAGGTCGCCCGGATGCACGCCCTTGGCGTCGAACGCCTTGCGGTAGTGCGCGACGTTGTCGTAGGCATGCGCGAGCGACCACTTGAGGCGCGTGAGCTGCAATGCGCGCAGTTCGTCGCGACTCGCCCGCTCGATGGGCTCCAGTTCGTCCGGCCGTGGGCGCTTCGCTGGCATCGCTGCTCCTCCCGACTATGCTTCTTGGTCTGACTGCGGGACGTCGATGACGTGTCCCTTGATCCTCGCGCTCTTTCCGCGAAACACGGCGATCGTGGCGCCATGCTGGTTCGTGACGTCGATGTCGTAGATGCCGTTGCGACCGTGCAGCGTGCGCTCGCGACCGGTTGCGGTCAACACGTCCCCTGCGCGGGCGGGCGCCAGGAATTCGATCGAGCATCCCGCCGCGACCGTGACCAGATTGTGGCTATTGCAGGCGAACGCGAACGCGCTGTCGGCCAGGGAAAAGATGAATCCGCCATGACAGGTGGCGTGCCCGTTCAGCATGTCGTCGCGCACGGTCATGGTCAGCACCGCGGTGCCCGGCGCGACGTCGACGACCCGCATCCCCAGCGCCTGCGACGCGCTGTCGCGGGCATACATGGCGTCGGCGCAGCGCCGCGCCAGGGCCAGCGCTTCCGCGGGCGACAGCGGGATTTCGTGGTGCGGCGGCGCGTTCATGCGGTCAATTTTCCACCGCAGGCGCAACGCCGCGCAATCAGCGGCGACAGCCGGTAGCGGTCTTCGCCGTAGTGGGCGGCCAGATTCACGAGCGTATCGCGCACGTGGTCAACGCCGAGCGCATCGGCCCAAGCCAGCGGTCCACGCGGATAGTTGACGCCCTTTTGCATCGCGAGGTCGACGTCGGCGGCGCTGGCGATGCCCTGCGTGACGGCGTCGGACGCCTCGTTGGCCAGCATGGCGACCGTGCGCAGCACGATCAAGCCCGCGACATCGTCCAGGCGGGATACCGCGATGCCGCATGCCTGCAACGCGCCGACCGCCGCAGCGAAGGCCGCGTCGCTGCAGGTGTCCGCTCGCGCCACGCCCAGTCGCGCGCATGTTGCGTAATCGTATGCAAGGTCGTAGGTCACGACGTCGCGCAAACCCGCGGCGGCCGCCACCGCAGTGGCCGTCCGGCCATCGCCGGGCACGAGCCACGCCGCATCGTCGACGCGCAGCGCGCCGCGCGGAAAGCGCGCATCGACCGCGGCCACGTCGAATGCAAGCCCCGAGCCTGCCAAGCGCGCGGCGAGCTCCATGCCCATGAACAACTCACCCAGGCGCGTGATCTTCCCCGGCGGGGCGCGCGGCGGTTCGGTCGCCGGCGTCGGGCTTGCCGCGTCGGTACCGTAGTCGTAGAAGCCGCGACCGCTCTTGCGACCCAGGTAGCCTGCGGCGACCATTTCGTGCTGCAGCGGCGACGGGGTGAAGCGGGCGTCGTGGAAGAACCCTTCCCAGACGCTTCGCGTCACCGCGATGTTGACGTCGAGTCCGATCAGGTCCATCAACTCGAACGGGCCCATCCGGAATCCGCCGGCCTCGCGCATCAGAGCATCCAGCGTCGCAGGCTCGGCGCCCTGCTCGCTCAACACCCGAAGCGCCTCCGCGTAGAACGGCCGCGCGCAGCGATTGACGATGAAGCCGGGCGTCGATTGCGCATGGACCGGCAGCTTGCCCCAGGCCAGCGCCGTCGCATGGACCACGCGGGCCACCTCGGGATCGGTCGCGAGGCCGCTGACGACTTCGACCAGCGGCATCAGTGGTGCCGGGTTGAAGAAGTGCATGCCGGCGACGCGGCCGGGATGTTTCATTCCAGCCGCAAGCGCCGTGATCGAGAACGACGACGTGTTGGAGGCGAGGATCGCATCGGGCGCGACGACCACCTCCAGTTCGCGCAGCAGTTTGCGCTTGACCGCAATGTCCTCGACGATGGCCTCAACGACCAGCCTGGCGCTGACCAGGTCGCCAAGCGCATGCACCGCGACGATTCGACCGGCTGCGGCGTCGGCCAGCGCACTGTCGAGCTTGCCCTTCGCGGCCAGCGACTTCAGCGTTTCGGCGATCTTCGCCTTGGCGCGATCCGCGGCGCCCATGCCGGTGTCGAACAGGCCGACACGATGTCCCGCCAGGGCGGCGATCTGCGCGATGCCGGCCCCCATGGCCCCCGCACCGATGACGCCGACTTCCGCCGAGGACGGCAACGCGCTGGACATCCTATCTGCCCGAGAACTGCGGCGGGCGCTTGGACAGGAACGCGGCGACACCTTCGCGATAGTCGGCGCTGTACCCCAGCTCGCGCTGCAGGTCGCGCTCGAGGTCGAGCTGGCCTTCCAGCGTGGACTGCGCCGACGCGTGGATTGCGCGCCGCGTGGCCACCAGACCCTTGGTCGGCGCTTGCGCCAGCTGCGCGAGCAACGCATCCACGGTCGATGACAACTCGGCGTCTTCGACGCACTTCCAGATGAGTCCCCAGTCCGCGGCCTGTTGCGCCGTCAACCTGTCGCCCAGCATTGCGAGACCCATGGCGCGCGCCGTGCCGGCAAGGCGCGGCAGGAAATACGTGCCGCCGGAATCCGGAATGAGGCCGATCCTGCAAAACGCCTGGATGAAGCTCGCCGACTTCGCCGCGATGACGATGTCGCACGCCAGCGCGACGTTGGCGCCGGCGCCGGCCGCAACGCCATTGACTGCGCAGACCACGGGCATCGGCAGCGACCGCAACGAAAGCACCAATGGACGATAGCAGGCCTCGATCGACGCGCCCAGGTCCACGGGCGCAGCGCCGGGAGCGACCGCGCGATCCGACAGGTCCTGGCCCGCGCAGAAGCCGCGGCCGGCGCCGGTCAACAAAAGCACGCGTGCGGACGTGTCCGCGCGGGCCATGGCCAGCGCGTCCCGCAATTCCTGGTGCATCACGGCGGTGAAGCTGTTCAGCCGGTCCGGCCGGTTGAGCGTCACCCGGGCGATGCCGTCGGCGCAGGCGTAAAGGACGGTCGGGTCAGCCACGATGCGCGCAGCAGCTCAAACGTGACGCCGGTGCTGCACGACCCTGAAGCGGTTCGCGACATACGCCGAATCGGTCAGGGACGCGTTGGCGGCGGGATTGGCGCCGGTGCCGTGAAAATCGGAAAATGCCGCCGACTGGTTGACGAACACGCCGCCGGTCAGATTGATGGACAGCGCCACGCCGGCATCCTCCGCCACGGCGATGGCCTCGTCGATGACGTCTTCGCTGGTGGAATAGACGGACAGCGTGAGCGCGCCATGGCCGCGCACCGCATCGCGCGCGATGGCGAGGCTGTCGTCCGTCGATTCGGTGCCGATGACAAAGGCCACCGGTCCGAACCATTCGTTGAGGTACGTCGCACGATCGGCCGACGTCAGCCGGACGATCAGCGGCGTGCGCACCGTGGCGTCCGGAAATGCCGGATGGACAATTGCCTGCGTGTCGAGCACCACGGTGCCGAGTGAGCGCGCCGCCTCGAGCCGCCTCACCACGCCGTCGTTCTGCAAGGCGCCCAGCACTTCCACGGCCCGCGCCGGATCGCCGAGCAACTTCTGCACGCCCTCGGCAATGCTCGCGGCGACCTGGTCGAAGGTCATCGGCCCCTCCGCCGTCGAAATGCCGGCCTTGGAAACGTAGATGTTCTGCGGCGCGGTGCACATCTGCCCGGAATAGAGGGCGAGCGAGAACGCGATGTTTCGCGCGACGAGTTTCATGTCGGCGGCGGAGTCGATGATGATCTGGTTGACGCCCGCCTTCTCGGTGTAGACCTGTGCCTGCCGCGCGTTCTCCTCGAGCCAGCGGCCGTTGGCGGTGCTGCCGGTGAAGTCGATGATCTTCACTTCCGGCCTCAGCGCGACCGTCCTGGCCGTATCGTCGCCCGCGTCGTGCGCGAGCAAGGTCACGACATTGGGGTCGATACCGGCCTCCGCCAGCACGTCGCGCGCGATCTTGACCGAAATGGCCAGCGGAAGGATCGCGCCGGGGTGCGGCTTGACGATGACCGCGTTGCCGGTGGCAAGGCTCGCGAAAATTCCCGGATAGCCGTTCCACGTGGGGAACGTGCAGCATCCGATGACGAGTCCCACGCCGCGCGGCACCACATGGAAGTGCTTTTCCATGCGGATCGGCTCGTTCTTGCCCTGCGGCTTCTCCCAGAGTGCCTGCTCGGGTACCCGGCGCAGCTCGTCCCATGCGTACGCAACTGCTTCGAGCGCGCGGTCCTGAGCGTGCGGGCCGCCGGCCTGGAAGGCCATCATGAATGCCTGTCCCGTGGTGTGCATGACGGCATGCGCGATCTCGAAGCTCGCGAGGTTCAGGCGCGCGATGATCTCCACGCACACGCCCGCCCAGGCTTCCGGGCCGAGCTTCTTCCAGTCGTCCAATGCCCGGCCGGAGGCTGCCAGAAGGGAATCCAGGTCCGCCTTGGGATAGGTAACACCGAGCGGCAAGCCGAAGGGCGACTTCTCCGCGCCGACCTGCCCGATCGTTCCCGGCTGGGTCAGCGGGAAACGCTTGCCCAGCAACGCGTCGAATGCGGCTTTGCCCGCATCGGCCGCGCCCTCGCCGTAGTTCTTGGGGCTTGCCGATTCCGGATAGGCGCTCCAGTAGGTACGCTCGCCGATGGCCTGCACCGCGCGCTCGAGGGTGGCGCGGTGGCGTTCGAAAAGGGGGTGTGGCAAGGGACGACTCCTCCAGGGATTGCTTCGGCTGATTCCCGGAGTTTATCTCAGCCGGCGGGCGAAAATCAGCCGGCGCCGGTCTGGTCGAAGTCGATGGTGACCTTGTCGGTGACGGGATAGCTCTGGCAGGACAGGATGAAGCCGCGCGCAACCTCGTAGTCTTCCAGGGCGAAATTGACGTCCATGTCGACTTCGCCGCTCACGAGGCGGCAGCGACAGGTCGAGCACACGCCGCCCTTGCACGAATAGGGCAATTCGATGCCGTTTCGCAGCCCGGCCTCAAGAATGTTTTCCTTGGCCTTTTCGAGCATGAACGTGCGCGTCGCGCCGTCCAGGGTTACCGTGACCTCGCACTCCGTGTGACCGGGTTCCGGCGCCACGTGGGCGACGTGCGTGTGCTTGGGAATGCTCGCGGCAAAGCGCTCGATCCGGATTTTCTCGTCGGGGACGCCCCGCGCCTTCAGGGCCGCGATGACGGACTCCATCATGCCTTCGGGGCCGCAGACGAACGTCGCGTCGATGTCGGGAAGCGACACCCACTTCGCCAGCAGGGCATCGGCCTTGGCGCGGTCGATGCGGCCGTGCAGCAGTTCGATGTCCTGGGCTTCGCGCGAAAGCACGTGGACCAGGTTGAACCGGCCGAGGTAGGTGTCCTTCAGCGCGGCGAGTTCCTCCTTGAACATGACGGTTCCCGACGCCCTGTTTCCGTACACCAGCGTGAACCGGCTCCTGGGCTCGGCCGCAAGCGTCGTCTTGACGATCGAAAGGAGCGGCGTGATCCCGCTTCCCGCGGCAAAGCCCAGATAATGCCGCGATGCCGCGGCGTCGAGCGGCACGTTGAAATGGCCGAGCGGGGGCATGACCTCGATGGTGTCGCCAGGCTTCAGCGCTTCGTTGGCCCACGTCGAGAACACGCCGCCGGGCGTCTTCTTCACGGCGATGCGCAGCGTGCCGTCCTGAACGGCCGAGCAGATGGAGTACGACCGGCGCACGTCCTGGCCGGCCAGATCGGTCCGCAGCGTCAGGTGCTGGCCTTGCGCGAAGCGGAACTTCTCGCGCAGTGCGTCCGGCACTGCAAACGTGATGGCGACCGCATCGCGCGTTTCACGCTCTACGCGGGCGACGGGCAACGAATGGAATTTGCTCATCTGAGGCGGCGACGTCAATGCGGCTTGAAGTAGTCGAAGGGCTCGCGGCAGTCGTCGCAGCGATATTGCGCCTTGCACGCCGTCGATCCGAATTGGGAGATCAGCGTAGTGTTCGCCGAGTGGCAGCGCGGGCATGGCACCGCGACCTTCGCCCGGCGCAGCGGGCTGATCCCGGAGACGTCGACCTGCCCGCCCATCACGTGCGGCGGCGCGATGCCGAAGCCCTTGAGCCGCGCCTTCGCCTCCGGCGCGATCCAGTCGGTGGTCCAGGGCGGCGCGAGCTGGGTGACCAGCAGGACGTCCGTAATGCCGATGATGGCGAGCGACTCGCGAATCAATTCGTTGATCATCTCGGTTGCGGGACAGCCCGAATACGTCGGCGTGACCTTGACCACCAGGCGGCTGTCATCCCACAGCACGTCGCGAACGATACCGAGCTCGACGATCGATATGACCGGCACTTCCGGATCGGGAACGGTCGCGAGCGCCGCCCACACGACATCGATGGATGGGCGCGAGCGCGAGGGCGCCGAAGCGGGCTCGACGTCCGGGGTGGCGGCGACGGTCACCACCGGGCCCCGGGGTACGCGCGCTGCAGGTGCTGCATTTCTGCCAGCAGGTGCCCGAGATGCTCGGTGTGCACGCCCTGCTTGCCGCCGCGGCCATTGGCGCCCTGCATCCACTCGCCCTGCGGCAGCGTCAGCGTCGCCTCGGCAATCACTTCGCCGACCGCCGCGAGCCAGGGCGCGTGCAATGTGGCGGCATCCGCGATGATGCGTGCTTCCGCCAGTTGCCGCTCGGTGCCGTCGGTCGCGAACATTTCACCGGTGTACATCCACAGCGCATCGAGCGCGCGCTGCATCCTTGCGTGCGATTCCTCGGTTCCGTCGCCCAATCGGATCACCCAGTCGGCGCTGCGCTCGACGTGGTAGGCCACTTCCTTCACGCCCTTGGCGGCAATTTCGGCAACGCGCGAATCGGTCGATCGAACCAGCGCGCGCAGCAGCAGCAGGTGGAACTGGTCGAAGTAGAACTGCCGCGCCATCGTGACCGCGAAGTCTCCGTTCGGAATCTCGGCGAGCAGCAGGTTGCGGTAGGCGCCGCCGTCGCGAAGAAATGCGAGCTGGTCCTCGCTGCGGCCTTCCCCGCGCATCCGCGCCTCGACTTCGCCCGCGTAGGTCAGCCACATCCGGCCCTGCCCCAGCAGGTCGAGGCCGACATTGGTCAGCCCGATGTCCTCCTCGATCACCGGTCCGTGGCCCACCCATTCGCCCAGGCGTTGCGCAAGGATGACGTCGGTGTCGCCCAGCCGCAGCAAATAGTCGAATAGCGACGCGGTAATGAGCGCCGCAGGGCCGTCCCAAGGCGCGAATTGCTCCCCGTCCGGGGGCAGAGAAGCGGCCTCCGTTTCCCTGGCCGCAAGCGTGGGGGTCGTCATATGTGCTTCACTTCCTCGGGCATCGGGAAGAACGTCGGGTGCCGATAGACCTTGCTGTTCGCCGGCTCGAACAGCGCCTCCTTGTCGCCGGGCGCCGACGCGGCGATATCCGTCGACTTCACCGCCCAGATCGACACGCCCTCGTTGCGCCGCGTGTACACGTCGCGCGCATTGTTGATCGCCATTTCGGCGTCCGGCGCATGCAGGCTGCCGACGTGCTTGTGCGCCAGCCCGTGCTGCGACCGGATGAAGATCTCCCACAACGGCCATTCCTTTGCGGGCCTTGCCTGCTCACTGCGTTCGCCGCCCGCACCGGGAGCGGGACTCGCACCCCGGGCTGGCCCGTCGGTTCCCGTGCTCATGCAACCTCCTTCAGCATCCGCGCGGCGCGCTTCGCCGCATGTGCGCTCGCCGCGTCGCGCACCCACGCACCGTCCTCCCAAGCCTTGACGCGCGTCGCGAGGCGCTCCTTGTTGCACGGTCCGTTGCCCTTGAGCACGGCGTGGAACTCGCTCCAATCGATGGCGCCGAAGTCATAGTGACCGGTGGCATCGTTCCACCTGAGGTCCGGATCCGGCATCCTGATGCCGAGATAGTCGGCCTGCGGCACCGTCTGGTCGACGAACCGCTGGCGCAGCTCGTCGTTGGACAGGAGCTTGATCTTCCATCGCGCCGACTGCGCGCTGTGCACGCTGTCGGCATCGGGCGGGCCGAACATCATCAGCGATGGCCACCACCACCGGTCGAGCGCGTCCTGCGCCATCGCCTTTTGCTCGGGCGTTCCGCGGCACAGCGTCATCAGGATGTCGTAGCCCTGGCGCTGGTGGAACGACTCTTCCTTGCAAACCCGGACCATCGCGCGCGCGTAGGGTCCGTACGAGCAGCGGCACAATGGGATCTGGTTCATGATGGCCGCGCCGTCGACCAGCCAGCCGATCGCGCCGATATCGGCCCACGTCAGCGTCGGGTAGTTGAAGATGGACGAATACTTGACCTTGCCGGCGTGCAGGTCGTCGATGAGTTGATCGCGCGAAACGCCCAGCGTCTCGGCAGCGGCATACAGGTAGAGGCCGTGTCCGCCCTCGTCCTGGACCTTGGCCATCAGGATGGCCTTGCGCTTGAGCGTGGGCGCGCGGCTGATCCAGTTGCCTTCGGGGAGCATGCCCACGATCTCGGAATGCGCGTGCTGCTGGATCTGGCGCACCAGCGTCTTGCGGTACGCGTCGGGCATCCAGTCCTTGGGCTCGATCTTGACGTCGGCGTCTACTCGCGCCTGGAACGCCTGCTCTTCCGCCGACATGTCTTCGGCGCTCCGGACCTTCTGCTGCCCGGTTTCGACCATCTGTGCATACATCGGGAGCCTCCTCGGGCGCCCCATGCATTCCCAACCCGGGCTGGCGCGCAGTTTGAAGCATATGATACAGTTTTGGCATGCGTCAAGAGGATTCCGTATCACGTCGGGAGGCGCAAGCCTCTCCCGCGGCCAAGGCAAGCGGCGACGCGGCCATCGCTCGCTGGATCAAGCGCACGCTGTCTTCCGATCCGCCCAGGGCGAAGTCCCTGATGGTGACGGTGTGGGGCGACGCCTTGGCGCCGCACGGCGGAACGGTGTGGCTGGCCGGCCTCATTCGGCTGATGTCACCCTTCGCGATCAACGAACGGTCCGTTCGCACCAGCGTGTTCCGGCTGGCACAGGACGGATGGCTCGACGCAACCTCGTTCGGCCGGCTGAGCCGCTACCAGCTGACGCGCGAAGGGAAGCAGCGCTTCGACGAAGCCCACCGGCGCATCTACGCGCGCCCTGACGACGCGTGGGATGGAGACTGGGAACTGGTGCTGGCCGATGCGGTGTCGACCCGGCGTCGCGCGACGCTGCGCGAGGAATTGTCATGGGTAGGTTTTGGAGCGCTGGGACCATCGGTTTTCCTGCGCCCCCTGCAGCGGGACCGTCCGATGCCGCGAACCATCGACGGACCTGGACTGGCCGGAAAACTGGTCTTCGGCACGGCGCGCGACGTCGCCGGGCGAAGGTCGCTTGCGTCGGCGGTGGATGCCGCATGGGATTTGACCGGTGTCGCGGCCGATTACCGCCGTTTCCTGCAGCGCTTCGGCGCGGTCATCGATCGTTTCCGCGCGACGGATGGCGGCGGCCACGATCCGCAGCAGTGCTTTGTCGTGCGAACGCTGCTGATCCACGCCTATCGCCGGGTGTTGCTGAGAGACCCCATGCTGCCGGCCGCATTGCTGCCGCTCGACTGGCCGGGTGCGGCCGCGTATGCGCTGTGCCGCGACTTCTATCGACTGACCCACCGCTGCGCCGAGCGGAATCTGGTCAATGAGCTGGCGAATTCAGCAGCGGACAAGGGCGAGGCGATACCGCCGGCCGATGCGTCGTTCTACCGTCGCTTCGGCGGACTCGACTAGCTGTAATGCTTCAAGAGGTTGTCTCTGTAATGCATGGATCCGACATCTGTCGTTCCCGCGAACGCGGGAACCCAGTGCCGTCGTTCCCGCGAACGCGGGAACCCAGTGTCGTCGCCTTACGGCCTGGCGGCAGCCTACGGAAGTCGCTGGGTTCCCGCGTTCGCGGGGACGACCATGGCTTGCATTCGTCGGCGGTATTCGATCCGGTAACGACGCGTTGGCGATTGAAAGCTGGCCAACACTACCGGAAAGCTAGCCAAAACTACCGGCTGCGGTCGTTCTTGCGGTTGAATCCCGCGCCGGCACCGTCCCTGCCGCGGAAGCCTCCGGACTTGCCGTCCCGCGAAAACGACGACGGCGCACCGTACGAGCGGCCACGCGGCGCCGGCTTGCCGTAGGCGGGTCGGCGCGCTTCTCCCGCCGATGCCCTTGCGCGAGGCTCGAGCCCGGGGATGGTGTGGGTCGGAATGGCCGCGCCGGTGAAGCGCTCGATGGTGCGCAGCGTGCCGCGCTCGGCGTGGTTGGCAAATGAAACCGCGATGCCCGACGCGCCCGCCCGACCGGTTCGGCCGATGCGGTGCACGTAATCCTCGGCCTGGCGCGGCAGGTCGAAGTTGATGACGTGCGAGATGCCCGGAACATCGATGCCGCGCGCCGCGACGTCCGTCGCGACCAGCGTGCGCACGCCGCCGCGGCGCATGTTGGCCAACGTCCGGTTGCGCTCGTACTGGTTCATGTCGCCGTGCAATGCCGCGGCCGCGTGTCCCTCGCCCTGAAGCTTCACGGCAAGCGCTTCGGCATCCCGCTTGGTCGAGATGAACACGATGCTCTGGCCCATCGCCGTATCGGCCAGCAGGTGGTCGAGCAATCGATACTTGTGTGAGCGATCGTCGGCGAAATGCACGCGCTGCTCGATGGCGACCGGCGAGGACTTCTCACCCTTGACGTCCACCCGGACGGGATCGCGGGTCAGCTTCGCGGCCAGGCGTCCCATCGCGCCGTCGACGGTGGCGGAAAAAAGCACGGTCTGGCGCGTCGCGGGCGTCAGCGCACACACCCGCTCGACATCGTCGATGAATCCCATGTCCAGCATACGGTCGGCTTCGTCGAGGACGAGCACCTCGAGTTGCGACAGGTCGACACGGCCGCGTTCGACGTGATCCATCAAGCGACCGGGTGTCGCGACCAGAAGGTCGACGCCACGCTGTAGCGCGCGATTCTGCACCGGGTACGGCGCTCCGCCGTAGAGGCACACGATGCGCGCGCGCAACGCCTGCCCATAGCGGACGGCCTGCTCCGCCACCTGCTGGGCGAGCTCGCGCGTGGGCGCCAGGACCAGCACGCGCGGTACGCTCGTCATCCGGTGCTTGCCCACGGGCGCATTTGGCTGCCCGGCGAGCCGATGCAATGCGGGCAGCACGAAGGCCGCCGTCTTGCCGGTGCCGGTCTGGGCGCAGCCGATGACGTCGTGACCATCAAGCAATGCCGGGATGGTCTGGGCCTGGATGGGCGTCGGTTCATCGTAACCGCAAGCGGTGAGCGCCTGCAGGATTTGCGGGGCGAGATTCAGTTCTTCAAAGCGCATGTTCGTTTCCAATCGAGGACGAATGAGTCCGGACAAGCGGAAACGAAGGATTGCGCGGCGGCCCCGACTGCAGGCAACGAGGTTGCCCTGGAGTCAAGACGCGCCCACGAGCCTCCAAGCCGCGACCGGGTCGACGTACTGCAAAGCCATCGTCGCTAACCGGAAGCTGCCATGGAAGGGCACACAAGCCCTGGAGGCAGAGACTCGGGCGCCTGAGATGAGACGCGCCCGGAAGATTAGAAGCCGATGAACCGGTTGCCTTGGGATCCGTCACTTGCGGCGGGCAACCTTCGTCAATAACTAGCAGATCGCCGCAAGAGCTTCATTATAGCAGATAAACCGGCAATGTGCTGCGGTGCAAGATCGACGGGTTTCGAAGTGCGCAGACTAGACTTGAAGCGGCTCCTCGTCGTCTTCATCGTCGTCTTCTTCGTCGTCTTCGTCCTCGTCCGGGAGTCCGTCGTCATCATCCGGATCGCCGATCGGATGCGGAATGTCGTGGGCCCGCATTTCCCAGCCCAGGATCTCCCAAAGCAGCACGCGCCCACCCGAGAGGGTCGGCGCGTCCGCGTCCAGACCGAATTCCATTACAGCGGCGGGATTCGCAGCACCTGTCCCGGATAGATCTTGTTCGGATCGGACAGCATCGGCTTGTTGGCCTCGAAGATCACCATGTACTTGTTGGGGTCGCCATAATTCGCCTTGGAAATCTTGGACAGGTTGTCCCCTGAAACCACCGTGTAGTACGTCGCCTCGGGCGCACTCTGGTCGACGGACATCATGTCCTTCACTGCCTCGACCCCGGCAACGTTGCCGCAGCACAGGACGATCTTCTCGCGCGTGGCCTGGTCGGGCGCGACGCCAAAGACGCTGGCGGTCGACGACGCGGCGTCGAAGGTCACCGTCAGGCCGGTCGCCGCAAGATTCTGCGACTTGATGTAGTCGAGGATGGCGTCGCCGGCCGCGCCGTTGGCGGCGGCGATCTTGGCCTCGTTGGCCGGGTCCGCCTTGACCTCGGCCATTGCGGCCTGCGCATGACCGCGGCCGAAGAGCTTCTCGCCCGCTTCCTTTACGAAATCGATCATTCCCATGATGCATCCTCGCCTGTTGTTGAATTACCCGCCCGTGGGCGCACATAAGTCCTGCGGAATAAACTGCCCCGCTACAACGTTTGCAGCAGGGTCGAGCATACACCCGGGACATGGGCAGCCAATGTCCAACCATCGACATTGTCCACCCCCGGCGAATTGCCAGCTTTTGGAGAGTAAGATGCGGCGTTGCCCCGGCTACTTCCTGGGGGACGTCCCATACCGATCAATCGAGGAGGTTGCAATGAATCGTAATTTCAATACAGCTTGGCGGCCGTTGGCGGCGGCCATGTCGTTGGCGCTGCTGGCCTTCTCGGCTACGGCGTTTGGCGCAGACATCAAGGTGACCCTGTCCGGCGCGAATGAAGTCCCGCCGGTCACGACCAGCGCCACGGGCGGCGGGACGGTGACGGTCGGCGCCGACGGCGCGGTGAGCGGCAGTGTTACGACCACAGGAATCGCCGGAACGGCGGCGCACATCCACGAGGCGCCGGCCGGAAAGAACGGCGGAGTGATCGTGCCGATGGTCAAGAGCGGCGACAACGGCTGGACGTTTGGTCCCGGCGCCAAGCTCACCGAAGCCCAGATGGCCAGCCTGAAGGCCGGCAACCTCTATATCAACGTGCACAGCGCGGCGAACCCCGGCGGCGAGCTTCGCGGCCAGTTGACGCCCTGACCGTTCCCCTCGTTCTTAGAATCCCGAAGGCAGCGCGTCACGCGCGCCTTCGGGATTTTTTTTCGTTCCGACGACCGATCGCCCGCGCTGCCGATCAGGGCCGTCCCAATGCGCTTCGCCTCGCGGCAATCAGCGCCTGCGCCTCCAGGCACCAGTGCTTCTTGATGCTGTGCCAGACGTCCGCGGCCCACAGCACGTGGCCCTGCGCGTATTCCGGCAATTGCGATTCGTCGACGTCGGTTCCCGGAACATAGGCGTCGATCCAGTCGCGCACGGCCGGGTCGCGCGCGAGATCCCGCGACAACGGGGCGATGACGTGGTTGTAGCCCGCCGGCAGGTCGACGTTGCGGACTTGAACCTTGGCGCTCCCTTCGTAGCGGCTGTCCAGCGGGTTGCCGGGAAACGTCAGCGCAATCAAGTCCACCGTGATGAAGTAGCCGGTGAATTCGGTCACCGTGTCGGGAATCTTGCGCAGCGTCTCCAGGCTTTCCCACTGGTTGGGAAGCACCAGCGACCAGCCGCCGGCGCCAATCGCGGATGCGTACGACACCGAGACGCCTACCACTTCCCGCTCCTTGCCCGTCAACGGGTCGGTGATGGTTGTCCTGTTTTCCGCGTTTCCGGCGAGAGGGTTCCAGACGTGCAGACGCGGCGAGCGCTGCCCCGCCAATTCCTTCAGGATCTTGACCGCGTAAAGGCCGCCCTGGCTGTGTCCGACGAGCATGGGCCGCAATGCGTCCCGCTCGTAGTACCACGCGACCAGGCCCGCGAGTCGATCGCTGTAGTCATAGGGGCTGTACGACCACTCACCGGTGGCCGGGTCCCTGATTTTCGCCTCGGGATACCCCATTCCGACGAGGAAGTCCCCGAAGGACTCCATGACGAGGTGAACAGGGTAGATACCGCCGCGCAACAGCATGATCTGGGGAGTCGGTCCCTTGGCCAGCGTCTCGACATCGGCAGCGCTGATGCGTTCGGGATTCATCGCCAGGATCTGGTCTTCGAGCACGTGGCCGATGGAGATCGAGCGCAACACGCTGAAGCTCGACGTTGGTGGCGCCGTCGAAGGGGCGGGCGCGGTGACCGGCATGGTTCCGCAGCCGGCGGCAAGGATGACCAGTGCCAGGGCCGGGAGCAGTCTTGGTGGTCGAGGCAGCGGGTCCATTTTGCTGGTTTGACGCGAATTGTCGGAAAATGTGAGGCAAAGGATCAAATTGTAACGTTTATTGCCGATCCGAGCCCATCGTCGCGATGCCGCGCTGATGCCGTCCTCGGCGGTGGCCCCGTTTGTCGTCGCCGGCGCCGCGTGTTAGCTTCGTACCTCGGCGATTGCAAGCTGAAGCTTTGCGCCGCCGCGCGCGTGGTTCCGGCGACGCAGGCCCGCAGGTACGCCGGCACGACCTGGCTCACCTCTTCCCCGCACGACCTTTCGCCGATGAACGAAAAATCAGTGAAGCCTGCCAGCATTGCCGCGCAGGCTTTGGGATGGGTGGACGCCACCACGCGCGCCATCGCACCGCCGATCCACACGTCGACGACGTTCGTCCGCGACGCGGACAACCAATATCGTAGCGGCCGTATCTACGCGCGCGACCACAACCCGACGTTCGAACAGGCGGAGGCCGTGCTGACGGCATTGGAAGGAGGACACGCGTCGCTTCTGTTCGCCTCCGGCATGGCCGCCGCGACGGCAGTCTTCCAGGCACTGGCACCCGGCGATCACGTGTTGGCACCCAAGGTGATGTACTGGTCACTGCGCAACTGGCTGCTGACGTTCGCCACGAATTGGGGATTGCAGGTCGAATTCATCGACATGACCGATCCCGATGCCGTGCAGCAATTGATCCGCCCCGGACGCACCAGGCTGGTGTGGGTCGAGACGCCGGCGAATCCGCTATGGTCCACCACCGATATTGCCGCCACCTGCGCGATCGCCCATTCGGCCGGCGCCGATGTCGCTGTCGACTCCACCGCCGCGTCACCGGTCCTGACGCGACCGCTCGAGCTGGGGGCGGACATCGTCATGCACTCGGCCACCAAGTACCTCAACGGACACTCCGACGTGATCGCGGGCACGCTGACCGCGCGCGCGAATTCCCAGTTGTGGGAGCGGATCAGGTCGGTGCGGGCGCAAATCGGCGGCGTGCTGGGTCCGTTCGAAGCCTGGTTGCTGACCCGGGGAATGCGCACGCTGTTCCCGCGCGTTCGCACCGCGTGCGCCAGCGCGCAGGTCATTGCCGAGCACTTCTCGCGCCATCCGAGGATCCTGGAAGTGCTCTACCCCGGATTGCCATCGTTCAAGGGTCACGCCGTCGCCTCCCGGCAAATGCGCGGGGGCTTTGGCGGAATGCTGTCGATCCGCGTCCGCGGCAAAGACGACACGGCGGCTTCCGGCGAGGCCGCTGCCATCGCGACGGCCGCGCGGGTCGAGCTCTGGAAGCGCGCCACGTCTCTGGGCGGCGTGGAGAGCCTCGTCGAGCATCGCGCAAGCGTGGAAGGTGCCGGGACGCCGGTGCCGGCCGATCTGCTGCGCCTTTCGGTGGGCATTGAGGACACCGGCGACCTGATCGCCGATCTCGAATCCGCGTTGAACCCATCGCGGTGACATGATCAACGACGCATCCAGGTTCATGCTGCAAAAGCTTGCCGGGTTGGCGTCTCCCGCCGGTCAGCGCGCGCGCTTGTCCATCCTGATCTATCACCGGGTATTGCCCGAGACCGACACGTTCAACCAGTGGGACGTGACCGCCGGCGAGTTCGATCTCCAGATGGACCTGCTGGCCAGGCATTTTTCGCCGTTGCCACTGACCGAAGCGGTCGAACGGCTCGCCAAAGGCAGCCTCCCGGGCAGACCGGTCTGCGTGACTTTCGACGACGGCTACGCCGACAACGCCGAGGTCGCGCTGCCGATCCTCGCCAGGCACAAGGTCCCCGCGACGTTCTTCGTCGCCACCACTTACCTAAATGGCGGACGGATGTGGAACGACACGGTGGGCGAATCCATCCGCGTGCTGGCCGCGCCGACACTCGACCTCACGCATTGGGGACTTGGCACCTTCGCGCTCGACAGCGATGAAGCCCGCCGCAGGGCGATCGCCACCATCCTGCCGGCGCTCAAGTACCTTCCCTTCACGGAACGCGAGGCCCGCGCCGCACAGTTGCGCGAACTGGCCGGAGTCGACGCCCGTAGCAACCTGATGATGCGCGAGGACCAGGTGCGGACATTGCACGGCGCCGGCATGGAAATCGGGGCCCACACCATCACGCATCCGATACTGCTGAACACGGCGCCCGACCTCGCACGACGCGAGATCGTCGAAAGCGGGAAACGGCTCGCCGAGATCGTGCGCCAGCCGGTACGCCTCTTCGCTTATCCCAACGGCAAGCCCGGCGTCGACTACGGCCCCGATCACGTGCGAATGGTCCGCGATGCCGGATATCTTGCGGCCGTGTCGACCGGTTGGGGCGTGGCGACCGCACAGACGGACCGGTTCCAGTTGCCCCGGTTTACACCGTGGGACCGCACGCCCGGGCGGTTCATGCTGCGCATGGTCCGCAACATGGGGAACGCGATATCGGCCGCCGACGGGAAAGCCGGGGCAGAGTGAATTTGATGGCTGCGAACGCGGCATCGCACTGGTCGATCGACCCGACACCGTCGAACGATCCGTGCAAGCTTCTTCCGAAATGGACAGGATGCCGGCGGGATTTCGATGCATCCGGGCGGGCGCGTTGGACTGCCGCCATGACGTGCGACAATCGCCTCGCGGGCCATGGTGCCGCCCCCGGCACTTCCCCATCCCGGATCGAGGTCTTGCAGCCGTCCGTCGACCATTGCTAAATTCAACCGTGCTCAAACGTCGACCATGACAATCACAGGTCAATCCGGCAAGCAGGAGAACTGGAAATTCCGGCTCGCCCATGGCGTCGAAGCCGCGGTCCTGCACCCGTGGTTCCTGCCTTTCTGCTTCATTGCATTTTTCGGTCTGCGGGCCGCGCTGGTCGCGTTCGTCCAGGTCGAGCCCACGTCGGATTTTCTTTGGTACCACGACCGCGCGGTCGGCATCGTCGAAGGCAACGGTTACAGCGAGGGCGGGGTGCCGACCGCATACTGGCCCGTCGGATGGCCGGCAGCGGCGGCGCTCCTCTACAAGATCTTCGGCGCCAACACCATGGTGCTGTCGGTTGCAAACCTGTGCTTTGCCGCCGTCACCTTCTTCCTCGTCCTTGCACTCGGCAGGCAGATGTTTGGTTCCGAGATCGCAGCAAGAATTGGAGTATTTCTGCTGGCGATCTATCCCAACAACATCGCCTACACCGCGCTCACCGCCACTGAAACGTTCTACACGTTCCTGCTGTTGCTTGGCACATGGATATTCATCACGAAGCGGACGTTCTTTGCAGCGGCCCTGTGCGGACTGGTCTTCGGATATGCGACCCTGACCAAGCCGCAGACCCTGCTGATGCCTATCATTCTGGTCGGCATCAGTTTCCTGTTCGAATCCGGGCACCGCTTGAAGCTGAGGACCCTTGGCCACGGCGCGGTGCTGTACGTGGCGATGGCCATCGTCATCGCACCCTGGATCTACCGCAATTACACGGTATTCGGGGAGCCGGTCTTCATCTCCACCAATGGTGGATGGGCAATGTACGTCGGAAACAACCCAAGCGTCATGAAGAGCCGGGGATTCCCCACCGATGATGGACCGGAGGTCCAGGCACTGCTGAAGAAGACCTTCACTGTCGCCAATCAGGTGGAATCGAGCCGCCAGGCCAGGGCGGCCGCGTTGGCGTGGATTCGCGAAAATCCCGGGACCTTTCTGGTGCTCATGCCGATAAAGGCATATAGCCTGTGGTCTGTGGATGGTGAAGCGGAATGGTCCTATCAGAGCGGTACGCCGTCGTACGACAGACACACGGCCATCTTCCGCGCAGTCCGGATTCTGAACCAGGGATTCTATGTGCTGATGTTCATTGGATTCGTCGCTGGAGGAATAGGTCTGCTTCGAATCTATCTGAATCCAGGCAGGCGTTCCGAGGTTCCGATCTGGGCATTGGCCGGATACGGGTATGCCGCATATACCACTCTCCAATGCATGATCATGGCCGGATCCTATCGCTACAAGTTTCCGTTGATGCCTTTTGTCATCCTGGGCTGCGCCTGGGCTGTCGCGGCCTGGCTCCAGTTGAATCAACCAGGGTCGGCGTCCGGGAACAGAGTCAAGACACGATGACGGAGTTCGCCGCGCCAGTGCGCCTCGCGGCTGATTGACTTTGTACCTGGGGACCGGCGAGACATTGATGGTCAGCTTGATTTACGCCAAAGCGAGAGCGTCGCAAACGAAAGCTTTCGCGCGAGGAAGGAGCGAAAGAACGGGCTTTCCATCCGGAAGAGCGTCCTGACCGATCCCGGCCCGCCAATATTGAGCATCGGGAACGCGTCGGGGTTGTAATAGAGTACATACGTCAGCAATCCAGGATAGATCTGATCGATCAGCGTGTATCCCGAATCGACGAAGTGCCGGTTGAGGTCCGACAGCCAGAATCCCTGCTCTGTCTGGTCGTCGAACAGGGGATTGCGTTTGTAGATGGACTGGCGCACCCAGTGCAACGGCGCGAAGTTATGCGTCGGCTCGAGATTGATGAAGTAGCCGCCCTCGCGCAATGCTCCCCGCAGTTGCCGCACCACGACGTCCGTGTGCTTGTACACGTGGTGCAGGCCGCCGAGCAGCATGATCAGGTCATAGGGCTTCTCCGAGTCCGGAAGCGCAAAACGCGTGACGTCCGCATGTTCAACGCGCAACGTAGGATTGTCGGCGAGCACCCGCTCCACGAGGGGCAGGCTGTAATCGAAGCCGAAGTAATCGATCTGCTGAGTCAGGAACTTCAGAACGATCTCCCTGCCTTCACCGTAACCGCACATTGGCTCGAGTACGCGCAGCGGCCGGCCTTTCAAGTCAGTCTTGTTCGCGAGAAAGTAAGACCACAGCAACTCCTTCAGCGCCAGATGGTTGGACGAGTGCCGGCTCTCGTAGTACTTGTCCGAGATGCTCTCGAAGTGAGACCTTTGTCGCTCGATGTCATCCATGACGCTACGAGTCCTCCCCGAGAAACATCATCGCGATACCGACGACGATGAGCACGATGCCCGCGAGTTTCAGCGGATTCGCCTTTTCAGCGAGCAGCAGCACCCCTACCAGGCTGGTGCAGAGGATCAACGTGCCCGCTGCAACGGGAAACGCCAGCGACAGCGGCGTGGTGCGCAAGATGTAGAACCAGACGAGAAAGCCCGCGCCATAGGCGCCGAAACCGACGACGAAGCCAGGATCCAGAATCTGGGGCGCGGCCTTGATCTTGTAGAGCCCGTAGGTGCTCAACGCCGCGTAAAGCACGAATACGAACAGGGTCGCGAGGTATTTCATTTCCCGGCAAACGCGTGGAAGCACTGCCGGCGAAGGACGCCGCACCCTCGCAATGTCATCTGGCACCCGACTGTTCTTCGGCGCCAAGCAATTCCTCGGACACGATGAAATGAGGTCGTCTCTGCAGCATGCGATGTATTGAAGCCACGTAGGTACCGATCAATCCCAGCATCAGGAACGTGACCGCAAACAGTAGCGAGGTCACGCCGACCGCAGATGCCCAGCCCGGAACCGTGCTGCCTCCCAGCGCCTGCATCGTCACATAGCCCAGCTCGAGCACGGCGAGGAAGGCGGTAAGAATTCCCAGCCAGATGCCGATTGTCAGCGGCTTGCTCGAATGAGCGACGATGCCTGTCTGCGCGAGGTGCCACATCTTGCTGAGTGTGAATTTTGATGCACCGGCATGGCGCGGCGCCGCCTCGAACGGGACCACCGAGACCTGAAAGCCAAGGAACTGCACGGCGCCCCGGATGAACACCTCGCTGTCCCTGAGGCGCAGCAGCGCATCCAGCACCTTGCGATCCAGCAGGCGAAAATCCGAACTGCCCTCCGACAATTCCATGTCCGACAGGTAGGAAAAGATCCTGTAGTACGCACGAGAGGTCTTGCGCTTCATGAAGCCCGCTACCGCGGCGTCGTTTCTCCTGGTATTCACGATCTGGAATCCCTTGCGCCACTCGTCGAGCAGTCTGGGGATCAACTCAGGAGGATGCTGGAGATCCCCATCCATGCTGATCACCACCGCACCGCGCGCTGCCGACAGGCCGGCAAGGAGCGCTGCCTGGTGACCGAAATTTCGCGAAAGGCGAATTCCGCACACACTCGGGTTCGCGTTCCTCAGTTCGACTATCCGTTGCCAGGTCTGGTCGCGGCTGCCGTCATCCACCAGCACGATTTCATAGGGCTCGGCAAGAGATTTGAGCACCGAATCCGTCCGATCGACAAAGTGCCTTACGTTTGCTTCCTCATTGAATATCGGGGCGACAACGGACACCACGGGAATAGGCGTAGCAAGCGCGGCCGATCCGGAGGCAGTAAGTTTGCTCATGGTCCTTCGTCGGGACTGTCGTTCAAGATCGTGGGATTGCCGGACCAGGCCGGTTACGCAGCAACAATCGGCGCCAGTGGTCGGCGTAACTATAGCCGCATGAGCAACTCGTGAGAAGTCCGCATCCCGGGGGGCACCTTCCGCGAATTCGCGACAGTGCAAGGACGGGCCGCGGCATCTTCTCCGCGTCCCGCAGCACTTCATGGTCGATCGGCCCGTACGTGGTCACCGTCGACGAGACGCCCGGGCAATTCTAGCCTGTGCGTTTGGTGCCGGAATCCACGATGAAGTCGCAGCCGTTCAGTGGGATACAAGATGAACGCTCCACGGGCAGCGGCATCCGGAAGCCCCTCCCAATACTCGTATCCGCGAATCTCGATCCTCGTTCGCCAATGCTGGATTCTTCAACCCAAAGAGGCTATCGTGGCGCCCTGCGCATTTGCTGCTCCTTTTCGTGACCGATGTTCCTGCTCAAACGTCGAGAACAAGCGCCCGTTGCGCGAGCTCAAGTCCGGGGTTACCGCACCACTCGAGAAGGTCTTTCGATCGCGAGCTCGTGATTTCCGACAGTGGCCGATGGCGTTCGGGCACGTATTGCTTGACGACGGCCATTCATCGGCGCCGGTTTGCTCGCCGAAATTTTTTCGTACCGTTACTCGCAAGCGATGCAAGCCGCGGTGTCGGACAGCGAGACCGGCGGACCGAACGATTCGTCAAGAATTGGCCGATGACCATCAACATGATTGCCGTGCAGTCCGGTGAAACCCTGAAATCCCACCCGCCGCAAAACCCGCGATGAGCTTTCGAGCGCGAATAATCGCGGCGGTCGGATGGACGGCCAGCGGTCGATTCCTGGGCCAGC
>DAOMGB010000040.1:0-29359 GCA_035430095.1 Casimicrobiaceae bacterium | reverse complement strand
CCGGCACCGGAAGCTGCGTGGTCACCGTCGACGCGGCGAAGTCGGTGACCGCCACTTTCACATTGCCATCCTTTGTACTGTCGGTGGCGAGCGCAGGCAACGGAGCGGGTCTCGTCACCAGCAATCCCGCAGGGATCAACTGTGGCGCCACCTGCTCGGCCAGCTATACCAGCGGAACGGTCGTGACGTTGACCGCCGCGCCCACCGCACCGTCGGTGTTCGCGGGCTGGAGCGGCGCCTGCTCCGGCACCGGAAGCTGCGTGGTCACCGTCGACGCGGCGAAGTCGGTGACCGCCACGTTCAACACGGTGCCCATCCTGGTATCTGCCGTGTCGCGCAAGGTACATGGTGTCGCCGGAACGTTCGACCTGCCATTGAGCGGCACGATCACGAGCCCGACCACGGAACCGCGCGCCGGGCCTTACGTGATCGTGTTCACGTTCGACAAGCCCGTGATCGCGGGCAGCGCAAGCGTCACCGAAGGCGTGGCAACCGCGGGGACGCCGACCTTCAACGGCAACGAGATGGCGGTGCCGTTGACCGCGGTGACCAACGTGCAATACGTGACCGTTGCTGCGGCCAATGTCGTGCCCGGCGGAGGAGGCAGCAACGGCAGCGGTGCGGTTCGCGTCGGCTTCCTGCTCGGCGACGTGAACCAGAGCGGTCAGGTCCTTGTCTCCGATGTCGGCGCCGTCAACGGAAAGTTGCTGCAACCGGTCACCGGCGCAAACTTCCTGTTCGACGTGAACGCGGACGGGAGGCTGACCGTATCCGACGTCGGCCTTACCAATGCCAACCTTCTCAAGAAATTGCCCGCGCCGTAGCCCGGCCCATCGCTTTCGGCAGGGTATGACACTTCCAGGCTCCCGTCCGGCAACCCTCGGTTCGTCGCGGCGCCTGCCGCCGGCAGCACGATCAGGACGGCGGCGCGAATCGATGAAGCCGTGTGGGCGTAAGGAACGCGAGATCGCCTGGCCGCAGTTCGAGCTCGTGGAAACGGTCGCGCGACAATTCGACGTTGACCGTCTGCGCTGAGGGTTCGAGCGCAAATTCCAGCCGCGCCACCGGGCCTATGGCGGTGCCGTGCACGAACCGCGCGGTTAATGCTCGTTTCGTGGGACTGCGTTCGACTGCGATGTCGTGAGGTCGGGCAAACGCATCGACGCCATCCGATTCCGCGGCCGGCAGGCGATTGACGTGCCCCAGGAACTCGAACACGAACGGCGTCGCCGGATGATCGTAGACATCCGCCGGGGCGCCGATTTGCTCGATTCGGCCATGGTTCATCACTACCACGCGATCGGCGACTTCCAGCGCCTCTTCTTGGTCGTGGGTGACGAACACACTGGTAACGTGGACTTCGTCATGGAGCCGGCGCAGCCATCGCCTGAGCTCCTGTCGCGCCTTCGCGTCCAGCGCGCCAAAGGGCTCATCCAGCAGCAGTACTCGTGGCTCGACCGCGAGCGCACGCGCCAACGCGATGCGCTGCCTCTGGCCGCCGGACAGTTGATGCGGGTAGCGGTCCGCCAGCCAGTCGAGCTGTACGAGCTCAAGCAGCGAGTTCACTTTTTTCGCGATGTCCTGCCCGGGCAACCGATCCTTGCGGGGGCGAACACGCAGCCCAAAGGCGACGTTCTCGAAAATGCTCAGGTGCCCGAACAGCGCGTAGTGCTGGAACACAAAACCGACCTGGCGGTCGCGCGCGTGGGTGTCGGTCGCGTCCTTGCCCTGGAACGACACGCTGCCTTCGTCCGGTGTTTCGAGGCCGGCGATCATCCGCAGCAGCGACGTCTTGCCCGATCCGGAAGGTCCCAGCAGCGCCAGCAGCTCGCCGGTCTCGATGTGCAGGTCGATGTGGTCCACCGCGACGAACGATCCGAAACGCTTGACGATGCCGCGCAGTTCGATGCTCATGGTACCTGCTCCAAGGAGGCCTGCCGCGAGTGCGTGTTGCGCTCGACGACGAACTTGAGCGCCAGCGTGACCAACGCCAGCAGGGCCAGCAGCGAGGCCACCGCGAAAGCCGCGGAAAACTGATACTCGTTGTAGAGGATCTCGGCTTGCAGGGGCAGCGTGTTGGTCGCGCCGCGGATATGTCCGGATACGACCGAAACCGCCCCGAATTCGCCCATCGCACGCGCGTTGCACAGGATGACGCCGTACAGCAACCCCCACTTGATGTTCGGCAGCGTGACTCGCCAGAACGCCTGCCAGCCGCTGGCGCCGAGCACCGTCGCGGCTTCTTCCTGCTCGGTGCCTTGCGCCTGCATCAGCGGTATCAGTTCCCGCGCCACGAAGGGAAACGTCACGAACACCGTGGCCAGGACGATTCCGGGAACGGCGAAGATGATCTTGACGTCGTGCTCGCGCAGCCAGGGACCGAACCAGCCCTGCAATCCGAACAGCAGCACGAAGATGAGGCCGGCGATTACCGGCGACACCGAGAACGGCAGGTCGATCAACGTCGTCAGCACGTTCTTGCCGCGAAAGTTGAACTTGGCGATCGCCCAGGCGGCCGCGACACCAAAAACGAGATTAAGGGGCACGGCAATCATGGTGGTCAGCAGCGTCAATTTGATGGCGTCCACTGCGTCCGGATCGGTGATCGCGGCAAGATAAACGCCGATTCCCTTCTTGAATGCCTCGACGAACACGAAGACCAGCGGCACGAACAGGAACAGCGTGAGAAAGGCGAGCGCGATGGCGATCAGCAGCCAGCGCACGAACCGGGGCTCGTCGGTTCCGGACGGGCGCGGCGGCACAGGAAAGGGGGCCATCGGCCCCATCGTGCTCACGTCAGCGCCCCCTGGCGGCGCCGCGTCCATGCCTGCAGCGCGTTAATCGCAAGCAGCAGGATGAACGAGATGACCAGCATGACCACCGCAATGGCCGTCGCCCCTGCATAGTCATACTGCTCGAGTTTGGTGATGATCAGCAGTGGCGTGATCTCCGACACCATCGGCATGTTGCCCGCGATGAAGATCACCGATCCGTATTCGCCGATCGCGCGCGCGAACGCCAGCGCGAAACCGGTCAGCAGCGAGGGCAGCACGATGGGAAACACGACGCGGCGGAAGATCTCCATCCGCGAAGCACCCAGCGTCGCGGCGGCTTCCTCGAGTTCCCGCGGCAACCCCTCGAGCACCGGCTGCACGGTGCGCACCACGAAGGGAAGACCGATGAACGTCAGCGCGACGAGCACGCCGAGCGGCGTGAACGCCACCTTTATGCCGAGCGGCAACAGCACTGAACCAAACCACCCGTTCGCCGAAAAAAGTCCCGCAAGCGCGATGCCGGCGACGGCCGTCGGCAACGCAAACGGCAGGTCGACCAGCGCGTCTACGAGCCGGCGTCCGGGAAAACGGTAGCGGACCAGCACCCACGCAACCAGCAAGCCGAAAATCGCGTTGATCATCGCGGCGCCGAAAGAAGCGCCGAACGTCAGCCGATAACTGGCCATCACGCGCGGTGCCGTGACTGCGGCGAAGAACTGGTCCCAGCTCAGTTGCGCCGTCTTGATGAACGCGGCGGACAGAGGAATCAGCACGATCAGGCTAAGGTAGACGAGCGTATAGCCCAGACTCAAACCGAACCCGGGCAGCACGCGATTGCTCGCGCGCAACGCGATGGTCCGGGTCGCGCGCGAGTCCGGCATTACCGAGCTACTTGCCGGCCGAAAGGTAGATCTGGTCGAAGGTTCCGCCATCCGCAAAGTGGGTCTTGGTGGCGTTTGGCCAGCCGCCGAACGCACCGTCGATCGTGACCAGCGTCAGCTTGGGAAACTGCTTCGCATGCTTGGCAGCGACCTTGGGATCAGTAGGGCGGTAGAAATTCCGGGCAGCGATTTCCTGGCCCTCGTCCGAGTAGAGGTACTGCAGGTACGCTTCGGCCACCTTGCGCGTGCCTTTCTTGTCCACGTTCCGGTCGATAACCGCCACGGGCGGCTCGGCGAGGATCGACAGCGATGGCGCGACGATCTCGAACTTGTCCGGCCCGAACTCCTTCAGCGACAGGAAAGCCTCGTTCTCCCACGCAAGCAATACGTCGCCCACGCCGCGCTCGACGAACGTCGTCGTCGAACCGCGCGCGCCGGAGTCCAGCACTGGGACATTCCGATACAGCGCCGTCACGAACTCCTTCGCCTTGGCCTCGCTGCCGAGCTTGCGTTTGGCATATTCCCACGCGGCAAGATAATTCCACTGCGCGCCGCCGGAGGTCTTGGGATTGGGCGTGATCACCGCCACGCCGGGCTTGACCAGGTCATCCCAGTCCTTGATGCCCTTCGGGTTGCCCTTGCGCACGAGGAATACGATGGTCGACGTGTACGGCGTGCTGTTGTTGGGCAACCGAGCCTGCCAATCCTTGGTCAGAAGCTTCGCGTATTCGGCGATCGCGTTGATGTCGGATGCAAGTGCCAGCGTGACCACGTCCGCCTCGAGACCGTCGATGACCGCTCGGCCCTGCTTTCCGGAGCCCCCGTGCGACTGCTTGATGACGACTTTTTCGCCGGACTTCGCCAGCTAGTTCCGCGCGAACGCCTGGTTGTATTCCTGGTAAAGCTCGCGTGTCGGATCGTAGGAGACGTTGAGCAGCGTGACGTCGGCGCGCGCCGCCAAAGCGAACACTGCGATACCGAGCGTGAGTGCGAATGACCAAACCGTCGATGACTTCATCCAAAACTCCTGTGGCTATAACGAGATTTGCTAAACAAACTTTGAGCTATATATGTACGCCAAGAAAAGCCGCAACAGCGGCCTGGGTACGGCGGGATTTGCTCCCAAGCTACATGAACGGTCTCAGCCGGTTGCCTCGCGCAACGCGTTGCGAAATCGCGAGATGTCGGCGTCAAACCCCTCACGCGCGGCGAATTGCGGACCCAGAAGGATCAGCGCCGGGCCAACAATCTCGGCGGCGGCCAAACCTGGCAACGCGGCGAGCGTCGTGTAGCGAATGCGTTGTTCGGGCAGCGACGCACTTTCGACCACTGCCACGGGAAGTTCCGGTGGCTTGCCGGCCGAGAGCAGGGTCGCGGCGATTGCCGCCGCTTCGCCCACACCCATGTAAACCGCGCCGGCGTCGGACGCGCCCAGGCCATCGGCCCAGCGACCCTCGGCTTCACCCGCGCCCACGCGTGGAGTCGCAAAAGTGACGCTACGGGCTGTTCCACGCTGTGTCAGGGACGTCTTGAGTTCGGCGGCCGCCGCAAGTGCAGCGGTTATGCCGGGCACTACTTCGGTGCGAATGCCGGCTGCCTCCAATGCGGCAATCTCTTCCTGCGCACGGCCGAACAGCATCGGGTCGCCGCCTTTCAGGCGCACCACCACGGGATGCTTGCGGGCCGCGTCCACGAGCCGCTTGTTGATGAATTGCTGCGCGGTCGAATGCCTCCCGCAACGCTTTCCTACGGCGACCTTCTCGGCGCGGGCAGCGAGCGCCACGGTATCCGGATGCACGAGCGCATCGTGGAAGACAATGTCCGCGCGTTCGAGCAACCGAGCGGCGCGCAGCGTCAACAGGTCCGGCGCGCCAGGGCCGGCACCTACCAGGTAGACAATTCCGCTGCTCACGCCTTGGTGCCCTCGATGGTAGTCGGCGCCGCAGTGCCGGACCGGCGGAACCATGGAGTCCGCCGGTGGGTGACTTGATACCCATCGCTGAAGTCGCGCAGCGACGCGAGCGCATCGCGCGCGTCCTTGCCGTCGCGCAGCAGGAATGTGTTGAAGCCGACCTGGTGCAGGTAATACAGCTGGTCGCGTGCCACGTCGCCAACGGCGCGGAGTTCGCCCTTGAAGAAGAATCGGTCGCGCAACAGCCGTCCGATGGAATAGCCTCGGCCATCGGCGAATTTGGGGAAGTCCACGGCGATGATCGGCAGCGTCGCCGCATCTCCGGCAAGCAGGGAAGGGTCGTCGGCCGGCGCCAGCCACACGCCGACGTCGGTGCGCTTGCGCAGCTCCTCGCGCTTCGTGAGCCATGTCGCAAGCGGCACGATCACGGGTGACGATGGCAGCGTGGCTTCTGCGTCGCGCACCAGCGTCCAGCTGTCGACGCTTACCGTGCCGTCCTTAATGAGCTCCGGCATAGACACGTTCCTTGAATGGGTCGATTCCCAGGCGCTTCACCGTGTCGACGAAGCGCTCGTCCTCGTGGCGAAGGTCGACATAGACGTCGAGCAGGCGCCCGATGACGTCCGGCATTTCGTGCGCCGCGAACGAGGGCCCGATCACCTTGCCGATGGCGGCTTGCGCGCCCTGCGTGCCGCCGATCGTCACCTGGTACCACTCGGCACCGTTCTTGTCGACACCGAGGATGCCGATGTGGCCCACGTGATGATGGCCGCAGGCGTTCATGCAGCCGGAGATGTTGAGGTCGATGTCGCCTAAGTCGTGCAGGTAGTCCAGGTCCTCGAAGCGGCGCTGGATGGCCTCGGCAATCGGGATCGACTTGGCATTGGCCAGCGAACAGAAATCCCCGCCCGGGCAGCAGACGATGTCGGTCAGCAGGCCGATATTCGGCGTTGCCAGCCCGAGGTCTTTCAATTCGCTCCACAGCGCAAGCAGTTCCGACTGACGCACATCGGTGAAGATCAGGTTCTGCTCGTGCGACACCGTAAGTTCCCCGAAGCTGTAGGCATCGGCCAGGTCGGCCACCGTGTCCATCTGGTCCGAGGTCGCATCCCCCGGCGGCACGCCGGTCTTCTTGAGCGACAGCGAGACGATCGCATAGCCCGGCACCTTGTGCGGGAAAACGTTGCGCTTCACCCAGTTGGAAAAGCCGCGATTGTCGGCAACCGCCGAACGAAAGTCGGCGTCATCGCCCTGCAGTTTCACATGGGGATGCGGCGTGAAGTGCGTGGCCAGTCGCGCAATTTCCTCGTCCGGCACGGTCGCCGGTCCGCCCCGCAGGTTCTCCCATTCCGCCTCGACGTGCCCCGCGAAGACCGCCGGGGTCTGTTCCTTCACGAGAATCTTGATGCGCGCCTTGTACATGTTGTCGCGGCGGCCGAAGCGGTTGTATACGCGAAGGATCGCGTCGAGGTAATTGAGGATTTCCGCACTTGGCAGGAATTCGCGGATGACGTGACCGATGATGGGCGTACGGCCCAGCCCGCCGCCGACAATGACCCGGAACCCAATGTCGCCGGCGTCATTGCGCACCGCCTGCAGTCCGATGTCGTGAACAAGAACGGCGGCGCGATCCGTCGTGGCTCCGGTGATCGCGATCTTGAACTTGCGCGGCAGGTAGGCGAATTCGGGGTGGAACGTCGACCACTGGCGGATCAACTCGTTGTAGGGGCGCGGATCGACGATCTCGTCGGCGGCCGCGCCGGCGAAATGGTCGCTGGTGATGTTCCGCACGCAGTTGCCGGAGGTCTGGATCGCGTGCATTTCCACGCTGGCGAGATCGGCCAGTATTTCCGGCACCTCTTCCAGCTTCGGCCAGTTGTACTGGATGTTCTGGCGCGTCGTGAAGTGACCGTATCCCTTGTCGTACTTGCGGCCGATGTGCGCCAGCATGCGCAGCTGGCGGGACGACAGGAGTCCGTACGGAATCGCCACGCGTAGCATCGGCGCGTATTTCTGCACGTAAAGTCCGTTCTGCAGCCGCAGCGGGCGGAATTCGTCCTCGCTCAGTTCGCCGGCGAGGAACCGGCGAGTCTGGTCGCGAAACTGGGCGACGCGTTCATCGACAACCCGTTGGTCAAATGCGTCGTAGCGATACATGCAAGGCGCGCCCGCAGGATAAGGAAGGGCAGGTTAGGCGAAGCCTCTAATAAACAAAAGGAATATTGGGCTATGCCGTTATCGCCGTGGACTATATGAACGGTTGCCGGCGACTGCGCCGCAAACGAGTCGAGCCCGGGCCGTCCGTATAATCGACCGATGTCCCAAGGCCTCATCCTGTTTGCCCATGGCGCCCGTGATGCCCGTTGGGCCGAGCCGTTCGAGCGACTGCGCGAGCGCGTCTCGTCGGCGATTCCAAAGACCCCGGTCGCCTTGGCCTACCTGGAGTTCATGGCGCCGGACTTACCCAAGGCCGCAGCGGCGCTTTGCGCATCCGGTTGCCGCCAGATTGTCCTGGTGCCCATTTTCCTGGGGCAGGGCGGGCACCTCCGGCAGGACCTTCCGCGGCTTCTCCAGGAGGCCGCCACTGCGCATCCGGACTGCCAATTCCGCATGTCCGACGCTGCCGGTGAGGATGGCGCCGTGATCGATGCGCTGGCCACCTATTGCTTGAGGCAGCTTTCCGATCGAGCCTGAATCCTTCCCTGACCAAGTCACCCAATGATCTTTGCCGACTCCGTTCAACCTGCGGGCCGCAGCGCCGTTCCCAGGCATTCCCAGGTTCTGCTCGCGGCAGCTGTCGCAGTCTTCCTTATCGCACTGCCGGACGCCATGGCGCAGCCGACGACCCGACCCGCCGATCCCCAGGCGGCCGTCTATGCCCAGCACTGCGCGATGTGCCACGAGAATCCGGCGACCCGGGCGCCAGGCATTGCGTCGCTGCGGGCCATGTCGCCGAGCTTCGTCGTCAACGCGCTGACCAGCGGAGTGATGCAGGGCATGGGCGCCGCGCTTTCACCCGGACAACGCAGTGCGCTCGCCGAATACCTCACCGGCAGGAAGCTCTCGGAGGAGGTCGCGATGGCGGGCCGCTGCCAAGCCACGCCCGCCGCGTTTTCGATCTCCGGTCCCGCATACAACGGTTGGGGCGCAAATCCGGAGAACTGGCGGTATCAGCGCGAACCCGGTATTTCCGCGTCGGATCTGAGCAGGCTCGAGGTGAAGTGGGCCTTCGGCTTTCCGGGCGCGGTCGCCGCGTTCGGACAACCCACCGTCGTGGGCGGACGCGTGTTCGTCGGCAGCCAGAACGGCCACGTGTACTCGATCGACGCCAAGTCCGGCTGCTATTACTGGGATTACCAGGCGAGCACCGGCGTGCGCACCGCGATCACCATCGCGAGAATCGACGACAAGGACGTGGCGCTGTTCGGCGACCGGCGCGGGAACGTGTACTCGGTCGATGTCGCGACGGGCCAAACGGTATGGAAAATCCTGCCGGATACGGGTCCGCGCACCGGCATCACCGGCGCGCCGACGCTGTTCGACGGACGCCTGTACGTTCCCATCTCCGGCGGCGACGATAGCTCCGCCACCGACCCCAAGTTCGAATGCTGCAAGGGTCGAGGTGCCATCGTGGCGCTCGACGCCGCGACCGGCAAGACGGTCTGGACGACATTCACGATCCCGGACGCGCAACCACTCGCGAAAAACGCCATTGGCACGCAGCTGTGGGGGCCCTCCGGCGTCTCCGTCTGGACGGCACCGACCATCGACGCGAAGAAGCGCCTGCTTTACGTGGGCACCGGCGACAATCATTCGGCCCCGGCCACGGACACCAGCGATGCGGTACTGGCCATCGCACTGGACACCGGCAAGATCGTCTGGGTGCGCCAGTTGCTCAAGGGCGACATGGGCAACGCCGCGTGCCTGTCCACTGACAAGTCCAACTGCCCCGAGCCGCACGGACCCGATTACGACCTGGGTACGTCCCCCAACCTGGTCACGCTTGACAACGGCAAGCGTCTGCTTGCGATCGGACAGAAGTCGGGCCAGGTCTGGGGGCTCGACCCGGACGACGCGGGTCGCATCGTCTGGAGCAAGCGCGTAGGTGCCGGCGGCCCGCTCGGCGGCGTGCAGTGGGGTACGGCGACCGATGGCAAGGTCGTGTACGCGGCCGTGTCGGACATCGCGTTCATCAGTCCCGTGCTCGGGCAGCCGCTGACGACCGATCCGGAAAAGGGCGGAGGCCTGCACGCGCTGAACCTGGACACGGGCAAGCCACTTTGGAGCGCACCGCCGGCCAAGGCATGCGCCGGCCGCAAGAATTGCAGTCCCGCGCAAAGCGGCGCGGTCACCGCCACGCCGGATTTCGTCCTGTCTGGTTCGGTGGACGGACACATTCGCGCCTACTCGACAGCCAATGGCGCCGTGCTCTGGGATTTCGACACCGGCAAGTCATTCAAGACCGTCAACGGTGTGACGGCCAACGGCGGTTCCCTGGACTCCGCGGGGCCGACCATCGCCGGCGGCATGGTCTTCGTCGGTTCCGGTTACGGTCTTTATGGCGGCCAGGCCGGAAACGTGTTGCTGGGTTTCGCGCCGCGCCCATGATCATCGGTCAGGAGCCCGACCGGTCGCACGCTTGGTCGACGTCCGGAAGCAACGAGTGGCCGCATGATGCGCGGGCCAGGCGGCGTCCCAGGTCAGAACCAGTCTCCGATCCGCAAAGGCCATCGTGCTCTACGACCCGATCCGACATGAGCCGCTGACCGCCACGCGCTGGTCGGAGGCCGAGGCGAACGCGGCGATCCAGCGGATCGTCGGAGACTCCGTTGCACAGTTCGATCACTCCGGATTATGGCCGCCTCATCCGCTGGACGACCCGCGTGACGAGTTTCCTTTCTACACACCATACAGCGGCGCCGCCGGGGTCATCCTGGCGTTGCAGCGACTGCGGGATGCAGGACTTGCCGGCGACTTTCCGGATTTCGTTCCCGTGATTGACGGCCTGCTCGAAGGCACTCGCCGATCGACGAGTGAAGGGAAGGGCCTACCGTCGTTGCTGCTTGGTGAATGCGGAATATTGCTGCAGTGGCAGACGTCGCCGTCCGCGGCGCTTGCCGATGCCATCCATCGCACGGTGGAGCGCAACCTGCGCAATCCCACACGGGAATCGCTATTGGGATCGCCGGGCACGTTGCTGGCAGCGATATTGATGCATTAATGGTCCGGCGAGCGCCAGTGGGCGGATCTGCTTGCCCGCGGCGCCGAGATCCTGTGGAACGAAATGGAGGAAGTCACACCGTCCGGATTCTGGCTCCGGACGCAGGACATGTATGGAATGCGGACGCGTTACCTGGGAGCCGGCCACGGTTTCGCAGGTACCGTATTCGTGATATTCCGCGGGGCCCGCCTGTTGCCGGCGGATCTCGTACAGCGCTTCGCGCGCCGCGCCGGGTGTCATCTGCCGCCTGCCCGATCACGCCGTGCCCGAGCTCGACGATCTGCTGATCGAGGCGGGCGAACTCGTCTGGAGGGCCGGCCCGCTCGAGAAAGGCGCGGGGTTGTGCCATGGAACGGCCGGCAATGGTTTTGATTTCCTCAAGCTGTTCAAGCGAACCGGCAAACGCCGTTGGCTGGAGCGCGCGAGGTCGTTTGCGATGCAAACCATCGAGCAATGCGCGGCACACGCCGCACGGTACGGGCAGCGACGTTTTTCCTTGTGGACCGGCGACCTCGGTGTCGCAATGTTCGTGCAGAGTTGCCTGGAGGAAAACGACGATTTCCCGACGCTTGACCGATTCTGAATCGACGTCCGACAGCTGAGCCGAAAGGATGGCTACGGTCGCGTTGCCGCGGGCGCAATGGCTGCGCCTTCGATGCCGTGCTTCTGCAACGCCTTTGCGACGAAGCCGGAAGCCTTCACGTCCTCGACGAACTCCGCCAGGTAACGCGGGCCGGCTGTCCTGCCCTTGGGCGTAGCCATCGCCTGGTTGATGACCATGAACCGGCCGTCCAGCAGGCGCACGCCGGGCACGCGCCTGGCGTCCGCCTCGAGTTGCTGTTTCACGCCTGCCGCCACGTCCAGTTTCTGCGCGACCATCATGTCCACCACCGCCGGCGACGTGGGTGCGCGCACGAGTTGCGCCTTCTTCAGTTCCCGCGTCAGGTAGAGGTCATAGGCACTGCCCGCGCCGACGACGACGCGAACGCCATTTTCATCGACTTCGGCGTTGCTCCTGATCGGGGAGACCTGCGGCACGAGGTAGGCGCCCTCGATCACGACGTACGGCGCACTGTAGTCCATGTCGACGGCGCGCGCGGGATCGATGGCAACGAATGCGACGTCCCAAGCATCGGCCTTGAGGCCTTCGACCACCTTGCCGGCCGCGGCGAACGTGACGAGGTCCACCGGTACGCCGAGTCGCCGCGCGAGTTCGCGCGCGAGATCGACCGACACGCCGCGCGCTTCACCGGTCGCCGGGTCCTTGGTTGCGAGGATGGGATTGCCGAAGTTGATCGCCGCGCGGAGTCGGCCGCTGGGCGCAAGCTCGGCAATCGCGGCGGATGGCGGATTGCCTGCGACGGACTGCATCGTGCCGGCAAGCAGTCCTGCGCCCAAAGCCAACGCTCGAAGCAAGGTCACACGTTTCATCCGGGTTCCCTCCATCGTGCTGATTCAATCGGGTGCGGTGATCGGCATGCGCAGGACGATTTTCCCGATGTGGGCACCGGACTCCATGCGCGCCTTGGCAACCGCAAGCTCCGAAAAGCGCATCACCCGGTCGATGCGTGGACGCAAAGCGCCGCTCGCGAAGTGGGGCAGGACCTCCGCCACGAAGCGCGGGATGGCCGCCGCACGTTGCGCCGTGCTGCGCTGCTTGTTGGAGACGCCGAACACAGTCAGGCGCTTGAGGTGCAACGCGCCCAGGTCGATGTCGCTGTGCCCGACGCCGTCCACGAAGCCCACCGTGGCCAGCCGCCCTTCGAAGGCCAACGCGCGCATGTTCTCGGCAAAGGTCGTACCGCCAACGGCATTGATGGCAAGGTCGGCGCCGTGCTGACTCGTCGCGTCAACGACGGCCTGAGCGAAGTCGGCCGAGCGCGTGCACAGCGCGACGTCCAGGCCTTCAGATGTCAGCAAGGCCAGCTTCTCGGCGGAGCTCGACGTGCCGATGACGCGCGCGCCGAGCATCTTGCCGAGTTGGAGCGCGGCGACGCCCACGCCGGACGACACGCCATTGACGAGCAGCCATTCGCCCGCTTTGAGCCGTCCCTGGAGGACCAGCATGTCGTAGGCGACAAGGTAGGTGAGCGGCAGCGCAGCCGCCTCTTCCCATGAAAGCGCCGCCGGCACGCTCATCGCTTCCGCGGCCTCCATCAGCGAGTACTCGGCGAACGCGCCCATGCAGCGGCCCATCACACGGTCGCCGGCTTGAAAGCCACCGACTTCGCTGCCAACGCTCAGCACTTCACCCGCACCTTCGCCGCCAATCGCCTTCCACGTGCCGGACTTGCCGGAGAGGCCATGACCCGGCAGAAACTCGCCGCGATTCAATGCGGCGGCGTGCATTCGCACCAGCAGTTGCGTCGGAAGCGGCGCAGGGAGGGGACCGTCGCGCAACTCAAGCACGGCAGCCGTATCGGTTATCTGCATCCACCAGGACTGCATGGTGCCTGGCGGACGTAGCCGTTGCGAAGTCAGCATCCCACCGTGCATCTTCCCGCGGAATCGAACTCCATCGTCTTGCCGGAGAGCGGGACGTAGACGTGAACCGGCGGCTTGACGGCCTTGATGAACGTCTCCGTCTTGCTGCCGGCGCGCACCTTGCCGTTGACCGTGCCGACCTCGTTCGCGTGCGACGCAATCACCGACGCGGGATTCACGAGGTCGTTGATCACGTAGGCGGCCTCGGCCGGTCCGGTCGTGAAGTTGTCGCCGATGTTCATGACGGTGAGCTTGGCATCGTAGTAGTCGCGCACGACCACCTCCTGGTCGGCAACGATGCCGGTGTCGCCGGAAAGGTAGGCCACGAGGCCGTTGCTGAACTTGACGATGTAGCCGGTCGCCAGGCCCACGTCGCCTGCGATGCCTGCGTCCTTCATGGCCTTTCCTAGGTCGCCGCCGATGTAGTCGGGATCCAGCCCATTGCTGTGCAGCGCCGTGACGGTGGCGATTCGCACGCCGCCGACGGTCACGCTTCCGCCAAAGCGGGCGAGGATCGAGTTGGCCGGATCGCCGCCGTTTGCCTTGAGCTTGACCGCAAAGAAAGCCGGCATTTCGCTTCCCGTCACGATCTTCGAGTTCTTGACGAGCGCGATGTTCACGGCGTTGGAGTTGGGCAGCGCCGAAACCGAGGTGTCCGGGTTTTCACAGGTGCCCGAGTTCGGCGCCCTGTTGTGCGCATTGCCCACGTGGTCGCCATGCATGTGGCTCACGAGAATGATGTCGATCTTGCCCAGCCGGGGATCCGTGCCGCCCGCGACCGTGCGTCCCGGGTCGTAGAGGATGCGCGTGCCGTTCGGGTCTTCGAAGACGAGCGCCCGATCCTGCGGGCAGAACTCGCCGTCGATGCCGCCAAGCGGCGTCACCTTGACGGTCTGCCCCATGGCGGGAAAGGCGAGCGCCACGCTCAACACGCCAAGCGATACGACCCAAGTCGAACGACTCATGGATTACCTCCCTTTCAGTTGACCGGGATCGACGCGCAGAGCGGCCGACCCTCCTTCAAACCTTTACCGAACTTCAGCGCGGCCTGGCGAGCGCGACGAGCGACCTCGCGCTGCCGGCGGTTGCCAGCTGCATCGCGTGCTCGATGAGTTCGCCCGCTTGCGATGCGCCGATCACGGGATCGGCCAGGTCATGGAATTTGGCCGCGAGATCGTCGTCGGTCAGCGGCCGCTCGATACTGCCGATCGCGTGGGGCACCAACAAGTGCAATCTGCGTCCGTCGGCGAGCGTTACGGTCACGTTGGCGGCATCCTCGGCAATCGTTGGGTCAACCGTCGCCTGAATCCGATCGCGCAGGGCGATAACGTCCGACCGCTGCACGACCTCGTCGTCGAACTCGGACTCGCCGGCCCGACCGAACAGAATCCCGGCCGCGCAGGCGTGGTAGACGCTGAACTTGGCCTCGAGGCCCGTGCGCGGCGTGCGCTTGCCGGTCAGCTCGAGCACCAGCGAATGAACCCGCAGGTCGACGCGCTCGATGTCGCCGGCGGCAAGGCGATGCGCGCGTGCCAGCTGCACGCAGCCGTCGATCGCGGGATGGATCACGATGCCGCAGGCGAAAGGCTTGTACGAATTGAACGAGATCTCGAAACGCTGTCCGAGCGCTTCGGTCATTTCATGCCAGTCGAACTTGGTCGAGAACGTCTGCGCGAGTCCGCGCGGCGCCTCGATCGCGCGGGGCGACGCCGTGTAGCCGTGCTTGGCCATCAGCGCGGCGGTGAGCCCGGCGCGAGCCGCGCCGCCCGGATGAAACGGCTTGGTCATCGAGCCGAACTGCTCGCGCACGCCGATGGGCTGCGACGCCGCGATCCCGAACGCCATAGTGGTTCGCTCGGCGTCGAGATCCAGCAGGCGCGCGCATGCAGCGGCGGCGCCGAGCATGCCCGTCGTGCCCGTAATGTGCCAGCCGCGATCGTAGTGATCGGGGTAGATCGCGTTGCCGACCCGACACGCGACGTCGATGCCGATGACCAGTGCGTCGACGAGCGAACGTCCGCTGGCATCGATGTGCTCTCCGAGCGCCAGCGCCGCCGAGGCTACGGGACCGGCCGGATGGATGATGGTCTTGAGGTGCGTATCGTCGAAGTCGAACGTGTGCGACGAGATGCCGTTGAGGAGCGCCGCACTTGCCATGTCGACGCGCTCCTGGCGGCCCAGCAGCGACGCCTGGGAGGAGGGGGCCAGTTCCGTCACGGCAGCCAGCGCTGCCTCGAGCGTAGGATGCCGCGAGGCGCCGATGGCGCAACCGACCCAGTTCATCAGCGTGCGGTGGGCTTCCCGCTCGACCGCGTCGTTCCAGCCGCGCGACGGGTGCGTGCTCGCGAATTCAGCCAGCAGGCGAGTGACGGGCGGAGCGTTGTGGTCTGCGATGACGGTGGTGTTGTGCGCCATGTCAGGCAAGCTTGAGATGAGGGACGGCGAGGAGCCGTTGCGCAGCTCCGGACGATCGCGGGCGGCGCGAGCAGGAGGGTCGCGCCATTCTAGTCGGTGAGCTCGATGTTGCGGACCCTGGCCACCTTGGTCCACTTGGCGATGTCGTCCTTCATGTACTGGCCGAATTGCTCAGGTGTCATCGGCATCGGCTCCAGCGCCTCGCCCGCCAGCCGCTCGCGCAGCGCAGGATCGGCCAGCGCATCGTTGATCGCCTTGTTGAGCGTGGCGACGATGGCCGGCGGCAGCTTTGCCGGGCCGACGATGCCGTACCACTGCACGCCGTCGAAGCCCTTGTAGCCCAATTCCTCGAAGGTGGGAACGTCCGGCAGGAGCGGGTGGCGCTTGGTGCCCGTCACCGCCAGCGGCCGCATCTTGCCAGCCTTGATGTGGGGCAGGGCCGCAGCGAGCCCCGGAAACAGCGCCTGCGTCTGACCGCCAAGGATGTCGGTGATGGCTGGACCGATGCCGCGGTAGGCGATGTGCTGGATGTCGATGTCGCTGGCGACCTTGAACTGTTCCATCGCCAGGTGCGTCAGCGTGCCGGGGCCCGACGAACCATACGAGAGCTTGCCTTTGTTCGCCTTCACGTACGCAACGAACTCGGCCAGCGTCTTGACCGGCAGCGACGGCGGAACGATCAACACGTTCGGCGTGCCTCCCACCATGGCGATCGGCGTGAAGTCCTTGACCGCGTCATAGGGAAGCTTGCGCACGGCAGGATTCGTGCCGTGCGTACCCACATAGCCGACCATCAGCGTGTAGCCGTCCGGCGCGGCACGTGCAGCGGCCTGGGAGCCGACGATGCCGCCGCCGCCGCTCTGGTTCTCGACGACGACGGGCTGGCCCAGCGCCGTGCCGATGCGCTCTCCGATCGTGCGCGCCACCAGGTCGACGCCTCCACCCGGCTGCACCGGGGCGATGATCTTGATCGCCTTGGACGGATAGGCCCCCTGGCCGACGGCGAGCCCGGCAATCAAGGCGAACAGGACTGTGGCAAGGCAATGTCGAAACGGGTTGCTGCGCCAAACTCTCATTGCTCCTCCTGCGCGCCACGGGTGGCGCTTGCCAACGCTGTCATCGACGTCCGCGCGGCCACGCGCCGTGTTGCTCGCTATGACCGCGCGGCCCCTGGTCTACGGACAGCTGGCAGGGGCAGTGCCTGATATTGCGGCGTCTGCGGACCCATCTGGTTTCTGCGGCGTGTAGCTGAACGTGGCGGACGTGTACGCGAGCGTCACGCGTTCCTTCATGGCGCCGGTAGAGTCGGGCCCGCCGTTGACCAAAGCTTTCACCGTGACACCGGCGAGGTTGACGACCAGGAACTCGATCGGGTCCTTTCCGGGCTTGCGCAGGGTGAGCTTGGCCGTAGGATAGGTTGTGTTGAGCGCGGCACCCGTCACGAGTAGTGGCGACGCCTTGTCGACGAACTTGTCGATGGACAACGGCTCTCCGCATGCCGGAACGCCCGGGTTCTTTTTGTCGCCCGCTATCGGGCCGTTGACTCCCCACGACCACGCGAGGACCTCGATCTCACCGGGGTGCTTGTCGTCCGTGGATTCCCCTTTGATGTCCCCTATCTTCGCGAAGATGTCTGTTGCGGCCACGGCACCTGTCGCGCCGATCGCGGCAGCGGCCGCAAACGCTCCGACGAGCACGTGATGCCCAACACGCGAGGTGCCACGATTGCTGGTCCCGTCCATGAGATCTCCTGTGGTGAAGTTATCGAACCCGGCCCCAGCGCTGCAGTCGGAGGCGGCCGACGATTGTGATCCCATTTCCAATGACCGACAATCGCCGCTGAATGAACGGCCAGCCCATCCGCCCGAACCCCGCAATGAATCGTGCTGCCCAACGCGCCGCGACGCGCAGGAAAAAGCGCCATCCGGAAGGAGTGTCGCCGGAGGAGGCGCTGCGCGCGGGAATCGGGCGGCACCGTGCCGGAGATTTGCGCGAGGCGGAAGTTGTCTATCACAAGGTGCTCGGCGTCACGCCTGAGAACGTAGACGCGTTGCATTTTCTCGGCATATTGCGACACCAGCAGGGGCGAACCGACGAAGGCGTCGGCCTGGTTCAACGCGCGCTCTCGCTGGCCCCGACATACGTCGACGCCTGGAGCAATCTGGGAAATCTCTTCAAGGAATCGGCACGGATGGAACAGGCCGAAGCGGCCTATCGCCGAGCGCTCGAGCTGGACGAGCGTCACGCCGCCGCGTGGAACAACCTCGGCGTGGTCTTGCGGGCGCGCGGACAGGGGGCTGAAGCTGTGGAGACCTTGCGGCGCGCGGTCGACATTTCTCCCAACTTCGCCGATGCCCAATTCAACCTGGCCAACGCGTTGCGCGAATGCCGCCGCCTGCCCGAGGCGATTGCCGCCTATCGCGATGTGCTGAAGCTGAATCCGGGCCATGCGCTTGCGCACTATCGGCTTGGATATGCGCTATACATGACAGGCGCACATGAGGAGGCGGCGGAAATATTCAGGCATTGGCATTCCGTCGAACCCGAGAATCCGGTTCCGGCCCACATGCTCGCTGCATGCAGCGGCGACAATGTTCCGCGGCGCGCGTCGGATGACTACGTAAGAAAGACCTTCGACGGATTCGCGGCCAGCTTCGATGATGTCCTTCTGCATCGGCTCGACTACGAGGCGCCACAGCAGCTACTCAAGGTACTGGCAGCGTCGCTCGAAGATTCGGGAAGGCTCTACGACATCCTCGACGCGGGCTGCGGCACCGGCCTGTGCGAGCCGCTGTTGAAACCCTACGCGCGTTCCCTCACCGGCGTCGACCTGTCACCGGGCATGCTTGTCAAGGCACGCGCGCGCAAGTCCTACGATCACCTTCATGAGGCCGAGATCACGCACTTTCTCGCCGCTCGTGCCGCAGCCTTCGACGTCATCGCTTCGGCCGATACCCTGTGCTACTTCGGCGACCTGCAACCCTTCGCGCGGGCCGCATGGGTAGCGCTTCGTGCGGGAGGCTGGATCGCCTTTACCGTCGAGCGCGGTGGCGATGTCGGAACCTATCGACTGCAACCGCATGGACGGTACTGCCACTCTCGTGCGTACGTCGACGAAACTCTCAGGCATGCGGGGTTCGAAGCCATTCATATCGTCGCGGCAGTCCTGCGCCGCGAACTGGGCCTCGACGTCGAAGGCTGGGTCGTTCGCGCACGGGTTCCGGAAACTGCCGACGATCACTAGGCCGCTGGCCCCGATCGCGTCGAGGAATTTTACGATTGTGTTGGCACGCGCGGAGACGGACTGCCGAATCGAGCGCTAAGCGTCTGATATCAATCGATTCACGAATGGAGAACTCCTGTGGTCTCCATATTGCTTCAGCGCAAACCTTGGGCCAAGCGAAGGGGGAGGCAACATGGGACGCGGGCTAGGCAGGCGCGGTCTGTTGGCAGTGCTGGCAAGGGTTTGCGGAATCCTGCTCATCGGTGGAGTGTCGATGGGTGCGCCGCATGCCGGCTCGCTATCCGCAGGGTCGAAACCTGACTTCGACATTCGCGACAGCATCGTCAGCGAACGGTCCCCGGCTGCAGTGCAGCAGGCGGGAATCAAGGTGCCTTCCGGAGCGCGTGTTGCATTCGACAAGCGATTTGGCGGGCCGAGGAGCGTAGCGCCGACAGCCCGTTACCTCAGTTCCGAAAACAGGGCAGGGCCGGAGGCCGCCGCGCGCGCTTATCTTCGGCAGAACGCGGAACTATTCCGGATGAACGCCGCGGATGTCCAGCGCCTGGTGGTCGTGACCACGAACAGCCTCGTGGACTCCGGCGCAACCGTCGTGGTGTTCGGTCAGGTCGACAACGGTCTCACGGTCTTCGCTACGCGCGTCACCGTGACGGTGGATTCCGCGGGCCGCGTGCTGCTGATAAGTGGCGGATTCCGGCCGGACACGCGTGCGCCTGATTCGCCGCTCATTTCCGCCGAGGGCGCAGTCCGTCGATCGGCGGAGAGCTTCGGTCGATCGGTCGCGTCACTTAGAGCGAAAGCCTATTCCGGAGGGGCCGCCCAGCGCACGGTTTTCGAGAACACCGTGGCAATGAGTGTGCGCAACCCATCGGACATATCGGCGGAACTGGTCTCGTTCCCCATGCCAGATGGCCTCCAGGCCCGCCTCGGTTGGATGACGCTTGTTCAGGAGAGCCCCCTGGGATGGTATGAGAGCGTCGTGGACGCCGTTTCCGGCGAACTGCTGTACCGTCGCAACCTTTATCGCAACAGCGGCCCGGAGGGCAACGTATTCATCGTTCAGCATCCCGGCATCACAGGCGCCGCGCAGCAGATCGTCCCTTTCAATGGCGCTTCGTTCAACAACAACGGCTGGGTCACCGACCGCCGGACGTCGGGAAACAATGTCAACGCCTATCAGGACAAGGACGGCAACGACGCGAGCGATTTCCAACCGGAGACGCCGGCCTCGGGCGATCCGGCGTATCAGCACTTCGACTACACGTTTACCGACGCGTGGGGCAGCACCATGGGCACCGACATCACCACGGATCAGGCCGCGGTCGTGACCCAGCTCTTCTACTATGCAAATACCTACCACGACTATTTCTACGGCCTTGGCTTCACCGAGGCCAACCGCAATTTCCAGGTCGACAACTTCGGTCGCGGCGGCTCCGGCAACGACCCGGTCCTGGCGGAGGCGGATGACAGCTACCTGACCGAGTGCTGCAATGCGAACTTCGGGACGCCGGCCGACGGGTCGAGTCCGCGGATGCAGATGTTTGTGGGCAAGGGCCCCGACAACAACTGGATACAGCGCGCCATGAACGGCGACACGGTGTTCCACGAATCCAGCCACGGACTTTCGCACCGGTTGGTGGGAGGAGGCACGCTCGGCAGCGGCGCCCAGACGGACGCCATGGGAGAGGGGTGGGGCGATTTCTTCGCCACGTCCTATTGGAACGATCCTGTCTACGGCGAATACAACAACGGCAATGCGACAACAGGCATACGCGGCGTCGCCTATGACAACAGCACGTTGAAGTATTCCGATCTCTGCTCGGGCGGTTGCGAGGAACATGACGACGGCGAGATCTGGGCGACGGTGCTCTGGGACATGCGCGCCAAGCTCGTCACTCGCTATGGCTATGACGCCGCCCGGCCGACCAGCACCCCGGTCAACCCGCCGGGCAACCGCCGGGCGGAGCAACTGGTCGTGGATGCGATGCTCGCTTCCGGCTCCAGTCCCGACTTCCTGGACATGCGCGATGCCATCCTGGCCGCGGACGTTGCGCGCTACGCTGGCAGCGACACCTGCCTGATCTGGGGCGTTTTTGCCGCTCGCGAGATGGGCTTCAACGCCGTATCCAACAGTCAGTCGTCGGTCACCGCCGGCAAGAATGGTCCCGCAGCGTGCAATCCCGTGGCAAATGCTGGCGGACCCTACAGCACGCCGGAGGGAACCAATGTGAGTCTCTCCGCGGCCGCAACGACCGAAAATGGCGACGGCCCCTTTACGTATGCATGGGATCTGGACAACGACGGTCAGTACAATGACGCGACCGGAAAAGCGCCGTCATTCACTCGCGTTGGGCAGGACGGCGTCTTCACCGTCGGCGTCAAGGTGACGAACGCGAACGGATTCTCCAGCACTGCCAGCGCGACGGTGACGGTCACCAATGTGAAGCCGAGCGTTTCGCTGGCGTCCAATGCGCCCAAGGCAGAGAACACGACGGTGACTGTAACCGGCACCGTCTCGGATCCGGGATGGCTCGATATCCTGACCGCCACCATCGACTGGGGCGACGGGACGTCCGAGGCCATCGCAGGGACGTTGGAGAACACCAGGCCCGATGCCACCCTGACGTTCAGCGTCTCGCACACGTATGGCGACAACAGCGGTCCCGGCGGATTTGTCGCGAACGTCTGCGCCAACGATGACGACTCGCAAACGTGCAAGACGATCAATCTTGTCGTTGCGAACGAGAATCCCACCAGCACCATCGACGAAACCGGCGCCATACTCTTCAATGGCGTGCCTGCCTTCCTGGGCCAGGCGGGTCAACCGATGACTTTCAAGGCGCGGTCGACGGATCCTGGCAGCGACGACCTGACGCTCAAGTGGGACTTCGCCGACGGCACGCCCGTGGTCAATACGGTCTACCTCGTGAATGCGCCGGCGGTCGATCCACTGCCCAGCCCGAGCATCCAGCCGCGCGATGTGACGGACACCAAGGCGCACACGTTCGCCAAGGCCTGTCTCTACGAGATCGTCTACTCCGCCACCGACGACGACGGCGGCAGTTCGAACGACAAGGCCTTCGTCATCATGGTCGGGAACGCCGACAAGATCCGGTCCGCCGGCTACTGGAGCGCGGTGTATGGCGGCAAAGGCCCCAAGACCTTCGACAAGGCCACGCTGCAGTGCTACCTGAACATCGTCGATTTCATGAGCTCGGTGTTCAAGGAAGCCACCGATGCGTCCACCTTTGCGAAGGCACTCGCGGTATTCAACGTCAGTGACGCCGGGGGATCGCCCAGGCAGTTGCTCGAGCGGCAGCTGCTGGCCCTTTGGCTCAACCTGGTCAACGGCGCGGTGGGGTATGGCGAACTCGTGGACACGGACGGCGACGGGACACCGGACACGGCAGCTTCTGTGGTGCTCGCCAACGCCGAGGCCGTCCGATTGAATCCAGCGAGCACGAGCAGTCAGCTTCTGGCCCAGAAGGACATTCTCGAGCGGGTGAATCTCGCCGATGGGGGCTGAGCGCCAGGCGCGGTACGACGGGGGTGTCCCGGATCCGGGGCACCCTCGGAATCCCCGGAATGCGAAAACTCGGGCCCGGCACACAACCTTGCAGGCATTTGAGTCGGTCGCCGAACCGTACCGGAGCAGTGATGCAGTGGAGTGCCGGAGGGATTCAAAGAAGGAAGAATCTCTCCGTGTCAGATATTTGACATAATAACAATTATGCGACAGTTCGGCTCGCGGGACACGACCACAGCGTGGGTCGAGTATCGATGGTCGACCCATGGCCCATCGTCGAACCATACCCAGCCAGCCGTACAGAACGTCCCCGTTTCGTTACGCTCCGACGGAAACCGCTTCGCGAGCAATTGGGCTCACCAGTTGACCGCCTTTTCTTTTTTCTTCAGTTGGTTACCGACTTACATTCAAGTTGTTTCGAATTTCGAATTGCGGCGCTAGTCGCGTCCGCCGTCGACGGGGTGTCCGCTTCCGCGCCACCGCAGCATGCCTCCCGCAAGGTTCGCGACATTGGGAAAGCCCGCCTTGGCGAGCAACACAGCCGCCTGCGCCGAGCGCGCCCCCGAACGGCATACCGTGACGACCGGCCTGTCCTTGGCCAGTTCGCCGAGGCGGGCTGGCAACTCGCCCAGCGGGATGTCCTTCGACCCGCGAATTCGTCCGAGCGGACCGTCGAATTCGTCGCGCTCCCGCACGTCGAGAATCTGCACCGAGCCGGCATGCTCCTCCAGCGCCTCCGGCTGGATCTCGAAGATGCCCGCGAACGTGAACGTCAGTGGCGCCCAGGCGGGATCGGCCAACGCCGGCGTCCCTGCTTCCGGTCGGCCGCACCGCAGGTTGGCCGGCACGGCGATGTCCATCAGCTTGGGATGCGGCAATCCCAGGTTGTTCATGTAGCCGACGAAATCGGCCTCGCCGATCTCGCCACCGAGGCGCGGATTGAACCGCCGTTCCTCGTCGACGCTGGTCACCGTCAGTCCTCGGTAGTCGTGCGCCGGATAAAGCAGGCACGACGGCGGCAGGGTCAGGATCTGGCTGCGCACCGACCGGTACATCTCGCGCGCGTCTCCCTGCTGGAAATCGGTGCGGCCGCTGCCGCGGATCAGCAAACAGTCACCGGTGAACGCCATGCTCTCGTCGTCCAGCACGTACGTGAGGCAGCCTAGGGTGTGTCCCGGCGTTGCGCGGACATCGAGAAAGCGCTTGCCGAACGCCACGCGGTCGCCATGCGCCAGATAGCGGTCCGCGCCCGCTGCCCCGCTCACCTTGGCCAGGGCAATGGCGCTGCCGCAGCGCTCCTTCAGGAGCCATGCTCCGGTGACGTGATCGGCATGCACGTGCGTTTCCAGCGTGGCGACGAGCTTCAGGTCAAGCTCGTGGATCAGCGCCGCATCGCGCCGCGCCTGCTCGAACACCGGGTCGATGAGGACGGCCTCGCGGCTGTGCCTATCGGCCAGCAGGTACGAATACGTCGACGACTGCGGGTCGAAAAGTTGACGAAAGACCAGCATTTGACTCCCCATCCTTGCGGTGATCGTTGTTGATCCGGGGCAAGGAAGCCAACCATGCCGACGGCGCATAGTGGCATTGAAAACTGCGCATTGTCGCGAGTCAATGGATTCGGGTGGAATGTACGCGAAACGTCTGCTGGTTCTCTTTGTTGCGATCGTGCTGGCCTCCTGTGCCGCCACCGGGCCGATGTATTCGGAGCAGGCCGCGACGACGGACGGCATCCCGCGGCAATCGGCACGCCTGACGGTGTTCCGAACGGCGGCCGACACGCAGCATTCCAGTCGATCCGCCGTCGTGAGAATCGATGGAAAGGAGCGCGGCAGCTGCGAATTTGCTGGCTTCCAGACGTACTATGTGCTCGCGGGCCATCACGAACTGACGGTAGATCTGTCGAATTCGCCAGGAAAATGCAGCCTGTCAGTGGATGTCCTGGGAGGAGAGGAATATTTCTTCGAAGTGGCGCCCAGAGTCGAAACCGCCGCTTCCGACGTTCTTTGGTCCGTCATCGGCTTCATTGCCGGGCTGCGCATGGGCGCGCCAATCACGCCAGTCCCGTCCACCCGGGCCGAATCGACGGCGAACGCGTGTGGCGGCGCGTTCTCCATCAATGGCGTTGAAGAGAGCGTCGCGCTGGAGAAGCTCAAGGACCTGCGCATGTCCCGGTGAACGCGGCCAGGCCGCGGCGCCGCTCCGCGTTGCTCGGGAGGTAGAATCCGCCGCAGCCCCTCGCGAAGTCAACCAAGAGGGCAACCACGGGGAGAGTCGAATGAAGTTCACGAGAAGCGCACGAGCGTTTGCGGCCTGTCTGTTCGTCGTTGCGGTCGTCATGCCGGCGATGGCAATCGCCGCCGACGACGCGGCGGCAACGATACGGGCCGGCACGGCGGCCTGGGTCAAGGCCTTCAATGCGGGCAATGTCGATGGTGTCGTGGCGACCTACGCGGAAGATGCCGTGGTGATGCCGCCCGGCTCGCCCATGCTCCGTGGTCACGCCGCAATCAAGCCTGTCCTTGCCAGGGAAATCGCCGGCGCCCAGGCAGGTGGAGTCACTTTTGTGATGGGCAACGTCAATGACGTCGCGGTCTTCGGCGACACGGCGTGGCATTCCGGCACGTTCTCGGTCACCAACAAATCCGGAGCGGTCGTGGATACGGGCAAGTACATGGAGATCTGGAGCAAGAAGGGCGGCAAGTGGCACATCAGCCGCGACATCTGGAACTCGGACACGCCGCCCCCTGCGCCGGCCGCGGCCCAAGCTTCGGCGGCTGCACAGGCGCCTGCGAAGAAGTAACGATTTGCGAAAGTCAGGGCGGGCGAGAACCCGCCCGTCCCGGCAATCAGCCCGGCTTCCCGTCGAGGCGTGCACGCGTCAAAATCGGCCAATACGTGATCGCAAACAGCGCGAACGCCGCCGACCATAGCGCGCCGGAGACGATGACCGTGGCCATGTAGATGCCGGGCAACAAGATCCCGCCGACGACGCGGACCAGCGCGGAACAGAACACCAGCGCAAAGCACGTCGCCTCCGGCCATCCCGCCTGCAACAGGCGTCCCGTGTGGCCGCGCGAGGTGCGCGTCATCATCCCCATCGTCATGCCGCCGATGCCGCCAATCGTCAGCGCGTGAACGGCAAGCGGCTCGCCGATGAGACCCGATGCCGCCATCGCCCGAAGCACGAGATGGAGGACGATCCAGGCATACGCGCCATGCAGAACCCAGACCAGCGGGGTTCGAAGCGTGCGCCAGAAACGCCACAGGTACAGCCGGGTCCCGTGCACCGCTGCCGCGACCAGCGCAACCCCCGCGATCACCGGACCTGGCGCCTGCAGCAAATCGGCCGCGCCCAACACCGCGATGCTGGCGAGCGCAAGTTTCTCGACGTAGAGCTTGCTGGCGGCGCCCGCGCCCGGAACGCCATTATTGGTGAACATCGGGATGACCCGGCCGCCGATGGCCGCAATGATCAGCAGCACGAGGTCGAGGCCGACCTGCAGGCTGACGAGTTCGGGCCAGTTCATCATGCGCAGGTAGGACAGGTGCAGGGCCAACGCGAGCGCTCCGAACATCAGCAGCAGCACAACGAAGAAATAGTTGCGCTTGTTGCCGCTCCGGACCAGCGGCACGCCGATGCCGATGGCAACCGCCACCGGGAACGCGCCATTCACCACCGCTGCCGCCACGTCATAGGGCGTCAGTACCAGGATCCTGCCGGCAATCCAGAGTGCGGCGATGCCCGCCAGCGCCGCTCCGGTCGGCGTGGGCCGGCCCGTCCAGTTGCGCACCGCCGTGAACAGGAAACCCGTGATCACCGCCAGCGCATAGCCGAACAGCATTTCGTGCCCGTGCCAGACCATGCCGCGCAGGTAGGCTGCGGGAAGATAGCCCGCATACTGGCAAACCCAAAGCGGGACGGACAGCGCGGCGAAGATGCCGGCCATCAGGTAGAACGGACGGAACCCAAGCCTCCAAAGCGCAAATTCCGCCAGGCCCGGCTGGACATTCGAGGTTGGCCGCTGCAGCGGTATCGGCTTTTGCATGCGCGTGGGCTCAGGGAGTCGTGGACACAGCGATGAAACTCGCGTCGCGATCGGTCCCTGCGCCGCGCGGGCTCAGGAAATGCTGATCGGCTCCCCGCGCGAATCATAGGCGAGGTACCGGCCGAAATCGCCCCGGCGCACGGACTCGACCATTTGGCTCAGCGCGTGCTCGGTCTGCGCTTCTGTCGGCGCGATTGTGCCCCTTCCGGACAGCCCTGCCACGAACACCACGTGCCAACCCTGCCCCATTTGCATCGACTCGGCCGCCAGCGCCGCGAACGTCGTCAGCGCGTGGGGATCCTTGTCGACGGACATGACCGGATCGAGTTCTCCACCCTCTCCCGCGTCGAAACTCGATCGTTGCGCGGCAGTGGCGTCGGCCGGCAACGTTGCGTTCGCAAAGACGAACAGCAGGCGCTGCGGCACTGGCTGGGAGCGCGCGGCGTGCAGAAGCAGCTCGAAGTGGGAATCGCTCATGTTTGGCCAGGCACTTCCTGGACTTGCTACTGCACCAGCGGCGTGTCGGCGGCGTCGAGGTCGACGCCTTCCACCTCGCCCTCCCCCGCCAGACGCTGCAGAAACTGGCGCAACGCCGTCACGTAGGTTTGCTGGCGCAAGGCCAACTCGACAGCGCCGCGGACCGCCTCGAACGGTTGCTTCGTGCCCGGTTCGCGCTCGAGGATCTCCACGACGTGCAGGCCGAATCGACTGTGCACGAGCCGCGGAAGCACGCCCAACTCGGCGCGGCCGAAGATCTCTCGCGCGAATTCTGGTGCGCAATCGGCATGAGCCAGCCAGCCCAGTTCGCCGCCGGCAGCGCCGCTAGGACAATTGGACATCCTGGCGGCCGCATCCGCGAACCTGGTCGACGCGGCGCCATCGAAACACCGGACGTCCAGCAGCGCCATTTCGGCCTGCTTCCTCAGCGCGGCGACGTCGACACCCGGCGTTACCGCAAACAGAATGTGACGGACGCGCAGTCGCTCACCGCTGCCATAGCTCTTCTCGTGGGCGAGATAATGGCGTTCGCATGCATCGCTTGTAGGATCGGGCACCGAAATCGACCTCTCCAGCAGCGCTTCGATGGCCACCGTCGCCGCATAGCTGGTTGCGCCGTCTTCCAGGCAGGTGTCGGCCGCGTCGAGCAATCCTGCGCGCTGCGCGGCCTGCCGCAGGAGCTCGGTGCACGCGCGCTGACGCAATTCGTCGTCTCGCAATACCTGCCCCGGCGCGTGCAGCGGGATGCCATTGACGCGCGCGACGCTGGACGTTGCGGCGGACTTCCGGTCTGCTGAATTCGAATCGGCGGTTCCCAGGCGCATGGTCGTGCCCCTCAGTCCGCGACGCCGGGGCGACGTGCCAGATTGTTCCCCGGCGGGACATTGAGTCGCCGGCTGCGCACGATCTGCGACGGGCGGAACAGGTAGGCGATGGTCGCGAAGCCGCTCCACACATGCACCAGGCGGCTGAACGGAAACAGCAGGAATATGGTCATTCCGAGCAGCATGTGCACCTTGAAGGGCCAGGCCACATTCCCCAGCGCGCTGGCGTCGGGCTGCAACGTCGCGATGCCCTGCAGGTAGCTCGCCAGGATCAGCATGGTGCCGGCATCCTGGCGATGCGCCCACGAAAGCGGCAGCGTGATGAGTCCGAGGCACAGCTGGACCCAGAGGATGACCAGGATCGCCAGGTCGGTGCGGTGGCTGGTCAGGCGGATTCGCGGGTCGAAGATTCGCCGGTGCAGCAATAGCGTCAGCCCGACGAAGCAGATCGTGCCCGCCACGCCGCCGGCAACGATGGCCAGCAGTTGCTTCTGCGGGGCGCTGATGAACGGCTCGTACATCCAGTGTGGCATCAGTTGCCCGACCAAATGCCCGAAGAACAGGAACAGGATGCCCGCATGGAACAAGTTGCTGCCCCACCGCAGCGTGCCGGTGCGCAGCAGTTGCGACGAGTCGCTCTTCCATGTGTACTGGTCACGGTCGAAGCGGGCGAGACTGCCCATCAGGAAAACCGCGAGGCAAATGTACGGATAGACGACGAAGGCGAGATTGTTGAGATAGGTGTTCATTGCCGTACTCCCCCCATGCTGGCGGATGATGGTGCGGCGGCGCTCGACGCCGCTCCCGGTGGCGACATGCCGCGCATCAGCTTGATCGGCTGTGGTTCACCCGGGCGCGCCTGGCCCTTGGATGAACATCCGGCAAAGACCGGCGGTTCCGCCCAAGTCTCGTCGAGAGGCTCCTCGGCGGATGGCGCAACGGGCTGCGCCCTTTCGCCGGCGAGTTCCAGCAGTGCGCCCAACAAACTCGCATATGCGCTGTCGCGCTTTCGCAGTGCGGCGAATATTGCGTTGAAGATGTGCGCCATCTCGCCGAGAAACGCCTTCGCCTCGCGCGCCGGCTGCGTGGAAACGAATTCCAGCACGGCCGGAAGGTAATCGGGCATTTCTCCGGGCGCCAGGAACAGTCCCGCCTTTTCATAGGTCTGCGCAAGATCGATCATGGCCGGGCCGCGGTCGCGTGAATCGCCGTGGACGTGCTCGAAAAGGTGAAGCGACGTGCCGCGGCCGCGATCGAAGAGCTGCACGTATTCCGCTTCGACATCCAAAGGGTCTGCGGCGCGTTGCCTGTCGATCAATGCGTCCAGTTCCGCGAGGCGCGCCGAAGGCAATGCCTTTTCCCGGCGCAGGACTTGCGCCATCTCGGGCAGCCATGCGCGATGCTCGGCGTCAGGATAGGACAGGAGGGCCGCCAGCACGCGCAGCGTCCCCGGCGCCCCGACCGGCTTCGTGAAGGCGTTCATACCATCGCCTTGATCGGAATCGTGCGTTTCTTCTCGCTGCCGAAGAGGCTC
>DAOMGB010000039.1:0-31203 GCA_035430095.1 Casimicrobiaceae bacterium | reverse complement strand
TTCGTCCACATCGACGCGCTGGAAGGCAACAACCAGAAGAACGCCGACAAGGCGCGCGGCTTGGTGCGCGATTCGCTGCTGCAGATCACGCCGGTGTTCGCCAAGCACAAGCACATGCTGGGCGAGGAATATTCGATGCTCGACGTCGCGATCACGCCGCTGCTCTGGCGCCTCGACTACTATGGCATCCAGATGGGCAAGCAGGCGGCGCCGCTGATGAAATACGCCGAACGCCTGTTCGCGCGCCCGGCGTTTTCCGAGGCGCTGACGTCGGCCGAGCGGGGCATGCGGAAATGACATGATCCGCGCGGAGCGCGGATCGTGTCATCCCCGCGAAAGCGGGGATCCAGCGACCTTGATCCAACGACACCGGGTCCCCATGTCCGCGGTGACGCCGCCGCCGCTTCCAATCGATTCGGCCCGATGGGCATGGCTCCTAGACACCTGCGTCGCTTGACCTCGCCGCCAGCGCGCGTAGTATCTTTCCCCCATGTCCGAGCAATCCGCCAAGCCGTACCTGATCCGCGCCATCTGCGAATGGTGCGCGGACAACGCGCTGTCGCCATATCTCGCGGTCAAAGTGAATGCGCAAACGCGCGTGCCGATGAGCTTCGTCAAGAACGGCGAGATCGTGCTGAACGTGGGCTCGACCGCGACGCGCAAGCTCACGATCGACAACGAATGGGTGCAATTCACCGCGCGCTTCAACGGCGCCTCGCAGGAGGTCGCGGTGCCCATGGCGGCAGTCACCGGCATCTTCGCCAAGGAAACCGGCTACGGCTTCGCCTTCTCGGGAACCGTTGATCCGGTGGCGTCCCTCGTCTCCGCAACGGCCCCCAGCGTCCCGGAAGTCGTCGAACCGGACGCGGACAAGGAAGGACGCAAGCCCAAGCCGCGTCCGTCGCACCTGCAGATCATCAAGTGAGCACCGAGTGACGGCTGCGGTCGTCACCGTGGTCACTCGCAGCCACATGCACCGTGCCAGGTGCCTGATGGCCGGCGTGCAGCGGCACCTGCCCGAAGCGGACCGCATTGTCGTGCTGGCCGACCGCGACGCGGATCGGCGCCTCGGCGCGCAACCGTTCGAACTCGTCCCCGTCGAGACACTTCCGGTGCCCGACATCGATGCCTTCGTCCATCGGTACGGTCCCGCGGAACTGTGCTTCGCCACCAAGCCGTGGGCGCTTGCGGAGCTGCTCCGACGCGGTTACGACCGCGCAATCTACCTGGACGCCGACATCGTCGTCTACGCCACGCTCCAGCCGATGCTGGCCATGCTCGATACCGCATCGATCATGCTCACGCCCCACCTGACCGCGGTCGCCCGGGACGGGGCCGGCGAGGATGTCATCGAGTTCGAGCGGCGGATCCTGCAGGCCGGCGCCTACAACGCCGGATTCGTGGGCATCGCGCGGGGGCCGGACGCGGCGCAATTCCTGTCGTGGTGGCAGGACAAGCTGCTGCGCCACTGCCTTGTCGATGTCGAGCGCGGCCTGGTGGGAGACCAGCGATGGCTGGACCTCGTCCCCGGCATGTTCGACGGCGTTCGCGTGGTTCGGCATCCGGGCTGGAACTTCGGCCGCTGGAACATGGACCGTCATCGGCTGTCGGTCGAGAACGGCGAATTCCGGGTCAACGGCGAGCCGCTGGTCTTCTGCCATTTCTCGGGACTGCTGTCCGGCGCGGATTCGCCCGGTCAGCAACAGAATCCGGAAGCCTCGCCTGCGCCGATGACGCATGTGCAGGCGCTGATCGACGATTATGCGACGGCACTGGAGCGGGAGGGCGCGGCGCGTTATGCGAAATTGCCGTTCGCGTTTGCCCGCTCGCCTGCCCGATTTCGCTCGGAGTCGGTTTACCGGCTGAAATCGTCGACGCGGCATCTGCTGCACGCGGTGACCTCGACAGCGCTCCGGCGGAGGATCCAGCTCTGGCGGCGCCAGCGCGCCCATGCGCGCGCGTCCAAGCCCGTGCGGTGACTGTCGCGGTAGAATCACGTCCGCGCCGGCATAGCTCAGGGGTAGAGCAGCGGTTTTGTAAACCGTTGGTCGTGGGTTCAATTCCTACTGCCGGCACCATGAATTCCCAGATCCCTATCGCGCATCGTGCGCTGGTTTGAAACTGACCCTCGCCAACCACTTCCACATCACCTGGTAGGAGCTGCCCATGCCGCCCGCAGAACCGTCGCTTGCATCGCTTTCCAACCCAGCGCTGCGATACTTTCTGGCAACGCGGCCGCCCTTCCTTTCCGTGACGCTGTTTGCCTGCCTGATCGGCCTCGCCACGGCGTTTGCAAGCGGCGTCGCCGTTCATCCCGCGACGGCGACGATCACCGTGATCTTTGCCCTGGTGGCGCATGCGGGAATCAATGTGCTCAACGACTACTACGATGCGCTGAACGGCACCGATGCCATCAACACCGAGCGCGTGTTTCCGTTCACCGGCGGCAGCCGCTTCATCCAGAACGGCGTGCTCACCTTGCGCGAGACCATGGTCTTTGGCGCAGCGTTGCTTGCGCTGGTCGTGGTGGCCGGGCTCTGGCTGACGTCGGTCTCGGCGCCCGGGTTGGTCTGGATAGGCGTGGCGGGCCTTTTCATCGGCTGGACTTATTCGGCGCCGCCGCTCAAGCTCAACAGCCGCGGCCTGGGTGAAGCATGTGTCTGGGCCGGCTTTGCGCTGATTGCCGTCGGTGCCGACTTCGTTCAACGCGGGGGCATTTCCAGCCTGCCAGTGGTGGCAGTGACAGGCTACGCGTTGCTGGTCACCAACATTCTCTATATCAACCAGTTTCCTGACCGCAAGGCCGACGAGGCCGCCGGTAAGCATCATTGGGTCGTGCGCCTGGGCGTGGATCGCGCGCGCTGGGTCTACGCCGCAATTGCCGTCGCCGCCTATGCTTGGCTGGTCGGCGCCGTTTTGACCGGGGCGCTACCGTGGCTCGCCTTGATAGCGCTGTTGCCGGCCGCGCTTTCGGCCAAGGCCGCGCGCGACGTGATGCGCTTCGCTGCCCGTCCGCCGGAACTGGCACCCGCCATCCAGATGACGATCGGCGCGGCGTCGCTGCACGGGCTGCTGCTCACCGCCGCGCTGGTCGCGGCGCGACTGATGAGTTGAGTGTCGGGCGAAGCCTCACCGCAATTGCCGCTTGTTCCAGACCTGACCACCCCATCCAGGAGGCCACAATGAACCAAACCAGCTGGACCACCGCATTATTCGCGAGCATCGATGCCAAAGACACTCCACGCTTCCTGACCTTTCTTTCGGATGATGCGGAATTCCGTTTCGCCAACGCGCCGCCGGCCGTCGGCAAGGCCGCGATCGGTGGCGCCGTCGACAATTTCTTCGGGGCAATCCGCGCTTCGCGGCACGACATCGCTCGCACCTGGTCACATCCGGATCATTTCATCTGCCAAGGCACGGTGACCTACACGCGGCACGACGGAAGCGAGGTCACGCTGCCGTTCGCAAACATCCTGGGAACGCGCAACGGCCTGATCAATGACTATCGGATCTACATCGACGCGACGCCGCTGTTTGCCTGAGCCAGTGGATCCCGGTGGCGTCTCGTCCTTGGCGCGATGCGCTTCCGCGACCGGAAAAGACTGCACCACCTTTCGCCACCCATTTCGATGCTGCACGTATCCTTCGTCTCGCGTTCCAACCCCTTCGTCGCGCCAGGCGGTAAGATGGCAGCTGCGATGAAATTCACTCTCGTCCTTATGACTCGTGTGCATGTGTGGCAAGCGCTCGTATTCCCGCAGGAAGGCGGTCGATCGTGAAGGATCTGTTCGCCTCCGGCCATGTGGTCGACCTGATACTCGCGGCGATATTCGTCGAGGCCGTATTCATCGCCGTCTACCGCGGGAAGACCGGCCGCGGCGTGCGCCTGCGCGAGGTTGCCCTGAGCCTGCTTTCCGGCGTCTTCCTGCTGCTCGCGCTTCGTTGCGCGCTGGTCGAGGAACGTTGGCCCTGGATCGCCACCTGGCTGCTGGCCGCGCTGATCGCCCATCTCGCCGACCTTGCGGGGCGCAGGCCGCGCTGAATTCGTCCGCTGGTCGGTCGGGCGCATGCTCCTTCGTCTCTTGCAATAGAATCGCGGCAGTCGCGCGCCGGCACGCTGGCTATGTCGTGCACTACAACGCGGCCGCAAGGCAACGACCCCAGGGCGCCGGCCCTTCCTGCAACGGTCGACAGAAAGACGAAATCAGCGCATGCCGCTCGTAAGTTTTCGGCCGACCAAGGCGCGCCTCATCATCGAGGAGAGCAAGGCCAGCGTCCTGGTGATGAAGGTCGTCGTCCAGAACGGCGAATCGGTCAAGCTGGCCACCGGCGGAAAGCTGGAGGAACTCGCCGGAACGCTGCGCATTCGCAGCAGGGACGCAACCTCGCGGAACGGCAACGGCGGCCCGGGAACCCTCGTTTACATAGCGGAAGCGGAGGGCGCCGCGGATCCGACCCCGGCCAAATTCCAGATCAACATCGCCATGGCCGCGACCAAGTTCGACGAGCTGGTCCGGTTCGCGCTTTCAGGGCGGTTGCCGACCAAGTTCTTCGTCGATGCCGGCGAGCGGATCTCCCGCACGGAAACGCGCGGCCTGGCCTATGAAGTGAGAGCGGGCAAGCGCAACAAGTACTGGGATACGCTCGCGCATCAGACGCTGCTGGTCACGAACTTCACGTTCATCCTGCCCATCGACGTGCCTGCAGCGCCGGGGGTCCCGGCGCCACCGCACGAAGAGGACTCCGGGCCCTCGCTCGCAACCAACGCACAGGTCGCCGAACTCATCGACGACCTCCTCGTCTTTCATGGCGAAACCAGGCATACGCTGTTGGCACTGATGGCCATTCTCGGGATACTTGCAGTCGCGGCGCTGGTGATCGGCCTCATGCTGTTCCAGCGCGCGTGAGTGCGATCGCGGTCGTTTCCAAACCCACCCACCTGCGGGCCCACGATGAACCAACTTGATTTCAAGGGCAGGACGGCCGCCATCACCGGCGGTGCCGCCGGGATCGGATTTGCCGTCGCCCGACGTCTTGTCGCGAGCGGCGCGCGCGTCGCGCTCTGGGACCGCGACGAGAAGATGCTTGCGGACGCCAAGGCGCAGCTCGGCGGCGCTACGCTGACGCTGGCGCTCGACGTGGCCGATGCCGCGGCGGTGCAGCGGGCCGCGGACGCCACGGCGGCCGCCTGCGGCGGAATCGACGCGCTGGTCTGCTCCGCTGGCATTACCGGTCCCAATGTTCCGTTGGCCGACTATCCGGTCGACCAGTGGAAACATGTCTTCGACGTCAACGTGCACGGCGTGTTCCTGTGCAACCGCGCGGTCGTGCCGGTCATGCAGGCGAAGGACTACGGCCGCATCGTCAACATCGCATCGGTCGCCGGCAAGGAAGGGAATCCGAACGCGTCGGCCTACAGCGCATCGAAGGCGGCGGTGATCGGACTCACCAAGTCGCTGGGCAAGGAACTTGCGAAGTCCGGGATCCGCGCCAACTGCGTCACGCCGGCGGCGGTGCGCACGGCGATATTCGACCAGATGTCGCAGCAGCACATCGACTTCATGCTGTCGAAGATCCCGCTCGGAAGATTCGGCACTGTCGACGAGATCGCCGCGATGGTGTGCTGGCTGGCGAGCGAGGACTGCTCGTTCTCGACCGGCGCCGTGTTCGACCTTTCCGGCGGGCGCGCGACGTATTGATCGCGGCCGAGGCGGAACGGGTCAGACTTTCAGGATCACCTTTCCGATCAGCCTGCCGGATTCCATCAACGCGTGCGCGTCGCGCGCCTGCGCCAGCGGCAGCGTCTCCTGGATCACGATCTGCAGCCTGCGTTGCGCGAAGAGCGGCCACACCTTTTCACGCAGCGAACTCGCGATCTCCACCTTCCGCGCCAGCGGACTCGCGCGCAGCGTCGAACCCGTCAGCGTCAGCCGCTTGAGCATCATGTGGTTGAGGTTCACCTCGACCCGTGCGCCGTTGAGGAACCCGATCTGCGTGAGGCGGCCCTCCAGCGCCAGGCACTTGAGGTTCTTCTCCACGTAGTCGCCGCCGACCATGTCCAGCACCACGTCCACGCCCTTCCTTCCGGTGATTCGCGCCACTTCCGCCACGAAGTCCTGGGTCTTGTAGTCGATGGCGTGATCGGCGCCCATCGTGCAGCAGAACGCCACCTTTTCGGAGCTGCCGGCGGTGGCGACGACGGTGGCGCCGAACGCCTTGCCGAGCTGGATTGCCGTGAGACCGATGCCGCTGGTGCCGCCGTGGATCAGGATCGATTCGCCGGCGGCCAGGCGCACGCGGTCGAAGACGTTGTTCCAGACGGTGAAGTAGTTTTCCGGAATGCCGGCGGCTTCGCGCAGCGGCATGCCGACCGGGACAGGCAGGCAGAAGCCGGCGGGAGTCGCGCAATATTGCGCATAGCCACCCCCGGGGGTCAGCGCGCACACCTCATCGCCGACCTGCCAGGTCGTGACCCCTTCGCCCAGCGCGGCGATGCGGCCGGCGACTTCGAGGCCAATGACCGGGGACGCATCGGCCGGCGGCGGATACGCGCCCGCGCGCTGCAGGCAGTCGGGCCGGTTCACGCCGGCGTAGGCGACTTCGATCAGCACTTCGCCCGGACGGGCCCGTGGCGCCGGCCCGTCGGCCAGGTACAGCACGTCCGGCGGACCGGCTTCGCGCATCGCGACGTAGCGCATGGAGGCGGGCAGGGTCATGGATTCGATTCCAAAATGAACGGTAACCCGATTCTATGGCAACCCGCGGCCGGTCGTCGCGAAGTCCTTCCGGACCGGCAGGGTCTCGCGCGCCATGACCAGCCACAGGAACGCGCTGGCAAAGCCCAACGCCAATATCCACAGCGCGGGCCGCAGTCCGATGGTCTCCGCGAGCACCGCGCCGAGGAGTGCACCGGCAGGGGTCAGCACGCCCGCGGCGACCTGCCAGTTGGCGGCCGCGCGGCCGAGCGCCTCCTGCGGCAACAGCCGCTGCCGCAGCGTGGTTTCGTTGACGAGATAAACGGTCATCGCACCGTCCCCCACGAGTTGCTGTGCGATCAGGAACGTCATGGCGACCATCGGAACGGCGGGCGCCAGCGGAATGAACGCCTGCATCGCCGCCGTCAGGGCGAGCGAACCCATCAGCGTGCGGCGAATTCCCCAACGCGCGGCCGCGGGCGCGGCGAATGCCGCCCCGATCAGGCCGCCGATGCCGCCACATCCGATCGCCATGCCCAGCTGCGTCGGGGACATCCCCAGCTCGCGCAGCGCGTAGAGCGTGTACAGCGACGCCATGAAGCTTCCGCACAGCGTGAACAGCGTCATCGCGCAGAACAGCGTGCGGACGGCCGGCGTGCGCCAGACGATGCGCACGCCCGTTCGAACGTCGTCGATGAACGACGTTGCGGCCGCCGGCGCGCGGATGGATTCTTCCTTGCGGATGCGCGCTATCAGCAATGCCGACGCGACGAAGGTCAGCGCGTCGGCGGCAATGGCGATGGGCGCCGTCAGCAGCGCAACCAGCGCGCCGCCGATCGCGGGTCCGCTGATCTCGGCCATGGCGTCGACCGCTTCGCGCTTTGCGTTGGCCTCCAGCAAACGCTTCCGCGATACAAGGTCGGTGATGAACACGTGGTCGGCGAGGTTGAAAAGAACGGTGCAGATGCCGGCGACCGCCGCGACGGCATAGAGGATCGGCAGCGACAGTACATGCCACAACGCGGCAACGGGAATGGCCATGAGCACGACCGCGCGGATGACGTCGGTGGCGATCAGCATGGGTCGGCGCCGGTGCCGGTCGACCCACCCTCCGGCGAACCATGCCACCAGCACGCCGGGCAGCGACAGCGCCACGGCAAGGAAACCCAGTTCGTAGGCGGAGGCGTCGATGACGAGGATGGCCGCCATCGGCAGCGCGGTGCGCGTGATGCGCGAGCCGACGGCCGAGACGCCCTGCGCGCTCCACAACAGCAGGAAGTCGCGGTGCCGCCACAGACCCCGGCGAGGGTCTGCCATCCACCGGCGAAAGCCCGCTCTCCCGCGGCGGGTCATGAACATCGGTGCAACGTCACTACCGGCGCAAAGGCGACGTCAATACAGCACCTGCACGTTCTCGGGCTGGAGCCATTCGCGAAGGCTGGCGAGCAATGCGTCGTCCAGGTTGACCCGCCACGCGTCGGGCAACGCGACATCGCCGCCGATATCCTCGTTGCGGTAAGAAATGACGATCGGCTTGTCCCCCGGCCGGAACGGCTGCAGGATGTCCGCGAGGCGGCTCGCCGACGCGTTGCCATTGCACGCCAGCCTCAATCCCTTGGCGAATTTTTTCCGGATGGCCGGCAGGTCGTAGACGTTCTCGGCAATGATCCGCAGGCCGCTGGCCTCGCCGTCGTCCGTCATGCGCTGGCTGACCTTGACCTCGGCGATCACCAGCTGGTCGTCGCGCAGCAGGTTGCGCACGCTGTCGTAGACCTCGCTGTAGACCATGATTTCCGTCGAACCCCGGCCGTCGTCGAGCGTGACGAAGGCCATCCTTCCACGCCGTCCGTTCTGCACGCGCATCTGGGTCACGATTCCGGCGACCAGCACGCGGTCGTTCCTCGGAGCCAGGTCCGACAGCGAAGTGCGCACGATTGGCGCCAGTTCGGCGGCATGGCCGTTGAACGGATGGCCGGACAAATAGAACCCGACCGCGGTCTTTTCGTTTTGCAGCCGCTCCGCGTCGGACCACTCGCGAGCGGCGACGAGACCGATCGAGCGCTCGGCCGATTCCTCGCCGAACAGCGACACCTGCGCCGCGTTCGCTTCGGCGCGCTCGGCGGCTTCCAGCGCGATGCCGACCGATGCCAGCACGGATGCGCGTCGCGGCTCGACCGAATCGAATGCACCGGCCTTGACCAGCGCCTCCACGGCGCGGCGGTTCACCGCGCGCTTGTCCACGCGGCGGCAGAAGTCGAACAGGTCGACGAACGGACCGCCCGCAGCGCGCGCGGCGACGACGGACTCGATCGCCGCCTGGCCCGTGCCCTTGATGCCGCCAAGCCCGTAGCGAATCTGCCGTGCGTCCACGGGTTCGAATCGATAGTTCGAAGCGTTCACGTCCGGAGGAAGCATCTCGAGGCCCAGCGCGAGCGCGTCGTCGCGGAAGTGGCGGACCTTGTCGGTGTCGTCCATGATCAGCGACAGGTTGGCCGCCATGAACGCGGCCGGGTGATGCGCCTTGAACCATGCGGTCTGGTAGGCGATCAGCGCATAGGCGGCGGCATGCGAACGATTGAAGCCGTAACCCGCGAACTTCTCCATGTGATCGAAGAGCAGCGTCGCCCGGGCCTCCTTCACGTTGTTGCCGACCGCGCCTTCGACGAAGATGGTCCTGTGCTTGGCCATTTCCTCGGGCTTCTTCTTGCCCATCGCGCGGCGAAGCAGGTCGGCGCCGCCCAGCGTGTAGCCGCCGATGACCTGCGCGATCTGCATCACCTGTTCCTGGTACACCATCACGCCATAGGTGTTCTCGAGGATCGGTTCCAGTCGCGGATCGGGATAGGGCACGCGTTCGCGTCCGGACTTGCGCGCCACGTAGTCGGGGATCAGTTCCATCGGACCCGGGCGATAGAGCGCGACCAGCGCGATGATGTCTTCGAAGCGCGTCGGCGGCGCCTGCTTCAGCAGGTCGCGCATGCCGCGCGATTCGAACTGGAACACGGCGACGGTGTTGCCCGTCCTGAAGATATCGTAGGCTGCGCGGTCGTCCAGCGGCAGCGCGTCGAGAACGATGTCGCTGTCCGGATCCAGCTGGCGGATGTACCGGAGCGTCCAGTCGAGGATGGTCAGCGTGGTAAGGCCCAGGAAGTCGAACTTGACCAGCCCCACGGCCTCGACGTCGTCCTTGTCGAACTGCGAGAGGATGGCTTCCGCGCCGGGCTGGACGTAGAGCGGACAGAAGTCCGTGAGCTTTCCCGGTGCGATCAGCACTCCGCCCGCGTGCATGCCGACGTTGCGCGGCAGCCCTTCGAGCTGCTCCGCCAGTTCGAGCAGTTGCCGCACCTCCTCCTCGGCGGCCTCGCGCTCGACCAGCAGCGGCTCCGCCTCGCGCGCGTAGATGACGTTCGACTCGCGGTCTTCCTTGCGCGCCGGCGGGCGCCTGAGCAGCACCTGCTTGCCGGGCGCAAAGGGAATCAGCTTCGCGATGCCGTCGACGAAGAGATAGGGCATGTCGAGCACGCGCCCGACATCGCGCACGGCAGCACGCGCCGCCAGCGTGCCGAACGTGGCGATCTGCGACACCGAATCCTCGCCGTACTTGTGCTTGACGTAGTCGATGACGCGATCGCGGCCGCTCTGGCAGAAGTCGATGTCGAAGTCGGGCATCGACACTCGCTCCGGATTGAGAAAGCGCTCGAACAGCAGAGCGTAGCGAATGGGATCGAGATCGGTGATGCCCAGCGAATACGCCACCAGGCTTCCCGCGCCCGATCCGCGGCCCGGGCCGACCGGCACCGAATTGTTCTTGGCCCAGTTGATGAAATCGGCGACGATCAGGAAGTAGCCGGCGAAGCCCATCTGCACGATGGTCCCGGTCTCGAACTCGAGGCGCGACCTGTATTCGGAGCGCTTGCCTTCGCGAACGGCGGGGTCGGGATAGAGCTGGCCCAGGCGCCGCTCGAGTCCTGCCGCGGCCTCGTTGCGCAGGTGCTCGTCGATGGTCACGCCGGGCGGTGTCGGGAACTCCGGAAGATAGTTGCGGCCAAGCGAAATCGTCAGGTTGCAGCGCTGCGCGATGGCCACCGAATTGGCGAGTGCCTCCGGCAGGTCGGCGAACTTGGCGGCCATCTCGCCCTGTGTCGTGAAGTACTGTTCCGGCGTGAACCGCCTGGGCCTTCGCGCGTCCGCGAGGATCGACCCCTCCGCGATGCAGACCCGCGTCTCGTGCGCGCGAAAGTCCTCCTTCGCGACGAATTGCGTCGGATGGGTGGCAACCAACGGCAGCGAAAGTTCGCCTGCGAGCGCGACCGTCGCCGCCACCAGCGCCTCGTCCTCCGCATGCCCCGCGCGCTGCACTTCCAGGTAGTAGCGCTGCGGAAACGTCGCCGACCATTCGCGGGCGGCACGCGCCGCGCCGGTGCGGTTGCCCTGCAGCAGCGCATGCCCGACATCGCCATCGCGCGCGCCGGAGAGCGCGATCAATCCTTCCGTCCCTTCGGCAAACCACTCGCGTCGAATCTCCGCGCGGCCGCGATGCTGGTTCGAGCGGTAGGCGCGCGACAGCCAGTCGCACAGGCGGAGGTAGCCATCGCGCGTTGCGGCCAGCAGGATGGCGCGGAACGGACGGTCGCGCTCGCTGTCGTGCGTGATCCAGGCGTCGCAGCCGATGATGGGCTTCAAGCCGGCGTTGCGCGCCGCCTTGTAGAACTTGATCAGCCCGAAGGCGTTGGCAAGGTCCGTCAGTGCCAGCGCGGGCATGCCGTCTCGCGCCGCGGCGGCCACCACGGCATCGATCCTGACCGTGCTGTCCACGACCGAGAATTCACTGTGCAGCCGCAGATGGACGTAGGACGGAGCGGTCATTTCGGCAATGGACTGGAGGCTGATAGAATTCTACTCCGTTCGCGCTCCCGTTCTTCCGCGAACGACCCGCGCCGTCGCATCCCGAACCCGGCGGCACACATGTGGGTCTGACGTGGCCAATTCCGCAATGTCCTTGATTCGCTTCTCAGCCGCATTCCTGATCCTGGCATCGGCGGGTTGCGCGACCGTTTCGCCTCCGACCGGATCGCCGGCGGCGCCAGCGAATGCGTCGCCACCTTCGACCGCGCCGCTTCCGCCGCCCAAACCCTACGTCGAGCCGCCGCCGCCGCCCGTCAACCTGCAGGGTTTTCCGCCGACGTATCGGCTGGGCTTCGGCGATGGCTGCGCCACGGCGCGCGGAGCCGACCAGAAGGATGCCGCGCGCTTCGCGACCGACGGCAATTACCGCACCGGCTGGCAGGACGGCGTCGCGCAATGCAGGAAGAAGTGATTCGCGGATGAAGAGTCCCACGGCGCGATTCGTCGACGTTCGTGGCCTGCGTTACCACGTGCGGACCTGGGGCGATCCGGCGGCACGCAAGCTCATCCTGCTGCACGGCTGGATGGACGTCTCCGCGTCGTTCCAGTTCCTGGTCGATGCGCTGGCTTTGGAGTGGCATGTGCTCGCGCCGGACTGGCGCGGATTCGGCATGACAGATTCGGCGCGCGAAGGCTACTGGTTTGCCGACTATGTGGCCGACCTGGATGGCCTCGTGGTCGCACTGGCCGACGGCGAGCCTGTGGATATCGTCGGCCACAGCCTGGGCGGCAATGTCGCGCTGCTCTACGCCGGCGTGCGCCCGGGCCGCGTCCGCAACGTCGTGTCGCTGGACGGGTTCGGCATTCCCGCGGAGGGGCCGGAGGCGGCGCCGAAGAAGTTTGCGGCGTGGCTCGACGCGCTCGAAAGTCCGCCGGAGCTCGCAACCTATCGCAGCCTTGCCGCGGTGGCGGACCGTCTGCAGAAGAACAACCGGCGACTGCCGCGCGACAAGGCCGAGTTTCTGGCGTCCCATTGGGGCGCGGTTCAGCCGGACGGAACGGCGCGCCTGCGTGCCGACGCGCGCCACAAGCTTCCCTTCCCCAATGTGTACCGGCTGGAGGAAGCGTTCGCGATATGGCGCAACATCACGGCGCCGGCGCTTTGGGTCGCGGCGGACGGCTCGGACATACCGAAGTGGCTCGCCCGGGGCGGCGATCCGCGCGCGGAAATCGAGCGTCGACTCTCGCATGTGCCTGGGGCGAAACTGGTCACGATCACCGATGCCGGGCACATGCTGCATCACGACCAGCCCGAGGCGGTGGCCCGCGCGCTCGAAGCCTTCCTCTGATGTCCCGCCGACCATCGGTGGGATCACGCCGCGGTGCCTACGTGGCGCTTGCGGTCCTCACGCTGATCTGGGGCTGCAATTGGGTCGTCATGAAGCTCGCGATGCAGTCGGCCAATCCGGTGGTCTTCAACGTGCATCGGACGTGGCTCGCCACGCTGGTGCTGTTTGCCGTGCTGCTCTGGCGGCGGGGGCCATTGCTTCCGACCTCGTGGGTGGCCGTCGTCGTCACCGGCGTGTTCCAGACCACGCTCAATTTCGGATCGACGACGATGGCGGTGGCCGGCGGCGGCGCGGGACGCGCGTCCGTGCTCGTGTTCACGATGCCGTTCTGGACATTGCTGCTGGCGTGGCCCGTGCTGCACGAACGGATCAAGGGCTACCAGTGGCTTGCCGTGACCTGCGCGCTGGCGGGAATGGTGCTGGTGGTCGCGCCGTGGCAGTGGCATGGCGACCTGGGCCCCAAGCTGTGGGCCGTGTCATCCGGCTTCGGGTGGGCGGCAGGCACGGTCGCGACCAAGTATTTCCAGCGCAGCCAGCGCTTCGACGCGCTGAACTTCATCGCGTGGCAGATGCTGATCGGCGTCCTGCCCCTGACGCTGCTGCCGCTCGCGTTCGACCTGCCGGCGACGCAGTGGAGCACGACGTACATCCTGCTGCTGTGCTATGTCGGCGCGGTGGCCACCGCCATGGGCTTCCTGCTGTGGCTCGCCGTGCTGCGCTGGCTGCCCGCCGGAACGGCGTCGCTCAACATGTTCGCGATACCCGTCATTGCGCTGCTGTCGTCGATGGCCGTGTTCGGCGAACGCCTTACCGGCAACGAATGGATAGGCATCGGCTGCATCGGCGCCGGACTTGCGATCATTTCCCTCGATGCGTGGCGGGGCAGCCGCCGCGGCGCTTCCGTGCTGGCCGAGTCGACGCCGCTGGACGGCGGTTAGCGCGTCTCGCCGGTTGCGGCGCCGGCGCGATGTTTCCCGCTACGACGGACTGCTTCCGCCCATCTGCGACTGCAGGTAGTTCTCGAGTCCGACCTTGGCGATGAGCTCGATCTGCGTCTCGAGGAAGTCAATGTGCTCCTCCTCGGATTCGAGGATGTCTTCGAACAATTCGCGGCTGACGTAGTCGCCTACTTTCTCGCAATGCGCGATGGCTGCCTTCAGGTCCGGATACGCGGCCTGTTCAAGCCGGAGGTCGCATGCGAGCGCCTCGGGCACGCTTTCGCCCACCATCAGCTTGTTCAGGTTCTGCAGGTTGGGCAGGCCGTCGAGGAACAGGATGCGCTCGACCAGCTTGTCCGCATGCTTCATCTCGTCCACCGACTCGCGATATTCGTGCTCCCCCAGCTTGTGGAAGCCCCAGTTGCGGAACATGCGCGCGTGCAAAAAATACTGGTTGATCGCGGTCAGCTCGTTGGTGAGCACCGTATTGAGGTGCCGCAGGACTTCCTTGTCACCTTTCATTGTCGGCCCTTCATTGCTTGTCTCGGGGGAAGATTGGTCGCGCGCGGGATGGGGATGATGAACCGCGCCGCCGCGCTGCGCAACGGAAACTGTTACCGTGGAAGGCGAGGCTAGTCGTCGCTGCCGGCAGAAACGAGGTCCGCAGCCAGCGATTCGGCCAGCACGGAACACGCGCAATCGGTGCAGCGGCCGCAACAGGTCGCTACCCCAAGCGTCTCCTTGAGATCGCCGAGCGAACGCGCGCCGAGTTTCACGGCGCCGCGTATTTCGCGGTCGGTGATGGCGTTGCAGACGCAGACGTACATCGCGACCTTCCTCAGGCGGCGCGCGCGGTGGGCGGCGGCGTGCCGCGATCGCGCCACCACGCCAGCGTGAGCCAGCCGGCCGGCACCAGCACCATCAAATACGTCAGCCACTCGCCATACTGTCCTTCCGGGCCATAGGGCTCGGTCGCGGCATGCCAGAACTCGTTGTCGATGCCGGGGATGGCGCCGGCCTCGCTGAACTCGTGGAACGCGTAGATGAAGAGCTGGATGGTGAAGAGGATCAGAAACACCGAAGTCACCTGGAAGAATCGCTTCAGGTTGACGCGCTGCCCGTAGCGGGACCACGCCCATGCGATGAATGCCGCGAACAGCACGCCGATGCCTGCGCCGATCAACAGGTGGCGCGAGCCCTGCTCGAACAGCAGCGTGGTGAGGATCAGCGCGGTTTCCATTCCCTCGCGAACGATCATCAGCAGCACGAATGCGAACACGCCGAGCCACGCACCCGTGCTCGACTTGAGCGCGGCCGCCTCAACCTTGGCCGCAATGTCGCCGCGCATCCGCCTGGACGCGCGCAGCATGTAGATCACCATGGACAGGACCATGATCGCTGCGGCGAGCGCCAGGACGCCTTCCCACAGCGGCTTGTTTTCCGCCTGCCCGAAGAAGTAGCCGGCCAGCACCGAGAGCGACACCCCGACGGCGGTGCCCCAGTACACGGCCGAACCGAGCGCAATCCGGTTCGTCTTGCGCAGGTAGGCCAGCGTAATGGCGACGATGAGGAAGGCTTCGATGCCTTCGCGCAGCGTCACGAGAAGCGTGGGAAGCATGACATTCCTCTCTCTGGTAGGGGGGGGGCCAAGGATACGAATAAGAATGATTCGCATTGTTGATCCGTTTTAAGAAAATTGCAAGGGGTCCCCGACGGCCGGCGCGTCGGCGGCGGCGCGAGACGGCGGGCGGTCATGCCCACCCATCGTCGTGTGCTTCCGATTCGTGTTTCGTCCCTTTCCAGCACCCTGCCCCGTAGCCGCCTGGCGGGGCGGGTGTCGAGGCCGCGCCCCCTCAAGCGGCAAGCTGCAAACCGGTAGAATGACGATCCGCCGGAACGGTCTCCCGGCGTTCATTTTTTCCAGCGTTTCCCGCCATGAGCCAAGCCGCCCCGCCCGACCTCTCGACGCTCCGAATCGATCGCAGCGCGGCGCCCGCCGTCTCGCGCCACCGCCGGCGCTGGCTGGGGTGGGCCGTCGTCGTGATGGTGCTCGCGATCGCGGGCGCGTGGTTCGCGTTGCAACCCCGCGCGGTCGCGGTGCTGACGACGTCGGTGGTCACGACCTACCCGTCCCAGCAGTTCGTGCTGCTCAATTCGACCGGTTATGTGGTCGCCCAGCGCAAGGCGGCGATATCGTCGAAGGCGACGGGCCGCCTCGAATGGCTCGGCGTGGCCGAGGGCTCCCGGGTGAAGGCAGGCGAGGTCATTGCCCGCATCGATGCGCGGGACGTCGTGGCCCAGGGCCAAAGTGCTCAAGCCAACGTTGTCGCGGCCAAGGCTGCGCTGGAACAGGCGCTTGCAGAGGAACGCGACGCCCTGGCGCAATTGAAGCGCAGCCAGGACCTGCTGGCCAAGGATTTCGTTTCCGCGGCGGCCGTGGACGCGGCCAAGGCGCGTGCGGAAAAGGCCACCGCAGGAGTAGCCAACGCCCGCGCGACGATCGGTTCTGCGGAGGCCTCGTCCCGCAACGCGCAGGTCTCGGTCGACTACACGGTGATTCGCGCTCCTTTCGACGGCGTGATCCTGTCCAAGACCGCGAATGTGGGCGATCTGGTGACTCCGTTCTCGAGCGCCACGGATTCCAAGGGTGCCGTGGTTTCGATCGCCGACATGAGCACGCTCGAAGTCGAAGCCGACGTCGCCGAATCGAGCTTGTCCAAGATAGCCGTGGGCCAACCGGCGGAGATACTGCTGGATGCCTTGCCGGATTCGCGCTTCCGCGGCCGCATCAGCCGCATCGTGCCGACCGTGGATCGCGCCAAGGCGACGGTCATGACCAAGGTGAAGTTCGACGCCATCGATCCGCGCATCCTGCCGGAGATGAGCGCCAAGGTGAGCTTCCTGTCGCAGGACATTACGCCTGACCATCAGAAGCCGCTGCTCGCGGTGGCAAGCGATGCCATTGTCCAGCGCGACGGGCACGCCGTCGTGTTCGTGCTGCGTGACGACCGTGCCGTTGCCGTTCCCGTGACGCCCGGCAGGAAAATCGGCGACCTCACCGCCGTTTCCGGCGAGGTGAAGAGCGGCGACAAGGTCGTAATGAAGCCTTCGGAAGGCTTCGTCTCGGGCGCGCTGGTCAAAGTGGCGAAATAGCCGCCGTGGCGCCCGACCCGCAGGAGTTGAGCCTTTCGCTGGTGGCTATCCGCAACCTGACCAAGTATTACGTCCGCGGCGAACAGATCATCCCGGTGCTCGTCGACATCAACTTCGACGTCATGCCGGGCGAATACATTGCGCTCATGGGACCGTCGGGCTCCGGCAAGTCGACGCTGCTCAACCTGATCGCCGGCATCGACAAGCCGTCGTCGGGTGAAATTCGCGTCGCGGGCGTCGACATCGCCCGGTTGACGGAAAGCGACCTCGCCGCGTGGCGCGCCGCGAACGTCGGCTTCATCTTCCAGTTCTACAACCTGATGCCGGTGCTCACCGCCTACCAGAATGTCGAGCTGCCGCTGCACCTTACTTCGCTGTCGCGCCGCGAGCGCTGCGAGCGCGTCGACACCGCACTGGCGCTGGTCGGGTTGTCCGATCGCGCAGAGCACTATCCCAACGAGTTGTCCGGCGGCCAGCAGCAACGCGTGGCCATCGCCCGCGCGCTGATCACCGACCCGACGCTGATCGTCGCCGACGAGCCGACCGGCGACCTCGACCGCACGACGGCGGAGGAGGTGCTGGGCCTGCTCGAGCGACTCAATACCGAGATGGGCAAGACGATCATCATGGTCACGCACGACCCGAAGGCGGCTGGCCACGCGCACAGGATCGTGCAGCTGGAGAAGGGCGTGCTGGTTGACTGACGACGCCCCGGCCCATGTTCATCCCCTTCCTGGTCGTAAAGAATTCGCTGCGGCACAAGCTGCGGACGTCGCTGACGGTGGTCGGCATCATCGTCGCGATCACCGCGTTCGGGCTGCTGCGCACGATCGTCGAGGCGTGGTACGCCGGGGCCGAAGGGTCGTCGTCGGCCCGCCTGGTCACGCGCAATGCGATATCGCTGACGTTCGCACTGCCGCTCAACTACGCGCAGAAGATCAGGCAGGTGCCAGGCGTCGCCGCGGTTTCCTGGGCCAACTGGTTTGGCGGCGTCTACATCAAGGAGGGCAACTTCTTCCCGCAGTTTGCCATCGAGCCTTCGTTCCTCGAACTGTATCCGGAATTCGTGCTGAAGCCGGAAGAGAAGAAGGCGTTCATGGTCGACCGCAAGGGCGCCGTCGCGGGCCGCAAGCTCGCCGACCAGTATGGCTGGAAGGTGGGCGACCAGATTCCGCTTCGCGGAACGATCTTTCCGGGCACCTGGACGTTCAACCTGCGCGCCATCTACGACGGCGTCGACGCCAAGGTCGACGAAACGCAGTTCTATTTCCACTGGAACTACCTGAACGAGGTCGTCAAGGCCAAATACCCCCGCCGCGGCGACCAGATCGGCATGTACTTCATCGAGATCCGCGACCCGGCCCAGGCTGCGCAGGTCTCGCAGGACGTCGACGCCACGTTCAAGAATTCGCTCGCGGAGACGCTGACCGAGACCGAAAAGGCGTTCCAGCTGGGATTCATTGCCATGACCGAGGCCATCCTGCTCGCGGTGCAGGCCGTTTCGTACGTCGTGATCGTCATCATCATGGCGGTGATGGCCAACACCATGGCGATGACCGCGCGCGAGCGGTATGGGGAGTATGCGACGCTGAAGGCGCTCGGCTTCGGCAGCGGATTCGTCGCGCTGCTGATCTTCGGAGAGTCCATCGGCATCGCGCTGATCGGCGGCGCCATTGGCATCCTGCTCACTTTTCCGCTGGCCGCCGCCTTTGCTGGCGCGCTGGGAACGCTGTTTCCGGTCTTCTTCGTCACGCAGGAGACCGTGCTGAAGCAAGTGGCGGCGGCGCTCGTCGTCGGCATTGTCGCCGCGTGCGTCCCCGCCTGGCGCGCGGCGAAGGTGCGCATCGTCGACGGCCTGCGCGCGACCGCCTGATCCGCCTGCATCGTGGTCAACATTCCGCTCAATTACATCGCGCGCAACCTCACGGCGCGCAAACTGACGACCGCGCTGACCGCCGGCGGGATGGCGCTCGTCGTCTATGTGTTCGCCACCGTGCTCATGCTGGCGGCCGGACTGGAGCAGACGCTGGTGGCTACCGGTCAGCCCGACAACGCGCTGGTCATCCGCAGAGGTTCGCAGACCGAGGTGCAAAGCGGCGTCGACCGCCAGTCGGCGGCCATCGTGGAGACGCTCCCGGATATCGCCACCGGCGCCGACGGGCATAAGCTCATCTCGAAGGAGCCGGTGGTGCTGATCAACCTGCCGAAGCGCGATTCGGGCAAGCCGTCGAACGTCGTGATCCGCGGCGCGACGCAGGCCGGCCTGGTGCTGCGGCCCCAGGTGCGGATCGTCGAGGGCCGGATGTTCCGGCCCGGCACGTCGGAAATCATCGCGGGAAAGTCCATCGCCGACGGCTTCCGTGGCGCCGCGCTGGGCGAGACGCTGCGCTTTGCCCAGCGCGATTGGACCGTGGTCGGCGTGTTCGATGCCGGGCGCACAGGCTTCAACTCGGAGATCTGGGGCGACGCCGAACAGCTGCTCCAGTCATTCCGGCGCATCGCCTATTCCGCGGTCATCTTCAAGCTGGCCGACGGCGGCCGCTTCGACGCGGTCAAGGAGCAGATCGAAGGCGATCCGCGTCTGCAGCTCGAGGTCAAGCGCGAGACCAGGTTCTACGCCGACCAGTCCGCCGCGCTGTCCAAGTTCATTTCCTACCTGGGCATCACGATTTCGGTCATCTTCTCGATCGGGGCGATCATCGGTGCGATGATCACCATGTACGCGAGCGTCGCGTCGCGCACCAACGAGATCGGCACGTTGCGCGCGCTCGGATTCTCGCGCGTGGCGATACTGATTGCTTTCCTCGGCGAGTCGCTGCTCCTGGGACTAGTGGGCGGGCTGATCGGGATCATCGGCGCGGCGTTCATGCAGGCGTTCTCGATTTCGACGATGAACTTCCAGACCTTCGCCGAAATCGCCTTCGGGTTCACGCTGACTCCGGTCATCATCCTGGCGTCGCTGGCGTTCGCGCTGATCATGGGCTTCGTCGGCGGCTTCCTGCCGGCCGCCCGCGCTGCGCGGATGAAGATCGTCGACGCGCTGCGTGCGGCATGATCGAACGCGTCGCGCTGAAGACGCTGCGCTCGCATGCGGTGCGTCGGTCGCTTTTCGCGCCGACCGACCTCGCCTCGGCCATCGACGCGATGGGATTCGTGCAGCTCGACCCGATCCGCGCGCCGGCTCGCGCCGCCGACCTCATCCTTCGGCAGCGCGTGATGGCCTACCGCGCCGGAGACCTGGACCGCGCCTATGCAAGCCTCCCGCTTGCCGAGGACTACATGCACGTCTATGGCGTGTTGCCCGCGCGCTCGCAGCTCTTCCTGCACCCACGTGTGGCGGGCTCGTGGCGTGTCGAGCGTGAACATCCCCGCCTGGCCGCGAAGATCATCGCGCATGTCCGCGACCACGGCGTCACGCATCCGCGCGACCTGCACGTCGCGCTGGGCAAGGCCACCACCGGCAACGGCTGGGGCGGTGCGTCGGCTGCGACCACGCGGATGCTCGAGGCGCTGCAGTTCCAAGGCAAGTTGCGGGTCGCGCGGCGCGACGCGGGCATCCGCCTCTACGACCTCGCCCATCCTCGTCCGCGTGCGCGTGCGGCCGGCGCGCGCGCGGCGGAGCTGCTGGCGCTGCTGCTTCGGCTCTACGCGCCGCTCAGCGAATCTGGCTTGCGCAGGCTCGCACGGATGATGTCGGGCTTTGCGGTTTCGGCGGATGCCTGCGCCGCCGCGCTGGAGCGCATGCTCTCAAGCCGGACCATTCGCCGGGTGGCGACGGACGGCAAGGTATTCATGTTGCCGGCCGACGAAGCGCCCCGCATGGAAGCGGAGGAGCGCGTTGCGCTTCTTGCGCCCTTCGATCCCGTGGTGTGGGACCGTCCCCGCTTCGAATTCTTCTGGGGCTGGGAGTATCGCTTCGAGGCATACACGCCGCCGGCGATGCGGCGATTCGGCTATTACGCGCTGCCGCTGTTGTGGCGCGACGAAGTCATCGGCTGGGCAAATGCTGCCAAGGTCGGCGACACGCTGGAAGTGGCCGCCGGGTTTGTGAAGGGGCGTCCGCGCGGCGCGGCTTTCCGTCGCGCGTTGCAAGAGGAAGCCGCCGCGCTTGCCGCTTCGGTCGGCGCCACGCGCGCGACGTTGAGCGACGCGTGAACATGGGACGTCAATGACCACGCGAACGGGAACTCAGATCGGCACGCCGCTCCTGTTCCTGATTCCCACGCTGATCTGGGGCTCGACCTGGCTGGTGATCCTCTGGCAGCTGGGCGACGTCGCGCCCGAGGTGTCGGTCTGCTATCGCTTCGCGCTGGCGGCGCTGATCCTTGCCGCGTGGTGCATGGCGACCGGCCGCCCGCTGCGCTTCTCCGCGCGCAATCACCTGTTCCTCGCGGCCCTGGGCATGCTCAACATGGGTTTCAATTACGTCTGGATCTACCACGCCGAGCGGCACCTCACCTCGGGGCTGGTGGCGGTGCTGTTTGCGACGCTGGTATTCATGAGCCCGCTCGCGATGCGCATGGTGTTCGGCACGCCACTGCGCCCTCGGACGCTCGTTGCAGCCACCATCGGAATGACGGGAGTGGCGCTGCTGTTCCTGCCCGAATTGGGACAGGCGTCGCAGGGGGGCACGGTGACGCTGGGCATTGCGCTGACGCTGGCCGCGACGGCGTCCTGCGCCGCGGGCAATGCGGTGGCGTTGCGCAACCACAAGGCCGGCCTCCCGACGCTGCCGGCGACGGCCTGGGGCCTGGCCTACGGCTCGCTGCTTGCGGCAGCGATGGCGATCATCCAGGGCGATCCGTGGACGTTCGACGTGCGTCTGCCCTATGTATTGTCGCTGCTCTATCTTGCGTTGTTCGGCAGCGTGATCGCCTTCGCCACCTATTTCACGCTGCTCAACCGGGTCGGTGCGGCCATCGCGGCCTACACCACGGTGACCACGCCGGTGGTCGCGATGCTGTTGTCGACGCTTTTCGAGGGCTACCGCTGGACGTGGACCGCGGTCCTGGGCGTCCTCCTGGCCGCATTCGGCAACTGGCTCGCGCTGAAGTCGCCGGACAAGGCCGCGACGGACAAGGTAGGCATTACTCCAGGGTGATCCTTGCTTCGGCGATGAGCTTCTTCCAGCCGGCAAGGTCGGTTTCGATCAACGTGCCCAGCCGATCGGGCGGCCCCGCGATGATTTCGGCGCCCTCGCGTTCCAGCCGTTCCCTGACCTCGGGTTGCGCCAGCACTCTCTGCGTTTCGGCATTGAGCCTGGCCACGATGGCTGCGGACGTCCCGACGGGCGCGACAATGCCCCAGTAGTTGACGACGTTGGCGTTGGGTACGCCTTCCTCCTGCCAACTCGGCACGTTCGGCAGTTGCGCGATCCGCTTGGTTCCGGTGACCGCGAGCACTTTCAGCTTCTTCTCCGCGGCGAGCGGCAGGGTTGCCGGTATCGACGCGGTCATCGCCTGGATGTTTCCGGCCAGCAGGTCCTTGGTCGCGTCGGCGATGCCGCGGTAGGGCACGTGCACGATGTTGGTCCCGGTGCGCGCATTGAACAGCTCAAGCGCGAGGTGATTGATGCTCCCGGTCCCGGCAGATCCATAATTGAGCGTTCCCGGATTCTGCTTCGCCAGCGCGATGAATTCGCGCATCGTTCCGGCAGGCACGCTGTTGGCAACGACAAAGGCCAGCGGGCCGGCGGCGATGGGCGCCACCGGGACGAACTGTTTCACCGGATCGTAGCCGGGATTCTTCGCCGAGGCCGCTACCGTGGTGAAGGGTCCGGCGACGAACAGCAGCGTGTATCCGTCGGCGTCGGCTCGCGCGGCCTCGGCCGCGCCGATCGCCCCTCCGGCCCCCGTCTTGTTCTCGACGACGATCGTGGCCTTCATCGACTCCCCCAGCTTTTGCGCCATGAAACGGGCGACGTTGTCGGTGCCGGCGCCGGGCGGGAACGGGACGATCAGGCGGATGGGCCGTGAAGGAAACGACTCCTGTGCCATCGCCGGCAGGGCGAGCATGAGCGCCATCAGCACGGCACAAGTCCGGACGAGTGTTTTCATGATGGAATTCACCGAGTGTCGAGTGTTCACGATTATCCGCCCTGGCCAAGGTTGAAGAATTCGCGCCGCGCCCTCATGCTCGTCACGCGCGCGAGCAGCAGGTCGAGATGGGCGGGAACGTCGACGAAATTGAGCCGCTCGCTGTTGATGATGAGGCACGGTGCCTCGTCGTACTGGTAGAAGAACCGCGAGTACGCATCAGCCAGCCTGGCCAGGTATTCGTCGGGGATCGACTGTTCGTAATCGACGCCGCGCTGCTGCACGCGGTGGACCAGCGTGTCCACCGGCGCCTGCAGGTAGATGACGAGGTCCGGCGTGGGCGTCTGCGGCTTGAGATGCCCGTAGACCTTTTCGTAGAGGCTGTACTCGTCGTTCGACAGGTTGAGCCGCGCAAACAACGGGTCCTTGTCGAGCAGGAAATCGGCGACGGTCGGCCGCCGGAACATGTCGAGCTGGGACAGCCCGCGCAACTGGTCGGCGCGCTGGAACAGGAACGTGAGCTGCGTGGGCAGCGCGAATCGCGGCATGTCCTGGTAAAACCGCGAGAGGAACGGGTTGTCCTCGGGCTGCTCAAGGAGCACCTCGGCATCGAGATGCAACGCCAGCTGCCGCGCGAGGCTGGTCTTGCCGGCGCCGATCGGCCCCTCGACCACGATGTAGCGGCACTTCGTCAGATCCATGTTCGCCGGAGGCCAGGTCGTTGCAGCGTTGCTGGAATTCAATACTGCCGATGACGGCGAGTGCGCGCGATCCGCTGCCAGCGCACTTTCTTGATTGCCCGTTGTGCCGCGCCGTGGCCGGGAATCGCGATTGCGGGCGCGATGTCAAGCAGCGGTCTGAGGACAAAGGCGCGCTCGTGCATCCGCGGATGCGGCACCGTCATGTGCGGCAGGTGCATCCGGCGGCGGTCGTATAGTAGCAAATCGAGATCCAGCGTTCGCGGTGAATTCCGGGGCGACGCGGCATGCCGCACCCGTCCCTGGCGACGCTCGATCGCCTGCAGCCTTTTCAGCAGCGAAACGGGCGCGAGGGCCGTTCGCAGCGCGACAACGGCATTGACGTAATCCGGCTGCGCGTCGTCGCAGGCGATCGGCGCCGTCACGTAGTTGGGCGACACGCGGTCGACGCGTGTCCTCGGCAGTCGCGCGAGCTCGGCGATGGCGCGCGCGATCTGCCGGCGAGGGTGGGCCAGATTGCTTCCCAGCCCGACGAGCGCGACAGTCGGCAAGGCGAAACTCCCGCGGCCTATTCGCCGTCGGCCGGTTCCGCGTCCGGCGCGCCGCCACCGGCAATGGCGTCGACGCGGTGCTTGCGACCACGGCCGCGCGAACGTCGGCTCTTCCTGGGCGCCTCCTCCGGCTTCAGCATCGCCTCGCGCTCCAGGTCGCTCGCGTCCTGGAACCGCGTCCACCAGTCGACCAGTGCCTGCGGCACTTCGCCGGAAATCCCCCGCAGCTCGAGGAAGTCGTACGCCGCGCGAAATCGCGGATGCTCGAACAGCCGGTAGGGGCGCGCGCCGGCCCGCTGTTCGAATCGAGGCTGCAGCGACCAGATTTCCTTGATCGCCGCCTCGAACCGGCGCGGTATCGAGATTCTCTGCGCCTGCTGTTCCAGCACATTGTCCATGGCGTCGAACAATGCCGGCAGCGGCTTTTCGCCGCGACCCTTGGCGGCGTTCCACGTCTGCAGCACTTCATGCCAGAGCAGCGTCGCGAACAGGAAAGCCGGCGATACCGGCTTGCCCTCGCGTACGCGGCGGTCGGTGCCGGCGAGGGCGGCATCGATGAACTTCGTTCCCAGCGGCTGTTCGAGGATGACGTCGAGCAGCGGCAGCAGGCCGTGCGACAGGCCATGCGTGCGCAGACTCTTCAGCGTCTCCACCGCGTGGCCCGACAACAGGAGCTTCTGCATTTCGTCGAACAGGCGCGCAGGCGGCACGTTCTGGATGAGTCCGGCGAGCTTCGGGATCGGCGCGGCGGTCTTGGCGTCGATCGCGACGCCGACCTTCGCTGCGATCCGGACCGCGCGCAGCATTCGCACGGGATCCTCGCGGAAGCGAGTGACCGGCGGGCCGATCAGCTTGAGGCGGCGTGCGCGAACGTCGGCCACGCCGCCGACGTAGTCCCAGATTTCCTCGGTGGCGGGATCGAAGTACAGCGCGTTGATCGAGAAGTCGCGGCGAGCGGCATCCTGCCCCTGCGTGCCGTACACGTTGTCGGACAGCAGGCGGCCGTGCTCGTCGGTCGCGTCCTCCCCCGTCTGCGCCGCACGAAACGTCGAGACTTCGAGAACTTCCGCGCCGACGTGGACATGCACCAGACGGAAGCGGCGGCCGATGATGTAGGCGCGGCGAAACAGCGGCTTCACCTGCTCCGGCGTGGCGTTGGTCGCGATGTCGAAGTCCTTCGGGACCAGCCCCAGAAGCAGGTCGCGCACGGCGCCGCCGACCACGAAGGCCTTGAAGCCGGCCTCCTGCAGCTTCTCGGTGACCACGCGCGCCCCGCGCGGGACCTGTTCGCGACGAACCGCGTGCTGGTCGGCCCGGTAGATCCTTGCGTCGCGTGCAGCCGTCCTGCCCGGGATCAGGCGGGCGAGCAGGCGGCGGATCATTGCAAACTCGACGGGGTCATCGATGTCGACGCAGGACGGTAGCTAATGAAATCATGGCGGACTTGAGTTCCTACCGGAACCGCCGCCGGGCCCGGAGGTCCGGTCGACCTTTCGGCAGCGTCGGCAAACGGCGCGCGATCATAGCACTGAAACCCCGGCGGGCACGCGCCGCCACGTTCCCGGCGGCAGGCCCTCGAGCGACCACGAGCCGACTGCCTGTCGAATGAGACGCAGCGTCGGCAGGCCGACTGCCGCGGTCATCCTCCTCACCTGACGATTTCGCCCTTCGCGAATGACGAGTTCCAGCCATGTCGTGGGGATGGCCTTGCGCACGCGAATCGGAGGATTTCGGGGCCACAATCCCGGCGGTTCGGGAATCGCGCGCGCCTTGGCGGGCCGGGTCATGGCGCCATCCAACTCCACGCCTCGCGCCAACTTCGCGAGTTGCGCGCCGGTGGGGTTGCCCTCCACCTGCACCCAGTAGGTCTTGGGGAGCTTGAATTTCGGGCTGGCGATCCGGGCCTGCATGGCGCCGTCGGCGGTGAGGACCACGAGGCCCTCGCTGTCGGTGTCGAGCCGGCCCGCGGGGTAGACATGCGCGACGTCGACGTAGTCCTTCAGCGTCGGTCGGGATCCGTCTTCGGTGAACTGGCAGATTACCCCGAACGGCTTGTTGAGCAGGATCACGCCCGAGTTTGACGTAGGCCAATCCGCTGTGCTCGGCCGCGTGGCAGGATTCATCGATTTCACGGATAATTATCGGCTTCGCGAAGCCAGAAGAAATCTTTGGCTCGCTCGGTTCCCCGCAGCATCCATTCCGGAGTCTCCATGTCCACGTTCCAGCACGTCAAGGTCCCTGCCGGCGGCCAGAAGATCACCGTCAACAAGGACTACAGCCTCACGGTCCCCGACAATCCGATCATTCCCTACATCGAGGGCGACGGCACGGGCTTCGACATCACCCCGGTCATGCTCAAGGTGGTCGACGCGGCGGTGGCGAAGGCCTACGGCGGCAAGCGCAAGATCCACTGGATGGAGATCTACGCCGGCGAAAAGTCCACCAAGGTGTACGGCGCGGATGTCTGGCTGCCGGATGAGACGCTGACGATCCTGAAGGACTACGTGGTCTCGATCAAGGGCCCGCTGACCACGCCGGTGGGGGGAGGCATCCGCTCGCTCAACGTGGCGCTGCGCCAGCAGCTCGACCTGTATGTCTGCCTGCGGCCGGTGCGCTATTTCAAGGGCGTGCCGTCGCCGGTGAAGGAACCCGAGAAGACGGACATGGTGATCTTCCGCGAGAATTCGGAGGACATCTATGCCGGCATCGAATGGGAAGCCGAGTCGCCGCAGGCGAAGAAGCTCATCGACTTCCTGATCAACGACATGGGCGTGAAGAAGATCCGCTTCCCCGGGACGTCGGGAATCGGCATCAAGCCGGTCTCGCGCGAGGGTACGGAGCGGCTGATGCGCAAGGCCGTTCGGTATGCGATCGACAACGACCGCAGGTCGGTGGCGATCGTGCACAAGGGAAACATCATGAAGTTCACGGAGGGCGGCTTCCGCGACTGGGCCTACGCGCTGGCGCAAAAGGAGTTCGGCGCCAAGCTGATCGACGGCGGACCGTGGTGCTCGTTCAAGAATCCGAAAACCGGCCGCGAGATCGTCATCAAGGACGTGATCGCCGATGCCTTCCTGCAGCAGATCCTACTGCGGCCGGCGGAGTACGACGTCATCGCCACGCTCAACCTGAACGGCGACTACGTGTCCGACGCGCTGGCGGCGCAGGTGGGCGGAATCGGCATCGCGCCGGGCGCCAACCTGTCCGACACCGTTGCGATGTTCGAAGCCACGCACGGAACCGCGCCGAAGTATGCCGGCAAGGACTACGTGAACCCGGGCTCGGAAATCCTGTCTGCCCAGATGATGCTGGTACACATGGGCTGGAAGGAAGCCGCCGCGCTGATCGAGTCGAGCCTCGAAAAGGCGATCCTCGATCGCGTCGTGACGTACGACTTCGCCCGACTGATGCCCGGGGCCACGCAGGTCTCGTGCTCAGGTTTCGGTCAGGCCATGATCGAACGGATGTAGAGAACTGCTCCAGGCGGGAAACCGCATCCCGCCGATCGGCGGGCTTCTCAATTGCACGAACGCCGTGCCATCCAGGCGGTCAATGCTTCCCGCGTTCGTCGGCCGGCAACAGGCCGCGGGCGCGGATGAGGTTGACCGCCAGCTCCCGCCGCTGCGCGGCGGACAGGTGCGGCGAGCGCTTGCCTATCCTGGCCTCGATTGCGGTGAGATCGCGCAGCGCCCGTTGCCACTGCGTGCTTTCGAAAGGGACACGGGCTGCCTCCGGGAGCCCCAGGGCGTGGCGCGTGCTAACTTGCTGCTTCCTGCGGACCCATTGCAGGCCCACGCCGGCTGCAATACCGGTGGCCGACAGACCGATCATGAGAATGAACATGGAATCCTCCAGCGCGTTCCCCCGTAAGTGGGGCCTCACACGGCATGGAGCAAGCCGCGTGCCATTCAGGACCGCGCCACCACCTCCCGCCGGACGGCGGGTGAATCGCTGCCAAAGGAGCTTTCAACCTGATCACCACAGGTCGCGACACCCGGGTGCGAACGGAATCCGGCGGCCCTTCGCAAGCCGGGGTCAGGCATGGAAACGGCGAACGCGGCAGTTGCATTTGACCGACAGGTGCGCCGCCTGTCGCTTCGTCCTACTTGTAAAAACCGTTGCAATCATCAAACATTGACCCCACATTGATCCGGAGTATCGTAACAGGACATGTCCAATCAGGAACAGCACGGCACCCTGCTCGAGGCGCAGAAGGCCATAGTCAAGCCGCCGCCTTTGTACAAGGTGATGTTGCTGAACGACGACTACACGCCCATGGACTTCGTCGTCGTCGTCCTGCAAACTGTATTCGCCCTGAGCCGCGAAAAGGCGACGCAGGTCATGCTGCAGGTGCATCGGGAGGGGATGGGCGTCTGCGGCACCTATACGCGCGAGGTGGCCGCGGCGAAGGTCGAGCAGGTGGTCAACATCGCGCGCAAGCATCAGCATCCATTGCAGTGCACGATGGAGGAGACCTAGAAAGCGGGCTGTAACCAACGAGGGGGTAGAAGCGTTAAGGACGCTCGAAGCCGGGAATGTTCCCGGTGGAGCGCGAACGACGTAAAGGAAGGTCGATGATTGCGCAGGAACTGGAAGTCTCCCTCCACATGGCCTTTGTCGAGGCCAGGCAGAAGCAGCACGAGTTCATCACCGTCGAGCACCTGCTGCTCGCGATGCTGGACAACCCGTCCGCCGCCGAGGTCCTCAAGGCTTGCGGCGTCGACCTGGACGAGCTGCGCGGCGTCCTCTCGGATTTCATCCAGGAGCACACGCCGCGACTCGCGCCGCACTCCGACGCCGACACCCAGCCCACGCAGGGATTCCAGCGCGTGATCCAGCGCGCGATCCTGCACGTCCAGTCGTCGGGCAAGAAGGAAGTCACGGGCGCCAATGTGCTGGTCGCGATCTTCGGCGAGAAGGAGTCGCACGCCGTTTACTTCCTCAACCAGCGCGGCGTGACGCGGCTCGATGTCGTCAACTACATCGCGCACGGCATCACCAAGACGCCGCAACAGAAGCAGGAGAAGCCCGAGACCAAGGGCGAGGACGAAGGAGGCGGCGAGTCCCAGGGCGCGCTCGAGGCCTACACGGTCAACCTCAACGCGCTGGCCAAGTCGGGCAAGATCGACCCGCTGATAGGCCGCGAGCACGAGCTCGAGCGGGTCATCCAGGTGCTGTGCCGCCGGCGCAAGAACAATCCGCTGCTGGTCGGCGAAGCCGGTGTCGGCAAGACAGCCATTGCCGAGGGCCTGGCGCGGCGCATCAACGAAGGCGAGGTGCCCGAATTGCTCAAGGAGTATTCGGTGTTCTCGCTGGACATGGGAGCGCTGCTGGCCGGCACCAAGTACCGCGGCGACTTCGAGCAGCGGCTGAAGGCCGTGCTGAAGCAGCTCGCCGACAACCCGAAGTCGATCCTTTTCATCGACGAGATCCACACGATCATCGGCGCAGGAGCGGCGTCCGGCGGCACGCTGGACGCGTCGAACCTGCTCAAGCCCGCGCTGTCGACTGGCGCGCTGAAGTGCATCGGCGCCACGACCTACAGCGAGTACCGGCAGATCTTCGAAAAGGATCACGCGCTGTCGCGCCGGTTCCAGAAGGTCGACGTGCCTGAACCGTCGATTGCCGAGACCATCGAAATCCTCAAGGGGCTCAAGACTCGTTTCGAGCAGCACCACGGCGTCAAGTACGCGCCCGCGGCGCTGACCAGCGCGGCGGAGCTCGCGGCCCGATTCATCAACGACCGGCACCTTCCGGACAAGGCCATCGACGTGATCGACGATGCGGGCGCGGCGCAGAAGATACTGCCCAAGTCCAGGCAGAAGAAGGTCATCGGCAAGGCGGAGGTCGAGGAGATCGTGGCCAAGATCGCCCGCATTCCGGCCAAGAACGTGACTTCCGACGACCGCAATGCGCTGAAGACGCTCGATCGCGACCTGAAGAACGTGGTGTTCGGGCAGAACAAGGCCATCGATGCGCTGGTCGGAGCGATCCGGATGGCGCGCTCGGGCTTGGGCAATCCGCGCAAACCCATCGGCAACTTCCTGTTCAGCGGCCCCACCGGCGTGGGCAAGACCGAGGTCGCGCGGCAGTTGTCGTTCTGCCTGGGCGTGGAACTGCTTCGCTACGACATGTCCGAGTACATGGAGCGTCATGCCGTGTCGCGGCTGATCGGCGCGCCGCCCGGATACGTCGGCTTCGACCAGGGCGGGCAACTCACCGAAGCCGTCACCAAGCACCCGTACAGCGTGGTCCTGCTCGACGAGATCGAGAAGGCGCACCCCGACGTATTCAACATCCTGCTGCAGGTGATGGACCATGGTACGCTGACCGACAACAACGGGCGCAAGGCCGACTTCCGCAACGCGATCATCATCATGACCACCAATGCGGGCGCAGGCGAACTCGCGAAGGGATCGATCGGGTTCACGCAGACCAGGCAGGCGGGTGACGAGTCCGCCGAGATCAAGCGCATGTTCACGCCGGAGTTCCGCAACCGGCTCGACGCCACGATCTCCTTCGGCTCGCTCGACCACGAAGTCATCCTGCGCGTGGTCGACAAGTTCCTGCTCGAGCTCGAGGCGCAGTTGCACGAGAAGAAGGTCGACCCGTCGTTTACCACCGCGCTCAAGGAGTTCCTGGCCAGGAAGGGCTTCGATCCCCACATGGGCGCGCGGCCGATGTCCCGGCTAATCCAGGACACCATCCGCAAGGCGTTGGCCGACGAGCTGCTGTTCGGTCGCCTCACCGGCGGAGGCAAGGTGACGATCGATCTGGGTCAGGACGAGAAGATCAAGCTCGCATTCGAGGAAACCCCGGAAGAGGCGCCGGTCGCCTAAACGAAACCGTATCCTACATGTTCGGCGCACGCAGTCATGGCGCCGTGAAGCCAAAGCGGCGATCTCCGGATCGCCGTTTTCGCATTTTGGTGTTGCGTGC
>DAOMGB010000038.1:0-31289 GCA_035430095.1 Casimicrobiaceae bacterium | reverse complement strand
GCGATCGGCATCCGCAAGGGGCAGCCGTTCGCGCCGGACGCGCGGATGAAGAAGACTCTGACGGAAGCGGTCGCGGTGGGCAATGCGGTCGCCCGCTCGAACTCACTCGCGTCAAGGGATCCTCGTACCCGGATCTTCAAGGACCGGCAATGGACCACACCGTTCGTGGGGGGAAGTTACGAGTTCCTCTCGGGAGCGGAGCGACTGCTCGACGCCGAGGTGATGTTCTTCTACCTTGCCACCGGCATCACGCCCGCCATGAGCGAAGCGAAGCCGGGCACTGGCTCCGCCTATGCGTTCGCCTTTCGCGATGCGGCGGGGAACTACCTCGATGGCAGTCGCACCTACAAGGTGACCTTGCCGGGCCCGATTCCCGCGAAGAACTTCTGGGCCTTCACGGCCTACGACAACCAGACGCGCTCGCTTCTCCCCACCGATCAGAAGTCGGCGGGCGTCGATAGCAACCTTCCCGGACTCAAGAAGAACGCGGACGGCGGCGCGACCGTATGGTTCGGACCGAAGGCGCCGGCCGGCAACGAAGCGAACTGGGTGCAGACGATGCCGGGCAAGGGCTACAACCTCCTTCTGCGACTCTATGGGCCGCTGGAACCGTGGTTCAACCAGACCTGGCAGCCGGGCGATCTCGAACTGGTGAATTAGTCTTGCGTGGTGGTGGGTCGCGTGGATAAGTGCCAAGCGACCCACACCTCTTCCGGAAATTTGCGCGGGCGGACCTGTCGGATCTTGCCGGCCAACGCGAGCGTCGGCTTTGGTACGAGTGCCGGGCCGTCGGCGTTCGATTTGAGCCGCCGGCATGCGACGCGCGTCGGCCGAAGACCGGCCGCCCTGTGTTAGTGCATTGAGCGCCGCCGGTGAAACATCGGAGTGACTGCGATGAACAAAGCCGTCGAAAAGCTGAAGGAAGAATTTCTGGCCGTATTGCCGCCAACGCTCTTCTTCTTTGTCGCTCTGCACATCGTCGGGTTGGTCAGAGTGCTCATGACGCAGGGCACGGGGCTGCCGGTCACTTCGTCGGCCCAGATCGCGCTCGCCGCGCTGATCATCGGCAAGGGCGTCCTGCTCGCCGACCTTTGGCCGCCGATCAATCGATTTCCGGAGAAGCCGCTGATCTACAACATCGTCTGGAAGACCGTCATCTACTACTTGGTCGCGAGCTTCATCCACTATCTCGAGCGGCTTTACGACTTCGGCAAGGCGGCCGGCGGAATCGTCGCCGGCAACGAAAAGCTGCTGTCCGAGATCGTGTGGCCGCACTTCTGGGCACTCCAGATCATTCTGCTTGTCGTCATTCTCAATTACTGCGTGATCCGCGAACTGGGACGGGTGCTAGGTGAAAAACGCATGATTCGAATGTTCTTTCAGCAACCCGCCGCAGCAAGTGCCGAAGAGCGCGAAGCCTCGCGTGCACCGATCTCCGCGACTCCCAAGAGATAAGTGATCCCGCGGGGAAACGGGGAGAACGCGTTGCGGCCCGTGGATGCGGCGTGCCAACGTCCGGTTTCTTCGCGTCCTTACCGCACATCGATAGGCCAAAGTCGGCGGGCGTGAACCGGCCAGGAGCGGCCATCGACGCACTCGCTTCAAACCGGTCGTTGCAGCGCCCCGTCTCCGAGTTCATCGGTTCGAGGAGCGGCCTTGCGATCACATCTGGCGCGCCATTCTCTGGGGCTCGTCTTTGACCAGCCGCGGAATGCCCGAGAAAATACCGCCGGGTCCGCGTAGCGCAGCGCTGAAGCAATTTCCGACAATGGAAGTGCCGTATTCTCCAGTAGCTGCTTTGCAAGCTCGAAGCGCGTTTGGCTGACGAGCTGGTGCAAGCTGGTCCGCTCGGCCGTCAGCCGTTTGCGCAGCGTCCGTTCGTGCATGCCGAAAAGGAGCGCCACGTTGCCAGCAGACGACGTGCCGCTCAGCACCATCTGGTGAAGTGCGCCCCGTACTGCGTCGGCGAAGCTCATCGTGCTGTTGGCCTGCGTCTGCTGAATGGCTTGCATGACCAGTTCACGGAGATTGGTGTCCGCGCCGGCGATGGCGTGGTCGAGCCACGACGCCTCGAATGCGATGCCGGACACCTCGGCATCGAATTGAACATTCGGACCAAACAGCCGCCGATAGGGACGCGAATCCTTCGGTCGCGCATGCGAAAACTGGACGCGCAGCGGCTTCCATGAGGCTCCGCAAATTTCCTTCAGCGCCCTGTACCCAATGGCAATGGCTACGTCGTAAAGGTGCGCGGCACCGGGTGTCCCATGCCGGTAGATGGAGTAGCCAAGCAGCACATGTGACGCCTCCAGATTGATCAATATCGGGACGGCCCCGCGATCATGCAGGTAAAGATGCAGAAGAAGTGCCCGCAGCGCCTCGCCAACGGTAGGCGAGTTGCGCATCAGGTATCCGACGGCACCGAGCCCGCTCAACTCGAAGCACTCGCCGACGAGCAGCCCGAAATGGCCACAGCCAGTTAACGTTGAGCATTCGGAAAACAAGCGGCCAAGAGCCTCGAAGGCGATCCGGTTCTCGGGATTCCTGAACGTGGCAAGAGGGACACCGGCCCGTACAAACGGGAGACTCGGTGTGACCCCTAGCTTTCTCAGAACATCTGGAATCGCAGCGACTGGACCGATCCTGACTTCGCCAGCGGCCGCAGCTGGTAGGTCGCTGCGCGGGGCTGTCTTCGAGGCGGCGACCTGTCGCGCGGGGTCGCGCGCGTGGCTGCGCCTTCCGGCGATGAACCTGTCGGCGACGGGCTTTGTTGATCTGGCCATCCGACAACCTCCAGGCTCCCGACCCGATCAAGGGGCCAGAGCAAGTCTGATCATCCTAGGTGGGTGCACCTGTACAGGTCAATGGCAGGGCCGGATTTGCAAAGTAGGTTCTTGGAATGTCTGTTAACCTTGCGGCCGAATTTTTCGCCGATACCGCGCGGACCACGGCGCACAGGGAGACATGAACATGAAGAAACATGCGCTGCTTGGCGCGATTCTCGCCGTCGCGTTTGCCACGGTGGCTTCCGCACAGACTCTCAAGATGACGACGCCTTTTGCGCCCGGTGTCGCCGTGCCGGACAAGATTGAATCCTCGATCGGGACGTTGAACCTGAATTATGGCTACCCGTCGGGTGATACCGTCGACAAGATCTACGACAACCTGGACCGTTCGCGCGCACTGCAGGCGTATCTGCTGGCGATCCCCATCGTCAACCAGGCGGGCATGCGTGATTCCATCCGCAAGTTTGGACCCGACAACCAGACCGACGTGATCTGGGAAGATCTGGTCGATCCGAGGACCGTCGAGCTGACGGCGAACGACAACACGATCTACAACTTCATCTGGGTCGACACCAGCAAGGGGCCGCTGGTGGCGGAGATTCCGCCCAAGGTGCTGGGGCTGGTCAATGACTTCTGGTACAAGTGGGTGGCCGACGTTGGGATCACTGGGGTCGACCGGGGCGAGGGCGGGAAGTACCTGCTGTTGCCGCCTGGATACAAGGGCGACATCCCGCCGGGCTTTCACGTCGTGCGGCCGAGCACCTTCGGTAGCTGGCTCGTATTTCGCGCCTTCGTGGTGGACGGTTCCACGCGGCCCGGCGTCGAATCCGTGAAAAAGAGCCTGCGGATCTATCGCCTGGCGGATGCCGCGAACCCGCCGCCGATGAAATTCGTCAACGCCTCCGGGATTCCCGCGAACTTCGTTCCGCCGGGTGACTACTCGTTCTGGGGCCTGTTGAACCAAGTCATCCAGGAGGAGCCGGCGGAGGGTTCTGATCCGACCACCCTGGGACTGTTCGCCTCGATTGGCATCGTCAAGGGCCAGCCGTTCAATCCCGACGAGCGGATGAAGAAGATCCTGACCGACGCGGCGAACATCGGCGCCGTGACGGCGCGGACCATCGCCTTCAAGATACGTTCGAAGGAGGCGTATTTCTATCAAGACAGCGCCTGGCGCCTGCCGTTCTTCGGGGGTTACAAGTTCGAAGTGGCACCCGGCGTCAGCAACCTGGATGGTGCCGCCTTCTACTATTACTTCGCCACTGGCGTCACGCCAGCGATGGAAGAGAAGATGGTGGGCCGGGGATCGCAATACCCCTGGTCGGTGCAGGACGCGAAGGGCAATCCCTTCGATGGCGGGAAGACCTACAAGCTGCGCCTGCCGCCCAACATCCCGGTCAAGGATTTCTGGTCGGTCATCGTCTATGACAACCAGACCCGTTCGATGGTGCAGACCGACCAGAAGGCCCCGAGTGTGAGCAGCCAGACCACGGGTTTCAAGACCAATGCGGACGGCTCGGTGGATGTCTACTTCGGCCCCAAGGCGCCCGCGGGAATGGAGAACAATTGGGTGCAGACGATTCCTGGCAAGGGCTGGTTCATGATCCTTCGCCTCTACGGTCCGCTGGAGCCGTGGTTCAACAAGACCTGGCGGCCGGGTGAAATCGAGCTGCAACCCTGATTGCAGTATCAAGACACCTTCGACGGGCGCCTCGGCGCCCGTTTTTTCACTCTGGGCGAACCGTGAGTGTACGGTGCGCATCCGTGAATGATCGCTTCCATTCAAGAGCAATGTCGGCAGAGGGTCGATAGTTCGCGGTCGGATACCAAGAGAGCTGCCGTTCAGTCGCTGCCCCGGCTCGCGCGCACGTCGATGACCGCTTTCTCCAGGGTGCGCCGTTCACCGCGACGCCAGAGAAGGACCGGTGAGCGACGTGGACCCGTCATTCGATAAGAAAATGGCGACTGGCAGGAACGGGTCGAGTGCTGCCGAACGCATCGATGCAAGCTAAGACTGCTTGCTGCAACACAGGCGACTTCCGCCTTGCACCTACGTGTCGTCGTACGATGTACCGACCACGGTCTTCGGGGCCGACGTAGGTCCGAAGAAGCCAAACAACATCTGTCAGGTCCAACCGTGACAAGGACACATCAACCGGGGCTGCCCGCATTCAATGCGCAGGTTCATCAAGCCGTGCCACCCACCGTCAGCCCTTCGATCTTCAGCGTCGGCTGGCCGACGCCGACCGGGACGCTCTGTCCATCCTTGCCGCAGGTGCCGACACCGGGATCGATCGCCAGGTCGTTGCCGACCATCGACACCTTGGTGAGCGCATCGGGGCCATTGCCGATGATCGTGGCGCCTTTCACCGGGTACGCGAGCCTGCCGTCCTTGATCTTCCAGGCTTCCACCGCCGAAAAGACGAACTTGCCGCTGGTGATGTCGACCTGTCCGCCGCCGAAATTGGCGGCGTAGAGTCCGTCCTCCACCGACGCGATGATCTCGGCCGGATCCCTGTCGCCGGCCAGCATCATGGTGTTGGTCATCCGCGGCATGGGCATGTGGGCGAACGACTCACGGCGGCCGTTGCCGGTCGGCGCAACGCCCATCAGTCCCGAGTTGAGCCGGTCCTGCATGTAGCCTTGCAGGATGCCGTCTTCGATCAGCACCGTGCGCTGCGTTGGGTTGCCTTCGTCGTCGACGTTGAGCGAGCCGCGGCGCAGCTTTAGCGTGCCGTCGTCGACGACCGTGACACCCTTCGCGGCAACCCGCTTCCCCACCCGCCCGGAAAAGGCGCTCGTCCCTTTACGGTTGAAGTCCCCCTCGAGCCCGTGCCCGATCGCTTCATGCAACAGTATTCCGGGCCAGCCGCTGCCCAACACGACGGTCATGTTGCCGGCAGGCGCAGCCTGCGCGGACAAGTTGAGCACGGCCTGGTCGACAGCCTGTCTCGCGTATTCGTCCAGGACCTCGTCGGTGAAATGGCCGTAGTCGAATCGCCCGCCGCCACCCGCGGAGCCTTGCTCGCGCCGGCCGTTCTCCTCGACGATCACCGTGAGCGACAGGCGGACCAGCGGCCTCACGTCTGCCGCAACCAACCCGTCGCTGCGCGCGATCAGGATGGTCTCGTGCTCCCCGGCAAGCGACGCCATGACCTGCGTGACGCGCCGATCACGGGCGCGCGCGCGACGCTCGAGTCGCTCAAGCAGAGCGACCTTGTCCGCTTCCGCCAGGCTCCCCACGGGATCGGCCAGCGAATACAGCGTCCGCGCGGAACCGCGCCGCGCCACCGGCGCCGCCATCGAGCCGCCCTGCCGCCCGATTGCGCGGACCGCCACCGCCGCCTCATTGAGCGCGACCAGCGAAATGTCGTCGGAGTAGGCGTAAGCCTGCTTGTCGCCGCTGACGGCACGCACGCCCACCCCTCGATCGATGTTGAACGTGCCCGACTTGACGATGCCCTCCTCCAGGCTCCAGCTCTCGAACCGTGAATGCTGGAAATACAGGTCGGCAAATGCGACGTCGTGCGCATGGATGTCGGCGAGCACCCGTGAAAGCTGCACCTGGTCGAGGCCGGACGGCGCCAGCAGCAGGCGCTCGGCATCGGCCAGCAGCACGGCGGAAACCTGGGAAATGAGGGGAGGAGTGGAAAGGTCGTTCAAGGCTGGGAAGTCCGGATAGTGATTCGGGCACGTCTACGGCATGAGGACGCAATTCTACTCTTGGGGTGGGCCTCGCCCGGCACAAGCGGCGCCGGGCAGCCGCCATGCGCCGGTCAGGCCTGCGCTGCCGCGCTCTGGCCCAGGTACGTTGCGGCGACCTTTGGATTGGCAGCCAGATCGACGCTGGCGCCTTCCAGCGCCAGGTCCCCGGTTTCGAGCACATAGCCATAGTCGGCGACCTGCAGCGCCGCACGCGCATTCTGCTCGACCAGCAGGATCGACACACCCGTAGCCTTCAACGCGGCGACAATGTTAAAAATCTCGCGCACCACCAGCGGCGCGAGCCCCAGCGACGGCTCATCAAGCATCAGCAGTTTGGGCTTGCTCATCACGGCCCGGCCCAGCGCGAGCATTTGCCGCTCGCCGCCGGAAAGCGTTCCCGCCATCTGGGTTCGCCGCTCGTGCAAGCGGGGAAAGCGCGCATACACGTCGGCGAAGGTCTGCGCGACGTCGCGATCGCCGCGGCGAACGCGGGCAAAGGCGCCGAGTTCGAGATTGTCGGCGACCGACATCGACGAAAAGAGGTCGCGCTTCTCGGGCACCAGCACCATGCCTCCGCCAACGCGCTGCTCGACGGAGAGCGCGCCGACCTCCTCGCCCAGATAGCGGATGCCGCCCCTGGCCGGAAGCGTGCCCATGATCGCGGCCAGCAGCGTGGTCTTGCCGGCGCCGTTCGGTCCGATCACGGTGACGATCGAGCCCTCGTCGACCTTGAGCGAAATGTCGCGCACGGCCTCCACCTTGCCGTAGGCGACGGAAAGTCCGTTGACTTCGAGCAGCGCGGCCATGCGTCAGATCACTCCGCCCAGGTAGGCTTCGAGCACGGCGGGATTCCGCTGGATTTCCGCGGGCTGTCCCTCCGCCAGTTTCTCGCCGAAATCCATCACCACCAGCCGATCGGTCAGCCCCATGACGAATTCCATGTCGTGCTCGACCAGCAGCACGGTCATGCCATCCGCCCTGAGCGACCGCAGCAGCGCTGCGAGTTCCCTTTTCTCGAGGTAACGCAATCCGGCGGCCGGCTCGTCCAGCAACAGCAGCATCGGGTCGGCTGCAAGCGCCCGAGCAATCTCGACGATGCGCTGCTTGCCCAGCGGCAGGCTTCCGGCGGCGTCAAACGTGTGATCGGCCAGCCCGACCCGGGCAATGGCCCGCGCCGCCTCCGCCCGGGTTCGCGATTCCTCCGCACCGTCGAGCGCCAGCGCCGCGCGCAGGATGCCCGTGGCGCCGCGCAGGTAGGCGCCGAGCGCCACGTTGTCGAGTACCGTCATCTGCGGGACAAGCTTGACGTGCTGGAACGTGCGTCCGATGCCGCGCCTGGCAATTTCATAGGGCGCCGCGCCGGCAATCGATTCGCCGCGGAACACGACGTCGCCGGAGGTCAGGGACAGTGCGCCGGAAATCAGGCTGAACGTCGTGCTCTTGCCGGCGCCGTTCGGGCCGATCAGCCCCAGAATTTCTCCGGACCGGATCTGGAACGAGAGATCGCCGACCGCCACCAGGCCGCCGAATTCCTTGCGTGCCTTCTGCACGTCGAGCAGGGGACCGCGCGTCGGCGCGCGCTCGCGAGCGGGCAATGGTTCCGCCGGCGACACCGGAGGCGGCTTGCGCCGGGGCAGCAAACGCTCGATCCATGGCCACAAACCCTCGCGCGCGAATTGAAGCAGCAGGATCATGAGAATGCCGAAGACGATCAGCTCGAAATTGCCCGACCGGCCCAGCAGCGACGGCAGCAGGTCCTGCAGCACCTGCTTCAGGAGCGTGATGAGCGTCGCGCCGAGGACCGCCCCCCACACGCTGCCCGCGCCGCCCACGACGGCCATGAACAGGTACTCGATGCCCTGGTTCACGAAGAACGGCGTCGGGTTGACGAAACGCTGCAGGTGCGCGTAAAGCCAGCCGGAAAGGCATGCGAGCAATGCGGCGTAGACAAAGGTCACAATCTTGAGGCGCGCCGCATCGACGCCGAACGCCTCGGCCATCTCCAGCCGGCCTTTCAAGGCGCGGATCGCGCGCCCGGGACGCGAATCGAGCAGGTTGTTCGTCGCCCACAGCGACGCCAGCGCGATGCACCAGATCAGGTAGTAGTAGCGATGCTCGCTCTTCAGTTCGAAACCGAACAGCGACAGCGCCGGGATGCCGCTCATCCCGGTATGACCTCCGAGCATCTCGAGATTGCCGAAAACGTAGTAAAGGCTCATTCCCCATGCAATGGTCGCCAGCGGAAAATAGTGTCCCTTCATCCGCAAGGTGATGAACCCCAGGAACAGTGCGACGGCCGCGGTGATGACCATGCCGATGAAAAGAGCGAACCACGGCGACGCGCCGTATTTCGTCGTCAGGTACGCGGTCGTATAGGCGCCCAGACCGACGAACGCGGCCTGGCCGAACGACGTCTGCCCCGCAACACCCGTCAGCAGCACGAGCCCGAGCGCGACGATGCTGTACAGGCCGATGTAGTTGCCGAGCGTCACCCAGAACTCAGGGGCGAACAGCGGCACGACCGCCAGCGCCGCCACGAACAGCGCAAAGGCCGCACGGGACCAATGCATCCTCATTCGTCTTCCTCGTGGTGGGTCGTGGTCAGGCTGCGCCACAGCAGCACCGGAATGATCAGCGTGAACACGATCACTTCCTTGAACGCGCTGGCCCAGAACGACGAAAAGGACTCGATGAGCCCGACCAGCAGCGCGCCCGCGGCGGCTATCGGGTAACTCGACAGGCCGCCGATGATGGCCCCCACGAATCCCTTGAGTCCGATCAGGAATCCGGAGTCGTAGTAAATCGTGGTGATCGGGCCGATCAGGACTCCGGAGAACGCGCACAGCAAAGCCGCCAGCGCGAACGTCAGGGCGCCGGCGAAGTCGGGCGAAATGCCGACCAGCCGTGCGCCGGCGCGGCTGACCGCGGTTGCCCGCAGCGCCTTGCCATACAGCGTCCGGCCGAAAAAGAGCGCGAGCGCGCCAATCAGCGCGAGGCTCGAGGCCACGACCAGCAGGCTCTGGACACTGATGTTGACGTCGCCCAAGGCGAAGGACGCCGAGGAGAACGATGGCGTGCGCGAACCTTCGGCGCCGAAGAACCAGAGTCCCAGGCCCACCATCGTGAAATGCAGTGCGACAGACACGATGAGCAGAACGAGCACGCTCGCCGTGGCCAGCGGCTGGTACGCGATGCGGTAAAGGAGCGGCCCCAGCGCCGTCACCATGGCGAGCGTCAGCAGCACCTGGACCGGAAACGGGAGTTGCATCGGCGCCAGCCATCCGACCAGCAGTGCGACGAGGATCGGGACGCCCGTCCATGCGGCGAGGCGTCGCGGCAGCAGGCGCGCTTGGCCGTGCGTCACGCATTGCCACGCCTCCATCAGCCCCGCGAGCAGTGCCACGCCGATCAGGAGCTTCACCGTACCGGGCGCCTTGCCCAATTGCAGGCTGGCAAGCGTCAGCGTTCCCCAGGCGACGAACTCGCCGGCGGGAATCCACACCACGCGGGTGACCGTGAACACGAGCACCAACGCCATCGCAAGCAGCGCGTAGATCGCACCGTTGGTGATGCCATCCTGCGCGAGCAGCGCCGCAATCGACAGGTCCATCGGAGGATCGCTAGCGGCGCGTCGGTGGAAGGGCGGCGGACGTGGGCGTCGACCGGGGCCGGGACTTCGAGCCGGGCGCGGCTCGCGCTCCCGGTCCGCGGTCAGGCACGTGGCGCTACTTGATCAGTACCCACTTTTCGTTTTCGATCTTGACCATCACGCGCGCTCGGTTGTCGAGGCCGTTGTGGTCGTTGGCGTTCATCACGAACACGCCGTGCGTGGCGACCACGTTGGAGTTTTCGAGCGCATCGCGCAACGCGGCCCGGAATTCCTTCGTGCCCGGCTTCGCCTTCTTGAGCGCTTCCGGAATGGCCTTTGCGAGCAGCATGTACGCGTCGTACAGGTGGCCGCCGAACGTGGAGCGGGTGCCGAACTTCTGCTCGTACCTCGTGACGTAGTCCGCGGCCGTCTTCTTGACTTCATTCGAGTCCGGCAGTTGCTCGAACACCAGCATCGGGCCGGTGGGCAGGACCTGGCCGTTGCCGTCCTTTCCGACCACGCGAAGGAAATCCGGATTGGCAACGCCGTGGGTCTGGTAGATTTTGCCCTTGAAATTGCGCGCGACCAGTTCCTTCACCGGCGTCGCGCCCGGCGTGCCCGCGGCACCGATGAGAACGGCGTCCGGATTGGCGGCGATGAGCTTCAACACCTGGCCGGTGACCGACGGGTCGTTGCGGTTGTATTTCTCCTCCGCAACGATCTTGATTCCCGCGGTCTGAGCCGAACGCTTGATCTCGTTCAGCCAGCCGTCGCCATACGCGTCGGCGAAGCCGATGTAGCCCATCGTCTTGATGCCGTTGGCTTTCATGCTGACCGCAATGGCGTCGGCCATCAGCGCATCGTTCTGCGGCGTCTTGAAAACCCACCGGGTCTTGGGGTCCATCGGGTTGACGATGGCTGCCGAAGCGGCCATCGAGATCATCGGGGTGCCGGTATCCGCTGCCGCCTCGCGCATCGCGAGCGAGTTGGGCGTGGTGGACGAGCCGACGATCACGTCGACCTTGTCCTCGCTGATCAGCTTCTTCGCGTTGGTCACGGCCTTGGTCGTGTCCGAAGCATCGTCCAGCACGATCCAGTTGACCTTTTCCCCGCCGATCGTCGCCGGCAACAGCTCGATGGTGTTCCTTTGCGGAATGCCGAGCGACGCCGCCGGGCCGGTCGCCGACAGCGTCACGCCGACATTGATGTCCGCCTTCGCGGGACCTGCGACAACCAACGCCAGCGCCGCGCCGAGCACGGGCAGGCAAAGGGCACGTTTCATGGACAGCCTCCGATTGACAAGACTCTTATTGGACATCGCCTCCCCGTCCCGCGGGTGATCGCAGAACGGAACGGGGGCAGCTATTTCTTCAGCGCATCGCGAATCTCGCGCAGCAGCAGGACTTCTTCCGAAGGCGGCGCCGGCGGCGCGGGCGCAGCATCGAACCGCGCCTTGGCGGCGGCCAGGTACTTGACCATGAGGAAGATCACGAACGCCAGGATCACGAAATTGATTACGATCGTGAGGAAATTGCCGTAGCCCAGCAACGGCACCCCGGCCTTGGTCAACGCATCGTAGGTCATGGGTCCGGAATATCCCGCCGGCGGACTGCCGAGCACGATAAAGGAATTCTGGAAATCTAGGCCGCCGAAAATGCGACCGATCACCGGCATGATGATGTCCTTGACCAGTGAATCGACGATCTTGCCGAAGGCCCCGCCGATGATGACGGCGACGGCGAGGTCGACGACATTGCCCTTGACCGCGAATTCGCGGAATTCCTTCAGCATGGACATGGTTCGGTCCCGTTGAACAGAGGTTGCTTCGATTGCACGTCGCGCCTTCGTGCGCCGCGCGCGCCGGTCAGACGGCCGCTTCGCCGGACTCGCCGGTGCGGATGCGGACGACCTGCTCGACCGTCGTGACGAAAATCTTGCCGTCGCCGATCTTGCCCGTGTGCGCCGCCTTGATGATCGCCTCAACGGCGCGCTCGATCATGCCGTCGGGAAGCACGACCTCGACCTTGACCTTCGGCAGGAAGTCCACGACGTACTCCGCCCCCCGGTAGAGCTCTGTGTGGCCCTTCTGGCGGCCGAAGCCCTTGACCTCCGTCACGGTGAGACCCGTTGCGCCGAGTTCGGACAGCGCCTCCCGGACTTCGTCGAGTTTGAACGGCTTGACGATTGCTTCGATTTTTTTCATGGCCACCCCGGCGCAACGTTCGACGCGCCGGCATTTCGGCGCCCCCCGCGCTAGCTTACACGATCGACATGGCCCGTTCTACCCGCCCACGGTCGGCGGCGGCAATGTTTCCCAGTCGTTCCAGGCCGATGTGATCGGATAGCGCCAGTCTTTTCCGAAACCGCGCGCGGTGATGCGAATGCCGACCGCCGACTGCCGGCGCTTGTACTCGGAGAGCTTGATGAGGCGAACGACCTTGGCAACGGCGTCGGCCGGAAAGCCCCTACCCACGATCTCGCCGGGGCTCAGGTCGAACTCGACATAGGCTTCGAGTATGCCGTCGAGCACGTCGTAGGGCGGCAACGAATCCTGGTCGGTCTGGTCGGGCCGCAATTCAGCCGACGGCGCGCGCGTGATGATCCGCTCCGGAATTACCCTGCCCAGGCTGTTGCGATAGTTCGACAGTCGATAGACCAGCGTCTTGGGAATGTCCTTCAGCACGGCGAAGCCGCCGGCCATGTCCCCGTACAAGGTCGCGTAGCCTACGGCCATTTCAGACTTGTTACCGGTGGTCAGCACGATCGACCCGAACTTGTTCGACAGCGCCATCAGCAGCGTGCCGCGGATGCGGGCCTGGATGTTCTCCTCGGCGGCATCCGGCGCAAGGTCGCGAAATTCCGGCGCCAGCGTCTCGAGAAATGCCGCGAACACCGGCTCGATCGGCATCTCGTCGTAGCGCACGCCGAGGATGCCCGCCATCTCGCGTGCGTCTTCCAGGCTGATCGAGGCGTTGTAGGGTGACGGCAGCATCAGCGCGCGCACCTTGTCCCGTCCCAGCGCATCGACCGCCACCGCGAGCGTCAGCGCCGAATCGACACCCCCCGACAGGCCCAGCAGCACGCCGGGAAAGCGGTTCTTCCCCACGTAGTCGCGCACACCCATGACCAGCGCGTCGTAGACATGCGGCTCCAGCCGGGGGTCGAGCGCGCCGCGCACGGCTTTCGGCCGCGCGCCGTCGAATTCGACGATCGCGACCGTCTCGTGCCACGCCGGCAACTGTTGCGCGAGCGCCCCATCCGCATCGAGCACGAACGACGCGCCGTCGAACACCAGTTCGTCCTGGCCGCCCATCCGATTGACATACACGATGGGCAGTCCGGTTTCGCCGGCGCGGGCCGCCGCCTGCTCGCGCCGCAGTACCTGCTGTCGCGTATGGAATGGAGATCCGTTGGCGACCACGAGCACCTGCGCCCCGGCAACCTGTGCGTGCGCGGCCGGTTCCGGAAACCATATGTCCTCGCAGATCACGAGGCCGAAGCAAATGCCGTCGACGTCGAACACGCAAGGTGAGTTGCCCGGCGTGAAATAACGCCGCTCGTCGAACACCGTGTAATTGGGCAGGCACTGCTTGCGGCACACCTGCTCCACCCGCCCATCGCGGATGACCGCCATCGCGTTGTGCCGCCGTCCTTCGTGCCGTTCGGGAAAGCCCACGAGCAGGGCGCCGGTGGTTACCTGCGTGGCCAGCGCCGCCAGTTCGGACGCGCAGGCGTCGAGAAACGCCGGCCGCAGCACCAGGTCCTCGGGCGGATAACCGCAAAGCGAGAGTTCCGGCGTGACCACGAGCGAGGCGCCGGCCGCGTGACCTTTGGCGGCTGCGTCGAGAATCCGCCGGGAATTGGCGCGTAGATCGCCCACCGTTTGATTAAGTTGCGCGATCGCAAGACGCATGAACCGATTCTACACGGACCCGGCGAGCGCCGCCGGGCTGGACATCGCCGCCCCGGCCCTTCCCCAATGCGCGCAATAACGGGAAAATCGAACGAACCGCTCATGCACTCCCCCGTCCCCTTCGTACCTCCGCCCCTTCCCGTCGTCGCTTCGCCGATGATTCGGGACGACGTTTCGCTGCAGGACATTTCGGCGGCATCCTGGGACGCCGTTGCCGGCACGCAGCCTTTCCTGTCGCATGCATTCCTGAGCGCGCTTCACGACGCAGGCTGCGCGGCGCCGGAAACCGGATGGACCCCTCGGTACGTGACCGCCTGGCGCGACGGCGTGCTGGTCGGCGGATTGCCGATGTATTCCAAGACCCACAGCTATGGCGAATACGTCTTCGACTGGGGCTGGGCCGATGCCTATCGCAGGCATGGCCGCCGCTACTACCCGAAGTGGGTCGCCGCGGTGCCCTTCACGCCGGTCCCCGGGCCGCGACTCCTGGCGCCCGACGCCCCGACCCGGCGCGCGCTTTTACGTCACGTGCTGGACCGCCTTCGGGACAGCGGCCACTCGTCGCTTCACATCCTGTTTCCGACGCCGGAGGAAGCGTCGGAAGGCGAGGCGCTGAAAATGATCCCGCGCGCCGGCCTGCAGTTTCACTGGACGAATCCGGGCTATCGCGACTTTGCCGACTTCCTCGGCGCGTTCACGCACGACAAGAGAAAGAAAGTGAAGCAGGAGCGGCGCCGGCTCCGCGAGGCCGGGGTGACCTTTGAACGCATTCGCGGCGACGATGTCACGGACCAGGATTGGCAGTACTTCTATCGCCGTTACGAGCATACCTACCGGGAGCATCACTCGACGCCCTACCTCAGCCTGGACTTCTTCCGGCGGATCGGCGCCACGATGCCGGGGAACATTCTCCTCATCGTAGGCTCGCGCAACGGTCGGCGGATCTGCGCGGCACTCGACATCTTCGACGGCGAAACACTCTGGGGTCGCTACTGGGGAACGACCGAATTCGTGTCCGGCCTCCATTTCGAGGCCTGCTACTACCAGTCGATAGAGTTCTGCATCGAACAGAGGCTGCTGCGCTTCGAAGGCGGCGCACAAGGGGTCCACAAGCTGGCGCGCGGCCTCCTGCCGGTCGCCACGCATTCGCTGCACGCGATAGCAGACCGCGAGTTCTCCGCCGCCATCGCGGACTTCTGCGAGCGCGAACGCGTGGACATCGCGCACTCGGCGCACGAGCTGGAAGCCTCGGCGCCGTTCAGGCAACCGCCGGCCGCGCGCTGAACGGCGGGTCTCCGATGCTGATCTACTACACGGACCACTTCGTACTTCCGTTGCCACCGCGGCATCGCTTTCCGATGCCCAAGTACGAGGCGCTGCGGAACCGCGTCGCGACGGTCGCCGCTTCACTGATGCGCGTCCCCGAGGCGGCAACCGACGCACAGCTTGCACGCGCGCACGACCCGGACTACATCGCCGCGGTCGTTGCGGGAACTCTCGATGCCCGTGCGCAACGTCGCATCGGCTTCCCCTGGTCGCCCGGCATGGTGGAGCGCTCGCGTCGCTCTGCCGGCGCCACCGTCGCGGCATGCCGCAGCGCACTGACCGATGGCTGCGGCGTCAACCTGGCCGGCGGCACGCACCATGCCCATAGCGATTTCGGCGAAGGCTTTTGCGTGTTCAATGATGCGGCGGTCGCGGCGCGGGCGATGCAGTCCGAAGGCGGCGCCGATCGCGTGCTCATCGTGGACCTCGACGTCCACCAGGGGGACGGCACAGCCGCCATCTTCGCGGCCGACCCCTCCGTATTCACGTTCTCGATGCACGCACGTGGCAATTTCCCGTTTCGCAAGCACGCTTCCGACCTCGATGTCGAATTGCAGGACGGCACGGGCGACGATTGCTATCTCGAGACCCTCGCGGTGGCGCTGCCGCGGGCTCTCGAGCGTTCCGGCCCGCAGCTCGTCATTTACCTCGCGGGGGCGGACCCTTTCGTCGGCGATCGGCTGGGAAGGCTGGCACTCACCAAGGCCGGGCTCCGCGCGCGCGACGAGCTTGTGCTGGACGCCCTGAGTCGGGAAGGCATCCCGGTCGCGATCGCGATGGCGGGAGGATACGCGGACCGGATCGACGACATCGTGGACATTCACTTCGCGACGGTTTCGTGCGCGCTCCGTCGGTTTGCGCCGGCCGCAGGCGACGCGTCCGGCGCGGGCAGGCCGCGAATCAAGGCACGCGTCGCTGCGTGCTAGACTTGAATTTGCGAATTTCATTCCAACACGTGCCATGTCCAACCCCCTGCTGGTCGAGCGCCGCGACGCCGTCGCGACCCTGACGCTGAATCGCGCCGACGCGCTGAACACGCTCGATTTCGCGCTGATGGATGCGCTGATCGTCGCGGCCCAGGACGTCGCCGCCGACGACTCGCTGCGCGTCGTCGTGATCCGTGGCGCGGGCCGGCACTTCATGGCGGGTGGCGACCTGCGCACGTTTGCCGGGGAACTGGCCAAACCGCCGGCGCAGCGCAATGCCGACTTCCAGCGCACGATCGCAAGGCTGCATTCGGCGATCGAGCATTTTCACCGCATGCCCCATCCGGTCGTCGGCCAGGTGCACGGCGCGGTCGCGGGCTTCGGGCTGTCGCTGATGAATGCCTGCGACCTGGTGGTGGCCGCCGACGATGCCTACTTCGCGTCGGCCTATCGCAACATCGCCTTGACTCCGGACGGAGGCGGTTCGTGGTCGCTGCCGCGCATCGTCGGCATCCGCCGCGCGATGGAAATCATGCTGCTGGCCGAGCGCTTCGACGCAAGGCGCGCGCTGGAGCTGGGCCTGGTCAATCGAGTCGTCCCTGCGGCGGAGCTGGAAACGTCGGTCGCCGCCATGGTCGCATCCCTGGCATCCGGTCCGGTGCTGGCGATCCGCAATGCCAAGCGCCTTGTGCGCGAATCGCTGGGCCGCACATTGTCCGAGCAGCTCGACGCGGAAGCGGTCAGTTTCGGCGCGTGCTCCGCCACCAGTGATTTCGCCGAAGGCATCGCGGCGTTCCTGGAAAAGCGCCCGGCGCGGTTCGGACGCTGATCGCGCTTCAACCGGAGAAAATCGATGGCCGACCTCGCGGGCAAGACCTTGTTCGTCAGCGGTGGCTCACGCGGCATCGGCCTTGCCATTGCGCTGCGGGCCGCTCGCGACGGCGCCAATGTCGCCATTGCCGCCAAGACCGACGCGCCCAATCCCAAGCTGCCCGGGACCATTCACACCGCGGCGGCCGAGATCGAGGCGGCCGGCGGCCACGCGTTGCCCATCGCATGCGACATCCGCGACGAGGCCAGCGTGCGTGCGGCCGTCTCGGCAACCGTCGCGAAATTCGGCGGCATCGACATCCTCGTCAACAACGCCAGCGCGATCAGCCTCACCGGCACGCTCGACACGCCGATGAAGCGCTTCGACCTGATGTTCGGGGTGAACGTGCGTGGTACCTTCCTTTGCTCGCAGGCCTGCCTGCCGCACCTGAAGGCGTCGGCCGCGGCCGGCCGAAACCCTCACATCCTCACGTTGTCGCCGCCGCTCGACATGGACCCCAGGTGGTTCCGCGATCACGTCGCCTACACGATGGCCAAATACGGCATGAGCATGTGCGTTCTGGGCATGGCCGGGGAGTTCCGGGGCGACGGCATTGCCGTGAACGCGCTCTGGCCGCGCACGGTGATCGCGACCGCGGCGCTGGCCATGCTCCCGTGGGTGAGCGAGCAGCTCGATCGCACGCGCAAACCATCGATCATGGCCGATGCCGCCCACGCAATACTGACACGCGAAGCGTGCAAGACCTCAGGAAACTTCTTCATGGACGACGACGTGCTGCGCGCAGCTGGCGTCACGGATTTCGACGTCTACGCCGTGAAACCCGGCACGCCCCTGCTGCCCGACCTGTTCATTTGACGCGGGCGAAACGGTCGCCCGGCGCACTCCTGCAATTCCTGCCGCTCATGCCTGGCGGGTCCGCGAAGCGTCCTGTCCGTGATCGCCGCGCGACAGTTTTGCCGACACCGCAGCCCACACCTGGTCGAACCCGGGAATGCATCGGAATTCCCCGTATACCGCACAGGCATGACTGGCACAGCAATAGAGATCGCAATTGCCCTTCACGAGCGAGAACCGGTAATGCGGGTCTTCGCGGCGGTATAGCGCATACTTGCTCCACTCGATGGATCGGTCCAGCACCATGACTTCCGTGTCCGTGGCGCCGCTCAACACCGACAGTCCGTTCTGGCAAGTCACGAAAAGTCCCGCCTTGGCGATCGTGAAGTACGTCTGGTCCAGGCTTAGTCGATTGGTCAGGTCGACGCAGCCTGCCAGGCCCGGACTGGTCTTGCGCATGTTGTCGGTCGACGAGTGGACATCCTTGCCGACGACGGCGACCGCATAGCCCTGGCTCGACAGAGCATCAGCCAACCTCTGCCAGAGTTCAACCGGCCAGTTGCGACTGGGCCAGGTCATCGACGTGTTGAGCACGACATCGAATCGTTGGGCATTGTCCGGCTCGGCCGGAAAGTATTCGAGCTGCTTCTCCCGGAAGCTGAGCTGTCCCATTCCGATGGGAATGCTCATGTAATCGATGGTATCCATCAGCGGATACTTGAGCTGCGACGACGGATCGAACAGCGCCAGGACCTTGTCGTAACGCTTGCGCTCCTCGCCGTCCATGATGTCAAGCACGCGGTCGACATAGGGACAGCGAACGAAAAGTTCCGGATGGTGGGTGAACAGGACCAGTTCACCGAAATCCGGCTGGGTGCGACGGATCTTCCTCAGGATCGGGACGGCGCAGAGACAGTCTCCGAGACCTTCGCATTGCAACAGCACCGGCAACGTCGTCCTGGACCCGTTCATCGCTCGATTCCGCTAACGCAGGGGATGAATGGAACAACGTACGGGCATTGAGAATCGACAGTCGCTGGTCGACGTCATGAATCGCTTGTTCCCGGACCGTCGAGCGCAGGCTGCCCGCATCATCACTTCTTTTGCTTGGCTACCCAGTCCCGGAGCGCCGCGAGGGTATTCGCGACGTGCTTCTCCGGATTCAGCGAGGAATACGCATAGACGATGCGCCCATCGGGCGAGATCACGTAGGAAATGCGGTCTGCGTACTCCGGCTTGAAGCCAAGGACCGCGTCATACGACTTCATGATGCGCTGGTCCTTGTCCGACGCAACCGCGAACTTGCTCCGGCATTCGCTCACCGAAAACTTGTTCAGTGTTTCGATGTCGTCGTGCGACACGCCGATGATCGTTGCGCCGAGCGAACGATACTCGTCGGTCGCCTCCGCGAAGTCGTGCGCCTCTATAGTGCATCCGGTCGTGAACGCGGCGGGGTAGAAGTACAGGACCACCGGACCTTTCTTCAGCGCGTCCGACAGCGCGAACGAAAATACGCTGCCGCCCAACGACGCCTGCGCCTTGAAATCGGGGGCCGCGTCGCCTGGCTTCAGGGCCGCCAAGGCGGGAAGCGCAACGAGCACGGCCGAAAGCACGAGTGTCGGGAGTCTGGTCTTCATGTCGAGTCTCCTGCGTGATCAAAAAAACGTGCCATCTCGGACCGGGACACGCCGAATCCAACGCGACTGGGCGTGGAATCACTGGCGCGGCCGCGCCCCTTCCCGAACTTCGAGCTTGCCGGACAACACCGCAAGAATCGCGTGTTCGCCCCCTTCGGCAACCGCGAATTCCCCGGCGCCAAGGTGCATGTCGGCGGAAGTGTGAACGAGGCGTTCGAGATCGCCTTCCGGCAATGTCGAAAACAGCGGAACCGTCCGTACATCGTCGATCGTCAACATGACTCTCGTGGCTCCCGATCTGCGGCGGGTCTTGTGCTAGCCGGTCTTCAATGGTCAATCATCGTCGTCGCGCGGCACGACCGGATTGCGCACGGCGATGTTGCCGTTTGGCTCGTCCCGCGACGCGCGATTCCCATCGACTTCGGGAAGCGCCACGTTGCCGTTGACTTCCCCTCTCGGCTGACCGTTTCGGCGGGGGCCGTTGCCAAGCGAGTTTCCTCCGCCCCCCTGACCACCGCCCTTGCCGCGGAATTGGCCGTTGCCTTGCCCGCCCCCCGGACGGCCACGCGGTCCGCTGCGATTTCCGCGATTGCCCGATCCACCCTGCCCGGGAGCTCCGCCACGCTGTCCGCCGCGAGGTCCGCCGGGAACACCGAGGCGATGGCTCGCGAAGGGCGACGCGTTGGCATTGCTCATCGGCTGTTGCGTGTCGAAATCGGCGCGTTGCCGCTGCTGACGCGGACCTTGTCCCTTTCCCTGCCCTCTCGACTGGCCTTGCGGATGACTCCGCTGCTGGCCACCCTGCGGCATTCCCTGGTTTCCGAATCCATCGGTGCGTGGACCGCCCTTGCCGCGCCGTCCGCCGTGCTTGCCGTGCGGGCGCTGGCCGGGCTGTCCGGAGGGACGCGGGGTGTGGCCGATCCGGTTGCCGATGTCGTCGTCCGGCGGCAACGCGATGCCGTCCTCGCCCAGCATCGCTGGAGGTTGGGCCTGCAACGCCGGCCGGACCTGATTGCCCTGCGGGCCATGTCTGCGCTGCTGCCCCTGGTGTCGTGGGCCCTGGCCTTGCGGCCGCGGCTGTCCCGGCTGCCGTGGTTGTCCCTGCGGCCCGGGTTGTCTCGGCTGACCTTGCTGCGCGCCCGGCTGCGCACCTTGACCCTGCTGTCCCGGTTGCCGGTTGTTCTGATGTCGGCCGCGATTTCCCTTGCCGCCTTGCGGACGCTGCGGTCCCTGCGGTCCGCCCGGCATCTTCAAGCCAGCCGTCTCCAATACGGCCGCGACCTCCGCCGGTTCCAGTTCGAGCGTGTCGGCGCGTTTCATCACCGACGGCATCGAGAGCGTTCCATATCGGGTGCGGATCAGCCGCGACACGGTAAGGCCCAGCGCCTCGAACAGCCGCCGCACCTCGCGATTGCGGCCTTCCTTCAGCACCACGTGATACCAGTGATTGGCGCCATCCTCCTCGCCACCGCCGTCTTCCACCTTTTCGCACTTCGCCGGACCGTCCTCGAGCTCGACGCCGGTGGTCAGGGCCTGCATCTGCTCGTCGGAGAGGCGTCCCATGATGCGCACTGCATATTCGCGCTCGACTTCATAACGCGGATGCATGAGCCGGTTGGCGAGCTCGCCCGAATTGGTGAACAGCATCAACCCCTCGGTGTTGTAGTCGAGGCGTCCGACGTTGATCCACTTGCCGTTGCCGATGTTCGGCAACTTCTCGAACACGGTGGGGCGGCCTTCGGGATCGTCGCGCGTGACGATTTCGCCGGTCGGCTTGTGGTACATCAGGATGCGCGGACGCGGCTCGGAAAAGCGCACCTTGACGAGTTCGCCGTTGATGCGCACCTCGTCGCCCGGACCCACTTTCTGGCCGACCTCCGCCGGCAGCCGGTTCACGGTGATGCGTCCCGCGATGATCATGTCCTCCATCGCGCGACGCGAACCGAACCCGCACGAGGCCAGCACCTTGTGCAGTCGCTGCGGTTCGTTGAAGACCTCGTCAGTGGAGCGTTTGTGTTTCGGCGGCAGGAGGCTCTCTTGAATCGCGTTCAGAGCCAGGCTCGGCTGCTGCATCGTTTCCGAGGAGCGGGCTCGCGTGTGCGAATGCCGTCTCGGCGGCCTTGGTGGGGGCATCAGGCATCTCCAGGAGGTGGGAGGAATCGAGCTCGGCAAGAGGGGGCAGTTCCGCGAGGGATCTGAGGCCGAGGTCGTCAAGGAAGGCCTTGGTCGTCGCGAAGAGCGCAGGGCGTCCCGGTGTCTCGCGATGGCCGACGGCCTCGACCCATTGCCGGTCCTCGAGCGTCTTGATGACGTTCGTGGACACGGCCACCCCGCGGATGGCTTCGATGTCGCCGCGGGTCACGGGTTGCTGGTAGGCGATGATCGCCAGTGTTTCCATCACCGCGCGCGAGTAACGCGGCGGCTTCTCCGGCGACAGCCGGTCGAGATAAGTCTGCACGGAGGTCGAACCCTGGAAGCGCCAGCCGCTTGCGACCTGAACCAGTTCGACCTTGCGGCCCGACCACTCCTGCCTGAGCTGCTCGAGCAGCTTGCGCACCGTGTCCGCTTCCAGCGCCGGGTCGAACAATTTCGAAAGCTGGGCAACGGGCACGGGTTCACCCGCGACCAGCAGCGCGGCCTCGAGGATGCCCTTGATCTCCGCCAGCTGGTCGGGCTTCAGTGCGTCGGGCGCACCCTGGCCCAGCGCATCGGTCGGTTGATCGTCCGGTGATTCGTGAGTGTCGTTCATTCGTCCGCAGCCAGCGCAAATGCCGGCTCGCCTTTCAGTTGCACGTAGATCGGAGCGTAGGGTTCGGCCTGCGCGACGTTCACCAGCTGCTCGCGCGCGAGCTCGAGCATCGCCAGGAACGTCACCACCAGATGCGGAACGTCGGCGTGCTCGGAAAACAACGCCGTGAACTCCGCGTAATGGGACGGCGCGAGGAGTTTCATGATGCGGCTCATCTCGCTGCGCACCGACAGCTGCTCGCGCGAGACCAGGTGATGGCGGTTGACGGCCGCACGCTGGATAAGGACGGCCCATGCGGCCTTGAGATCGGCGGGCGAAACGTCGGGCAGGCGCACCGCCACGCTGTGGTCGAACCAGATGCGCACGGTCGCGAAGTCGCGATCGGCCAGCGGCATCGCGTCGATTTCGCGGGCAGCCTGCTTCATCCGCTCGTACTCGAGCAGGCGCCGGACCAGCTCGGCGCGCGGATCTTCCGCCTCCGCGCCGGGCAACGCCGGCGGCTTGGGCAGCAGCAGGCGCGACTTGATGTCGATCAGCACTGCCGCCATCAGCAAGTACTCCGCCGCCAGTTCGAGCTGCGTCCTGCGCATCATCTCGACATATCCCAGGTACTGCCGCGTCAGCTCGGCCATCGGAATGTCGAGGACGTTGATGTTCTGCTTGCGAATCAGGTATAGCAGCAGGTCGAGCGGGCCCTCGAAGGAGTCCAGGAAGACTTCCAGCGCGTCCGGCGGGATGTACAGGTCGAACGGCAGCGTGTTGAACGCTTCGCCGTAGACTCGCGCAAGCGGCTTCGCGTCCGGAGACGGGTGTTCCAGGTCGAGCGCGATGTCAGTCATAGGCCAGGCCCATGGCCTCGCGCACGTCGCGCATCGTTTCCTCGGCCAGCTTCCGCGCGCGCTCGCATCCGTCGGCCACGATGTTGCGCAGGAGCGTGGGGTCGTCGAGGTATTTCTGCGCCCTTTCGTGCAGCGGCGCCTGTTCCTTGATGATCGCGTCGATGACCGGCTGCTTGCACTCGAGGCAGCCGATGCCTGCCGTCGTGCAGCCCTTGACCACCCAGTCACGGGTGGCCTGGTTCGAGTAGATCTGGTGCAGCGGCCAGACCGGGCAGTGCTCAGGGTTGCCGGGGTCCGTCCGGCGCACGCGAGCCGGATCCGTCTGCATGGTGCGAATCTTCTTCGTGACCTCGGCGGGCTCTTCGCGCATCAGGATCGCGTTGCCATAGGACTTGGACATCTTTTGCCCGTCGAGACCCGGCACCTTTGGATTTTCGGTCAGCAGCGCCTGCGGTTCCGGCAGGATGACCCTGCGCGATCCTTCCAGGTAGCCGAAAAGACGCTCGCGGTCGCCCAGGGAAAGATTTTGCGTTTCGTTCAGCAGGTCGCGAGCCGTTTCCAGCGCGGCATCGTCCCCCTTCTCCTGGAAGGCCGTGCGCAATTCCTCGTAGCGGCGCGCCTTCTTGCTGCCGAGTTTCTTCACCGCGGCCCTGGCCTTGTCCTCGAAACCGGGCTCGCGGCCGTAGATGTGATTGAATCGGCGGGCGATCTCGCGCACCAGTTCCACATGCGAGACCTGGTCCTCGCCGACCGGCACCATGTTGGCGCGATAGATCAGGATGTCCGCGCCCTGCATCAGCGGATAGCCCAGGAAGCCGAAGGTGGACAGGTCGCGATCGGAAAGCTTCTGCTGCTGGTCCTTGTATGTCGGCACGCGTTCCAGCCAGCCGATCGGCGTCATCATGCCCAGCAGCAGCGCCAGTTCCGCGTGCTCCATCACCCGCGACTGGATGAAGATCGTCGCGCGCGTCGGATCGAGCCCAGCCGCAAGCCAGTCGACGAACATGTCCCACACCGACGCCGCGATGTCTTCCGGCGCCTCGTAGTGCGTCGTCAGCGCGTGCCAGTCGGCCGCGAAGAACAGGCACTCGTGCTCTTCCTGCAGGCGCACCCAGTTCTTGAGGGCGCCGTGGTAGTGGCCGATGTGCATGCGCCCGGTGGGACGCATGCCCGACAGCACGCGGTCAGCAAACATAGGCAGACGTTTTCTTGTCAAGTCGAACCGCGCCTTGTGGCGGGCTCAAATGCCGGTGAGTAAACGTATCAGCGACCGGCCCGCACCGACTATCGGCGCCAGGATGCTGCTCAGGGCGCCCGGAATCATCAGCAATGCCAGGATGACGAAAAAGCCATACGGCTCAATCCGCGATAGCGCATAGGACGCGCGTCCTGGCAGCAGGCCCACGGCAATGCGACCGCCGTCGAGCGGCGGAATGGGCAACAGGTTCAGCGCCATCAACACCAGATTGACAATGATCCCATAGTGGGCCATCTGCTGCAGGCCCGCGCTCGCCATCGCTCCCCCCGGTCCGGCGACGCCCAGCAACAGGACCCACAGAAAAGCCATCACGAAGTTCGCTGCCGGTCCCGCACCCGCCACCCAGACCATATCCCGCTTGGGGTGACGCAAATTGTTGAAATTGACCGGAACCGGCTTCGCCCAGCCAAACAGGAACGGAGCGCCCGTCAACAGCAGAACGCCGGGCACCAGGATCGTCCCGACCGGGTCGATGTGCTTCAACGGGTTCAGCGTGACGCGGCCCAGCATCCAGGCCGTCTGGTCGCCAAACATCCGGGCGACATAGCCGTGCGCGGCTTCGTGCAGGGTAATCGCAAAGACCACCGGCACGGCCACGAGCGCGACGGTCTCGAGCGACAAATCCATGGTACGGCCGCATTTTACCCTAAGTCGAGGCGTGCCTGTCAGGTGGCTTCGGGAACGGGAATGCCCAATCGGGCAAGGTCCCCCACGCCCTGACGGACGACCACCGGGGGATCGATTGCGAGGTCGACAACCGTCGTCGGCTCGGCGACGCATGGACCGGCGTCGATGACGAGGTCCACGGCGTGCTCGAGACGATGGCGGATGGCCTCCGGGTCGTTCAGCGGTGCATCGTCGCCCGGCAGGATCAGCGTCGACGAAAGTATCGGCTCGCCAAGTTCCGCCAGCAGCGCATTGACGACGGGATGGTCGGGGACGCGAAGCCCGACGGTGCTGCGCTTGGGGTGGAGCAACCGGCGTGGAACTTCGCGCGTGCCGGGCAAGACAAACGTGTAGGCACCCGGAACACCCTGACGCAGGATGCGGAACTGCCAGTTGTCGAGCCGGGCGAATTGTCCGGCATGGACGAGATCGCGGCAGACAAGCGTCAGGTGATGCGCGTCCCCCAGCCCGCGAATCGAGCGAATCCGCTTCGCGGCACCCACGTCCCCCAACTGGCAGCCCAGTGCATAGCTCGAGTCCGTCGGATAGGCGATGACGCCGCCATGGCGCAAGATCGCCGCCGCCTGCCGTACGAGCCTGGGCTGGGGATTTGTCGGATGGACACTGAAGAACTGAGCCATGGCAGGAAAAGGGTCGTCGTGCTTGAACGAATGGAACGGATATTGGCTATATAATACCGTCCCTAACACTTGTTTTGGTTATAACGCCTTCCCCCGGCCGGGCACTGCAAAGGCGAATCCAGTGAACCTCCAGCAGATCAAATATCTTTGCGCCGTCGTGGACCATGGCCTCAACGTCTCGGTCGCGGCAGAAGCATTGTTCACGTCGCAGCCCGGCATCAGCAAGCAGGTGCGGCAGTTGGAGGACGAACTCGGGCTGTCGATCTTCGTCCGCCAGGGGAAGCGTCTGGCCGCGCTGACGCCCGCCGGCGAAGTCGTGGTCGCGACCGCGCGCCGCGCGTTGCGCGAGCTGTCCAACCTGAAGCGCGTCGCCGATGAATATCGCGGCGAGGACACGGGAACGCTGTCCATCGCCACCACCCATACCCAGGCGCGCTACGTGCTGCCGAAGGTGTTGCGTGAATTCGCCACGCGCTATCCCAAGGTCAAGGTCGTCCTGCACCAGGGCAATCCGAGGCAGGTGGCCGAACAGACGGCCAAGGGCGATGTCGACATCGGCATCGCCACCGAAGCGCTGGCGGATTACCCCGAACTGGTCACGCTCCCCTGCTACCAGTGGAACCGCGTCGTGCTCGTGCCCAAGCGGCATCCGCTCGCCAAGTCCAAGCCGCTCACGATCGAAGCACTGGCGAAATACCCGATCGTCACGTACGACTTCAGCTTTACCGGACGCTCGGCGATCAACGCGGCGTTCGCCGCGCACGGCCTCGACCCGAACGTCGTGCTGACCGCGCTGGACGCCGACGTGATCAAGACCTACGTCGAACTGGGCATGGGTATCGGCATCGTCGCGCAGATGGCCTACGATCCGGCGCGCGACACCGCCTTCGAGATGCTCGACGCCGCGCATCTGTTCTCGCCGTCGACCACCCGGCTCGGGCTGAGGCACGGCGTGTTCCTGCGCGGCTTCGTGTACGCGTTCATTTCGATGTTCGCGCCAAGGTACGATCACGCGTCGGTGGACGCCGCGTTGGAAAGCCGCGCCGCGAAATGAGCGTGGCGCGGGAACGGGCGCTGGCCCGCCTGAATCGCGGTCATACCTGGGGGCTCGCCGGCCTGATCGCGGTGCTGTCGATGATCGGTCCGTTCTCGATCGATCTCTACCTTCCCGCCTTTCCCACGATCGCCAGGGAATTCGGCGCATCGCCCATCGCGATGCAGCAGACGCTGTCGGTCTACCTGTTCGTCTATGCGTTCATGATGCTCTGGCACGGCGCATTGTCCGACGCGCTCGGCCGACGGCCGGTCATCATCGCCGGGCTGGCCATCTACGCGTTCGCGACGCTGGGTTGCGCCATCGCCGGCAACATCGAGACACTGTGGTTGTTTCGCGCGGCACAGGGGATATCCGCGGGCACCGGCATGGTCGTCGGCCGCGCCGTCATCCGCGACCATTTCGAGGGCGCGGAGGCGCAGCGGCTGATGGCGCGAATCACGCTGATCTTCGGCGTCGCCCCGGCCGTCGCGCCGATCGTCGGCGGCGTGTTGCTCAACCTGCTGGGTTGGCGATCGATCTTCTGGGTGCTGCTGATCTGGGTGCTCGCGGTCATGGCGTGGTCGGTGCGCTACCTGCCGGAATCGCTGCCGAAGGCGCATCGCCACGCATTGCGCCCAGACGTGCTCTGGCGCAATTACAAGAGCGTGCTGTCGCGGCTGGAGTTCACGACGCTGACGCTGATACCGACGCTGAATTTCGCCGCGTTCTTCATCTACATCGCCGCGGCACCCGCGTTCCTGATCGACTTGCTGAACGTGTCGACCTGGGGATTCGCATGGCTGTTCCTGCCGATGATCTCCGGCGTGGTCATCGGCGCCACATTGTCCGGACGCCTGGCGGGACGGTATTCTCCGCAACGCACGATTCGCCTCGGGTATTCGTTCATCGCCGCCGGCGCCGTCGCCAACCTGCTGATCTGCCTGTTTGCGCCGCCGTTCGTGGCCTGGAACGTCGCGCCCATCCTGGTCTACGCGATAGGCAGCAGCGTGGTCGCGCCCAGCGTCATGCTGCTCCTGCTCGATCTCTTCCCGACCATGCGCGGCCTGGCCTCGTCGTTGCAGGGTTTCGTGCAATTCGGCGTCGCCGCCATCGTGGCCGGTACCATCGCGCCGTTGCTGGCGGTCTCGCTGCCGGCACTGGCCTGGGGCATGGCTGCGTTCTCGGTGGCCGGCTTCGCGTCCTGGCTCATCTACCAGCGTCATGCACGCACCACGTTGAAAGGTTGGCGTCCTTGAAGAAACTTCTGCTGAGCCTGTCGTCCGCACTGCTGCTTGCGACGCCAATGCACTCCTTCGCGGCCGAACTGCCCACGAAGACGCTCACCATCGGCACGCACAAGCTGACCGCGGAAATCGCCGTCACTCCGGAGCAGCGCCAGACCGGGCTCATGAATCGCTTCAGCCTCAAGCCCGACCACGGCATGCTGTTCTTGTCCGACCGGCCCGAACCGCAGTCGTTCTGGATGCGCAACACCTATGTTGCGCTGTCGATCGCATTCATTTCCGCCGACGGCACGATCCTCAACATCGAGGACATGCAGCCTCAGACCGACGACCCCCATTGGTCAAGAGGCGCAGCACTGTATGCGCTGGAAATGAAGAAGGGCTGGTTCGCGGAGCGCGGCATCGGCCCCGGCGACACGGTCAAGGGACTCCCCGCCGTCCCGACCAAGGGCCGGTAGCTGTGAAGCTTCGAGGTGTTGTTTCCGCAACGCATGAAATGTTCTTATCCGTCGTTTCCGCGAACGCGGGAACCCAGTGTCGTCGTGTTCCGGTCTCGCGACATCCGACGGAAGCCGCCGGGTCCCCGCGTTCGCGGGGACGACGGGGACTTGCATGTCGTTCGCAGGGACGACGGTGGCTTGGATGCATCTGCGGCCTCCATCCCTGTAACAACGTCTTGATGAATGACAGCTAGCCGCATTACGCAGCTCGTGCGCCATTGTTCGCCGGCGACGCGCGCCTACGCGTTGCGCTCGAGCCACTCCCGCAACGCGGGCACCGAATCCACGACGGCCAGCGGCGACCCGCGTTGCAGGTCTCCGGACGTGTGCGCGCCGTAGGCCACCGCAACCGACTGCGCGCCGGCATTGCGCGCGAGATCGAGATCGTGTGTCGTATCCCCGACCATCAGCGTGGCATCAGGACCGACCGCCAGCCTGTCCATCAGGTGCAGCAGCATGTCGGGATGCGGCTTGGGCAAACCCTCGTCGGCGCAACGCGTCGCGTCAAACGCCCGCTCGAGGCCGTAGAGTTCCAGCATGCGCGCCAGGCCCGCCCGCGACTTGCCGGTCGCGACCGCCAGCAGGAAGCCGGCGGCCTCCAGGTCCGCCAGCAATTCCCGCGCACCCGAAAAGAGAGGAATGTCCGCTTCGCGGGCCAGGTAATGGTGGCCGTATCGCCTGCCGAATTCCGCATGGCGCGATGCCGGCAGGTCGGGCGCGACGACCTTCATGGCATCGACGACGCCGAGTCCTATGACGTGCCGCGCGGCGACATCGTCCGGGACCGGCAGGCAAAGGTCGCGACAGGCTTCTTTCATCGCATGGACGATCGGCGCGGTCGAGTCCGCGAGCGTTCCGTCCCAGTCGAAGACGATGAGGTCGAATTTCCGTTTCGGCATCATGCGTCGGGTGTCGCCGTGGTCGTTGCATCCACCCGCGCAACGAATCGTGCGAGGTCGTCGGGCAGCGGCGATTCGAACGCCATTGCCTCGCCCGTCAGCGGATGCGTGAACCCGAGCGAATGCGAGTGCAGGAACATCCTTTTCAATCCCTGCCTGGCCAGCTCCTTGTTCCAGGCAAAATCGCCGTACTTGTCGTCGCCGGCCAGAGGGAACCCAAGATGACTGAGATGCACGCGAATCTGGTGCGTGCGGCCGGTCTTCAGGTCCGCCTCGAGCAGCGCCAGCGGCGGATCGTGGTCGAACCACGTGCGGCGCCTGTGAAATATCGTCTCCGCCGCCTGCCCGTCCTCCTCCACACGCACCCGGCGTTCGCCGTCCCGCGTGGCGAACTTGTGCAGGGACAGGCGAACGCGGCGCTTCTCGTCGCGCCAGCGGCCGCGCACCAGGACAAGGTATCGCTTGGCGAACGCGCCTTCGCGCAGCTGTTCGTGCAGTCCGACCAGCGCCCGGCGCTTCTTGGCGACGAGCAGGATGCCCGAGGTTTCGCGATCCAGCCGGTGCACCAGTTCCAGGAACTCGGCCTCCGGACGCGCCGCACGCAACTGCTCGATCAATCCCCGGGCGATTCCGCTTCCGCCGTGGACGGCGAGTCCCGACGGCTTGTCGATCGCAATGAGCGCGTCGTCTTCGAACAGGATCGGCAGCGCGGGACCCCGGACAACCCCGCCCGGCGCGGTCGCCGGCCTCGCGGGGGCCGCAGTCCGTACCGGAGGAACCCGGACCACGTCGCCGAGTTCCAGGCGTATGTCGGGGCCGACCCGCCCCTTGTTGACGCGAACTTCGCCGCTGCGCAGGATCCGGTAGATATGGCTCTTCGGGACTCCCTTGAGGACCTTGCCCAGGAAGTTGTCCACGCGCTGCCCCGCCGCATCCTCGCCAACCGTGAGCCAGCTGACAGCATCCTTGCTTAACTCGTTCATTCGCTTATAATTGTCCGAGTACCGCGCGTATTTCGCGTGCCCAAGTCCCCGCGGCCCCCTGATGGGCCTGCCGCCAAGGACATGCCGGCGCAACGTGTGGGCCCGCCTCAACATCACGGCGGGAATAAGCCGGCTTTCGTCGCTCACCGGCCGGGTTCTCATGTAGATTGAGGCCCCGGAGAAGTAGCGATGGTAAAGGAAGAGCGCAGTCTCCGCACCCGGCAGTGGCCGGTTCGAAGCGGCGTATTGCGCGGCGCCCGAAGCGAGAATTTTGCTGTTTCCGACCGCCCCCTCCCCTCGCGCAACCTATGCGCTTGCGGACCGGGCGTCCGAAAGCACCGCTTGTTTGCGAACAGAAGACCCGACGGAACCACGAGAGACGCCACGCCCTGTCATCCACAGGGCCAAACAGATGCCGACCCTACCCCGACCATCTCGCACCGCTCTCGCCCGCCGGCAGCCCATGCTGCCTGCACTCCCGTCTTCGACCGCAGCCGCCGTTAGCTAGACGTCCACGCCGCGGGAATTTCGCGGCGGCTTTGCTTCGTACCACCCGCTTGCCTGCGGCGTTCGCGCCTTAGGAAAGCCCATGAAACGCATGCTGTTCAATGCCACCCAGGCGGAGGAACTCCGGGTGGCGATCGTCGACGGTCAGAAACTCGTCGACCTCGACATCGAATCCGCCGCCAAGGAACAACGCAAGAGCAACATCTACAAGGCGATCGTCACGCGCGTCGAGCCCTCCCTCGAGGCCTGCTTCGTCGATTACGGAACCGAGCGGCACGGGTTCCTGCCCTTCAAGGAAATTTCCCGCCAGTACTTCCGCGAGCGCGATGCCGACCCCGGCAAGGCGCGCATCCAGGACCAGATCAAGGAAGGCCAGGAACTGATCGTCCAGGTCGACAAGGACGAGCGCGGCAACAAGG
>DAOMGB010000037.1:0-31565 GCA_035430095.1 Casimicrobiaceae bacterium | reverse complement strand
CCGCCGCCGCCCGCTCCGGCGCCCCAGGTGCAGAAGATCACGCTTGCCTCGAAGGCGCTGTTCGACTTCGACAAGTACGACCTGAAGCCCGAAGGCAAGGCCGCGATCGACAGCGAGATCCTGTCCAAGCTGTCTGGCGTGCAGAAGCTCGAACTGGTGCTGGTCACCGGTCACACCGATCGCATCGGCACCCAGCAGTACAACCAGAAGCTGTCGGAACGTCGTGCCGATGCTGTCCGCGACTACCTCGTCAGCAAGGGTGTGCCGAAGGACAAGATCGAGACGCTGGGCATGGGCAAGACGCAGCCGCTGCCGAACGTTGTCTGCAACATGAAGATGTCCAAGGAACTTATCGCCTGCCTCGCGCCGAACCGTCGCGTGGAAGTCGAAGTCAAGGGCGAGATCATCGTCAAGAAGTAATTCGCTCCTGATCCAAACGGGCCCCGCTTCGTGCGGGGCCTTTTTTTTGCGGTCACGCGCCAAAGTGCGAAACTGGGAGCCGTGCCTCCGATGAATGCAATGCGAGACGTCGACCTGCGCATCGATGCGGGCTGGATCATCCCGGTGGAACCGGCCGGCGTGCTCACCGGTCATGCGCTGATCGTGGACCGGGGCGTCATCGTCGCGCTGCTGCCGGCTGAGGCGGCCAGCGCGATCTATTCCGCGCGCGAGACGCGCCACCTGCCTGCGCACGCCCTGATTCCGGGGCTGGTCAACGCGCACACGCATTCGGCGATGACGCTGATGCGGGGAATCGCCGACGACATTCCGCTAAAGGCCTGGCTCGAGCAGCACATCTGGCCGCTCGAGGCGCGATTCGTGTCGCCGGAGTTCGTCTACGACGGATCCCTGCTTGGCGCCGCCGAAATGCTGCGCGGCGGCGTGACCTGCTGCAACGACATGTACTTCTACCCGGAAGCCGCCGCGCGCGCCTACGAGACGGCGGGCATGCGGGCGATGCTCGGCACGCCCGTCCTGGAGTTCGCTACGCCCTACGCGTCCGATGTCGACGGCTACCTGCAGCGGGGACTTGCGGCACGCGATGCCTTCAAGCACTCGCCGCTGCTTTCGTTTTCGCTCGCGCCGCACGCCCCGTACACCGTCGGCGACGAGTCGCTGGCCAGGATCGTCATGTACGCGCGCCAGCTCGACCTGCCGATCCAGACCCACGTCGCCGAAACGCGGCATGAGGTCGACGAAGCACGGGCGACAACCGGCATGACGCCGCTGCAGCGGCTCGACCGGCTCGGCGTCACCGGCCCGTCGTTCATTGCCATACACGCCGTGCACCTCGATTCCGCCGACCTGTCGCTTTTGTCCTCGCAGCGCTGCAACGTCGTGCACTGTCCCGGGTCCAACATGAAGCTCGGCAGCGGCATTGCGCCGGTCACGGAACTGCTGCGCCAGGGCGTCAACGTCGCACTGGGCACCGACAGCGCGGCGTCGAACAACCGCCTCGACCTGATGGGGGAAATGCGCCTCGCCAGCCTGCTGGCCAAGGTCGCGAGCGGCGATCCTGCGTCGGTGCCGGCGTCTTCCGCGCTGCGCATGGCAACGCTCAACGGAGCCGCCGCACTCGGACTGGATGCGCGAACCGGTTCGCTGACGCCGGGCAAGCAGGCCGACATCGCTGCCGTCGACCTCTCGGGCGTCACGACCTCGCCCTGGTACGATCCCGTATCCCACCTCACGCACGCGGCCGGAAGGGAGTGCGTCACCGACGTGTGGGTAGGGGGCGACCAAGTGGTGGCCGATCGCCGGCTCGTCACGATCGACGAAACCGCCCTTCTCGCGCGCACCCGCGCATGGCAACATAAACTCTCCTGAACGCCATTCACTGACCATGACTCCACCTGCAGCCGCATCCGCGGTGCCTCCAGCGAACAACGTCGATCCCGCCGAAGTGGCCAAGTTCGGGACGCTGGCGCATCGATGGTGGGATCCCGAAAGCGAATTCAAGCCGCTTCACGAAATCAATCCGCTGCGCGTCGAATGGATCGACAAGGTCACCGGCGGACTTTCCGGCAAGCGAGTGCTCGACGTCGGCTGCGGCGGCGGGATACTGGCCGAATCGATGGCGTTGCGCGGCGCGCAGGTGACCGGCATCGACCTGGGCGAAAAGGCGCTGGGCGTGGCGAAACTGCATCAGCTCGAATCGGGCGTGGCGGTGAACTACCGGCTGGTCGCCGCGGAAACGCTGGCGGCGGAATCGCCTGGCGCGTTCGATGTCGTCACCTGCATGGAAATGCTCGAACACGTGCCGGATCCCGGCGCGATCGTCGCGGCGTGCGCTGCGCTGGCCTCCGACGGCGGCAAGGTCGTGTTCTCGACGCTGAACCGCAATCCGAAGTCGTACCTGTTTGCGATCGTCGGCGCGGAATACCTGCTGAATATCCTGCCCAAGGGCACCCACGATTGGGCAAAATTCCTTCGCCCCGCCGAACTCGCTGCCTTTGCGCGACGCGCCGGACTCGACCTCGCCGAGCTGATCGGCATGACGTACAACCCGCTGACCAAGGAATTTCGGCTCGCGCCTGACACGTCGGTCAACTACCTTGCCGCCTACGCCAAGCCCGGCGCGCGACATGGGGGTTGACGGCGGGCGGCCGTTGGCGCGGCCGCTGCCTGTCGAGGCCGTGCTGTTCGACCTCGATGGCACGCTGGCGGACACCGCGGGCGACCTGTCGGATGCGCTGAACCGGGTGCGCAGGGATCGCGGCATGGCGCCGGTTCCTGCGGCCGACCTGCGCGCCCACGCGTCGTCCGGGGCCCGGGGACTGCTGGGCGCGGGAATGGGCGTCACGCCCGATGCCGCGGACTACGCAGCGCTGCGCGAAGCCTTTCTCGAACATTACGCTGGCTGCCTCGCGCAGACCACGGCGCTTTTTCCAGGCGTGGCGGAAATGCTCGATGCCGTCGAAAGACGCGGCCTTCGCTGGGGGATCGTCACCAACAAGTTCTCCCGTTTCACCGACCCCGTCGTGCGCGCGCTGGAACTCGCGCACCGCGCCGCGACGGTCGTATCCGGCGACACGACGCCGCATCCGAAGCCCGACCCCGCACCCTTGCTGCACGCGGCCGGCGCCTTGCGACTCCCTCCGGCACGATGCATCTATGTGGGCGACGACTTGCGCGACATCGTTGCCGGCAACGCGGCCGGAATGCCGACGATCGTCGCCGAGTACGGCTACATCGGAACGGGAGAAACATCCGACCGGTGGCCGGCGACCGGCTGGATCGCCGATCCGCTGTCATTGCTCGACTGGCTGCCCGCGCGACGCCACGGCTGATCGGTTCAGGGACAGGTTCCGGCGTTCTGCAGCAGCCATTCTCGCGGCGCGCCGTTCCGGGAGCCCGCGAGCCGCACGGCCTGGCCCGTCGTCAGCGGCCGCAGGATCGCGTTGACGATGTCCTCCGGCGAGCGCAGGGCAATGCCATTGGCTTGCTCGATCCGGTCGCCTTTCTTCATCGCCAGCATCGCCGAGAATCCGCTGTCGTCTCTCACCGTCAGCGCGCCGCCATCCGTGGCCGCCAGCGCCGACCAGGCGTCGGGCTGGCCCACGATGCCCCCGACCAGTTCCGCGTTGAGGCGAAGCACTTCCCCCTTGAACCCCGCAGGCGGGACGCACGCGGCACTGCGGGATTGCGACTTGCCCATCGACGTCGAGGCGGCCGATGTCGTCGCCGCGGTCGGCGAGCGCAAGGCGATCCGCCGCTCGCCGTCGGCATCACGCACCGTCGCGCCATCACGCTGGATCGATACCAGCGTGATGCCCTGGACGACTTCGCCTCCCGCAGCAACCAGCTTCGGGCCACCGGACAGCCGGAAAAGCGCGAAGCCTTTGCCGCCCGTCTCCGCCAGCACGCCCAGCAGGCGGATTTCGCCGCCGACTCCACGCGCCGGAGCGTCGACGTCGGCCGGCGTGCCGGCGGGCGCCGCGAACAACCCCGATGCGCGCAACGCCAACGCGGGATTTGCAGGAGTGGCCGGAACGAAGGCGACCGGCGCCGGACCGAACCACCGCCAACCCCACCACGCGAGCACGACCGAGAGCAGCGCGGCGGCCGCGAAAAGCGCCAATCCGCCCGACAGGACGAGTGCCCTAGACTTTCCCGCCGGCGACGCGGCAGCCATCGTCATCGATCCGGGATCTCGTTCATTGCGCCGCTATAATCGTTCGTTTCCGGCACGGACCCTCCGCGTGAATCCCCGACTTGCGCTGTTGCAACCGTACCCATTCGAACGACTTCGCGAGTTGTTCGCCGCCGTAACGCCCAATCCCGCCAAGCGCGCGATCAGCCTGTCGATCGGCGAGCCCAGGCACCCCACCCCGCGGCTCGTGCTCGACGCGCTGGCATCGGGTGGGCCGGGCCTGGCAAATTATCCCACGACGATCGGTGCGCCCGCCCTGCGCGAGGCCATGGCCGGTTGGCTGTCGCGGCGTCACGGGCTTCCTGCACTCGATCCCGCCACCCAGGTCCTGCCTGTCCTGGGCAGCCGGGAAGCGCTGTTCGCCTTTGCCCAGGCCATCATCGACGGCACGCGACCCGATGCAACGGTCGTGGTCCCGAACCCCTTCTACCAGATCTATGAGGGCGCGGCGCTGTTGGCGGGCGCGTCGATCCGGTGCGTGAATGCGGATCCGGCCCGCGCCTTTGCGCATGACTGGCACGGCGTGCCGGACGACGTGTGGTCGCGCACCCAGCTGCTCTACATTTGTTCACCGGACAATCCGACCGGGCGCGTCTTCGGCCTCGACGAGTGGCGGGAACTGTTTGCGCTGTCGGACCGGCATGGCTTTGTCATCGCATCGGACGAATGCTATTCGGAGATCTATTTCGACGAAGCGCATCCGCCGCTGGGAGCCCTGGGCGCGGCGCAGGCGCTGGGCCGGAACGGCTACCCCCGCCTAGCGGTGTTCGGCAGCCTGTCCAAACGCTCGAACGCACCCGGCCTGCGTTCCGGCTACGTCGCCGGCGACGCCGCGCTGATCAAGGCATTCCTGCTCTACCGCACGTATCACGGCAGCGCCATGTCGCCCGCGGTGGCGAGCGCCAGCATCGCCGCCTGGAACGACGAGGCCCATGTCCGGGCCAACCGCGCCGAATACCACGCGAAATTTTCGGCGCTGCAACCCTTGCTGGCGCCCTGGCTTCCATGCGCCATGCCCGATGCGGCGTTCTACCTGTGGGCCGCCACGCCCATCGACGACGCGACATTTGCGCAGCGCCTGCTGGCCGAGGAAAACGTGTCGGTCGTCCCGGGAAGCTACCTGGCGCGCCGCGCCCACGGCACCAATCCGGGACAAAACCGGGTTCGGCTGGCATTGGTGGCCGAACGGGCGGAGTGCGCGGAAGCGATCGACCGGATCGTGGAGTTCACACGACGCTTGTGACTCCCGGCCGCGGGTCCTTTCGCCCCCGGGCCAAGCGCTTTGTCGCGCCCCGCGGCGCCTTGTCGGATGGGTTCTTGCGTCCCTTCGACCCGGCCTAGAATCCGGCTCATGAACACACTCGTTGACACGCCGTCGCCGGCACCGGCATGGCTCGCAACCCTGAAGCAGGGATTTCACGCGTCCTGGCCCACCGTCCTTCTGTTGATCGCAATCAATACGGGGGTCGCCGCCCTGCTGTCCACCGAGGACCAGCGGCCCTTCTGGCATCCGTTCATCAGCGCGCAGGTCTATGGCTTGTGCATCGCCTATGCAGTGAACGCCATGGCCCCGTGGGGCAAGTCCCGTCCCGTGGCGCGCCTCATCGTCGCCGTGGCGCTGGGCACGTTGGCGGGCGCCGTGCTGGTCATCGTCATCAAGGGCTATGTCATCGGCGACCCGGAGTACCTGCTTGAAAAATTGCGTCACAAGACAGGCTGGGTCGCCAGCACGGCATTCGCGGCGTTTGTCCTTGGCCTGTTCGCAAGCCTGTTCTTTCTGCTCAAGTTCCGTGAAGCGCGCGCCGCCGCGGCGCTGCACCAGGCCGAAGCGGAGCGGCACCTGATGTCGAAGCATGCCGTCGAAGCCGAGCTGAAGCTCATGCAGGCGCAGGTCGAGCCCCATTTCCTGTTCAACACGCTGGCATCGGTCCAGTACCTGACCGAAACCGATCCCCGCGAAGCGGCCAGGCTGCTGTCGCACCTGATCGATTACCTGCGCGCGGCCCTGCCCCAGTTGCGCGCCCACTCGACGACCCTCGGCAAGGAAATCGCGCTGGCCGCGGCGTATCTCAACATCCTGCAAATGCGCATGGGTTCGCGGCTCAAGTTCGCCATCGATGTGCCGGACGAACTGGCGGCGCATCCGTTTCCCCCGAATCTGCTCATCTCCCTGGTCGAGAACGCCATCAAGCACGGCGTCGAGCCGTCGGCGGAAGGCGGCACGATCCGGGTTGCGGCGCGGCGGGACCTGGACAATGTCGTGGTGGACGTGACCGATACCGGCCGCGGCCTTGCGGCGGCGGCGCCCGACCTGCCCGGAAGCGGCGTCGGCCTGTCCAACGTGCGAGAGCGGCTGGCGGCGCTCTACGGAGAACATGGGCGATTCGATCTCGTGGAGCGTCCGCCACACGGCACTCGCGCTACATTGTCGATACCGTTCGCCGAACAACCCGCCTGACGCCGATGCCCACCGCGCTGATTGCCGAAGACGAGCCGATGTTGCTCGCGCAGCTCAAGAGCCGATTGGCGCAGGCGTGGCCCGAACTGGCCGTGATTGCCGAGGCGGCTAATGGCGCCGACGCGCTGGCGCTCTACGAGACCCATCGGCCGGACGTCGTGTTCCTGGACATCCGCATGCCGGTCCGGTCCGGGATCGAGGTCGCGCGCGCGCTGGAGGGTCGAAGCCATGTCGTCTTCGTGACCGCCTATGACGAATACGCGATAGCCGCGTTCGAGGAAGGCGCGGTCGACTACATCCTCAAGCCCGTCACGCCGGAGCGCATGGGCAAGGTGGTGGCGAGGCTCAAGTCCCGGCTTGCCGCGGCACCCCTCGACCTGTCGTCGGTGCTCGCCCAGCTGGCAGCGCGCGAAAGCACCGGATACCTCAAGTGGATCCGCGCGTCGCTGGGCACCGCCATGAAGCTCCTCAACACGGACGACGTGCTGTATTTCCAGGCAGAGGACAAGTACACCCGCGTCGTGACCGCCGCCGGCGATGCCCACATCAAGAAGCCGATCAAGGAATTGTACGAAGAGCTCGACCCCGAAATGTTCTGGCAGGTCCATCGCGCCACCATCGTCAACCTGCGCTTCATCGCCAAGATAGAGCGCGACTGGCGCGACCAGCCGGTGATCTCCCTCCGCGACCGTCCCGAAAAGCTGACCGTTTCGCGGACGTTCGCCCACCGTTTCAAGGCCATGTGACTTGACCTTTTCCGGTGGAGCCGCCATCTCGCGCTAAAATGGCGGTTTTTTCCGGGATTTCACATGGTTGGGCTGTCGCAGGGGTCGGGGTTGTCGCAGACAATCGATGCCGCGTGGGAGCGCCGAACGGAGTTCTCGCCCGCTGCCGCGCCGGCCGAGGTGCGCGATGCGGTGACGCACGTCATCGCCGAGCTGGACGCGGGGCGCCTGCGCGTCGCGGAAAAGATTTCCGGAACGTGGACCACGCACCAATGGCTGAAGAAGGCGGTGCTGCTGTCGTTTCGCCTGTACGACAACCGGATCGTGAGCGCGGCGAGGACAAGCGGTGCCTCGCCGTTACCGCAGTTCTACGACAAGGTTCCGAACAAGTTCGAGAACTTCACCGAAGCCGATTTTTCGGCCGGCGGCTTCCGGGTGGTTCCAACCGCCGTCGCCAGGCGCGGCGCATTCATCGGCAGGAACGTGGTGCTGATGCCGTCTTTCGTGAACATCGGCGCCTACGTGGACGATGGGACCATGGTCGACACCTGGGTGACCGTGGGATCGTGCGCGCAGATCGGCAAGAATGTCCATCTTTCCGGCGGCGTGGGGATCGGCGGCGTGCTGGAGCCGCTGCAGGCAAACCCGACGATCATCGAGGACAACTGTTTCATCGGCGCCCGGTCCGAAGTGGTCGAAGGCGTGGTCGTGGAAGAGAATGCGGTGCTGGGGATGGGCGTCTTCATCGGTCAGAGCACCAAGATCTACAATCGCGCGACGCGTGAAGTGACGTATGGGCGCGTGCCCGCCGGATCCGTCGTCGTCGCGGGCAGCCTGCCGTCCGGCGAGGGCGACTGCCAGCTCTATTGCGCCGTCATCGTGAAGCAAGTGGACGCGAGGACGCGTTCCAAAACGAGCATCAACGACCTGCTCCGCGCCTGATGCCGCGGATGCGCACCGAAACCGAAGACAATCGAAAAATGCCCGTCTCCCTCAAGTCCGCCGCCGACATCGAAGGCATGAGAACCGCCGGCCGCCTGGCCTCGGAGCTCCTCGACTACCTGACGCCGCACGTCGCGCCCGGCGTGACGACCGGCGCGATCAACGATCTCGCGCATGACTACATGATCAATGTCCAGGGCACGATCCCGGCCACCCTGAACTACGCGCCACCCGGCCACACGCCCTATCCCGCGTCGTTGTGCACGTCCGTAAACCACGTGGTGTGCCACGGCATCCCCGGCGACAAGAAGCTGAAGGACGGCGACATCGTGAACATCGACGTCACCGTCATCAAGGACGGCTACCACGGCGACACCAGCCGCATGTTCTATGTGGGCAAGCCGTCGATCCAGGCGCGGCGCCTGGCGGAAATCACCTACGAGGCAATGTGGCGCGGAATTCGTGCCGTGCGCCCGGGCGGCCACCTGGGCGACATCGGCTCATCGATCCAGAAATTCGCCGAAGGCCACGGGTTCTCGGTCGTGCGGGAATTCTGCGGCCACGGCATCGGCACCCAGTTCCATGAGGATCCGCAGGTGCTGCACTATGGCCGCGCCGGCACGGGAATGAAGCTGCAGCCGGGAATGATCTTCACCGTCGAGCCGATGATCAACGCCGGCCGGCCTGGCATACGCGGCCTGGCCGACGGCTGGACGATCGTCACCGCCGATCACTCGCTGTCCGCGCAATGGGAGCACACGGTCCTGGTGACCGAGGAAGGGGTCGAAGTGCTGACCACTTCGGCCGGCGCGCCCCCGCCGCCGCCGTCGACCTGATTCCGGGATTCATGGCGTCCGCGCCACCGCCGGCCGATGTGACCGCCACGCAGGCCTCGATGGATGGAGGGGTACGGGCCGCGCACTCTTCGGCCCGACTCGCGCAATGGCGGGACGAATTGAAGCGGGGCCGCGGGGCGCTGCGCGATTCGTTCTTCGCCCGCCCCGACACGCCGAAACTTCTGCGCGAGCATGCGCGTCTCGTCGACCGCGTGGTGCGCAGCGTCTGGCGCGAGTCGGAAATGCCGGACGAACTGGCGCTGCTGGCCGTCGGCGGATACGGCCGCGGCCAGCTGTTTCCTCACTCGGACGTCGACCTGCTGATCCTGCTGCCCGACGACACGACCGCGCCGGCCGCAACGATCGAGCGGTATTTCGCCACCCTGTGGGACATCGGCATCGAGCTGGGGCACGCGGTTCGCACGGTCGCCCAGTGTCAAACGGAAATGGCCGCGGACGTCACCATCCGGACGAGCCTCCTGGAAAACCGCGTGCTCGAGGGCTCGCGCCGACTCGCCGGCGCGTTCCGCACGATGTTTGCCGAACAGATGGACATACGCGCGTTCTATGCCGCCAAGACGCTCGAGCAGCAGCAGCGGCACCAGAAGTGCAACGACGCGATCTACAACCTGGAGCCCAACGTCAAGGAAAGCCCCGGCGGACTGCGCGACCTGCAGACGGTGATCTGGATCAGCCGCGCCGCCGGCCTGGGCAAGTCCTGGGCCGAACTCGCCAAGCACGGGCTCATGACCATTTCGGAGGCGCGCGCCGTTTCACGCCAGGAGCGCTTCATCGGGGCGATGCGCGTGCGCCTGCATTACCTGTCGGACCGGCGCGAGGATCGCCTGGTCTTCGACCAGCAGGCCGCGCTGGCGAAGCAGCTGAACCTCGCCGACAGGTCGGGACGACGCGCCAGCGAGCAACTCATGCAGCGCTACTACCGCGCAGCAAAGCTCGTGCGGCAGGTGAACATCATCCTGCTGCAAAACCTGCACGCGCGACTGCATCCCGCGATTTCGCCGCCGGTGCCCTTCGACGCCGAGTTCGAGACCGTGGACGAGCTGCTGGACGTGCGCGACGAAGACCTGTTCGCGCGCCGCCCGTCGGCAATGCTCGACGCATTCCTGATGATGCAGAGGCACCGCGAACTGAAGGGAATGACGGCGCGCACGCTGCGCTCGCTGTGGCGCCACCGGAGGCTGATCGACGCCAGGTTCCGGCGGGACCCCGCGAACCGCGCGCGGTTCATGCAGATGTTCCGCATCGAGAAGGGACTGCTGCACGAACTGCGCCGGATGAACCTCTTCGGAATTCTCGGCCAGTACCTACCGGTGTTCGGACGGGTCGTCGGGCAGATGCAGCACGACCTGTTCCACGTCTACGCCGTGGACGAGCACATCCTGATGGTGATCCGCAATCTGCGCCGATTCACCGAGGCCCAGCATGCGCACGAATATCCGACCTGCTCGCGGCTGATGGCCGACTTCGAGCGGCGCGAGGTACTTTACGTGGCTGGACTCTTCCACGACATCGCCAAGGGCCGCGGAGGCAATCACTCGACGCTTGGCGCGCGCGACGCGCGGCGCTTCTGCCGCGAGCACGGCATCGCGGCAGAGGACGTGGAACTGGTCGCGTGGCTGGTGAACGAACACCTGACCATGTCCTCCACGGCGCAGAAGCAGGACCTGACCGACCCCGCGGTGGTGGCCGATTTCGCGCGCAAGGTCGGCACGCCCCGGCGCCTGGCCGCGCTGTACCTGCTGACGGTGGCGGACATCCGCGGGACGAGTCCCAAGGTATGGAATGCCTGGAAGGCCAAGCTGCTGGAGGACCTGTACCACGGCGCACGGTCGGCGCTTGCCGGCGAAGCGCCGACGCGCACGATCATGGACAGCATCGAGGCGCGCCGCGAGGATGCGCGCCGCCTGCTGCGCCTCTACGCGGTGCCCGACGGGGCCGAGGCCGGCTTGTGGAAACACCTGGACACGCCCTACTTCCAGCGCCACACGTCGGAGGAAATCGCGTGGCATGCGCGGCATCTCTACTGGCGCGTGGCCCCCGCCAGTCCGGTGGTCAAGGCACGGCTCGCGCGCGACGGGACGGGCTTGCAGGTGCTGGTCTACCTGCCGGATCAAAAGGACCTGTTTGCGAGGATATGCGGCTTCTTCGGCCGCTGCGGCCTCACGATTCTGGAGGCGCGCGTGCACACGACACGGGCGGGCTACGCGCTCGACACCTTTGCGGTGCTCGACCCGTCCAATCCGCATGCGTCCTACCGCGACACGATCCAGTTCGTCGAGTTCGAACTGTCCCGCCTGCTGGAGGACAAATCGCCGCTGCCGGTGCCGGCGGAGGGACGCATTTCCCGCCAGCTCAAGCACTTTCCGCTCACTCCCGAAGTGCAGATCTTCCCCGACGACAAGGGGACGCATTACATCCTCGAAGTGGTGGCGGGCGACCGGCCGGGGCTGCTGGCCAAGATCGCCTACACGCTCGCACGCGCCAACGTCAACGTGGTCTCGGCCAAGATCAACACGCTCGGCGAACGCGCCGAGGACGTGTTCCTGATCGACGGCGCGCGCCTGCACGACGAGCAGGCGCTGCTGCGACTGGAAACAGCGCTGTTCGAGGACCTCCGACTCTGACCTCCGGCCGGGCGGCGCCGGTCACTCGTCGGCGTCGACGCCCGCCATGTCCGGAAACAGCACGTCTGTAAAGCCGAACTGCCGCATGTCCCTGATGCGCATCGGATAGAGAATTCCGTCGAGATGGTCGCACTCGTGCTGGACCACGCGGGCATGAAAACCGGAGCACTCGCGTTCGATGGCGTGCCCCTGCGGGTCGAGACCCGCGTATCGAAGTCGCGTCCAGCGCGGTACGACCCCGCGAAAACCGGGAACGGACAGGCACCCCTCCCAGCCATCCTCGATTTCGTCCGAAAGCGGCGTCAGCACCGGGTTGACCAGTTCGGTGTAGGGCACCGGATCCTCGTCGGGATACCGCGCGTTGCGTTCCATGCCGAAGATGACCACGCGCAGCCGGACGCCGATCTGCGGCGCGGCAAGGCCGGCGCCGTTCAGGGCTTTCATCGTGTCGCGCATGTCCGCCAGGAGATCGGTCAGTTCCGACGTTCCGAAGCGGGTGACTTCCGTGGAGCGCTCCCAAAGTCGCGGATCGCCCATCCTGAGCACATCGCGAATCATGGCCGGACCTCCTTCGCGCCCGATACGCGCGGCGCCACGTGGTCAAGCAGCGCACGGACCTTGTCCATCGCGGATTCGAGCACGGTGTCGATGCCGTCCATCGAGATTTGCCGCGCGCTGTCGCCGCGTCCGGCGGCATGGTTGACGACGACGCAGATGGCCGCGTACGGAAGCCCCAGTTCGCGCGCCAGGACCGCTTCGGGCATTCCCGTCATGCCGACCATCGTGGCACCGTCGCGTTCCATCCGGTCGATTTCCGCGGCGGTTTCCAGGCGCGGGCCATTGACCGCGCCGTAGATGCCGCCATCCTGCAGCGCGATGCCCGCAACTTCCGCCGCGACCAGGCAGGTCGCGCGCAATTCCGGTGCGTAGGGATGGGTGAAGTCGACGTGGACCACCTGCTGGTCGCCGCCGTCGAAGTAGGTCGAAGCCCTTCCGGACGTGTAGTCGATGAGGGAATGCGGAAGGACGAGTTCCCCCGGTTGATGGGCCGCGATGCCGCCGACCGACGCCACGGCGACGACCGCGGTTGCCCCGCGTTGTTGCAGCGCAGAAAGGTTGGCGCGGTAATTCACCCGATGCGGCGGAATCGTGTGACCGTAGCCATGCCGCGCCAGGAACACCGCGTCGCGGCCGGCGATCTGTCCGAACAACAGCGGCGACGAGGCATCGCCATAAGGCGTGCGCACGACTTCGCGATGCGCCACGTGCAGGGTCGACAGGCGAGTGAGGCCCGTCCCACCAATGATTGCGAGCATGGAAATTGCTTACCCTGTTGAATACAAAGGCCAAACGCCGCGTCGTGGTTGAGGTTGTCCGGTCATGTTCCGAGCGGCAAGGTGAAGAACCGTTGGCAATCGCGCTGGAAACCCGCGTCAAATAATGACATTATCATGGCAATCACGGGGCGCCGACGCGCCGCAGCACCCATTGTAGCTTTCGAGGACCCAAGTCCATGTATCTCGACCGACTGTTCAAGCTGATGGCAGAAAAGCAGGCTTCGGACCTGTTCATCTCCTGCGGCGCGCCGATCAACATGAAGGTCAACGGAGTCGTCGCGCCGGTTTCCACCCAGCCGATGGACATGGAGACCGTGCGCCGCATCGCCTACGAGCTCATGACCAAGGAACAGGCGCGCGAGTTCGAGAACGAGCTGGAAATGAACCTGTCGCACCTCGACCGCAGCGTCGGCAACTTCCGCGTCAACATCTTCCGGCAGCGCGGCACCATCTCGCTGGTCATCCGCTACGTGCGCAGCAACGTGCCTCCCTACGAGCTGCTCAAGCTGCCGCCGGTGCTGCTCAACCTGATCATGGAAAAGCGCGGCATGGTGCTGGTGGCCGGCGCCACGGGCTCCGGCAAGTCGACGACGCTGGCGGCGATGATCGACTATCGCAACGCCAATCGCTCGGGCCACATCCTCACCGTCGAAGACCCGATCGAATACCTGTTCGAGCACAAGCAGAGCGTGGTCAACCAGCGCGAGATCGGCGTGGACACGGTCAGCTACATGCAGGCGCTGCAGAACGCGCTGCGCGAAGCACCCGACCTCATCATGATCGGGGAGATCCGCGACAAGGAAACGATGCAGCAGGCGCTGCTGCATACGCTGACCGGCCACCTGTGCCTGTCCACGATCCACGCCAACAACAGCTACCACGCGCTCTCCCGGATCATCAACCTGTTCCCGCACGATGCGCGCGCGGCGGTCCTGTCCGACCTGTCCATCGGCCTGCGCGCGATCGTCTCGCAGCGCCTGGTGCGCAACCGCGATGGAGAGCAGCAGCCGGCGGTCGAGATATTGCTCAATACGTCGCTCATCGCGGACCTGATCAAGAACGGCGAGTTTGCGCAGATCAAGGAAGCGATGGAGCAGTCGCTCTATCCGGGTTCCCAGACGTTCGAACAGGCGCTGTGCCGCCTCTACCTGGACGGCGTCATCAGCTACGACGAGGCGATGAGCGGTTCCGATTCGCCGACCAACCTGGCGTGGCAGATCAACCAGAACAGCCCGTCGTCCCGCGTCGATGCCATGGAAGCCGACCCAAAGACCGAGCAGCGTCGATCGGGCGCGGATTTCGCCGCGATGACGATCAACACCGAACTCCTCGACCACGCGCACTAGAACCATCGCAAAATCGGCTGCGCGGCCCGCTTTTGCTAACATTCGCGGCATGGACACCGTCGCGCTCCCGACGCTCTCGCTCGCCCGCGAACTGATCGCGCTGCGTTCGATCACGCCCGACGACGCCGGTTGCCAGGCGCTTCTGGCCGGCCGCCTTGAACCGCTCGGCTTCAAGTGCGAGACGCTGGTGGTGAACGGCGTCACCAACCTGTGGGCGCGCCTCGGCACGGCGCGGCCGCTGGTGTGCTTCGCCGGCCACACCGACGTGGTGCCGACCGGTCCGGTCGCCGAGTGGCACTCCGACCCCTTTGCGCCGACGGTTCGCGACAGCTACCTGTACGGGCGGGGTGCGGCCGACATGAAAGGATCCATCGCAGCGTTCGTCACCGCGATCGAAGGCTTTCTCGCGGAGCGCCCCCGCGCCCACGGGTCCATTGCGCTGCTCATCACCTCCGACGAAGAGGGGCCTTCCGTCGACGGAACGGCGCGCGTCGTCGAGCGCCTCGCAGCCTCCGGAGAGACGATCGACTTCTGCGTGGTCGGCGAGCCGTCGTCGGTCGAAAAGCTTGGCGACATGATCAAGAACGGGCGGCGCGGGACCCTGTCGGGAACGCTGACGGTGAATGGCGTGCAGGGGCACATTGCGTATCCGCACCTCGCCCGCAACCCGATCCATCTCGCCGCGCCCGTCCTCGCGGAACTGGCGGCGACGTCATGGGATGCCGGCAACGAGTATTTTCCGCCGACGACCTGGCAGTGCTCCAACATCCATGCCGGTACCGGGGCCAACAACGTCATTCCCGGCAAGCTGGAAGTGCAGTTCAACTTTCGCTACTCGACGGCATCCACGCGCGAGTCGCTGCAGCAGCGCTTCGAGTCGGTACTGCGCAGGCATGGGCTGGATTACACGCTCGAATGGACCGGATGGGGCAAGCCGTTTCTCACACCGCGCGGCAGGCTGGCCGATGTTGCAGCGTCGGCGATTCGCGACGTCACGGGTCTTTCACCGGAGCTGTCGTGCACCGGTGGCACATCCGATGGCCGGTTCATCGCCGACATCTGCGACCAGGTGATCGAACTTGGCCCCGTGAACGCAACCATCCACAAGTTGAACGAACGCGTGCTGGTCGCCGACCTGGAGCCGCTGGCGGCCATCTACCGCGGCATCCTGGCGCGGCTCCTGCCATGAGTTCCGTCCCTTCGGGAGAACTCGAGACGCTGCGCGACTGGCTGCGATGGTCGGTATCGCGTTTCGGCGAAGCCAAGCTCCACTTCGGCCACGGCAGCGACGAGGCCTACGACGAGGCGGCCTACCTGCTGCTCCATGCGCTCCACCTGCCTCTCGACCGCCTCGAGCCCTTTCTGGACGCCAAGCTCACGCAGGCCGAGCGTGCCTCGCTGGGTCAACTGATGACCCGCCGCATCGACGAGCGCGTACCGGCCGCCTACCTCACGCACGAGGCCTGGCTCGGCGACTTCAGGTTCTATGTCGACGAGCGGGTGCTGATTCCGCGCTCGTTCATCGCCGAGTTGATACCCGGCGGGCTGGAAATCCACGTGGGTCCGGCCGACAAGGTGCAGTCGGCGCTCGACATGTGCACGGGCTCCGGCTGCCTGGCCATCCTGCTGGCGCACGCGTATACCGAGGCGGACGTCGATGCGGTCGACATCTCGTCCGCGGCGCTGGCGGTGGCGCAGCGAAACGTCAGCGACTATGCGCTGGCGGATCGCATCAACCTCATTCGTTCCGACCTCTTTGCCAACCTTCCGGAAAAATCCTACGACCTCATCATCAGCAATCCGCCGTACGTCACCGCCGTGGCCATGGATGACCTGCCTGTCGAGTATCGGCATGAACCGAAGCTGGCCCTGGCCGGCGGCGACGACGGACTCGATGCCGTGCGCACCATCATCAAGGAAGCGCCGCGCTTTCTCAATTCCGGCGGAACCCTGGTGGTCGAGGTCGGCCGCAACCGCGCCGCCGCGGAGGCCGCCTTTCCGCGGCTTCCCTTTGTCTGGCTGGCCACGCACGGATCTGAGGACAGCGTCTTCGCGCTCAAGCGCGAGGACATCGTCAACGGCCGCTAGGTGTGAAGCTTCAGGACGTTGTTTCCGCAATGCATGAATTGTTCTCATCCGTCGTTCCCGCGAACGCGGGAACCCGGTGTCGTCGTGTTACGGCCTCGCGACGTGCTCAAGCCAGGTCGAAGAACAGCCGGATCTTGCGCAGGAATTCGCCCGCGTTTCCCGATGCCCGCTTGCGCCGTGCGGCGTCGTCCATCGCCTGCAGCGTCGCATCGTTGGCGGCGGCCCGCGCGGCGAGTACCTGAGACAATGCCTCCGCCAGCTCCGGCCGCGCCTTGAGGATTGCGTCGAATCCACGCTTCTCCAGCCGGTGGCACAACACATCGCCCTTGGCGATGGCGGTGGCAAAGCGCGCTTGTCCCGTCAGCAAGCCCATCTCACCAAAGTAGTTCGGCGCGGTGAGTTCCGCCAGGTGCGTGCGGTCTGCCGATTCGGCCGTACCCTCGCGCAGGATTTCCACCGTACCGGAAGCGAGGATGAACAGCGAGTCCGATACATCGCCCTCCCGCGAAATCACGTCGCCGGCCACATAGGGCGCGTCGCTCAGTTCAGCGGCAAGCGCACGGCGCTCGCCGTCGGTCAACTCGGCGAACAGGCTCAACCGGGACAGAACGTCCAGTCGCTTGGCCAACCGGTTGGCGGTCACCGATTGCCTGTTCGTGGACACCGCATCCGGCGTAAGAAGCACCCGATGCGGCAGCGGAATCTCCATCTGGTGTCGCGACAGCGTGGCGAACACGTGGGTCCGGATATGGGAGTCCGTCACCTGGTCCCGGAACGGGTCGGTCAGCCAATACAGCACGGCGTAATGGATCGCGTTGTCGTCGAACGACCGGCACGTGCAAACGGCACGCGGCTCGGTGGCGACATTCGGGATTTCGGCCCGCGCGAGCATCGCTTCGACCACGGCAATCACCCTGGACGGCGAGGTCTCATAGCTCACGGAAAATTCAACCGGACGCCGCCAGGGCACCTTCATGTCCCCGCGACGCGCCAGCACGGTCACCCGGCCCTTGACCAGCTGGGCGTTGGGGATCATCACCGTTTCCCCGTCGTTTGTCGCTATGGCCAGGCATCGCCACCTTATGCCGATGATCTGGCCCGCCACGCCATCCACCCGGATCCAGTCGCCGATCCGGCAGGTGTTGTCGGCCTGCAGCGCGATGCCGCCCCACAAGTTGCCCAGCATCTCCTGCATCGAGAACGCGATGACGCCAGTGAGCACCGCCGACGTGGTGATAAGGCTGGCGAGATTGACGCCGACCTCATTCAGCCGGTAGATCGCGTAGACAACGAGCGTGACGACCAGCAGCACGTCCGCCATCATCCGCGGCACCGAGGCCTGGGCGAGTACGACCTCGAACAGGAAGATGACGCCGATGCGGATGAGAGCGAAGGCAAGGACCAGCAGCGCGACTTCACGCAGCACGGTCACGAGCATGCGGCTCTCGATGGCGTTCCCGTACCACGAGAGCGCGGTCAGCGACCCCACGCTGAGCGCCATCAGGATCACCATGGTCACCATTCCCTTCCGGAATGGGCGCGCATACCGCATCGTAATGATCGCCAGCAGCAAGCCCAATGCGGCGAACAGCGACGCGTCGTGGATGGTCTCGTAGGTGGGCATTGGCGGTGGCGGCGTAGCGACTGCCGGCGATTATAGGAGAGCCGACGTGGCCCGTCGCGTAGAATCTAGTTTACTGAACCCAAGGCCTCCCATGTTGGGACCACTTCTGCCATGACCCGCCGCACGGGCGGAGAAATCCTCGTTGCCGGCCTTCTGGCCCAGGGCGCCGACCTCGCCTTCGGCGTTCCCGGTGAAAGCTACCTGGCCGTCCTCGACGCGCTGTACGGCGTACGCGATCGCTTCCGCTTCATCGTCTGCCGGCAGGAAGGTGGCGCCGCCTACATGGCCGAGGCCTGCGGCAAGCTCACCGGCCGCCCAGGGCTCGCGTTCGTGACCCGCGGCCCGGGGGCGACGAATGCCGCCATCGGTGTTCACACGGCAGCGCAGGACTCCACGCCGATGATCTTGTTCGTGGGCCAGGTCGGCGGCGACATGGTCGACCGCGAGGCATTCCAGGAAATCGACTACCGAAGGATGTATGGCAGCGTGGCCAAGTGGGCGGCGCAAATCGATCGCGCCGAGCGTATCCCGGAGTACCTGGCCCATGCCTACCGGACGGCGATGTCGGGGCGCCCCGGACCGGTCGTGCTGGCGCTGCCCGAGGACGTGCTCACCGCGCGCGCAGAATGCGCGGATGTGTCGCGCGTCGACGCCATTGCATCCGCGCCCGGCGCCGTCCAGCTCGACGCCGCGCGGGCATTGCTGGCCCGGGCCGCGCGGCCGCTGGTGATCGTCGGCGGCAGCCGCTGGGACGCCGACGCCTGCGCCAGCCTGCGCCGCTTTGCCGAGAATTCCGGCCTGCCCGTCGCCTGCGCATTCCGGCACCAGGATCTCTTCGACAACCGCCACCCCAACTACATCGGCGATGTCGGCATCGGCATCAATCCAAGGCTCGCCGCGCGCGTGCGCGACGCCGACGTCCTGCTGGTGATCGGCGAGCGCCTGGGCGAGATGACCACTTCCGGCTACACGTTGCTCGCGGCGCCGACCCCGTCGCAGGCGCTGATCCACGTGCATCCGGGCGCCGACGAGCTGGGGCGCGTCTACCAGCCGGCAGTTGCGATCGCCGCTACGCCAGGGGCGTTCCTCGACGCGATAGGCGCGCTGCCGTCGACCGAAGCGACGGTGTGCGCGGAGGCAACGAAGCTCGCGCGCGGCGACTACGAAGACTGGCAGAAGCCGCGCCCTGTACCCGGCGCCGTCGACATGTGGAAAATCGCGCAGTGGCTGGACGCGAACCTGCCGGACAACGCCATCATCACCAACGGCGCGGGCAACTATTCGACGTGGATGCACCGGCTGTTTCGCTATCGCGGCTACCGCACCCAGTTGGCGCCCTATTCCGGCGCGATGGGTTATGGCGTGCCCTCGGCAATCGCCGCCAAGGCAGTCCACCCCGATCGTGTCGTGGTGTCCTGGAATGGCGACGGCTGCTTCATGATGAACGGGCAGGAACTCGCCACAGCGGTCCAATACGACCTCGCCGTGATCTTCGTCGTCATCGACAACGGAATGTACGGCACGATACGCATGCACCAGGAAAAAACGTATCCGGCGCGGGTCTCCGGGACCGACTTGCGCAATCCTGATTTTGCCGCGCTCGCGCGAGCCTACGGCGCGCAGGGCGAGACGGTCGCGCAGACCGCCGAATTTGCCCCGGCGTTCACGCGTGCGCTGGCGGCGAAGGGACCGGCGCTGATCCACGTGAAGATCGATCCGCAGGCGCTGACGATGAGCGCGACGCTCGATGGGCTGCGAACGCAAGGTCAACGGGACGCCCAGCGCGCCACATGACGCCGCGGGTGTTTGAATCCCGCCTGCCAATTCCTCTATGATGGAGCCCCGAGGCCGGATGATTGGTATTCGACCTCTCCAACGGCAGGAGGAGTTCACATGGCAAAGAAATCGGGTCAACCCGGCGTCTATCGCGTCACCGAAATCATCGGCACCAGCAAGGATTCGTGGGAGGCCGCCGCCAAGAACGCGGTCGAGACCGCGGCCAAGTCGCTGCGCGACCTGCGGGTCGCCGAAGTCACCAAGCTGGACATGAAGGTCGAAGGCGGCAAGGTGGTGGCGTACCGCGCGCGGGTGTCGCTGTCGTTCAAGTACGACGCCTGAGCCGGCGAAGCCAACGCAGGACCGGTCACCGCGCGACCGCCGCATCGGGCGGCCGCGGTGATGTCGGGGCGCCTAGGCCGACCTCAACGCGCGACCGAGCATGATCCGCCAGATCCCGCCGGAAATAAGGCAGAACCCGACGAGGATGCCGACGAAGTCGATCGAATTCTGGGGCCAGCCCGAACCGATCATGATCGCGATCACGATCGACAGGACGCCGTCGAAGAGCACCCAGCCCCAGCCATCCTTCGGCCGCAGCTTGAACGCGAGCAGCAGGCTGCTGAATCCGCTGGCGGCCAGGAATGCGCCGATCAGCAGGGTCAGCGTGGCCAGCGAGGCCACCGGAAACGCGATCATGTAGCCGCCCAGCACCAGCAGCGCCAGGCCCGAGATGACCTTCCACGCCAGTCCGTCGTGCGCCCGCTGATGGTAGGCATAGATCAGCTCCACGATCCCTGCAAACACGAAGAGCCATGCCAAAAGGAGAGCTGTCGCGATCGCCGCCACGGCAGGCTCCACGATGGCGACGATTCCCGCCACGATCAGGCACGCGCCCCATACGATGACCCATCCACCTGCCTTGTGCAGGTCCGGCCTTGCCGCATCCGCCACGATCTTCTCCCCTCGGTTCGTTGTCGTCCGCTCCGGTTCAATTGCATGGTGCGCCGAAGTCCCGCCTGCCATTATCCGCCCTGGCCAGAATGCTGCGCTTCGCGCGCCGGTTCCGGAAACCGGTACGCGCCGAACATCTCCCGCAGCTTCATTTTCAGCAGCTTTCCGGTAGCCGTGTGCGGCAGTTCCGTGACGAACGCGACGTCGTCGGGCAGCCACCACTTGGGCACCTTCCCCTCCAGGTATTTCAGGACGCCGTCCCGCGTCAGGTCCTGGCCGGGCTTGCCGACCACCACCAGCAGCGGCCGTTCCTGCCACTTGGGATGGGGGACACCGATGACCGCCGCCTCGGCGATTCCCGGGTGCCCCATCGCCGCATTCTCGAGATCGATCGACGAAATCCACTCGCCGCCGGATTTGATGACGTCCTTCGAACGATCGGTGATCTGCATGTAGCCGTCGGCATCGATCGTCGCGATGTCCCCGGTGTCGAAGTATCCGTCCTCGTCGAGGACCTCACCGCCCTCGCCCTTGAAATAGCCCTTGGTGATCCACGGGCCGCGAACCATCAGGTGGCCATACGCCTTGCCGTCGTGCGGCAGCACCCGGCCCGCGTCGTCGGTAATGCGCATCTCGACGCCGAAGATGGGACGGCCCTGCCGGGCCTGCACGTCGAGGCGCTGCTCCAGCGTGCAGTCCCTGTGCTTGGCGAGCAGGTTGCAAACCGTGCCCAACGGCGACATTTCCGTCATGCCCCAGGCGTGCACGACGAACGCTCCGAACCGGGTCTCGAATTGCTCGCTCATGGCGCGCGGTGCCGCCGATCCGCCGATCACCACGCGACGCAGGGCCAGGTCGCGCTTCGGGTCGAGCGCCTCCTTCTCGGCGTACTGAAGCAGCATGAGCCACACGGTGGGCACGCCGAGGGCCAGGGTCACCCCCTCGTCGCGCAGCAGCTGGTAGACGCTCCGGCCATCCAGTCCGGGGCCAGGCAGAACCAGCTTCGCGCCGGACATCGCGCCGGCGTATGGCATGCCCCAGGCATTGACGTGGAACATCGGCACCACCAGCAGCATTGAATCGGACGCCGATATGCCAAGGCTGTCCGCCACGCAGGCGCCGTAGGTGTGAAGCACCGTCGACCGATGCGAAAACAGCACGCCTTTGGGATTTCCGGTGGTGCCCGACGTGTAGCACAGCGAGGACGCGGTGTTTTCATCGAACTCCGGCCAATCGAAGTCGCTGTCCTGCGCACCGACCAGTTCCTCGTAGCAGATGAGGTTGGGCACGGACAGCGCCGGCATGTGCGCGCGATCGGTCATCGCCACGAAGCCCTTGACTGTCTTCATCATCGGGGCGAGCTTCTCGACCAGCGGCGCGAAGGTCAGGTCAAAGAACAGGTATTGGTCTTCCGCGTGGTTCGCGATGTACGTGACCTGTTCCGGGAACAGGCGCGGGTTGATCGTATGCAGCACCGCGCCCATGCCGGACACGCCGTAGTACAGCTCCAGGTGTCGGTAGCCGTTCCAGGCCAGCGTGGCCACCCGGTCGCCACGCTCGACCCCGAGCGCGGCCAGTGCGTTTGCCAACTGCCTCGCGCGGCGGTGAATGTCGCCGTACGTGCAGCGATGAATCGGACCCTCGACCGTGCGCGACACGATCTGCGCGTCCCGGTGAAACGTGTTGGCGTGCTCGATCAGTCTCGAGATCAGCAACGGTCGGTCCTGCATCAGGCCAAGCATCGGATCACCCTCCTCGAATTGCCTCGGTCAGCGGGTCACGGTCCACGGGTCCATGGTCATCGACCCGATCAACCGCGATGACTATACCCGCCCCAAGTCCGGCGACGTCTCCAGTGACTCGAAATCATCGTTTCCGATGGCTCGAGGCGGCAAGACCGGCACGGCCTTCGGCTGCAAAATTCCACCGCGGGAGCTAGAATTACCGCCTCCGGTAACCAGGTTCCTGCTGTTCCCGGGACATTTCGCCATTCCCTTCGCCACAGAGTCGAAACCACATGAAATCCATGCACGTTTTGCGGCTGATGTTGGTATCCGTCACGCTGGCTGGCGCGTCGTTCGCGGTCTTCGGCCAGGCACCTGCAGCGAACGCGTCGGCGTCGCCCATCCCGGCCGACCCCTGGCCGCGCGAGCTGAGCCTGTCCAATGCGTCCGTGCTGGTCTACCAGCCGCAGGTGAACAAGTGGGCGGACAACCAGATCGAGTTTCGCAGCGCGCTGGCGATCAAACCGACCGGCGCCAGTGAGGAGACGTTCGGCGTGGTCGTCGCCACGGCACGCACGCAGGTCGACAAGATCCTGCGCACCGTCGTCTTCGAAAATCTGAAGATCACCAACAGCGATTTTCCGACCCTTCCCAATCGCGGCGCGGCCTATGCGGATGAACTGCAGAAGCAGTTTGCCGCCGGGGTCCGCAGCATATCGCTGGACCGGCTCGAAACGTCGCTGGCGCTCGCGGGCATCAAGCCACCCGCAGTCGAAGTCAACAATGCCCCGCCGCGCGTGCTGGTCAGCAATTCGCCGGCAATCCTGGTCCCGATCGATGGCGCACCGGTGATGACGCCAGTGCCCGGTCACAGCCGGGTCCAACGCGTGCTCAACACCCGCGCGCTCATCCTGAAAGGCGGCCTGGGCGACAGCTATTACATTCACGTCTACGACGGATGGCTTACCGCGAGTTCGCTGGATGGGCCATGGACCCAGGCGACGCTCGGCCCCTTCGCCCGGAAGACCGCGGACGAAATCGCGCAATCGTTGTCCAAGGCCGGCACCGTCGACCTGCTCGACGGCGGCGCCAAGGCCAACCCCCGGCCTTCGCTCGCCAACGGAGTGCCGACGATCTTCACGAGCCAGGTGCCCAGCGAACTCATCGTGTTCAAGGGCCAGCCGGATTTCGCGCCCATCGTCGGCACGTCTCTGCTGTGGGCGTCGAACACCACCTCCGACGTGCTGATCGACACCAACAGCAACACCTACTTCGCGCTGCTGGCGGGACGCTGGTTCTCGTCCTCGGCGATGACAGGGCCTTGGACCTTTGTCCCAAGCAATGCACTGCCGCCCGGCTTTGCCATGATCCCCAAGTCTTCCCTCGCCGCCGCCGTGCTGCCCACCGTGGCCGGCACGCCGGAAGCCCAAGCGGCCGTTATCGCCAATTCGATTCCGCAAACGGCGACAGTGCCGCTCAAGAACGGGCCAACATTCACGCCCAATCTTGACGGCCCGCCGAAATATTCCCCGATCCCGGGGACCGCGCTTTCCTACATCAGCAATTCGTCGGTGCCGATCATCCAGGCCGCGCCGAATGCCTATTACGCGGTGACCGCCGGAGTCTGGTTCACCGCCGCGCAATTGACGGGTCCGTGGTCGGTGGCGACATCGGTGCCGCCGGCGATCTACACGATCCCGCCGTCGTCGCCGATCTATTACGTCACCTACGTTCGCATCTACGAGTCGACGCCGACCTACGTCTACGTCGGCTATACGCCCGGTTATCTCGGCACCGTCGTCTCGCCCTACGGAACCGTCGTCTACGGCACCGGATACGCGTATTCGCCGTGGGTGGGAAGCGTGTGGTATGCGCCGCCCTACACCTACGGCGTCGCGGCAGTCCCGGTCTACAACCCGTACGTCGGCTTCACCTACGGCTTTGCGCTGGGCCTTGCAACGGCGGCGTGGACCGAGCCCTACTGGGGCGGCGCCTACTACCATCCCGGATACTGGGGCGGGTACCCATGCTGCGCGTCCGCCAGCGCCAACGTATACGGCCATTGGGGCAACACGACATACTCCGGCACGCGTTCCTGGTATGCCGGTGGCGGCGTCGCCGGAACCACGGCCAGCGGCAACTACTACAACAACCGCACGGGCACGTCCGGCAGCTACAACGCCGGCAGGCAATACAACGCCAACACCGGCAACTACACGCGCGGCTACGACCGCACCGCCAACGGCGCCGCAGGCGGGTCCGCGACAACCGGCCACGCCGTCAACACCAACGAATATACCGGCCAGCGATCCGCGGCCAATGCCACGTCGGCCACGGGTGCGGGAGGGAGCACCTACAATCGCGCGGGCGCGTCGACCGCGGGGCCGGAGGGCAATGCCCACATCGGCGGCGGCACGGCAACCAACGCCAACACCGGCAAGACCAACACCTGGGGCACCGCCAGCGTGAACGGAAACCACTACGCCGACGTCAACGGCAATGTTTACAAGAATACGGGTGACGGCTGGCAACAGCACTCGTCGAGCGGCTGGAGCAGCGCCGGCGGGAACAACTCCTGGGCCGACCGCGAATCGCAGGCACGCAGCGCCGGCGACGACCGCTATGGAGGATTCTCCGGTGGCGGCGGCTTCGGCGGCGGCGACCGCTTCGGGGGCGGCGGCTTTGGCGGCGACCGTTTCGGTGGAGGTGGATTCGGCGGCGACCGCTTTGGTGGGGGTGGATTCGGCGGCGGCGGATTCCGCGGCGGCGGCCGGCGCTAACCCGCGTTTCGCCTGCAATCGCGCCGAAGGCACGCTACCGGCGATCCGGCGATGCAGCGATCTGCCTGGCCAATTGCGCGTATTCGGCGTTGTCGGGATCGAGTTCGCGCAGCTGCCTGACGTAGCCCATTGCCGCGTCGCGCTTGCCCGCCTGGGCATTGAAGTAAGCAAGTCCGGAGAGAACATCGCGGTCGTAAGGCTGGCGCATCCTTGCCGCGTTCAGGACCTTGATGGCCTCTGCGGACTTTCCCGCGGAATTCAGCGCAACACCGTAGACATAGGCATACCGTCCGCTCGTCGGCGCCAGCGTCGCCGCGGTGCGGAACTCCTGCAGCGCCTCGGCGGACCGCTTTTGTCGCGTCAGCGTGAGTCCCAGCGTGTGATGGAGCGCCGCTTCGCGCGGATTGCGTGCGATCCCTTCCCGCAGCGTTTTCTCCGCGTCGCCGTCGGCGCCTCCCGCGCGATAGAGATCCGCCAGGTTCACATAGGCTGCGGCGAATGTCGGGTCGATTTCGATCGCCTTGCGATACTCGCCGATCGCGGCGCCGACGTCGCGGCGCTGCAGGTACAGGTTGCCGAGATTCATCCGTCCCTCGGGCCGGTCGGCGTTGAAGGTTTGCACCGCGATGTACTCGCCGATGGCCTTGTCGAACGCGGCCCGCTGGTTCGCCGCCAGGCCCTGCTCCGGCGCGCCGGCAAGCGCGCGCGCTGCCTCGATGCGCACCGCGCGAACCGGATCGTCAAGCATCCGAACCAGGTATCGCTGCCGCGTCGCGGCATCCGTTCCGGCAAGCGCTTCCACCGCCGCGAGGCGTACCACGGCGTCGGGATCGTTCAGCCCGCGCGACAACGAATCGACGAGCCCCGGCGTCAGCAGGTGGCCCAGCCGGTTGATCGCACTGGCACGGGCGATCGCGGGCTGCGATTTGTCCTCGATGATCGCCAGCAGCGCGCCGCGTGCGCCCGGACCGCCGGCGGAACCCGCATGCAGCGCCTCCGCGAAGCGCTGGAAGCCGGCAGGCGGTTTGCCCGTCCACTTCTCGATGGCGGCCGCGGCCCATTGTGGCGACTGCCTGACGTGGCAGTTGTTGCAGGCGTTGGGAATGCCCAGCTTGGCTGACAGGTCCGGCCTCGGTATTCGCATGGAATGGTCGTGGCGCGGGTCGACCACCATGAAGGTCGTCGTCGGCATGTGGCAGGCCGTGCAGGCGGCGCCCGGCGTGCCCGGGGCGTGGCGCGTGTGACCCGTGGTGTCGAATTTCTCCGTCTGGTGGCACTGCGCGCACAGGGCGTTTCCGGGCTCGCGCAGCTTGAGCGAGTGCGGCTCGTGACAATCTGAACAGGTGACGCCGTTCGCGTGCATGCGGCTTTGCACGAACGATCCCCAGTTGTAGACCTCGTCGCGCATCTGGCCGTCGTTCCAATAGAGACCGTCGTCGAGCAGCGCGAGGCGATGGGTGTCGAGCGGGGACTTCCCGTGCACATAGTCGTCGGACAGACGTGCCGCGCGGCCGTGGCAGCGGGCGCACATCTCGATCTCGCGCGACGTCTGGCGCGGCGCGCTACGTCGGGCATTGCCCGTCCCGGCCACCGGCGTCCAGGTCACGCCGCGTCGCTCGTCCAGCGCCAGCGCCAGCCCCTTGTCCGCGTCGAACGCGCGCCAGTCGGGGCCCTTCCTCGCCCAGTTCACGTGATTGGAACCGGGACCGTGACACGCCTCGCAGGAAACGTTCAGTTCCGCCCAGGTGGTGTTGAACGTCCCCGACTTGGCGTCGAAATTCTTGCGAAGGTTGGTCGAGTGGCATTCGGCGCAGGTGAAATTCCAGTTCTGCCCGCCCGAAGTCCAATGCAGCCAGTCGCCCGGCTTGATGTTCTGTCCGGGATACAGGTGAAACCAGCGCTGCCCGCCTTGCGATTTCGGACGCGAATCCCATGCGATGGACAGGGCCTGCATGCGCCCGCCGGGGAACTCGATCAGGTACTGCTGCAGTGGTTCGACGCCGAACGTGTACTTGATTTCGTAGTCGTGCAACTTGCCGTCGGGACCATCCGTGCTCACGAAAAACTTGCCGTCGCGACGGGAGAATGTCGACGTCGTTCCCGCGTAGCGGAATTTGGCATTCGCGAAGTCGCCGAGGACCGACGCTTCGCCGGCCACTTGCATGGCCAGGTCGTGATCCGAGCCGCGCCACGCGGCCCACGCCTTGGCATGACACTCCGCGCAAACCTTGCCGCCGACGTGGTTCGCCTGCGCGTTCGCCGTCAGGTTCGCGGCGCCTTTTCCGGAGCTCCGGACCAGGATGCCGTCCGACGACAGGATCGCGGCCGCGACACCGCCAAGGACCGCGACGACGGCTATCGCGATCGCGTAACGAATCCGGGCGGGCTTGCCGCCCGATCCTGTATTCGCGACATCCCCGGACATGACTTCCGATCTCGGCGTCGATGCCTGCTCATGGCTCGGAACGACTGGTTTCTTGCGGGGCATCGATAGCCTGAGGCACGATCTGGCACGTCGATCCACGCACGCCGACGCGCAGGCCAATCCGGCCATGCAGGCCCGCCACAGGTGTCGCCGTCACGGGTCGCCCGCAGCAGTCCAAGCCGGCGCGGCGGCCGCGAGCCGCCGGATTGCGGACCGTGGCGTCGGGCGGCGAGATGCCGCCCGACCTGCCGGATTACTTCTTCAGGGTCAGCTTGACGCCTTGCGCGGCCAGCGTCAGGCGAGCGCCCGTTTGCGTACCGTGCAGACGCAGCACGACACCGTTCTGGTTCTTCAGGATTTGGTCGGTCGGGCCACCCGCAATCGCGATGCCGGCCTCACCTGCGACGAAATTGCCGCTGAAATCGGCAACGTTCTTCAGGTTGAACACTTCACCGGTCGTCGTGACGCTCGATACGCCAAGGTCCGCCACGCTCAGGCCTTCGACAGAGAACGGGTACGTCTTGCCGGCGACGGTCAGCGTGCCATCGCCCCAGCTCACGCCGATGCCAAGCGCCACGGCCTTGCTGCTGATCGTCACGGTGCCGGACGGAGCCGGCTCTGCGGCCATTGCGGTCGAGAATACGGCGACGCATCCCAGCGCAAGCAACCACTTCGAAGTAAACTTCTTCAACATCGCGAGTCTCCTGGAAATTATCAAAAAATTCGCACAAATTCCGTGCAAAACCAACGGCCTGACATTATAGACCCAGATGCTGTGCCGCACAATGCGTGACTTTGGAGTATGGCCATCGCGACCCGAATGCGCCGCCGATCCCGGCGACGGGAGGGCGCCGCAGTTGCCGATCGCCATCCGCGACTAGGGCGTGTCTGCCGTAATCAACCCGACCAATCCGCCCGCGGGACCGATGACGTAGACGCTGTAGGTCACCAACGAGGCGACGGAGAAGTTGGGGATCGTCAAAACGGTAGACTGCGTGGTCGAATCCTTGAAGGTCAGCGTGGACGACGTGCCCCCCGCAATCGAGACGTAGGCCGACGCCGCGTTGGTGCCGACCGCCTTGGCCTGTAGCGTGTCGTTCGAGTAGACGTCGAGCGGCGCCGAATCCGGCGACGTATTGACGAAGCGAACCGACGCGTAATTCGTCAATGGCGGCGAATTGTTGTCGACGAGGCCCGTTGCCGTCGTGCTGCCCGAAAAACCGCTGACAAAGACCGAATGGTCCCTGGCGGGAATGAACGCGTAGGCAAGGGACGCGATGGTCGCGCCAGGTGCCGAGTTCGCCTCGAACCCGACCGTGGACGTGCCGGACGGGATGATGCTGTAAGTCGACGCAGTCGCAAGCGCCAGGTTGGACACGCCGGCCACGCCATTCAGCGACTGGTTCACGGCGCCGGCCTGGAAAGCTCCATTCACCACCTTGAGTCGCGAAAGCTTGCTGTTCGCGACCACCTGCAGTCCCGGGCCGTCGCTTTCGTTGAGCAGGACGTTGGCCAGCACCTGGCTGCCGCGCGAGTAGATGATGAGGTCGGTCGATGTCTGGTCCTGGAACGTGAGCGGCCCGGAGTCATAGACCACGGTCTTGGTGCCGGCGATGGTGAAGCGAAGCTGGTATTGCCCGGCTTCATATTGTCCGAAGACATTGGTGGTCTGGTAGCTGATGTAGGTGAAGACGGGCGTCGCGTTGTCCAGCGTCTGCCCAGGAGGAGTGAGGTAGATGTCGAGTGGCGACAGAGCAAGGGCAATGCCGTTGCCGACCGGCGCCGCGTTGAACACGTTCAACGCGAATTTGCCGCTGGGCGGCGGAATGTTCGGGTCGGCCATCACGCCAATGGACGGCGCGAACAAGGTGCCGTACACGACCAGCGTGTAGTACTGGTTTCCGGCGGGATTGTACGTTTGCGAAACGAGCGGCGTCGTCGACCCGGAAAGGCTGACGGTGAAGTTGGTGGTGACGTTGTCGAAATCGAGGTATCCCGTCATCGCCTCGAAGGCCAAATTGGTCCACGCGCTCGCGCCGTTGGCCGTGACGTCGATCGGCGTCGTCGTCCCCAGTACATTGACGATGCGAAAATGCGTCGGAGTTGGCGGAAAGTAGTTGATGCTGTTGATCTTGCAGCCGGCGAGCAAGAGCGGCAGCGCGACGATGACGGCAAGCGACTTGAGCAGTTTGGGCATCGATTGTGTCCTGGAACAGCTTCGCATTATGCCATGCGGCCCGCGGCGCATTCCTCGCAGGATTCGGGATCGATGCCGCGACGCCATGCCGCAACATCTGGTTACCACTTGCCGGCGCCTCGACTGCCGACGAACCGCGTCCCGCGCTGTCGATGTCATCAGGGAGCGCAATCGCGAGTCCCGTCCGATCGCGCCGCCGGCCGCATAGGCACCTTGCGACGATTCGTCCGATAATCCACGGCACGTTCGATCCCGGGTCCGGATCGGCAAACCGAACAAGACAGCAAGATCCGGCCAAGTGAAATTACCGATGACCGAAAGCATGACCTCCCTCCCGGCGACGTCGCCATTGCCACCAAACGACGAGGCGGAAATCGCGCCGCGACCGGGCCGCTGGCTGCCTTGGGCAACCGCCATCGCAGTCATCGCAGCAATTGCAGGCGGCATCCATTACTGGCGGACGACGGCGCCGCCGACACCATCGGCCGGACCGCTTCCGGGCGGCCGTCCCGACGCCGCTGCACGGGCGCTTCCGGTCGTGGCCGCGGCGGCAAAGCGAGGCAACATCGATGTCCACCTCAATGCGCTGGGCACCGTGACGCCGCGCAACGTGGTCACGGTGAAGCCGCGCGTCGATGGCCAATTGATGCGGGTCGCGTTCCGGGAGGGACAGTTGGTCAAGGCGGGCGACCTGCTGGCGGAAATCGATCCGCGGCCGTTCGCCGTCCAGTTGACCCAGGCCAGCGGGCAATTGGCAAAGGACCAGGCCCTGCTCAAGAATGCCCAGCTGGACCTCGAGCGCTACCAGACGCTGCTGGCGCAGGATTCCATCGGCCGGCAACAGGTCGACACCCAGGCGGCGCTGGTTCGCCAATATGAAGCCGCCTTGCAAACGGACCAGGGCGCCGTCGACAGCGCCAAGCTCCAGCTCAGCTACGCGCGAGTGACGGCACCGATCAGCGGCCGCGTCGGACTGCGCCAGATCGATCCCGGCAATGTGGTCCGCGCATCGGACACCACGGGCCTGGTCGTTATCGCCGAACTGCAGCCCGTGACGGTGGTCTTCCCCATCCCCGAGGACAATGTCCCGCGCGTGCTCAAGCGGCTCGGCAATGGCGAGGCCATTCCAGTGGAAGCATGGGACCGCGACGGCAAGGTCAAGCTCGCCACCGGCAAGCTGCTCACGGTCGACAACCAGATCGACACGGCGACAGGCACGGTCAAGCTCAAGGCGGAATTCGCCAACGACAACCTCGCGCTGTTCCCGAACCAGTTCGTCAACGTGCGGATGCTGCTCAACACGCTGTCGGACGCGACGCTGATCCCATCCGCGGCCGTTCAGCGGGGCGCGCCCGGGACGTTCGTCTATGTGGTCAAGGACGACAAGACTGCGACGGTCGCGCCGGTCAAGCTGGGCCCGGTCCAGGGCGAAGTCACTGCGATCGCGTCCGGACTTTCCGTCGGCGACATGGTCGTCGTCGACGGCACGGACAAGCTTCGAGAAGGCGCCAAGGTCGAATTGATCACGCGCGAAGGGCAGGCATCGCCGGCGCCG
>DAOMGB010000036.1:0-32371 GCA_035430095.1 Casimicrobiaceae bacterium | reverse complement strand
GGCGTGCCCGAGCTGTACGCGGCGCGGACCATCGGCTGGCCGCCGGTCGCGACGATCAGGTCGGCGCGAGCCATCAGCGCCTGCGACATCGGGATGTTGACCTTGGTCAGGCACTGCAGGATGTCCGCGGGCGCGCCCTCGCGTTCCAGCGCCTCGCGCATCAGCCGCACCGTTTCGAACGAGGTCTTCTTGGAGCGCGGGTGGGGCGAGAAGATCACGACGTCGCGCGCCTTGATTCCGTAGATCGCATTGCCCGCAGGCGTGAGGTCCGGATTGGTCGTCGGCACGATGCAGGCGATGATCCCCGCCGGCTTGCCGTACTTGACGATGCCTTTCTCGGGAATCTCCTCGATGATGCCGACACTCTTCTGTCGCAGCGCGTCGCGGAGCACCCCGCGAATCTTCATCCGCTTGCCCATCCGGCTCACCGCGTCGCCGAGGCCGCTCTCCGCGATGCCCATGTCGACCAGCCGGGTGAACGTCTGCTTGTTGGCGACCGCCCACGCGACGGCCTGGCACAGCCGGTCGACGCGCGCCTGGTCGTAGGCTTCGATGATTGCCAGCGCCTTTCTGGCCCGCACAAACACCTCGTCGAGCTCCTGCTGCTGTTCGTCGCTGAGAGGCTTCCTGGTTTCGATCATGGACATTGCTGGATTTCCTCGTCAAGAAAGTACGAAGGGGTCGGCGGTACTGTCCCGCGCCTTCACGGTTCGAGTCGGGTGGGCTTCAATGGTTGGCGGGATGGGTGCGGCTTGCGACGCGCGTCGATCGGTGGCTCAGTGACCGGTCACGGCGCGGCGGCTCGCGGCAAGCACTGCCTGGAGTTCTTCGATCGGTATTTGTCCCGGCGCCGAACTGCTCTTCCCGACCGCGAAGGTCACCGTCGAGCCATAGACCCAGCCGATCATCCTGGACAACGAGCCGTAGCCTCCCATCGACATGCTGATCAACGGAATGTCGAGCGACTGCGTGGCCGCGTACGTGGCGCCGAGCAGCGTCAGCACGTCCTCAGGCCCGGCGGGCATGACCGCCACTTTGGCGATGTCGCCCTGCAGTCGTCGGGCTTCCGTGAATTTTGCAATCAGCGCCGCTCGATCGGGCGTCGACTTGAAGTTGTGGTAGGACGCGATCAACGGGATATCGTTCTCGCGCGACGCCGAGCGCAGCCGCGTGAAATGCTCGGGCGCGTTGCTCATTTCGTAGTCGATGATGTCAACGCACCGCGCCGCGCAGACTTCGCCATAAAGCGCAACCACGGCGTCCTCGCCGATCGGAATCTTCTCGCCGCCTTCGCCGGCCGAGCGGCGGGTGAAGATGATCGGGATGGACCCTGCGCGGGCCTTGATCGCGCGCGCCGTTTCGATGACGAGTTTGCCATCGCCGATGCCCTCGAAGTAGTCGACACGCCACTCGATGAGGTCAGGCGACTTGGGCTGCACGACAGCGAGTTCGGCAAGCACTGCGTCGCGAGTCCGGCCGACCAATGGCGTGCAGATCAGCGGATGCGCGCCGCCGCTGACGGGCTTCCCGTGCACTTCGATCAACCTGGGGTTCGTCATTCTTTGAACACCTTACCGTTTGTCTGGGTCGCCGTGGGGCAGGACTCCAGCGCTGCGGCGCACCATTCATGTTCGAAAGCGCCTTTACGCGCACACTAAGAGGGCGCATAGGGACCGTCAAGGGCGCACAGCGGCAATGTGTGCGGTATGCGCCCAAAACTTACGTATACGGGCGGAATTTCGGATATCGTGACGGGCAGCAAACAGTTCGCCATCCGGCGCATCGAGTCGGTCTGCCGCCGAATGCTTCGACTCTCACATAAACATTCAATGGCCAAATCCGAAACCACCGCGACAAAGGGCTCCATGCAAGCACGCGATGGCCCGCCAAACTTGCCGCCCAAGCCGCCGCCGACTTCGCCGGATCATCACGTGCTGCCCGCAGATGCCATCGAGCAGCTTGGGGACGACCCCGACTTCGTGACCGCACTGGCGCGTGGACTCGCGGTCCTGCAGTCGCTTTCCGAGAAGCGACGGCGGATTTCCATCGCGCAGGTGAGCCACCTTACCGGCATTCCTCGCGCGGCCGTGCGCCGCAGCCTGCACACGCTGGTAAAGCTCGGCTTCGCCGGCGTTGACGAGCACCGCCGGTTCTACCTGCGCCCGAGGGTGCTTACGTTCAGCCACGCCTACCTCTCGGCGTCGCCGATTGCCATGCTGGCCCAGCCCGTGCTCGACCGGCTCGGGGAGGCGATGCACGAGGCGTGCTCGCTCGCCACGCTCGACGGCGACGAGATTTCCTACCTCGCGCGCTCGGCCTCGTCGCGGATAATCTCTCCACAGTTGAATGTCGGGCGCCGCCTGCCTGCGTACTGCACGTCGATCGGCCACGCGCTGCTCGCGCACCTTTCGCCGGACGAACTGGATTTTTACCTGGCGAGGGTGCGTTTCCATCCCTACACGCCGCACACTCCCCGATCGAAGGAAGAACTGCTCGCGCTGCTGCAGGCCGTCCGCGAGGCCGGATTCGCGTTCGCGAGCCAGCTGATGGAGCTTCGCCTGTGCACCTTCGCCGTTCCCGTGCGCGACACGGGCGGGAACTATGTCGCAGGCATCAATGTGATCCTGCCCGGACGCCTGTTGTCGCGCGGCGAAATGGCGTCACGCTACTTTCAGCCCTTGCAGGAAGCGGCGATGGAACTGGGATCGCTGCTCTTGCCGTGACACGCAACGCCGCTCCTTTGCCGCGTGCCATGTCGTGGGCTATCATCGGCGACACGAAGAAGTTGAGCGGAGCCCTCGCGACGGGCTCGGGAAGATGTTGCCGGACGACGAGGAATTGCGATGACCGACACCGCGGCGCGGGAGCAGATCCCCGAACCGTCGAACCCGATTGGATTCGACGGCATCGAATTCATCGAGTTCGCGACCTCGAAGCCATTGGTCCTTGGCGGCGTTCTCGAACAGATGGGATTCGTGCCGATTGCGCGGCATCGTTCGCGCGAAGTGGAACTGTACCGCCAGGGCTCGATGAACATCATCGTGAATGCGCAGCCCGCGGATGTTCCGCGGATGGCGCAGCCCATGGAGCGTCCGTTTTTGAGCGCATTCGCCGTGCGTGTCCGCGACGCGGACGCCGCGTTTCGTCGCGCGCAGGACCTCGGCGCCTGGGCCATCCCGGTTCGAGCGCGCGCGATGGAGTTGAACATTCCCGCGATCCACGGCGTGGGACAGAGTCTCATCTATTTCGTCGACCGCCACGACGAATTCTCGATTTACGACGTCGACTTTGTCGCGCTTCCCAAGGTCGAAAAGCACCCGCCGGCCATCGGCGGCCTTCATTTCTTCGGAATCGTCCAGTACATCGGCAGCGATCGCACCGCGGAATGGACCGAGTTCTACTCGCAGATATTCGGCTTCGCGCCGCTGCCGAACCGGGTGCGCTTCGGCATCATGCCGAAGGGACTGCTCCTGCAGAGCCCCTGCCGCAATTTCTATCTGCAGCTGATCGAGCCCGAGGACACGGCCCGATATGCTCCCGCCGACGAGCACCTTCAGCGCATCGGGCTGGGAACGCCGGACGTGCTTGCGACGATCGCTCTGCTCGAGAAGCGCGGGGTGGAGTTCGTGACCTCGGCCAAGGTTCACTCCAATGAGCACGGCGCGCTGACCAAGCCGTTTCTCGGCAGCGTGATGTTCGAGCTCGTGCACGACGACGGCGCGCCAAAGGAAGCGGGCCGGTGATCTTCAACGACTTCGGAATCGACACGGCCTCGCTGGCCGGTTCGCTCGAGGGCAAGCTGGCTGCGGCGCGCCAGGCCGGCTTTTCGCAAGTGATGATATCGGCCGTCGACATCGTCGGACATCCGATGGGCATCGACGCCGGGTTTCGCGCGGTGCTCGCCAGCGGCCTTCGCGTCACCGGTCTCAAGATACTGCGCGACTTCGAAGGGCTCGGAACCCACCTGCACGCCTACAAGGTGGACGTCGCCAAGTCGATGCTGGAGGTGTGCAGCCAGATTGGCGGCAGGATGCTGCTCGTCGAGGCGTCGACATCGACGCACGCCGACGCCGATGCCGACGTCTGCGCGCGCGACTTGCGCAAGCTGGCGATGCTGGCGATCCCGATGGGCATCAGGATCGCATTCAAGGGCGTGCCGTGGAGCAGGACGGCGCGCGATTTCCGGTCGGCCGGCGAGATCGTGTTTCGCGGCGACTGCCCGAATCTCGGCGTTGCCATCGATGCCTTCGACGTGCTTGTCGCCAATGTCCCGCAGGACGACCTCGACGCCATCGATCCCGGGCAGATCTTTCTCGTTCAGCTCTCCGACTATACGTGGCACGAGGCGCGGTCCACGGGCGTGGACACGACGCCGGCGATCCACTTTCGCGTTTTTCCCGGCGAAGGTGCCCACAGTGAGGACATCGCCCGGTTTGTCGCCAAGCTCGACGAAATCGGATATCAGGGGGACTTCAGCTTCGACGTCCGCAACGATGACCACCTGCAGATGCCGACCCAGGCCGTCACGGACCGCGCACGGCGCGCCGCCGAGTGGCTGACGGAGACCGTGCTGCGGCGTGCCTTGCCGGTGCCCAACATGGAACGCCTGCGTCGATCGGCTTCCTCGTAGGCCTTACCCCGGGCTTCACTTGTCGGCCTGCATGTTCGCCTTCTTCGCGAGCACCCGCAGGCGGTCCCGTTCCGCGTTGATGAAGGCGACGAAGTTGGCGGTGCTGCCCGGCTCGGGTTCGATGCCGGACGGCACCATCTTGTCCCGGAATTCAGCCGACCTGACGGCGGCTTCAAGCTCGCGGCTCATGCGCTCGATGATGGCCTGCGGCGTATCCTTCGGCGCAAACAGTCCCGCCCAGTGCCCGATCAGCACCGAGGGAAAACCCTGCTCCCTGGCCGTCGGCAGCGTGTCGTAGGCGCTGATCCGCTTGCTGTAGGTGGTGGCCAGGGCCTTGAGCTTTCCTGCCTTGACCTGCGGCAGCACCACGATGCTCGCTTCGGAGGTGGCGTGCACGTTGTTGGCAAGCACCGCCGTCATGCCCTCCGAGCCGCTCTTGTATGGAATGATCGTGATGTTCACGCCCGATTCGCGCAGCATCTCGGCGACAAAGTGCGGCGTGCTCCCTCCGCCGGCCGTCGCCCAGTTGATGCCGCCGCCTTGCGATTTTGCCCATGCCACGAACTCCTTCAGGTTGTTCGCGGGCACGGCGGGATTCACCACGATGACCGAGGGCGCCACGGCGATCATGCCCACCGGAACGAGGTCGCTGTCCGCGTAAGGCATGTCCGTGCGGAGGATGCTGTTGGTGACAACGCCCGCCGCGCCGATGAGCCAGGTGTAGCCATCGGGTTTGGCCTTGGCGACGAGATCGGCGCCGATGATCGCCCCCGCGCCGGGCTTGTTTTCGATGACGATCGGCTGGCCGAGCCGTTTCGATACCGCTTCCGCGGCCGCGCGCGCGATGAGGTCGTTGGCGCCGCCCGGTCCGAACGGAACCACCCAGCGGATGGGCCGGTCCGGCCAGTCGGCGCGGGCGCTGCCCGCCATCGCGAGCGCGAGCGCGGCGACGACTCCCGAAACAGCGGCAAGCAGTGCATTGCGGAATCGCATCGGTAATCTCCGTTCGTGTTGATGGGAATCAGGCGGGCGCCGCGAATCGAATGTCCTTCAGCGCCTCATCCGGCAATACATAGGTTGTCGGGAGCTGCTCGCTGGACTCGTCGAGGATTTCGGGGAACCGGATTCCCGGAAGCGCCTGCACCGCGAAGATTTCCTCCACGGCGTCGCTGAACTTCAGGAACGCGATCGTCTGCCCGGTTTCGATGTTGACCACCCAGACGCCGCTCATCCGGTCGGAGTTTTCCTCGGTGATCGGGATGTCCGTGAACGCATTCGTGGCGCGCAACTGCGACAGCCCGATGAAGGCGAGCGGTCCGAGAAAGTCGAGGCCGCGCGAAAATCCCGGAACGCGCGCGACGGACTCGACCTTGCCGGATGCAAGGTCGACCGTGGCCAGGCTTCCATGGCCGGATTCGAGCACCCACAGCCTCTCGCGATACCACCGCGGACTGTGCGGCATCGACAGGCCGCCGACAATGACGTCGCGCGTCGCGTAGTCGAGCAAGACTCCGCCGTTCTTCTTGTTTGCGCGCCAGCCATCCCGGGTGTCGGTCGCGCCCAGTGCCGTCAGCCAGCGCGGCTCGCGATCCACCATGGCGAGACCGTTGAGATGGCAGCGATCTTCGGGCGAGAGCCCCGAGATGAAGCGCGGACGCCAACGCGGCACGAAGCTGTGGTCGTGGTCGAGCGTGCAAAGGCACGAGAACCGGGTGTTGACGTACCAGCACTCGTTGCCGTTGCCGAGCGCCATCTCGTGGATGTCGATGTTGCCGGTGACGTGGTGGTTGCGCATGACATAGACCGCGTCGTGCCGACCCTTGGGCTCGAGCCGCTGCGCCACTTCCGGAACGTTGCGGAACTCGCGGATGCCCGTTTCCGTGCCGACGATCAGCCGCTCGCGGTCGACCGCGAGTCCCATCGGCTTGGGGAAGTTGGTGAAGTGCGTATTGACGGTGGCGCCGTCGGCGCGCACCGCGATCAGCTTTCCGGCCTGGAAAGTGGTGACCAGCAGCGACGTGCCGAGCTGGCGCAGGATCTCCGGCAGGTTGTTCGTGTGCACGCTGCGCAACGGCGCCGCATCCGCGGGGCTCCCGGGCGCGCCCTCATTCATTTCCAGCCCCGTGGGAAGTCAAGCGATGCTCATCGGATGTCAGACTGCCATCGCCGTCGAAGCGGCAATGCGCGCCCGCGCCGACGCGAGGAATGAACGCGCGCGTTCGTCGATCGCCAGCAGCGTTGGCAGGTGCGGCGCGATGTCGGCCTCGCGCCGCCGCCACTTTTCAGCAAGCGGGGGCGATACGGTGTGGCGCGACAGCGGAAGGGCAGCGGGCAGCTGCCGGTCCCACCGGATCCCGGCAAAGGCACAGACCTCGGCTACGTGCCGCGCCGGGTCCGCGACGAAGTCGCGATAGTCGAGCGCAAGCACGCGGCCGGAAGGAATGGCCGCGAAATCGGCAAGAAGCACTTCCTGCGTGCGCCGCCATTGCTCCGCGACGATGGCGCCAAGCGGCCGCCCGATCAGGTTGCGCCAATCCGGCACCAGCAGGTATGACCACGGGAGGCCTGTCCAGCCGGGCAGGTTGGGGTAGGTCGCGAAACGGCCGGATTCCCAGCCTTCGATCAGGCTCCCCAGGTTCTCCGCCGGATCCCTGTACAGATAGACATACAGCGCATCCGGAAAGACCGCATCGAGCAGCGGCAGGCGCAGCGCGTTCTTCGGCGTCTTTTCCAGCAGGCGCACCGCGCCGTCAGGCACGGGCCGCCCGTCGCGGTCGCGCAAGGCGGTCGCGAAGCCGCGATGCAATGCCGACATCGCTTCGGTCGTTGCGTCGCCGCGGTCCAGCCGGTTCGAGTCGAATCCCCGGTGGCCAGGGCGGAAAGTCGCGATCGACTCGAATTGAACGTGACTTTCGCCGCCGACGGTGACGAGGTCGGGACTCTGCGAGAGGGTTTCGAAAAGCAGCGAACTTCCGGAGCGCGGGGCGCCTAGGATGATCAACGGGCGATCGAAGCGCACCGATGGCCGGGATATGACCGCGGGTGCATCCGGTCTTGCCAGGCCCGCCCGGGTCTGGCCGAGGTCGGGAATGTGAAGTTTCGCCGCGCGTCCTTCCGCCAGTTGCGGCGTATGCATCGCGCGCAGCAGCGAATGGTCGAGCATGCGCGCGACGTCCATGCCATTCGGAAGTGGAATCCGGCCGGCGAAAGCCTGCGATACGGTACCCAGCAGCGACATCAGGCGGGAGTAATGCGGCCAGCCCGACGGTCGATCGCCGTGCTCGGCCCACAGGCTGCGCCATTCGCGGAAAATCGGCTGGACCGCCGCGTTGATGGCTTCGATCTCCGCCGCCTCGGCGGGCCCGGTGCAGGCATCGGCCAGCCAGTTGCTCCAGAGACTGTCGATTTCCCAAGGCGTCATCACCACCGGCAGGTTGGACGACTCGAAGCGAAGCACCGGATCGTGGCTGCGCTTGTAGGGGATGGTGCGCGTGGCCTGCGCGCCTTCGGTCATCCGCCAGAACGCATCGCTTCCAACCGTGTCGGCCACCAGGTGGATTCGTTCCGCGGCGGTCGGGTTCAGCACGTTGTGCATCCGCCAGGTGTCGAAGATCCAGCACTCCCCGGCCGCCATCCGGGTGGACGCGTCTCCGCAGATGAATTCGACCTCGGGGAACGTGACGATCGGGATGTGTACCCGAACGCGCTGCTGCCAGTAGTAGTTGATGTCCACATGGGCCGTCGCTTCGGCGCGCGCGTCGAGCTTCATGAGCCGGGTTCGACCCAGCGGCGTCTCGAGCGCCGCCAGCACCTGGCGCACATAGGGGCACCGTTCGAGGAATGGCGTCGGGCGCATGGGCCCGGCCACGCCCTCGTCCTCCGGATCGCCGTGGGCTGCCAGAAATGGCAATGCGGAGTTGCCCGGGTGGCCTTGCGGGTGCGGGCGCCACTCGGCGGCGGCAAACTGCGCGACCTCGGCGGCGAGCCGGTCCGCATCGAACAACAGGGGTAGCCGGATAAAAGGGGTGGGGAGCTGCATGAACCCTATGACATCAGCATGGCATCGCGTGGCATTCGCGCTTCCTTTGCCACCCATTCTATCCGCGTTCCATTTGCCCCATGTTTCCGTGATGCAACACCCTCGGGCCGCGATGCCGCGAAAGCGGCGCGAAACATTGCGAATTCGCAATCCCGACGGTAGCCTTTGCCAACGGTCTTCCGCGCTCGTGTTGCGGGAGATTCGCAGAGTGTCGGACTTTCAGCGTCCAGGGGGGTAATGCATGGTCCAGGTCTTGGCTGTCGAGAATTCGTCCGCTCAGAAATTCACCGGTGAACTGAAGCCGGTCGCCGCCGCACTCGCGCTTGCCTATGGTCTGGGCGCCGCCGGCTATGCCAATGCCGCGACGTTCACGGTCAGCACGCTGGCGGACAGCGGCGCGGGCAGCCTGCGGGCCGCCGTGGCCAGCGCGAATGGCGCAGCGGGGGCGGACACCATCAACTTCACGGTCGGCGGAACGATTACGCTGACTTCGGGCGAGATCGTCATCAGCGACTCGGTGACGATCACGGGTCCAGGGGCGGGGTCGCTGGCGGTCAGCGGCAACAACGCTTCGCGCATCTTCAACATCGACGGCACGACCAACCCGACCATCACGATTTCGGGACTGACGCTGCGCAACGGCAACGCCGGCGCCGGCAACAGCGGGGGCGCGATCCTTCACAACACGGCGGACGGCGACATCACGCTGCAGAGCATGGTGTTCATCCAGAACACCGCGCCGGGTCGCGGCGGCGCGCTCGACATGTCGTGCAACGCATGCAACATCACCATCAACGATTCCTCGTTCACGGCCAATACAGCCGGCCTGTACGGTGGCGCGATCGGAACCGAGAGCGGCAACAATTTCACGGTTCGGCGCACCACGATCAGCGGCAACTCCTCGGCGGCCGGCATCGGCGGCGGCATCTTCGAGGACGACGTGATCATGCTGATCGAGGACTCGACGATCTCCGGGAATACGGCCGGGGCGGGTGGCGGCATCTTCCTCTACGCCGACACTGCGGCGACGATTCGCAATTCCACGATTTCGGGGAACACGGCCAGCGTGGGTGGCGGCATTTATTTCTACAACGAGGGCGGATCCGTCCTGACGATCCAGAACTCGACCATCGCGAACAACACCGGCGGGGGCATCTATCTCTACAACGCCAATGCCACCGCGCAACTTCTGCTGGCCAGCACCATCGTCGCCAACAACACGGTCGCCGACATCGATGGCTCCGGCCCGCCGCAATTCACGGCGAACAACTCGCTGATCCGCGTGCCTGCCGCCGGTGCAGTGATCGCCGGCAGCGGCAACATCACAGGGCAGGACCCCTTGCTCGGGGCATTGGCCAACAATGGCGGGCCAACCCAGACGATGGCATTGCAGGCGGGCAGTCCCGCGATCAACTCGGGATCGAATCCGGCCGGGCTCGCCTTCGATCAGCGTGGCGCGGGGTTCCCGCGAACCGTCGGCGCCCAGACCGACATGGGTGCCGTCGAGGGGGTGGGTGCGCCGCCGCCGCCGCCGGTAATTACGGTGATTCCGACGTTGTCGCAGTGGGGCGTGGTGCTGCTCAGCGTGCTGATGGCGGGGTGGGCCATGCTCACCGGATTCGGCCGGCGCCGAAGTTGAACGGGCCAACTGGCCTCGCGACGGGCGGCTCGGGCAAACCCGGCCGCCCGCTTTGCGTCCGGCGGCCGCCGACGCGACCAATGCACGACAAATCGCGCGTTGCGCGCGACGGACCTCAATTGACACCTTGCGGATGACGCGGGTGGCGGGTATCTTTCGACAGCTATTGCCTCGTCCGAGGCGATCCGGGCATGGGCCAGAATCCGGCGATGCAGCCATTTGCAGGGGGGTAGCATGGATCAAGGAAGACCCATAGCAGCGGAACCAGTTCGTCTGCCCGTGCCGGCGACTGCCGGCGAATTGAAGCCTCTTGCCGTGGCGGTCAGTCTCGCCCTCGGTTTTTCTGCCGGTGCGGTCGGCACGGCCAACGCGGCGACGATCACGGTGAACAACCTGGGCGGCGGAAGCGTCGCCGGCCAGTGTACGTTCAGCGATGCCGTGCAGGCGGCGAATACCAACCTCGCCGTCCAGGGCTGTGCGGCAGGATCAGGCACCGACAACATCGTCTTCAGCGTCGCGGGCACGATCACGCTAGCAAGTACCGTTACGATCAGCGAATCAGTGACCATCGCTGGCGGCGGGTCGATCACGCTTTCGCCAACGGGCACGAACCGCATCCTTTATCTCGACGACACTCCTCCGGCCAACGTGACGCTGTCTGGCCTGACTTTCGCCGGCAACGGGACGTCGACCCACGACGGGGCGGCGATCTTTCACTACGACGGCGCGCTGACGATCCAGTACTGCGTCTTCACCGGAAACTCGACGACCGGCCGAGGCGGCGCAATTTTCAACTACTTCGGCAGCCTCACGATCCAGGACAGCACCTTCAGCGGCAACCACGCGAATACCGGAAATGGCGGCGCGATATACATGTATGCCGGCGGCCCGCTGACGATCTCGAACTCGACGCTGACGGGCAACACCGCCCAGAGCGGCGGCGCGATCTACCTGTACAACGCGGCCGCCTCAAGCATCACCAACAGCACGCTGTCGGGCAACAGCGCCACCGGCAAAGGCGGCGCAATCGTGATGTACGGCACCGACCTGGCGATTTCGAACAGTACGCTGTCCGGCAATTCGGCCGGCACGGACGGTGGGGCGATCTATCTGACCGGGTCGACGCTGACTCTGGTCAGCACCATCGTCGCCAACAGCACCGACCTGGGTGGCGCGCCCAAGGGAGACATCTGGGATGAAACCGGCGCGACGGTCAACAGCACCAACAGCCTGATCGGCAACACGGCCGGATTCAATTTCAACGTCGACGTCAACAACATCAAGAACCAGAACCCGCTGTTGGGCCCGCTTGCCAACAATGGCGGGACGACGCGGACGCACGCGCTGCTGGCCGGGAGTCCGGCGATCGACAAGGGTTCGAATCCGCTGGCGCTTGCGTTCGACCAGCGTGGCGCGGGATTCCCCCGCACGACCGGCGCGCAAACGGACATCGGGGCGTTCGAGGGCGTTGGCGTCGCGCCGCCGCCGCAGGTGGCCACGGTGATCCCGACGATGTCGCAATGGGGCCTGGCGTTGCTCAGCGTGCTGATGGCGGGATGGGCGATGTTCACGGGTTTCGGACGCCGTCGAAGAAGCTGAGCGGCGGTTGGGGCATCTGGGCGGGCGGCACGGGCAATTCCGGCCGCCCGTTGCACATCGTGAAGCCCACGATGCGGCTAAGATGTCGGCACGTCGACCCGCGCCCGATCCGCTCCTTCCATCGTCATGTCCGATCACCTGCACCACCTCGAACAGCATTCGATCCACCTGATCCGCGAGGCGTACGCGCGGCTGAAGCCGCTCGCCATGCTGTGGTCGCTCGGCAAGGATTCGAACACGCTGCTCTGGCTGGTGCGCAAGGCGTTCCTGGGTCGTGTCCCGTTTCCGGTGATCCTGCTCGACACCGGCAACGAATTCCCCGAGGTGTACGCCTTTCGCGACCGCTACGTGCGCGAATGGGAGCTCGACTACATCAATGCGCCGTGCCCTCCGGTAGAGGCAACCGACCCCGCGCTGCCGCCCAAGGCGCGCGCGGCGGCGCGCAAGACGCTGGGCCTGAAGCAGCTGATCGGCGAGCGGGGCTTTGCCGGCGTGCTGCTCGGTATCCGCCGCGACGAGCAGCCTATTCGCGCCAAGGAGCGGGGCATGAGCCCGCGCGATGCGCAGGGTGCGTGGCACGTCCGCGACCAGCCGACGGAGCTCTGGGGCCACTACACAAGCGCCGTTCCGGCGGGGGGCCACGTTCGCGTGCATCCGTTGCTGGAGTGGACCGAACTCGACGTCTGGCGATACGTCGAGCGCGAAGGCATCCCCGTGTGCGAGTTGTACTTCGCCCGCGCCGGCATGCGCTATCGCTCGCTGGGCGAGGCCGACATCACCTTTCCAGTGCCGTCGCACGCCTCGACGCTGGCGGAGGTCATCGTCGAACTGGAAACCACGAACTCCGAGGAGCGCGCCGGACGCGCGATGGACCACGAGCGCGAGGATGCGTTCGAGCGGCTGCGCGCCGCGGGTTACATGTGATGACGCGCCCGCTCGCCGTGTGCCTTGCCGGGCACGTCGACCACGGCAAGTCGTCGCTGCTGGGACGGCTGCTGCACGAACTCGACCTTCTTCCCGAAGGCAAGGTCGCGAAGATGGAAGCGGCGAGTTCAAGCCGCGGCGTGCCGCTGGAGTGGTCGTTCGCCCTCGACTCCCTGCAGCTCGAACGCGACCAGGCGGTGACGCTGGATACGACGCGCGTTCACGTCCGCACGCCGCGGCGCGAGCTGATCGTCATCGACTGTCCCGGTCACCGGGAACTCGTGCGCAACCTGGTGACCGGTGCCGCCGGGACGAGCGCGGCGCTGCTGGTGGTCGACGGCCAGCTGGGTGCCGAGGCGCAGACCCGGGCGCACGCGGCGCTGCTGCGCCTGCTCGGCGTCCGCGATTTCGTTGTGGCGGTGAACAAGATGGACGCGCTCAACTGGAGCGAAGAGCGGTTCGATGCGCGGCGCAGCGAGATCGCGTCGGCGCTCACGCCGCTGGGCGTGGAAGTCCACGCCATCGTCCCGACGTCGGCGCGCGACGGCGGTAACATCGCGGCAACGCCACCGGCCGCGTGGTGGGAAGGCCCCACGCTGGTCGCTGCATTGGAGGCTCTGCCGGCGGAGCAGATCGCCGATCCCGATGCGCCGCTGCGACTTCCGGTCCAGGACGTCTATCGCACCGGCACGCGCCGGGCGATCGCCGGACGCATCGCGCAAGGAACCTTGCGAGCGGGCGCCGAACTGATGGTGCTGCCCTCGGGCGCGCGGGCGCACGTCGCCTCGCTCGACGGCTGGCCGACGGCGCCGGCATCGGCCGTCGCCGGCGACAACGTGGCGCTGACCTTTGCCGAACCGGTCATCGTCGAACGCGGCGACCTCCTGTGCGCGGCGGCCGCGCCGGCGCGCCTGACGCCCGTGTTCGACGCCGACATTTTCTGGCTGGGACACGAACCGCTTGCGGCCGGGCGCCGCTGTGAACTGCGCGTCGGCGCGCGGGCCGTGGCCGCGCGGGTGGCGGCGGTCATCCACGCGCTCGACATCGACCGCCTGGTTCCCCGGGGGGCAACCGACATCGCGATCAATGGCGTTGGGCGCGTCACGATCCGCTGCGACCAGGCGGTCGCCGTCGACGACGTCATAGAATGCCTGGAGACCGGACGGTTTGTGCTGGCCGACGCGGGCGTCATCATCGGTGGAGGGCTGATTTCAGCCAGCCACTACCCGGACCAGCGCCGTGCGCTGCCCGCGGCCAACCGCAATGTCGTCGCGGTCGACCACTACATCACGGCAGAAGAGCGCGGCGCGCGCGCCGGCCACGTTGGCGCGGTCGTATGGTTGACCGGCCTGTCCGGCGCGGGCAAGTCGACGCTGGCGATGGCGCTCGAGCGCGCGTTGTTCGATCGTGGCTGGGCTGCCTACACCATTGATGGCGACAATGTCCGCAGGGGACTCAACGCCGATCTCGGTTTTTCGCCGGGCGATCGCCAGGAGAACATCCGGCGCGTCGGCGAAGTGGCGGCGCTGTTCGCGGACGCAGGGCTGGTATGCATCACCGCATTCATTTCTCCGTTCGACGACGACCGCGCGCGGGCGCGCGCCGCGGCCGGATCGAGGCGATTCTTCGAGGTCTACGTGAAGTCCGAACTCGCGACCTGCGAGGCGCGCGATCCCAAGGGCCTTTACGGCAAGGCGCGTCGCGGCGAGATCAGAGGGTTCACCGGAATCGACAGCCCGTACGAGGCGCCGGCGGCACCCGACCTGGTGATCGACACGCAACATCTCGACCAGGCGGCGTGCATCGCCCAGCTGGTCGAGTTCGTGACCGCGAACTGCCGGGCCTGACGACCGAAAGAAAAAGCGGCGGGCCGCTCAATCGAGCCCGGCGCGGCCGGTGCTCCCGGCAATCCTCAGGCGGCCCGGTCGAGCCGCGGCACCGCGGCGAGTAGCGTCCGGGTGTACTCGTGCTGCGGATGGGAGAGCAGCGATTCCGCCGGCCCGGCTTCGACCAGCTTGCCGTTCTTCATCACGGCGATATCGTGCGCAAGGTACTCGACCACGCCGAAATTGTGGGTGATGAAGAGGTACGAGACTCCCAGTTCCTGCTGCAGTTGCTTCAGCAGGTTGAGGATCTGCGCCTGTACCGAAACGTCGAGCGCGGACGTCGGCTCGTCCGCGACGATCAATCTGGGCTCCACGGCCAGCGCGCGCGCGATGGCAAGCCGCTGCCGCTGTCCGCCGGAGAATTCGTGCGGATAGCGGGTGAGGGCATCGCGTCGCAGACCCACCTTTTCCAGCAGGGCGGCTACGCGTTCCGCGCGAGCCGCCGGTGTCACGTCTGGACGCAGCGACGCGACACCTTCTTCCAGGATTTCACTTACGCGCATGCGAGGATTGAGCGACGCGAACGGATCCTGGAACACGATTTGTGCCGAACGGCGCGCGGTTCGCAGCGCCTCGCCGTTCAACTGCTCCAGCGGCTGCCCAAGCAGCAGCGCCGAGCCGCTGATCTGCGCCGTATTGCGCAGCAGCTGAAGCACCGCCTTGCCGACGGTCGTTTTGCCGCTTCCCGACTCGCCGACGAGCGCCAGCGTTCGTCCGGCCGGAATGCGAAACGAAACGCCATCGACGGCCTTCACGTGACCGACGGTGCGCTTCAGGAGCCCCTTGCGGATGGGGAACCAGACCCTGTAGTCGCGCACTTCGAGCACCGTGTCGCCTGCCGGGGGGTCCGCCGGAAGCATCGGATCCTTGGCCCAGACACGCGTTGCCGTGTCGTCGGCGTTGGCGCCTTCATACAGGAAGCAGCGGACTTCGTGGCCCGGCCTGAATTCGATCAGCTGTGGCGGCGCGTTGCGGCAGCGATCCATGGCGTCGGCACAGCGATCGGCAAAGCGGCAGCCCGTGAACTCCTGGTTGAGCGGAGGCACCGACCCTGCGATCGACGCCAGCCGCCGGCCGCGCTTGGCGGTGTCGGGCAGCGCTTCGAACAGGTTGACCGCATACGGATGCAGCGGCCGGTCGAAGAATTCCTTCGCCTCGGCGACCTCGACGACCTGGCCCGCGTACATGAGCGCCACGCGGTGCGCCATTTGCGCGACGATGGCCAGGTCGTGCGTGATCAGCAGCATGGCCATCTTCTGCGAGCGCTGCAGCTCTTTCAGCAGGTCGAGGATCTGGGCCTGGATCGTCACGTCCAGCGCGGTGGTGGGCTCGTCGGCGATCACCACGTCCGGCTCCGCAGCCAGCGCGATGGCGATCATCACGCGCTGTTTCTGGCCTCCGGACATCTGGAACGGGTAGTCGTTGACGCGCCGCTCGGGATCGGGGATTCCGACCCGCTTTAGCCAGTCAACGGCCTTGGCCGTGGCCGCGTCGCCCCGGATGGGCGTGTGGCGTTCGATGACCTCGGTGATCTGGCGTCCGACCGTCATCACCGGGTTGAGGCTGGTGGACGGCTCCTGGAAAATGATGCTGATGCGGCGGCCGCGGATGTCGCGCATCGACGCTTCCGGCAGCTGCGTGATGTCGGTGCCTTCGACGTCGACGCTTCCCGATCTCACGCGCCCGCTGTCGGGCAGGAGGCGCAGGATCGACAGCGCCGTCATGGACTTGCCGCAGCCCGATTCGCCGACGAGCGCAAAGGTCTCGCCGCGTTCGATCGTGAGCGTGAGCGCGTCGACCGCGCGCACGAGGCCGTGGTCGGAATCGAGTTCGGTGGTGAGGTTTTCGATGACGAGCATGCGGATTCCTAGGCGGCGGCGGGGGCCGCGGCGGGAGCGGCGGCCGCGACGGGCTTGCTGCGCCGGACGCGGAACGCACGGGCGCGGGGGTCGAAGGCTTCGCGCACCGCGCTGGCAAAGAGCGTCATCGACAGCACCAGCGTCACCATGAAGCCGAAGGCGGCAAGCAGCGTCCACCAGACGACCGGGTCGCGGGACATTTCGTTGCGCGCGCTGTTGATCATGGTGCCGAAGCTGTTGGTAGTGGGATCGACGCCGACGCCGACATAGGACAGGACGGCCTCGTACAGCACGAGCCCGGAAAAATCGAGCACCGCTACGATCACCACGATGTGGGTCACGTTGGGCAGGATATGGCGGCGCATGATGCCGGCGTCGGATACGCCGAAGGCCCGCGCCGCCTGAACGTAGTCGAGTTCGCCGAGCTTGAGCGTTTCCGCGCGGAGCAGCCTCGCGAGGCCCGCCCAGCCGGTGATGCCCAGGATGGCGGCCAGCAGGAACAGCCGGATGTCGGCCCGCTCCAGCCCGGTATCGAAGAGCTGCGGATTCTTGTCGATGAACACCTGGATCATCAGCACGAACGCGGCGATCAGCAGCACGGAGGGAATCGAGGAAAGCACCGTGTAGACATACTGGATCGCATCGTCCACGCGGCCCTTATAGTACCCGGCCAGGATGCCGAAGACGATTGCAAAGGGCAGCGTCGCGATCGTGGCCAGCGAACCGATGACGACCGCCGTGCGTATCGACTTGATGGCCTGGAACAGCACGTCGTTGCCGGTCTGGTCGGTTCCGAACACATGATAGTAAGGCCAGAGCGCCACCACCCATCCCGCGAAGAGCGCCACAAAGGATGCTGTTATCAGCATGGCGCGCCACGGCACCTCCGTGGTCCTGCGCCAGATCGCGCGCAGCGATTCGCCGATGCCGGCCCCGGCCGGGCGCGCGCGGAGAAACGCGACCAGCACCCACAGTCCCGCAGCGGCCAGCACGCCGCCGCCGAGTCCCGCTGCCGAGCGACGAAGGACGTCTCCCTTCCATTCGCTTTCCGGATCCTTGAGATGCGCGCCGCCGAATTGCAGCCGCGGAAAGTCGCGCACGGACTTGCCGTTGACCAGCATCGATTCCTTGGAGAACTGGTGCGTTCCCAGTGGAATGGAATAGGTCTTTTCGCGCGACTCGCGAGGTCCGGCGAGCAGTGCGTCGAGCACGGACAAAGTGCGCGTCGAGTAGGCGGGCGCCGCATCTGCGGCGGCGCCGGGCGCCGGTGGCAGCAGCGGGCGGAAATGAAACGAGTCCAGCATGGCGATGACAAGGAATATCGCCAGCACCACCCCGGCGGACATCGCAGCCGGGTCGTGAAGCACGCTGCGCCAGGTCTGGCGCAACGTCGGCGTGCGCCGCGCGTGCCAGACGTAAAGGGCGATCACCAGCACCAGCACGTACAGCGCGATGTCGGTGGCGAGGAAGACGAGTTTGGGCATGGTCGGTCGATCCTCAGCTCAGCCGTATCCGCGGATCGGCGACGGTGTAGGAGATGTCGGTGAGGATCAGGCCGACGATGTAGAGCGCCGAACCGACGAACACCATCGAGCGGACCACCGCGAAGTCCTGCGCGTTGATGGCGTCGATCGTGTAGCTGCCGAGGCCGGGAATGCCGAAGAACGACTCCATGATCAGCGCGCCCAGGAACAAGAGCGGCAGCACGGCGACCGTGCTGGTCAGGATGGGGAGCAGTGCGTTGCGCAGGACATGGCGAAACAGCACGACCGTCTCGGACAGGCCCTTCGAGCGCGCGGTCCGCACGTAGTCCTTGCCAACCTCTTCCAGGAACATCGTGCGGTAGAACAAAGCCTCGCCGCCCAGGCGGCTGACGATGCCGATGAGGATAGGCAACGCGAGGAAGACGAACAGGTCCCAGCCGCCGGCAAAGCCCGAGATGGGGACGAGTTTCAGCACCTTACTGAACATGAACTGTCCCACGATGATGTAGAAGAGTCCCGAGATCGAGAGCAGGAACACGGCAAAGGTCACGCCCCAGAACTCGAGATAGGTACTTCGGAAAAACACCATCAGCAGCGAGAACACGATCACGACGAAAATGCCGAGAATGAACGTCGGAATGGCCAGCGCGATGGACGGACCCACGCGCTGGCGCAACTCGTAGCCGATGTCCCGGCCGCTGTCGGACGAGCCGAAATTGAAGGCAAAGAGCTGGGCGGAGCGCTCGAAGAAGATCGTGTCGGTGATCTTTTCCGTGCCGGGTCGCTTCGCATTCCAGAGCAGGGGCTTGTTGTAGCCGCGCTCGACCTTCCACTTCTCGATGGCGTCCTGGGTCACGCGCTTTCCGCCGATGTTCATGCGCGCCATGTCGTCGGGCGTGTTCACGGTGAAGAACAGCACGAACGTGAACAGGTTTACGCCGATCAGGATGAGAATGCCGTAGCCGACGCGGCGGATGATGTAATTGATCATGTCGCAGCGCCCGACGTCGCCAGCGTGCGCGCGGCGGTCTCGCGCTCGCGACGGCGCCAGGCAAACCACGCGGGCACCACGGCGGCGATCAGCGCGATCAGGATCAACGGCACCGGCCACCACACCGGCCGGTTCCATTCAGCCAGCTTGGCCGTGCGCAGCTCGGGATTCAGGTGCAGATAGCTGATGTGATTGCGCACGATCTGCGTCGGCTTGCCGTTGCCTATCCACTGGTGGTAGGCGGCGGCCGACGTGGGGAAATAGCCGAAGCTCCACACGGCGTCGTTCTGCACCATCGTGATCATCTCGTCGATCAGCCGCTGCTTCTCGGGCCCATCCTCGAGGAATTTCATCTTCTCGTAGAGCTTGTCGAATTCCGGGTTCTGGTAGTTCGCGTTGTTCTCGCCGTTGCCGTTGGTCAGCGCCTTTGCGTTGGGCCCGTACAGCATGAACAGGAAGTTCTCGGCATCCGGATAGTCGGCCAGCCACCCCCAGAAGAAGATCTGTACCGAACCCTTGTTCATCTTGTCCTGGAAGCGGTTGTAGTCGGTCGCGCGCACCTCGAGCTGCACGCCGATCTTCGCGAACTGCTTGGTGTACCAGTCCAGCAACGCCTTCACGCCGGGAGTCGCCGATTGCTGGTAGTCGAAATTCAGCACCAGCGGTTTGCCAGTCTTTGCATCGCGCCCGTCCGGAAACCCGGCCTCGGCCAGCAGGCGCTTGGCCTCGTCCAGCGAGCGGCGCACCGGCTTGCCGTCGGCTCCCTTCGTGTAGACGACGGGATTGAATGCGGACGGTCCGTCGTTGCGATAGCCGAAGAGCGACGGCGGAAGAGGCCCCTGGGCGGCAACCCCCTGGCCTCGCTCGAAAATCGCGATGTGCTCTTCCCAGTCGATTGCGATCGACAATGCCTGGCGCAGCTTCCTGTTACGCTCCGCCTGCTCCGGCGTGGCGCCCTTGCCGACCACCGGGTCCAGCCAGTTGAACCCCAGGTACCAGTTGTTGGCTTCGACCGTGGTCGGGAGCTGGATCCCCTTTTCCCTGAATTCCTTTTCCTTCTTCGCGTCATCGCCCATCGACACGATGTAGCCGGTGCCGAAGTCGAGCCGCTCAATCGCCGGCGTGTCGTAGTAGCCCTGCAGGAACTTCGCCTGCAGTGGAACCACTTCCTTTTCCATGTCGAACACGACCTTGTCGGCGAAGGGCAGGGGCTTGCCGCAATCGGCCAGATAGCCCTTTTCCCTGTCACCGGGCTCGCCTTCGCAAGGATAGGCTTCGCCGTGGTAATTGGGATTGCGCTCCAGCACGTGCCGCCGGTTCTCGACGTAGTCGGTGAGCATGTAGGGACCGGTGCCTACGGGCCAGTAGTTCATCGTCAGGTTCTTGCCGGCCATGCCGGGCTGGCTGTAGAACTTCTCCGCTTCCCAGGGAATCGGCGAGAAGAATGTCATCGCGAGCCAGTACTTGAACTGCGGGTACTTGCCCTTGATCCGCACCCGCAGCGTGTGTTTGTCCAGCGCTTCCGCGCCCGCGAAGGGGTACTTGCGGAAATCGAGCATGGGCAGGTCGCGCTCGGTGGGAGGCAGGTCCTTGCGCAGCGCCTTGTCGATCTCGACGATCTGGTCGCCATACTCCTTCAGGCCGACGATGTAGTCCGACATCGTGGAAAACGACGGTGACTTGATCCGCGGCGTGGCCAGGCGGCGGATCCCGTAGACATAATCGTCCGCGGTGAGCTCGCGCGTGCCCGTCTCCTTGAAGTCCGTGACCTTGTACTTGTCGGCGACGTCCTCGCGCTTCATGTTGTGATAGACGTACTCTCCCTTGGCGTCCCTGGCAAAGGCCGGGTGGGGCGCGTACAGGATGCCGGGCTTGATCTTGATGTCGAGGACGGTCTCCGCGATCGCCTCGCCCGGCGCGTCGTCGGGCAGTTCCTTGCCGTCCTTGTCCAGGTAGCGCGGCCGGGCGATCTCCGTCGCGGTCTTGCCGATCAGTTCGTACGGACGCTTCAAGTAGTGATATCCGTACAGCGGTTCGTACACCTGGTACGTCACCGGCGTTTCGTCGTTGGAGTACGAGCTGGTCGCGTCCAGGTACTTCGGGGACCGTTCGCGAAACGGCGCGAAGATCGTGTTGGTCTTCTCGGACCCAGGCGGATGCGGATTGTTTGACACCTCGTTGCACCCGGAGAGGGTCAGCGTAAACGTGATGGCGGCCGGGAAGCAAAGCGCGGCCGCGAGCGCGCCGAACAACCGGGCGACGATGCCATTCTGGTGCATTGGGGATTCTCCCATGGGCGGGGTCAGGCTCAATTTGCCGCGTCCCCAGCATTTCCCGATTGTGTCGGGAACCGGAGCAGACGCGCGCTTGTATGCGAAGGGGCGAATTGTATATTCAAATGGGCATTTGCCGCCTTAAAGCCGACTTAAGGCGGGAAAACGCGCAATTCGAAGGGGGTCGGGTCCCTCGTGAGGAAGGCGGGATATCGGGCACGGATTAGGAACCATGCGGCGAGACGGTTGATTCCTTGTAGAATCCGCCTCTGCCGGAGGTCGATCGCGCGGACGGACGCGCGACATTCCGCGAAAGCCCGCGAACATCGAACCCTCACCCAATGACCACCGACGATCCCGGGACGCTTTCCCGTCGTGAAAAGTGGCGTTTGACGGCGCTGGTCCTGGCTCTGGCGGTGGTTTCCGTTTGGTTTTCCGTCCGATTCCTTGAGCCGGCGCCTTCGCGCCATATCGTGCTCGCATCGGGTCCGGCCTTCGGCCTGTATCACCGGTACGCGCAACGCTATGTCCAGGCACTGGCACGCGACGGGGTCGTGGTCGAGGAACGGACGACGGAGGGCGCAGCGGAAAACCTGCGGCTGCTGCGCGACCCGAAATCGGGCGTGGACGTCGCATTCCTGCAGGGGGGCATCCTCGGTTCTGCGGAAGAAACGCAACTCGAGATGCTGGCGAGCCTCTACTACGAACCGCTGTGGGTCTTTTATCGCAATCCCGTTGCCCTGACCCAGATCAACCAGCTGCAAGGAAAGCGTCTTGCGGTCGGTTCGCCGGGAAGCGGAACCCGTGCGTTCGTCGAGCCTCTGCTCGCCTTCAACGGCATCCAGGCGAGCAATTCGACCGTGGTACAGCTGGGCGGCGACGAGGCCATGCAAGCCCTTCGGAACGGAGAGGTCGACGCCGTTTTCATGGTCGGTGGCGCGCAGACCCCGATCATCGTCGACGCACTGCGGAATCCGTCGCTCAGGTTGATGAGCTTCGGCCGTGCCGATGCCTATACGCGACGGTTTCCCTATATCACGAAACTGGCATTGCCGCCGGGCACCATCGACCTCGCGCGCGACATACCGTCGACCGAAGTGACGATGATCGCCACCAAGGCGATGCTGGTGGCGCGTCCGGGGTTGCATCCGGCGCTGGTCAACCTGCTGGCGGATGCCGCCGGCAGCATTCATTCGCAACAGGGGCACTTCGAAGCGGCCGGCGAGTTCCCCGGCTTCATGCCGGTCGACCTCCCGGTCTCGGAAGACGCCGCGCGCCACAGGAAATTCGGACCGAGCTTCATCCATCGCGTGCTTCCGTTCTGGGTGGCGACATTCGTGGAGCGCATGGTGATCCTGCTCGTTCCATTGATCGTCATCCTGGTTCCTGCCATCAATTTCTTTCCCGGGTTCCTTCGCCAGCGCGTTCGTTCCCGGGTCTATCGATGGTACGGCGAGCTGGCATTGCTGGAGCGCGACGTTCATACGCGCGCCGCGCCCTTTCCCGTGGACAGGTGGCTGTCGGACCTCGATCGCATCGAGCAGGCCGTGGAGGGAATCAAGATGCCCGCCAGCCTGGCGAGCGAGGCCTACACATTGCGGGAGCACGTCGAGCTGGTTCGCCGCGCCGTGCTCGCCAGGGCCGGGATGCCGGTAGCGTCCTAGTCGGAAGCGGGCGCGATCATCGCAACGAATCCATGCCGCGCCTGCGCCGTCGATGGCCGGCCATCAAGTAAAATGAGAAATTGATCGGACCAGCGTCCGCAACCGAGCGATTCCGGAGTCGATGCCGCCATGAAAAAAGTCTATCCCGACGCGAGCGCCGCGATGCAGGGCCTGCTGCACGACGGCATGACGATTGCCGCCGGGGGCTTCGGCCTGTGCGGCATCCCGGAGAACCTGATCCAGGCGCTCGTCGCCAGCGGCGCCAGGGATCTCACGATCGTCGGCAACAATGCCGGCGTCGACGACTTCGGCATGGGCCTGCTGCTCAAGACCCGGCAGGTGAAAAAGGTGATCGCGAGCTACGTGGGCGAGAACAAGGAGTTCGAGCGTCAGGTGCTGGCAGGCGAACTGCAGCTTCAACTCACGCCGCAGGGCACGCTGGCGGAAAAGCTGCGCGCCGGCGGCGCCGGCATCCCGGGCTTTTACACGCGTACCGGGTTCGGCACCATGCTGTCGGCGGAAAAGGACACCCGGTCCTTCGACGGGAAGCAGTATGTGCTGGAAGAAGCCATCCGTGCCGACGTGTCGATCGTCAAGGCGTGGAAGGGCGACAAGGCGGGCAATCTCGTCTACCGGATGACGTCGCGCAACTTCAATCCGATGATCGCCACATGCGGCAAGGTCACCATAGCCGAAGTCGAGCAGCTGGTGGAAGTCGGGGAACTCGATCCGGATCAGATCCACACGCCGGGAATCTACGTCGACCGGATCATTCAGGGCAGGAACTACGAGAAGCGCATCGAGTTTCGAACCGTCACCGGCGCCGCGGCGTCCAAGAAGGATTCGCCCGTGCGCGAGGCCATGGCCAGACGCGCGGCGAAGGAGTTGCGCGACGGCTACTACGTCAACCTTGGCATCGGCATCCCGACGCTGGTTGCCAATTTCATACCCGACGGCATCAGCGTCACGCTGCAGTCGGAGAATGGACTGCTCGGCATCGGTCCGTTCCCGACCGAGGACAGCATCGATGCCGACCTGATCAACGCGGGAAAGCAGACGATCACCACGCTTCCCGGCTCGAGTTTCTTTTCCAGCGCCGACTCATTCGCGATGATCCGAGGCGGTCACATCGACCTGTCGATCCTGGGCGCGCTGGAAGTGGCGGAGAATGGCGACATCGCCAACTGGATGGTGCCCGGCAAGATGGTCAAGGGGCCGGGTGGCGCGATGGACCTGGTGTCGGGCGTGCGGCGCGTCATCGTGCTGATGGAACACACGGCGAAGGACGGCACGCCGAAGATCCTGCATTCCTGCACGCTGCCCATCACCGGAAAGGGCGTGGTCAGCATGATCATCACCGACCTGTGCGTGTTCGAGGTCGAACCCGCGGGCCTCGTGCTGAAGGAGCTGCAGCCGGGCGTGACGGTCGACGACGTTCGCGCGAAAACCGGATGCGGGTTCGTGGTTTCGCTGGCGCAGTGACTTGCAATGGGCGGCCCGCGGACTAGGATCCTTGCGCCAGGACGTCGGCGTTCCAGCCGCCGCCCAGCGCCCGGATCAGGCCGACGCTGGCGCTGAGCCTCCGGGCCAGGATCGTGAGCCCCGTGCGTTCGGCGTTGAGCGCGTTGGCCTGGAGCACGACGACAGCCAGGTAGCTGGTGATTCCCGCCTTGTACTGGTTGACGGCGATTGCCGCGGCTTGCTGCGCCGCCTTGACCGCCTCGTCCTGAAAGGCTGCCTCCTGCGCGAGAAGATCGAGTGCAGCCAGGTTGTCCTCGACGTCCTGGAAGCCGTTGAGCACGGTGGACCGGTAGTTCGCGACGGTCTCATCGTAGGCGGCGATCGCCTGCGCCTTCTGTGCGCTGCGCAGGCCCGCGTCGAAGATCGGTTGCGCGAGCGCGGCGCCGAGCGACCAGTAGCGGCTGGGCAGCGACAGCAGGTTGCCGATGACCGAGTTCTGCATCCCTCCGCCCGCCGACAGCGTCAATGCCGGGAAGAACGCGGCCTGCGCGACGCCGATCTGCGCGTTGGCGCTGGCGGTCCGTCGCTCCGCAGCCGCGATGTCGGGGCGCCGTTCGAGAAGTTCGGACGGCAAAGCGGGGGGGATGGAGGGGAACACCGCGACCAGGACTTTGGGTGCGACAGCCAGTTCCGATGGCGGCTTGCCGACGAGGATCGCGATGGCGTGTTCGAGCTGGGCGCGTACAAGCGTGGCATCGACCACCTGCGCCTGCGTCGATTTCAACTGTGCCTCGGCCTGGACCACGTCGCCGCGGCCGACGATGCCGGCCTGGTACTGGTTGCGGGTGAGCTGCAGGGACCGCTCGTAGTTGGCGACCGTATTGCGCAGCAGGGCGATCTGCGCATCCTGGGTCCTCAACAGCAGGTAGTCCTGCGCAAGCAGCGCCTGTGCCGAAAGCCGGGCTCCGGCCAAGTCGGCGGCCGTGGCTTGCGCACTGCTGCTGCTGGCCTCGACGCTGCGGCGAATGCCACCCCAGAGGTCGACCTCCCAGCTGGCGAACAGCGCCAGGTTGTAGTTGTTGGTGACGCCGGACGTCCCATTGGCGCCGGAGCCCGTCCCCCGGCTGCCGCGCGAGGCCGCGCCGCTGCCGTTGACGAGCGGGAACAGCGCGGCGCGAGCGCCCTGGGTTGCGGCGAGTGCCTCGCGCATGCGCGCCTCGGCTGCCTGCACCGTCTGGTTGGAGATGTCGACCTGCGCTTCGAGCGCGTTCAAGTCGGGGTCGCCGAAGGCTTCCCACCAGTTGCCGCGGAACGCGTCGTCGGCGGGCTGCGCCAGTTTCCATCCCGGCGCTTCCTTGAATGCAACGGGAACGGGCGCCGTTGGCCGGACATAGTCGGGACCGACCATGCAACCCCACAGCGAAGAAAGCATCGCGGCGAGCGATATCGCGATGGCGGTCCGTGCCGATCGCGTCGTGTTCGTTTGTGCTGCAGCATTCAACGGAGGCACTGGAAATCCTTCAATTGGCCACTGGCAACGCGGATGCGGGATGCCCGCGACGCGACCATGCGCGCTGCGCCCACAGGCGGAACCGGTCGAGGTAGAGGTAAACCACCGGCGTCGTGAAAAGCGTGAGGACCTGGCTGACCGCCAGGCCGCCCATGATGGCGATTCCCAGCGGGCGGCGCATCTCGGCCCCGTCGCCCGCGCCGAGCGCCAGCGGCAGCGCACCCAGCATCGCCGCCAGCGTGGTCATCATGATCGGCCGGAACCGAAGCATGCATGCCTCGAAGATCGCGTCGCGCGAACTCATGCCCAGCGATCGCTCGGCCTCGAGCGCCACGTCGATCATCATGATCGCGTTCTTCTTGACGATGCCGATCAGCAGGATGACGCCGATGAACGCGATGATGGAGAAGTCGGTCCGAAACAGCATCAGCGCCAGCAGTGCGCCCACCCCGGCCGACGGCAGCGTGGACAGGATCGTCAGCGGGTGCACGTAGCTTTCGTAGAGCACGCCCAGGACGATGTACACCGTGAGCAGGGCGGCGAGGATCAGCCAGGGCTGGCTCGCGAGCGAGGCCTGGAATGCGCGCGCGCTTCCCTGGAACGCGCCGCGCACGGTGTCGGGCACGCCAATCCGCGCCATGGCGCCTTCGACCGCGCGTGTTGCCTGCGACATCGCGACATCCGGCGCGAGATTGAACGATATGGTCGACGCCACGAATTGCCCCTGGTGATTGACGCCCAGGGGCGTGCTGGTCGGGCCGAACGTGGCAAAGGCCGACAGCGGCACCTGCGCTCCGGACGGCGTGCTGACGTACACGGTTTTCAGCACGTCGGGCGACTGCCAGTATTCCGGCGCCGCCTCCATCACGACACGGTACTGGTTGAGCTGCGAATAGATCGTGGAGACCTGGCGCTGGCCAAACAGGTCGTTCAGCGAGGCGTCGACCAGCTTCGGCGTGACGCCGAGCCGCGATGCGGTGTCGCGGTCGATGACGATCGAGGTTTGCAGTCCCTTGTCCTGGGTATCGGTGTTGACGTCGACCAACTCGGGCAGCGCCGCCAATGCGGCCCGGATCCTGGGCTCCCAGGCGCGAAGGTCGCTCAGGTCATCGGCCTGCAGCGTGAATTGATACTGCGCGTTGCTGGCCCTTCCGCCGATGCGGATGTCCTGCACGGGCTGCAGGAAGAGGTTGGCACCGGGCTCCCTGGACAGCTTGCCCCGCAACCGCGCGACCACCTGGTCGGCGGTCTCGGCGCGCTCCGAGACCGGCTTCAACGCGACGAACATGAAGCCGGAATTGCGTTGTCCGCCTCCCGTGAATCCGACCACGTTGGCGACGGCGGGATCGTTGCGGACGATGTTCATGAAGTCGGCGAGCTTCTGGCGCATCGCCTGGAACGAAATGCTCTGGTCCGCCTGTATGTTGCCGATCAGCCGTCCCGTGTCCTGCTGCGGGAAGAAGCCCTTGGGGATGATGACGTAAAGGTAGACGTTGAGACATATCGTGGCCAGCAGCACCAGCATCGCCCACGCGCCGTGTCGAAGCACGAATCCAAGGCTGCGCCGGTACAGGCCGTGGACGGCGGCAAATCCCCGCTCGCTCATGAGGTACAAGCGGCCATGGCCGCCACTTTCCGGGCGCCGCAACAGGCGCGAGCACATCATCGGGGTGGTCGTCAGCGAAACGACCAGCGACACGACGATCGCCACCGACAGCGTGACGGCGAATTCGCGGAACAGTCGGCCGACGATGCCTCCCATCATCAGGATCGGAATGAACACCGCGATCAGGGACACGCTCATGGCCATGACCGTGAATCCCACCTCCTGCGCGCCCTGCAGGGCGGCCGCGTAGGGCGGCATGCCCTTTTCGACGTGGCGGGAGGTGTTCTCGAGGACCACGATGGCGTCGTCGACGACGAAGCCGGTGGCGATGGTCAGCGCCATCAGCGTGAAATTGTTGATGGAAAAGCCGAACAGGTACATGGCGCCGAAAGTGCCGATCAGCGACACCGGAACCGCGACCACCGGGATCAGCGTCGCGCGCGCGTTGCGCAGGAATACGAACACGACCAGGATCACCAGCGCCACGGCCGCCACCAGCGACTTGGCCGTGTCCCGCAGCGACGCTCGAATCGTCGCCGTGCGTTCCATTGCGGGCGTCAGGGTGATCGCGCCGGGGATCGAGGCACGCAGCGAAGGCAGCATCGCGGTGATTCGGTCCACGGTCTCGATGATGTTGGCGTTCGGCTGGCGGTTGACGATCACCAGCACCGATGGCTGGCCGTTGGCCATGCCGGCGTTGCGCAGGTCCTGGACCGAGTCGACCACCTGCGCGACATCGGACAACTGCACCGACGCGCCGTCGCGATAGGAAACGATCAGCGGCAGGTATTCCGCGGCGGTCCGCGCCTGGTCGTTGGCGTAGATCTGCCAGTGCCGGTCGCCCTCCTCGACCGCGCCCTTGGGGCGGTTGGCGTTGGCGGCCGCCAGTGCGGCGCGCACGTCCTCCAGCGCAACGCCGTACTTGTTGAGCGACTCCGGGTTGAGCTCGACGCGCACTGCGGGCAGCGAGCTTCCGCCCACGCTGACCTGGCCCACGCCGGCCACCTGTGACAGCTTTTGCGCGATGATGGTGGAGGCCGCGTCGTACATCTGCCCCTGCGTCATCGTGTCCGACGTCAGCGCCAGGATCATGATCGGCGCGTCGGCGGGATTCACCTTCCGATACGTCGGATTGCTCGGCAGCCCGGTCGGAAGCAGGCTGCGGGCGGCGTTGATCGCGGCCTGCACGTCGCGCGCGGCGCCGTCGATGTCGCGGCTCAGTTCGAATTGCAGCGTGATCCGCGTCGACCCCAGGGAACTCGACGAGGTCATTTCGGTGACGCCGGCGATGCGCCCGAGGGAACGTTCCAGCGGCGTGGCGACGGTCGCTGCCATGGTCTCCGGACTCGCGCCGGGAAGCGATGCCTGCACCGAAATGGTCGGGAAATCGACCTGCGGCAGCGGCGAAACCGGAAGCAGCCTGAAGGCGATGGCGCCTGCCAGTGCCACGCCGAGTGTCAGCAGCGTGGTGGCCACCGGGCGGGCGATGAATGGCGCGGAAAGGTTCATGGCCGATTCGCGGACTCAGGCACCCGTGGCGTCCGGTTTGCGCGCCGCGGCATTGACGACGTGGTCCGTATCGACGCGTCGGGCGAGCCGGTCGAACGCGAGGTAGATCACTGGCGTGGTGAACAGCGTGAGCGCCTGCGAAAAAATGAGCCCCCCCACCATCGTGATTCCCAGCGGGTGGCGAAGCTCGGAGCCTTCGCCCCAGCCGATCATCAGCGGCAGCGCGCCGAGGATCGCGGCCATCGTCGTCATCATGATCGGTCGAAAGCGCAGCAGGCATGCCTGAAAGATGGCGTCGCGCGGCGCCATGCCCTCATTGCGTTCCGCATCCAGCGCGAAGTCGATCATCATGATCGCGTTCTTCTTGACGATGCCGATCAGCAGGATGATCCCGATGATGGCGATCACGGACAGGTCGTTGCCGGAGATCATCAACGCCAGAAGCGCGCCCACGCCGGCGGACGGAAGCGTCGACAGGATCGTGACCGGGTGGATGAAGCTCTCATAGAGGACGCCCAGGACGATGTACATGGTGACGATGGCGGCCAGGATCAGCCACAGCTCGTTGTTGAGCGACGCGCGAAAGGCGAGGGCGGCGCCCTGGAAATTGACCTGAACGCTGTCCGGCAGCCCGAGTTCGCGCTTTGCCGTCTCGATGGCCTTGACCGCGTCGCCGAGCGAAGCGCCCGGCGCCAGGTTGAAGGAGATCGTCGCGGCCGGAAACTGGCCGATATGGTTGATCGAAAGGGGCGCCGCCTTCTCGACCACATGAGCGATGGTGGACAGCCGGACCTGCTGCGTCGGTTGTCCGGGCAACGTCGAGGGCACGTAGATGCTGTCGAGGGCGGCCAGGCCTCGCTGGAATTCCGGCTGCACCTCGAGCACCACGCGGTATTGGTTCGACTGCGTGAAAATGGTCGACACCAGCCTTTGACCGAATGCGTTGTAGAGCGCGTTGTCGATGGCCGCCGGCGTGATGCCGAGGCGGCTTGCGGTCGCCCGGTCGAACTCGACATACGCCTGCAACCCGCCATCCTGCAGGTCGCTGGCGACATCGGCCAACTGCGGCATCCGGTGGAGCCTGTCGGTCAGCGCACGCACCCACGTGCCGAGTTCGGCGGCGTCCACCGACTCGACGGTGAACTGGTATTGCGTACGGCTCACGCGGTCCTCGATGGTCAGGTCCTGCACCGGCTGCATGTACAGCGCGATGCCCTCGACGCCGGCCAGCCTGGGCTGCAGGCGACGTATGACCTCCGATGCGGTGACGCCGCGTACGTCGCGCGGCTTCAGGTTGATGAGCATGCGGCCGCTGTTGAGCGTCGCATTGGTGCCATCGACGCCGATGAACGACGTGAGGCTGGCCACCGCGGGATCCTCGAGCACTACGGCGGCCAGCGCCTGCTGCCGTTGCGCCATGGCAGCAAAGGAAATGGTCTGCGGGGCCTCGGAGATGCCCTGGATGGCGCCTGTGTCCTGCACCGGAAAGAACCCCTTCGGTATGACCACGTAGAGCATGACGGTCAGCACCAGCGTCAGGACGGCGACGATCAGCGTGGCGCCCTGGCGGTCGAGCACCCAGTTCAGCATCCGGCCGTAGCGCCCGATGACGCGGTCGAACAGGTCCCCGCTCCAGCGGTAGAAGCGGCCTTGCCTTTCCGGCGGCGTGTGGCGGAGCAGCTTCGCGCACATCATCGGCGTGAGAGTGAGCGACACGACCGCGGAGATCAGTATCGCCACCGCCAGCGTGACGGCAAACTCGCGGAACAGGCGTCCGACGACGTCGCCCATGAACAACAGGGGAATCAGCACGGCGATAAGTGAAATGGTCAGCGAGATGATCGTGAACGCGATCTGCCTGGTTCCTTTCAGCGCGGCCTCAAGCGGAGACTCCCCGTCCTCGATGTAGCGGGCGATGTTCTCGATCACGACGATGGCGTCGTCGACGACGAAGCCGGTGGCGATGGTCAGCGCCATCAGCGTCAGGTTGTTGATCGAGAAGCCGGCCAGGTACATCACGCCGAACGTGCCGACCAGCGACAGCGGCACGGCGACGCCGGGGATGATCGTAGCCGGCACGTTGCGCAGGAACACGAAGATCACCATGACGACCAGCGCCACCGCGAGCAGCAGCTCGAACTGCACGTCGCGGACCGACGCCCGGATGGTCACGGTCCGGTCGGTCAGCAGCACCACGTCGACGGCTGCGGGCAGCGAAGCCTTGAGCTGCGGCAGCAACGCCTTGACTCGGTCGACGACCTCGATGACGTTGGTGCCGGGCTGGCGCTGGACGTTGACGATGATCGCCGGCGTGGTGTCGGCCCACGCCGCCAGCCGCGAATTCTCCGCGGCATCGACTGCCTCGGCGACGTCCTGTATCCGGATCGGCGCGCCGTTCCGGTATGCAATGATCAACTGGCGGTACTCGTCGGCGGACCTAAGCTGATCGTTGGCGTCGATCGTGGAAGCGCGGGTCGGTCCGTCGAAGCTGCCCTTGGCCTGGTTGGTGTTGGCGCTGCCGATCGCCGTGCGCACGTCGTCGAGCGACAGGCCATAGGCCGCCAGCGCCTTCGGATTGACCTGGATGCGCACGGCCGGCCGTTGCCCGCCGCTGATGCCCACCAGCCCGACGCCTGGCAATTGGGAGATCTTCTGCGCAATCCGCGTGTCGGCGAGGTCCTCGAGCTTGGGCAGCGGCAGGGTTTGCGACGTGAGCGCCAGCGTGATGATCGGCGTGTCGGCCGGATTGACCTTGTTGTATATCGGCGGATTGGGCAGGTCGGGCGGGAGGAAGTTTCCGGCGGCGTTGATCGCGGCCTGCACCTCCTGCTCGGCGACATCGAGCGACAACTCCAGGCTGAACTGGAGCGTGATGACGGAGGCGCCGCCGGAACTGGTCGACGACATCTGGTTCAAGCCCGGCATCTGCCCGAATTGCCGCTCGAGCGGAGCGGTGACCGACGACGCCATCACATCGGGGCTCGCGCCAGGGTAGAGCGTCACCACCTGAATCGTCGGATAGTCGACTTCGGGCAGCGCGGACAGCGGAAGCACGCGGTAGGCCACGACCCCGGCGAGCAGGATCGCAACCATCAGCAGCGTGGTCGCCACGGGGCGAAGTATGAAGAGTCGCGATGGATTCACGAATGACTGGTCCAGGACTCGCAAAGCTTCCGGGGCAACGTCGCCATGTCGTCCGGACAATCGCCGTCAGCCGCCCGCCGGTCCGGCGCGCTGCCCGGAAACGGGTGCCGCGGGCGATGTCGCGCCTGCGGGGCCCGGCGGCGGTGCGCCTTC
>DAOMGB010000035.1:11361-33035 GCA_035430095.1 Casimicrobiaceae bacterium | reverse complement strand
CTGCATCGGCGAACGCATCGGCATCCGCCTCGACGTCGACCACGTCGTGACCTTCCGCAACGAGCTGGCGCCCGCGCGCGAGATCGCGGTCCGGTTTGCGGCATGATCCCATGGCTGGCAGGGCGCCCGGCGTTTCCGCCCGCGCCTGCCCGGCGCCCGAGTCCCCCGGGGGCCACCCGTCGACCCCTTCGCCCCACGCTGCAGGACCGTCGCGGCGCCCTCCTCGACGTGCTATAATTTTGAATTCATTCGCTTTTATCCATTTTTCCCCGTTGGAGCCGCTAAATGGCAGTTGAACGCACGCTTTCCATCATCAAGCCCGACGCAGTCGCGCAAAACGCGATTGGTGAAATCCTCGCCAGGTTCGAGAAGTCCGGCCTCAGGATCGTGGCTGCGCGGATGGCCTGGCTGTCCCGCACCGAAGCCGAAGGTTTCTACGCCGTTCACCGCGAGCGCCCTTTTTTCAAGGCGCTGGTCGACTTCATGGTCTCCGGCCCGGTGATGATCCAGGTGCTCGAAGGCGAGAACGCGATTGCCAGGAATCGCGAATTGATGGGCGCCACCGACCCGAAGAAGGCGGCGGCAGGCACGATTCGCGCCGACTTCGCCAAATCGATTGACGCCAATGCCGTTCACGGCTCCGACGCGCCCGAGACGGCCGCGGTGGAAATTGCATACTTCTTCCCGGCGCTGGCGGTGTACGGCCGCTGAGCGGCAAATGCCGCGTCCCCGATGACCAACCTGCTCGAACTCGATCCGCCGAGGCTAGCCGCCTTCTTCACCGAACGCGGCGAGAAGCCGTTTCGCGCGAAGCAGGTGCTGCACTGGATTCACCAGCGCTTCGCTGACGACGTCGGCGTCATGACGGACCTGGCAAAGCCGCTGCGGGAGCGGCTGGGGAAGGAATGCGCGATCGTCGCGCCGACTGTCATCAAGGACACCACGGCCAGCGACGGCACGCGCAAATGGCTGCTCGACGCCGGCAACGGCAACGCCGTGGAATCGGTGTACATCCCCGAGGACGACCGCGGCACGCTGTGCATTTCGTCGCAGGCGGGCTGCGCGCTCGACTGCGCGTTCTGTTCCACCGGCAAGCAGGGGTTCAATCGCAATCTCGGTACCGCCGAGATCATCGGCCAGCTGTGGCACGCCAATCGCGCGCTGCTGGCGGATGGAGTCACGGGAGCGTGGATCGAGCATGGCCGGCCGCCGATCACCAATGTCGTGATGATGGGCATGGGCGAGCCGCTCGCCAATTTCGACAACGTCGTGCCGGCGCTGCGGCTCATGCTGGACGACAATGCCTACGGCCTTTCGCGACGGCGCGTCACGTTGTCCACGTCGGGACTGGTTCCGCTGATCGATCGGCTGCGCGACGAATGCCCGGTGGCGCTGGCCGTGTCGCTGCATGCGCCGGACGACGCGCTGCGCGACCGGCTGGTGCCGATCAACCGCACCTATCCGCTGGCCAACCTGATGGCGGCCTGCGTCCGCTACCTCGAGCGCGCTCCGCGCGATTTCGTCACGTTCGAATACGTGATGCTCGACGGGGTCAACGATTCGGCGGTGCACGCGCGGGCGCTGGTCGAACTCGTTCGCGACGTGCCCTGCAAGTTCAACCTCATTCCGTTCAATCCATTTCCCGGAACCGAATTCCGCACCAGTCCCCGCGAACGGATCCTGGCCTTCCAGGCAACGCTCGTCGAGGCGGGTCTGGTCACGACCATCCGCAAGACCCGGGGCGAGGACATCGACGCCGCCTGCGGCCAGTTGGCCGGCCAGGTGCAGGACCGCATCAAGCGCCGGCTGGCGACGCGGATCGTCGCCGCGCCCGCTCCCTGATATCCGATTTCGCGTTGCAGAGGCCCAAACCCGTCATGCGCCCGCACACCTGTTGGCCGATTCGGCTCCTGATTCCGACGATCGTGTGGCTGTCGCTCGTGGCCGGTTGCACGTCGACCTCCACCACCACGCCGGCGCCGGTGCCGATTCCGCAGCCGACGCCGCCTCCGCCCATCAAGGAAGCCCCGTTGCCGGTGCGCGCGAACCTGCGCGCGGAACTGGCCGCCGGCTATTACGAGCGCGGCCAGATGGACGTCGCACTGCAGGAACTGGCCGAAGCCACCAAGCTCGATCCGACCAATCCCAAGATCTACAACGTGTATGGCCTGGTCTATGCGACGCTCGGACAGGACGCTGAGGCCGCTCGCAATTTCCGGAAGGCGATCGAGATCGCGCCCAACGATTCCGAATTCCGGCAGAACTGGGGCTGGTACCTGTGCACGCATGGCCAGGCGAAGGAGTCGATTCCGGAATTCGAGCGCGCCGTGAGCAATCCGCTCTACAAGACGCCGGAGATCGCCCTCATCAACGCCGGCCGTTGCGCCGGTTCGCTGGGCGAAACTCAGCGGGCCGAGCAGTTCTTCCGGCGCGCGCTGAACGTCTCACCGGGCAATCCCGAGGCAGCGTTCAGCCTGTCGCAGCTTGCCTACAAGGACGGACGCCTGGCGGAAGCGCGCGCGCTGATGAAACCCGTCATGCAGCAGAACAATCCGGCACCCGAGCAACTCGCGCTCGGCATGTGCATCGAGCGGAAATTGGGCGATCGCAGCGCGGAGGCGTCCTATATCTCCCAGTTGCGCAATCGCTATCCGGATTCGACCGAGGCGAAGAACATCGCCGCCGGAGCCTGCGAGTGACCGAAGGCTCGGACGCGCTGATGCACGACGAGTTGCCCGGCGATGCGGCAAGCGCGGGGGCGTTGCTGCGCGCAGCCAGGGAAGCGGCAGGGCTGTCGGTGGCCGCCGTCGCCCAGCAGCTGAAGCTCGCCCCGCGCCAGGTCACGGCGCTGGAGGATGGCGACTTCGGGAAGCTACCGGGACGCACGTTCGTCCGCGGCTTCGTGCGCAATTACGCTCGCCTGCTGCACCTCGACACCGACGCCGTGCTGGCCGCGCTGCCCGAGACCGCGCCGCCGTCGTCGCTCGAACTGCCGTCGCTGGCGCCCACGCCACGGCCCATGGGCGAGCTTCCCGCGGATTTACACGCCAAGCCCAGTCCGGCCCGCTGGGCCATTCCGCTTGCCCTGGTGGCCGTCGTGACCATCGCGGCGGTCTACGAAATCACGCGGCCGCCTGCGGAATCCGCCAAGGCAACGCCGGCCGACAGGGCCGGGGCATCGCCGGTCCAGGCGCCGCCGACGGCCGCGCCGCCGCCCGCCACGACTTCGGCCACTTTGCCGGGCACGTCGACGACGCTGCCCAATCCGCTCGCGGGCACGGACGACAAGGCCGCGCAGCCACCGGAAAAGGCGCCGGACACGTCCGCCCCGCCGCCGATTGCCGGAGAGGCGCCCGCCGTCACGCCGGTCTCGGGTGATTCCCGCGACGCGCCCATCGCCCTCATTTTCCAGGGCACGTCCTGGGTGGAAGTGCGCGACGGCGCCGGCGTGCTCATCCTCTCCACCACCGGCAATGCCGGCGACCGCCAGGCGGTGACCGGCCGCCCGCCGTTCGACGTCGTTATCGGCAATGCCGCCGCTGTGACGGTCAACTGGCAGGGGAAAGCCTTCGACACCTCCCCGTTCAACCGGCAGAACGTCGCCCGGTTCACGCTCAGGTAGGCCTCCATGCCACGCACGCACGCCACGCGCCGCGTTTCGCGCCAGGTCGACATCGACGGGGTCAAGGTCGGCGGCAACGCGCCCATCGTCATCCAGTCGATGACCAACACCGACACGGCCGACGCGACGGCCACGGTGGCGCAGGTCAGGGCGCTCGCCGATGCCGGGTCGGAGCTCGTGCGCGTGACGGTCAATTCGGCCGAAGCCGCGGCGGCCGTGAGCACGATCCGCGCGCAACTCGACGCCATGGGCTGCCGGGTTCCGCTGGTCGGCGACTTCCACTTCAACGGGCACAAGCTGCTGACCGATTATCCGGACTGCGCGCGCGCGCTGGCCAAGTACCGGATCAATCCGGGCAACGTGGGCAAGGGCAGCAAGCGCGATCCGCAGTTCGTGGTGATGATCGAAAAGGCGATCGAGTACGGCAAGCCGGTCCGAATCGGAGTCAACTGGGGCAGCCTCGATGCGGACCTGCTCGCGCGCCTGATGGACGAGAACGCGTCGTTGCCCGAGCCCGGGTCCGCGGATGCGGTCATGCGCGAGGCGCTCATCACGTCGGCCATCGGCAGCGCGCAGCGCGCCGAGGACATCGGCCTGCCCCGCGACCGCATCATCCTGTCGTGCAAGGTGTCGGACGTGCAGGACCTGATTGCCGTGTACACCGAGCTCGCGCGCCGCTGCGACTACCCGCTGCATCTCGGTCTCACCGAAGCCGGGATGGGCAGCAAGGGCATCGTCGCCTCCACCGCGGCAATGGCGGTGCTGCTGCAGCAGGGCATCGGGGACACCATCCGCGTTTCGCTCACGCCGGAACCGGACGGCGACCGCACGCGCGAAGTGATCGTGGCGCAGGAAATCCTGCAGACGATGGGCCTGCGCTCGTTCACGCCGATGGTCATCGCGTGCCCCGGATGCGGCCGCACCACCAGCACCTACTTCCAGTCGCTGGCGGAGCAGATCCAGTCCTACCTGCGGTCGTCGATGCCGGCGTGGCGCGCGCGCTATCCCGGGGTCGAGAACATGCAGGTCGCGGTGATGGGCTGCGTCGTCAACGGACCGGGCGAATCGAAGATGGCCAATGTGGGAATCTCTCTGCCCGGCACCGGCGAGACCCCCGTCGCGCCCGTGTTCGTCGACGGCGCGAAGACCGTGACGCTGAAGGGCGACCGCATCGCGCAGGAATTCCAGGCGCTCGTGTTCGATTACGTTCGCGCGACCTACGGCGGCGAGGAGCCGGCTTCCCACCTCAAGCCCGAACGCAAGACCATCGCCGTCAAGGCGATTGGCTAGGGGCCGGCCATGGCGAATGTTCTGCAGGCCGTGCGCGGCATGAACGACGTGTTGCCGGGCGATTCCGCACTCTGGGAATTCTTCGAGGACACCGTTCGCGACGTTTTCCGGCAGTACGGGTACCGGAACATCCGCACGCCGATGGTCGAGAAGACCGAACTGTTCGTGCGCGGCGTGGGTGCGGTGACCGACATCGTCGAAAAGGAGATGTACACGTTCGACGACAACGGCGAGAGCCTGTCCTTGCGCCCGGAGGGCACGGCGCCGACAGTTCGGGCCGCGCTCGAGCACAATCTGCTGTACGACGGTCCCAAGCGCCTCTGGTACAGCGGCCCGCTCTTCCGCCATGAACGTCCGCAGAAGGGCCGCTACCGCCAATACCACACGTTCGGTGCGGAAGCGCTCGGCTTCGCGGGGCCGGACATCGACGTCGAGCTGCTGGTGATGGTGCAGCGGCTGTGGCAGCGCCTGGGCCTCGGCGACATCACGCTCGAGCTCAACACGATCGGCAGCGCCCCGGAGCGCCATGCGTTCCGCGCATTGCTCGTCGCGCATTTCGACAAGCACCGCGACCTGCTTGACGGGGATTCGCAGCGCCGGCTCTCGACCAATCCGCTTCGCATCCTCGACAGCAAGAACCCGGACATGCAGCCGGTGATCGAGGCCGCGCCGAAGCTGTGGGACTCGCTGGGCGAGGAGTCGCGCACGTTGTTCCACGACGTGCAGCAAGGACTGCGCGAGGCGGGCATCGCCTTTCGCCTCAATTCACGCCTGGTGCGGGGACTCGACTATTACAACGCGACCGTCTTCGAGTGGGTCACGCAGCGGCTGGGCACGCAGGGCGCAGTCTGTTCCGGCGGACGCTACGACGGATTGTTCGAGCAGCTGGGCGGCAAGCCCACGCCGGGCTGCGGGTTCGGCATCGGCACCGAGCGCGTGTTGCTGTTGCTGCAGGATGCCGGGCGCAAGGTCGACGATGCGCCGCTGGCCTACGTCGTGCATGCGGGAGACGACGCGGCGCCGGTGGCGCGCCGCATCGGCGAGACGCTGCGCGACCACGGCCACGCCGTGGTCGTCCACGCGGGCGGCGGCAGCTTCAAGTCCCAGATGAAAAAGGCCGACGCGAGCGGCGCGCGCTACGCGCTCGTCATCGGCGACGACGAGGTGGCGGCCGGCACCGTCGCCGTCAAGCCGCTGCGGACGCCGGGCGAACAGGTCGCTGTGCCTGCGGCGGCGCTCGCGACGCACCTCGCAGGTCACGCCTGACAACTTTTCGAACCAAGGACGACACATGGCAGTCTACGATCTTCAGGAACAGGAGCAATTGGACGACCTCAAGGCGTGGTGGGGTCGCTGGGGCAACACGGTGGCGACCGCACTGGTCATCGCGTGCGTTGCTGCCGCCGCGGTGCAGGGCTGGCGCTGGTGGAACCTGAAAAAGGCCGAAGACGCGGCCGTGCTGTTCAACGCCGTGGCGCAGGCGGCTCGGTCCAACGACGTGGCCAAAGCCAAGGACGCGACGCTGGCGCTCACGGACAAGTTCGCCGGCACCGGGTACGCGCCGCGCGCGGCGTTCCTGCTGGCAAAGATGCAGTACGACGCCGGCGACACGGCGGCGGCACGGGCACAGCTGCAATGGATCGTCGACCGCGCCGACGAGCAGGAGCTGCAGGAGATCGCGCGGTACCGGCTGGCCGAACTCATGCTGAACGACAAGCAGTACGACGATGCGTTGAAGATGCTCGATGCGAAGCACGGCGATTCATTCGCCGCGCTTTACGCCGATTTGCGCGGCGACGCGTACGCGGCCGCCGGACGCACCAATGACGCCCGCATCGCCTACCAGGCCGCATTGGCCAAGTTCGACGCCAAGTCGCCCTACCGCAACTACGTGCAGGTGAAGCTCGATTCACTCGGACCTTCCGCGCCCGAGGCCCCCGGGGGAGCCGCCGCCGCGCCTTCCGCACCGGCCTCCCCGCCCGTTTCCAACGCACCTGCCGCGCCGGCCGCGAAGCAATGACCCGACCTGCGCACAGCGGAGTTAGGCGCGCCGCGGCCCGCGTGGTCGCGCGCGGCGTCCGGCCGCGCATGGCCTTCGCGTTGCCGGCAATCGCCATGGCCGCGCTTGCACTGTCCGGGTGCGCGACTATCAAGGAGTGGATGCCGACGATTCCCGCACCGTCGCTGAGCTGGCTCTACGACTCGAAAAAGCCGGGGCCGCTGCCTGAGCTCAAGGCATCGGCGACCGCCGTTACCAGTTGGCAGGCGCAGGTCGGGGCCGCTGGCCCGGGCTTTTCGCCGACCGTGTTGAGCGACGCGATCTACGCTGCAGGGAAGGACGGCACCGTGATGCGCCTCGACCCTGCCAATGGCCGCAGCGTATGGCGCATCGATGCCGGACAGAAGCTCTCCGCGGGTGCAGGCGCGGACGCGACGCTGGTCGTCGTCGGCACTGAAAAAGGCGAGGTGCTCGCCTTCTCCCCCGATGGCAAACCTGCATGGCAGGCGCGCGTATCGACCGAAGTCGTCGCCCCGCCGCGCGTCTCCGAAGGCGTCGTCATCGTCCTCACGGGCGACGGCAGCCTGCACGCGCTCAATGCCGCGGACGGCGCGCGCAAATGGGTAAACCAGCGGGCCGCCCCGGCGCTCATCGTGCGCAACTATGCCGGGGCCATCATCCGCCGCGGCGGCGTTTTCGTCGGCACCGCAGGCGGCCATCTGCTCGCGCTCGATCTCAAGACCGGGATCGTCGGCTGGGACGCCACCGTCGCGAGTCCCAAGGGATCGACCGAGCTCGAAAGGATCGCGGACGTGACCAGCCTGCCTCTCGTGCTGGAAAAGGACGCCTGCGCGGTGGCGTACCAGGGCCGCGTGGCGTGCTTCGAACTGACGCGGGGTACCCTGCAGTGGTCGCGCGACATTTCCAGCCTGAACGGACTGGCCTCCGACAGCCGCAACATCTACGTCACTGACGACAAGGGCGCCGTGCATGCGCTGGACCGGTCGACCGGCGCGTCGGTATGGAAGCAGGAACTGCTCAACAAGCGCCGGATCGGCGGACCGCAGATCGTGGGCGACTTCGTCGGCATCGTCGACGCGGAAGGCTATCTGCACCTGCTGTCGGCGACCAACGGCGCCTATGTCGGCCGGCTCGGCACCGACGGCAGTGCCGCCACCGCGCAGCCGGAGCTCCTGCTCACCGGCGCGCTTTGGCAATCGACCGGCGGCACGCTGTTCGCCGTCTCCGCGAAGTAGCCGCGGACATGCGCCGCGATTCGTCGCCGCCCGGGTGGGTGGAGGCTGCGGCAGACTCTCGAACCGAGACTCCATGCTGCCAACCGTAGCCCTCGTCGGCCGACCCAATGTCGGCAAGTCGACGCTGTTCAACCGGCTGACCAAGACCCGGGATGCGCTGGTCGCCGATTTTCCGGGACTGACGCGCGACCGCCATTACGGCCGCGCCTTCGCCGGCGACCAGGCCTATTTCGTTGTCGACACCGGAGGCTTCGAACCCAAGGCCACATCGGGAATCCTTCACGAGATGGCCAAGCAGACAAAGGCGGCCATTGCGGAATCCGATGTGGTCGTGTTCCTGGTCGACGGCCGCCACGGGTTGGCTCCCCAGGACCGGACCATCGCGGAGCTGCTGCGCAAATCGGGGCGGCCGGTCGTCCTCGCCGTGAACAAGGCCGAGGGCCTGCAGCCGGATCGGGCGGTGGCCGAGTTCCACGAGCTGGGCCTGGGCGAGCCCATCGCCATCTCCTCCGCCCACGGCGAGAACGTGCGCGGCATGATCGAATTCGCGCTCTCCAGGATTCCGGATGCGCATCGCTTCACCGACGACCGCAAGCGCAATGCGTCCACGGATCCGGAACGCCCCGACACGATCAAGGTTGCCATTGTCGGGCGCCCGAACGTCGGCAAGTCGACGCTCGTGAACGCGATCTTCGGCGAGGAGCGCGTGATCGCCTTCGACGAGCCCGGCACCACCCGCGATGCGATCTACCTCGATTTCGAGCGCGATGGACAGAAGTACACGCTGATCGACACGGCCGGCGTGCGCCGTCGCGGCAAGGTGTTCGAGGCCATCGAGAAATTCTCCGTGATCAAGACACTGCAGGCGATCGAGGATGCCAACGTCGTTGTGCTGCTGCTCGATGCCGAACACGCAATCACCGAGCAGGACGCGCACCTGGCCGGGCACGTGCTCGAAGCCGGCCGCGCCGTGGTGGTCGGGATAAACAAGTGGGACGCCGTGGCCAAGGAACAGCGCGACCAGGTCAAGCGAGACCTTGATCGAAAAATGGGCTTCCTGGCCTTCGCCCAGTTCCACTTCATGTCGGCGCTGGAGGGCAAAGGCGTGGGTCCGCTCCTCAAGTCCGTGGACAAGGCGTTCGCCGCCGCGATGGCCAAGCTGCCGACGCCGCGGCTGACCCGCACGCTGCAGCTGGCGGTGGAGCGGCAACAGCCCCCGCGCTCCGGATTGGTGCGCCCGAAGATGCGATACGCCCATCAGGGGGGCGTCAACCCGCCCCTGATCGTCGTCCACGGCACGGCCCTGCATTCGGTGCCGGACGCGTACAGGCGGTACCTGGAACATTTCTTCAGCGATGCGTTCAAATTGCAGGGAACGCCCCTTAGGATACAATTCAAGGTCGGTGCCAACCCATACGCGGACGTACCCGCGCGACGCTGAAGCGCTCCGCAACCGCCCTTAAGGGAGGCGGCGCAAGCCAGGCATTCGGCGCGGGCAATAACAAGAGCGGAGCTCGACCATGAGCAACAAAGGCCAAATGCTGCAGGACCCGTTCCTCAACACCTTGCGCAAGGAACATGTGCAGGTGTCGATCTACCTCGTCAACGGCATCAAGCTGCAGGGGCAGATCGAATCCTTCGACCAGTACGTCGTCCTGCTCAAGAACACCGTCACCCAGATGGTGTACAAGCACGCGATCTCGACGGTGGTTCCCGCGCGTCCGGTCACGATGCCGCATCACGCCCCGTCCGGCGACGGCGACGCCTGACATCGCCTGCTTTCCATCGCGCTGACACCCGGTGTTTGAACGCCCGAGCGGCGGCGACCGTGTCCTGATCGTCGCGCTGGACATGCGCGACGGCGATCGCGCTTTCCGACTGGCCGAAATCACTGCGCTCGCGACCTCGGCGGGCGCCATCGTCGTCGGGACCATCGGCGGGCGCAGGCAGCGTCCCGATCCCGCCTTCTTCGCCGGCAAAGGCAAGGTCGACGAGATACTTGCCAGCCGCACCGAACTCGGCGCCGACCTGGTCCTGTTCGACCACACGCTGTCAGGCGTACAGCAGCGCAACCTCGAAGAGCGGCTCGCCTGTCGCGTGGTGGACCGGCCGAGCCTCATCCTCGACATTTTCGCGTTGCGCGCGCGCAGCGCGGAGGGGAAGCTGCAAGTGGAACTTGCGCAGTTGAAGCACATGTCCACGCGACTGGTCGGCGGCTGGACCCACCTCGAGCGGCAGAAGGGCGGCATCGGCCTGCGCGGCCCCGGCGAAACGCAACTCGAGACCGACCGTCGCCTGATCGGCGAGCGGGTCAAGCTGCTCAACGAGCGCCTGGCCCGGGTCGCGCGAAGCCACGCGGTGCAAAGTCGCACCCGCCGTCGCGCGCGGGTGCGGACGGTGGCGCTGGTCGGCTACACCAACGCCGGCAAGTCGACGCTGTTCAACCGGATGACCGGCGCCGAAGCCTACGTCGCCGACCAGTTGTTCGCCACGCTCGACACGACGCTTCGCAAGGTCTACGTGCCCGGCGCCGAGACGATCGTGATGTCCGACACCGTGGGCTTCATCCGCGATCTTCCGCACGACCTGGTCGCGGCCTTCCGGGCCACGCTGGCCGAAGCCTCCGAGGCCGATCTGCTGCTGCACGTGATCGACGCGGGAGCGTCGAATCGCGACGAGCAGATCGCGTCGGTCGACCGCGTCCTGGCCGAAATCGGAGCCGCCGACGTGCCGCAGATCCGGGTGCTCAACAAATGCGATTTGGCAGGGCTCGACCCGGGCGTCGAACGTGACGGCTGTGGTACCATTTCTACCGTAAGATTGAGTGCGCTGACGGGCGCCGGGGCAGTTGAACTGCGCGCCGCGCTCGCGGAGCGTTTTCCGTTCCAATCCATGGATGCGCACCAGCCGGCGGAGACTTCGCAGCCTTGAACGACGAGCCGGCGCCATCGGTTTGTCGGACCGCTTGTCCGAACGACGGACCGCCCCCATGTTTTATACCTATGCCCCGGATTTTTCTACTTCCGTTTACTGACCTCGAAGCTTCGCCATGTCGCTGAATGATCCCCAATGGGGCAAGCGTGGTAACGACGGCGGCCCGCCGGATCTCGACGAGATCTGGCGCAACGTCAATCGCCGCATGGGCGAACTCTTCGGCCGCAAGGGTGACGACGGCAATGGCGGCGACCGCCCGCCGCGCCGCGGGCTCGCGCTGGGCGGCGCGGGCCTGCTGGTTGCGCTCGTCCTGATCGTCTGGCTGGCGAGCGGCTTCTACATTGTCGACGAAGGCCGCCGCGGCGTGGTCACCCACTTCGGCAAGTACACGGAAACCACCCTGCCCGGCCCGCGCTGGCATCTGCCATTCCCCATCGAGGCGGTCGAGCTGGTCGACTTCTCTCAGGTGAAGACCGTCGAAATCGGCTACCGCAATTCGCCGAAGAACAAGGTCGACAAGGAAGCGGTGATGCTGACCGACGACGAAAACATCATCGACATCCAGTTCGCCGTCCAATACAACATCAAGAATGCGGAAGCGTACGTCTTCAACAACCGGAAGCCCGACGCGATGGTCGCGTTCGTGGCGGAAACCGCGATCCGCGAGGTCGTCGGCAGGAGCAAGATGGACTTCGCGCTGTACGAAGGCCGGGAACAGATCGCAAAGCAGACGGAACGGATCATGCAGGACACGCTCGACCGCTACAAGACGGGGGTCTATATACAGAAGGTCACGCTGCAGAACGTGCAGCCTCCGGAAAAGGTGCAGGCGGCGTTCGACGATGCCGTGAAGGCGGGCCAGGATCGCGTGCGGCTGGTCAACGAGGGCCAAGCCTATGCTAACGACGTCGTGCCCAGGGCGCGCGGCATGGCCTCCCGGCTCCTGGAAGAGGCCAACGGCTACAACACCGAGGTGATCCAGAAATCCGAGGGCGATGCGTCCCGGTTCAAGTCCGTGCTGCTGGAATACGCCAAGGCACCGGGCGTGACGCGGGATCGCCTCTACCTCGACATGATGCAGTCGGTGCTGGGCAACACGAGCAAGGTGCTGATCGACCAGAAGGCCGGCGGCAATCTTCTGTACCTTCCCCTCGACAAGCTGATGCAGCAGAGCATCGCGGGAGCGGTGGCGGCCGCACCGGAATTGCCGTCGGCGACCACGCGTCCGCCGGCAGTCGCGGCACCGGAGCCCTCCGTCGCCGTCGACCCCAGCCGATCGCGCGACGGCATGCGCAGCCGCGAGCGCTAGTCGAGGCCCATGATGAAATTCACCATGCCGATCCTCGCGTTCATCGTCGCGCTGCTGCTGGTTGCGTCGCAGTCGATCTATACGGTCGACCAGACCAAATACGCCGTCAAGTTCCAGCTGGGCGAGATCGTCGAGACCAAGACCGAGCCGGGCCTCTACTTCAAGATCCCGCTGGTCCAGAACGTGCGCTTCTACGACAACCGCAACCTGACGCTGGAGAACAGCGAACCCGACCGCGTCACGACCTCCGAAAAGACCCCGTTGCTGGTGGACTTCATCGTGCTGTGGCGCATCAACGACGTGCGCCAGTATTACGTCTCGGTGCAAGGTGACGAGGAAGCTGCGCGCCGCCGGATCTCGCAAACGGTCCGCTCCAACCTGGCCGAGGAATTCAACAAGCGCACGATGCACGACGCCATCTCGACCGAGCGCGATCGCATCACCGCCGTGACGCGGCAGAAGGCCGACGCCGACGCCAAGACCATTGGCGTCGAGGTTGTCGACGTGCGCCTGCGGCGCATCGAGTTGCCGCCCGACGTGACCGGCCCGGTCTATCAGCGGATGGAGTCGGAACGCCGGCGGGTGGCGAACGAACTGCGTTCGACCGGCGCGGCCGAATCGGAAAAGATCCGGGCCGATGCCGACCGGCAGCGCCAGGTCATACTCGCGGACGCGTACCGCCAGGCGCAGAAAATCAAGGGCGAAGGCGACGCCAAGGCAACCGCGATCTATTCTGCCGCCTACGGGCAGAATCCGGAGTTCTATGCGTTCTACCGGAGTCTCGATGCCTACAAGGCCACCTTCCGGAACAAGAGCGACCTCATGGTCCTCGAACCGAGCGCGGAGTTCTTCCAGTACTTCAAGCAGTCGGGGTCGGGACGCGCTCCGCGCGCCCCCGCCAAGTAATCTCGTCCGAGCGTTGCGCGTCCGGGAACCCAGTGGATTCATTGTGGCCGGCTTTTGCGTTGCTGCTGATCATCGAAGGGGTCCTTCCCTTTGCCGCTCCGCGCCTCTGGCGTGACTCCTTTCGCAAGCTCACCGAAATGAGCGACGGACAACTGCGATTCATCGGACTGCTGTCCATGACTCTCGGCCTCATCTTCCTCGCGGCGCTTCAATATGCGTAAGTGGCTGCTCCCCGAGTCGATCGACGACGTCCTGCCCACCGAGGCAGCCCGGGTCGAGGCGCTGCGCCGCGCGCTGCTCGACCAGTTCCGCGCGCACGGTTACCGGCTCGTGGCGCCGCCGCTCATCGAGCACCTCGATTCCCTTCTGACCGGCACCGGGCGCGACCTCGAGCTGCAGACTTTCAAGTTCGTCGACCCGCTTTCGGGCCGCATGCTCGGCTTGCGCGCGGACACCACGCCCCAGGTGGCCCGCATCGATGCGCACCTGCTGAACGAAACGGGCGTCACCCGGCTCTGCTATGCCGGCAACGTGCTGCGAACCGCCACCGCGGTCCCGGGCGACACGCGCGAGGTCATGCAGATCGGCGGCGAGCTGTACGGCTTCGGCGGCATCGCGGCCGACCGCGAGGTGATGCAGCTTCTGCTGTCGGCGCTGTCTCGGGCAGGTGTGGGTGGCCTGCATTTGGACCTGGGGCACGTCGGCGTCTATCGCGCGCTTGCGCGCGCCGCCGGGCTCGATGCCACCGGCGAGGGAAGCGACGGCGAGCTCTTCGAGGCGCTGCGCAACAAGGATGCCGCCGGCGTGCGCGAACTGACGTCCGCCTTGCCGGACGTTCCGCGCGACGCGCTGCGCGCGCTGGTCGGCCTGTATGGCCCGGCGCGCGAAACCATAGACGCCGCGCGCCGCGTGCTGCCGGCGCTGCCCGAGGTCGCCGATGCACTCGATGCGGTCGCCAGCCTGGCCGAGTCGGCGACCGGCGTGGAGGCGATCCACGTCGACCTGGCCGACCTGAGGGGCTACCACTATTACACCGGCGCGACCTTTTCGGTGTTCGCGACCGGCGGCGGCGGAAACGTGGTGGATTGCGGACGCGGCGGTCGCTACGATGGCGTGGGTCGCGCGTTCGGGCGCGCGCGACCGGCCACGGGCTTCACGCTGGACCTGCGCCGTCTCGCGACATTGGTCCCGGACAGCGGAGCAACCGACGCCATCGTGACGCCAGCCGACCCGGACCCGGAGCTGGCCCACATGGTCAGGCTGTTGCGTGCACAGGGCGAGGCGGTCGTGGCCGTGCTTCCGGGCGAGCCCGACGGCGTCGCGACCGCCCGCAGGACGCTTGAGCGACAAGGCAGCGAGTGGCGGGTCGTCACCCGCAAAGACTAGTTCCTCGACAGGAAATCCAATGGGCAAGAACGTCGTCGTCATCGGCACCCAGTGGGGCGATGAGGGCAAAGGGAAGATCGTCGATTGGCTGGCCGAGAGCGCCGCCGGCGTGGTCCGCTTCCAGGGCGGGCACAATGCCGGACACACGCTGGTCATCGGCGGCAAGAAAACCGTGCTGCGCCTCATTCCCTCCGGCGCGCTGCACCCGGGTGTGGCCATCTACATCGGGAATGGCGTGGTGCTCTCGCCGTCCGCGCTGCTCGCCGAAATCCGGGAACTCGAGGCTGCCGGCGTGGACGTGCGCTCGCGACTCAAGATTTCGCCGGCGTGTCCGCTGGTATTGCCCATCCACGTCGCGCTGGACCAGGCGCGCGAGCACGCGATGGGCGAGGAGAAGATCGGCACCACCGGACGCGGCATCGGGCCGGCGTACGAAGACAAGATCGCCCGTCGCGCGCTGCGCGTGCAGGACCTGCTGCACCCGGAGCTGTTCGCGGCCAAGCTCGAGTCGCTGCTCGAGCTGCACAATTTCATGCTCGTGAACTATTACAAGGTCGCGGCCGTCCCCTTCGAGCGCACGCGAGACGAGCTGCTTTCGTTGGCGGGCGAGATCCGGCCCATGGTCGCCGACGTGGCGGGCCTGCTGCAAACGGCGCGGGCACGCGGCGAATCGCTGCTGTTCGAGGGCGCGCAAGGCGCGCTGCTCGACATCGACCATGGAACTTACCCTTACGTCACCAGCTCCAATTGCCTCGCCGGCGCCGCCGCGCCCGGCAGCGGCATCGGCCCCGACATGCTGGATTACGTTCTCGGCATCGTGAAGGCCTACACCACGCGAGTGGGCACCGGCCCCTTCCCCACGGAACTGAAGGACGATGTTGGCGCCGGGCTGGCCAGGCGGGGCAACGAATTCGGGTCCGTCACCGGCCGGCCGCGCCGATGCGGGTGGCTCGACATCGCCGCGCTCAAGCGCTCGCTGCAACTGAACGGCGTCAACGGCCTGTGCATCACCAAGCTCGACGTGCTCGACGGTGTGGACGAGATCAAGGTGGCCACCTCCTATGTGATGGACGGCGAGCCGCTCGAGCTGATCCCGACCGGCGCTGAAGCGGTCGCTCGCTGCGTGCCGGTATACGAATCGATGCCCGGCTGGCGCGAGTCCACGGTGGGCGCGGATTCGTTTGCGGCGCTGCCGGCCAATGCCCGCGCCTATCTGCAGAGGATCGAAGCGCTCACCGGCGTGCCCATCGCGATGGTCTCGACCGGGCCGGATCGCAGGGAGACGATCCTGGTTCACCACCCGTTCAGCTGACAGGACAAGGGCGCACCGCCGCCCTCGCCACGGACCCGTGTTACCTCCACCGCTGGCGGAGCCAGTCGAATCGATGTAGAAAGAGCAAACCGAGTTCAGGTCGCGCCATCTCATGAACCTCCACGTCAGCTGGGACGAGTACAACCGCCTGGTCGAGCGACTGGCGCTCGTGGTGCACGAGTCCGGCTACGAATTCAACCAGATCATCTGCGTCGCGCGCGGCGGCCTGCGCGTAGGGGACGTGCTGTCGCGCATCTTCGAGCTTCCCCTCGCGATCCTGTCCACGCACTCCTACACGGCCGAAGGCGGCACGATCCGCGGCGAACTGGTGATCGCCGAGCACATGACGATGACCCGGCCCCGGCTGGGCGAGCGCGTGCTGCTGGTCGACGACATGGTCGACTCAGGCCATACGCTCGAAGCGGTGCACAAGGAATTGCCGAAGCGCTTTCCCCACATGACCGCGCTGAGGACGGCCGTGCTTTGGTGGAAGGCATGCTCCGTGTTCGCGCCGGACTACTATGTCGAGCACCTGCCCGACAATCCCTGGATCCACCAGCCCTTCGAGGTCTACGACACGCTTCGCCCGGAAAAGCTGAAGGCGCGGCTCGAGTCCTAGCCCGTTCCACAAGGCCCGTCGGTGCGCCCGGCCGGCCTTCGGCGCCGTGATTTTTCGCGTTGACGCCGCGCATCCAGTCGCCACAGACTAGAGACACCGGATGCGCCGCACTGTTTGCCGTCCGAACGGCCGGCGTCGTCCGGGGCGTTTTCCGGAACCGTTCTGACGGGTTCGTCACTGCGGGGTCCGATCGAGAATTTCGTCCGATCCGGACAGTTCCAAGGGTCCTTTCCGAAAGGATCGCCATGCGCACACACGCTGCCGCTTCGTCGGCCACATTGCTTGCCGCTGCATTGTCCGTGCTCGCAACAACCTGCGTCTGCGCCCAGACCGGCTATTTCCAGGGCAGCACGCCGCGTCCCGCGGATGTCTGGGACTTGCCGGCCAGCCTGACGGTCACGCGCACCGCCCCTGAGGGAGGAGAGCACATCGTCATTCCGACGCTTTACACGCACCTCACCACCCAGCCCGATTCGCGCGCCTACGAATGGGCGAACCTCACGATCCTCAACAACCGATCCAACTTCGGACAGGACGTCGCGAGCTATTCGCAGGCGAACAAGTTTGCGCAGGGAACCTCGTGGGCGGGTGTCTTCGAGGTCCAGGATACGACCGGGAAGGGAGGCTTCTATGGCGTCGAGATCGACGCATTCTCCCAGGGGCCGAGCGCATTCCCGGGTTCCCAGGAAGGCGACCGGGTCGGCCTGGGCGTCGTCCTCGGACGCGCCGGTTACACCGGACCGAAAGCGACCATCGACTACGGCATCATGATTGCGCCGGCCGGATTCGACGACACGCAGGCCGACGTCAATTTCGGCGTGATGCTGTGGTCGCAATGCAGGTTCGCCTGCTATGGCATGCGCGCCGGAAACAAGGTGGCGTGGGAGGAGACGGCGCGGATCACGAGCAAGTTCGATCCGGCGACGGGCCGCTGGGGGCTCTTCAACGGCGACACACCGCTGTTCGAGGTGGACGTCAACACCGGAGAGTTGCGGGTGAACGGCCGGCCCGTGCAGGTCACGTACAAGAATTGACTTCCGGCCGCGCCGTCGCGCGGTCGCGGCGCGGGAACCGCGCAGTCCGTGGTAATTTGCGTGGTCGCCACCGCCACGAAAACGCATCGTGAAGGCCGTCGTCCTCACCTACCACTCGCACCGCGTACTGGGACCGGACTATTCCGCGAACGACCATGCGGCGCTTCCGGTCGACCTCGCGACCATCGCGCGTGCAGGTGGCCGCATCGTTTCGCTTGCCACGCTGGTCGACGCCATCGAGGCACACCAGTCGGGCCTCCGCGCGGGCAACCAGGATGCGACGATGGTCGCGCTGACCTTTGACGACGGCCCGGTGTGGGACTTTGCGGACTTCGTGCATCCCCTATTCGGACCCCAGCGCAGTTTCGCCAACGCGATGCAGGACTTCAGGTCCACGGAAGCTGGCAGCGCGCAGCTTGAGGTCTGCGCGACCAGTTTTGTCATTGCATCGCCCGAGGCGCGCCGCGCGATGGAAACCACGTTCGATCGCAGGTACACCTATCTGGAAGCGGGTTCACTGGACGACGCGTGGTGGTCCCAGGCGATTGCGGGCGGACTCGTCGCCATCGGCAACCACAGCTGGGATCACCTGCATCCGGGGCTCGACGTGGTTGCGCATTCGCGGCAGGTTCGCGGCGACTTCACGCAGGTGACGAGCGTCGCGGACGCCGACGCGCAGATCCGCGGCGCCATGCGCTACATCGACGCCCATACCGGCGGCAGGGCAGCGCCGTTCTTCGCGTATCCCTACGGTCACTGCAACGAATTCCTGAGCGCTGATTACCTGCCCGGTGAGGGGCCCGACATCGGGTTGCGCGCCGCGTTCACGACCGAACCCAGGTCGATCGCCGGAACAGAGAACATCTGGAGGCTGCCGCGGTACACCTGCGGCCATCATTGGCGCAGCCCGGAGGAGCTGGAGAGAATCGTGGCGGCGGCGTAGATAGGCACGCGCGCGGCGATGTTAAACTCGATCGCCTGTGCCGATGCCTCGCTGCTGCTGATGGTGCCCGGGAAGGGACTCGAACCCCCACACCTTGCGGCGCATGGACCTGAACCATGTGCGTCTACCAATTCCGCCACCCGGGCGACGCAACCAATAATTTTACTTTTCCGCCAGACACTTGTCAAAGAAAACTCCCAAGCCCCGCAAATCCCCGGCCGGGCCAAAGCAGGGCAGCCGCAAGCCGGCCACAGCGCGAAAGCTCGCCGCGCCGCCGAGTACGGCCGTGCTTCCCGCTCCGCGCAGCCGCGATGCCCGCCGTTCGCGCGCTGGAGACATCGATCCCGCCTTGCTGCCGTCGCGCGAGGCAGTCCTGGCCGCCTTGCGCAACGCCGGCACGCCATTGCCTCCCGCCGACCTGGAGCGCGAGCTATCCGTCGGACGGGTGGCGCGCGAAGCGTTCCACGGCCGCCTCGCGGCCATGGAGCGCGATGGCCAGCTGCTGACCAACCGCAAGGGCGAATTGTGCGTCGTCGCCAAGCTCGATCTCGTGATCGGAACCGTGCAGGGACATCCGGATGGCTACGGCTTCCTGGTTCCTGACGGCGGAGGCGACGACTATTTCCTGAGTCCGCGCGAAATGCACAAGGTGCTGCATGGCGACCGCGCGGCCCTGCGCAAGACCGGCACCGATCGCCGCGGGCGTCCGGAAGGTGAGATCGTCGAGGTGCTGGAGCGCGCCAACGCAGAAATCGTCGGCCGCCTGTACGAGGAACATGGCATCTGGTTCGTCGTCGCGGAGAATCGACGCATCAACCAGGACCTGCTGATTCCGGCAGGAGACCTGGGTGGCGCCAAACCGGGCCAGGTGGTGGTGGCGGAAGTCGTCGTGCAGCCGGCGGCCAATCGCGAGGCGATCGCCAGCATCAAGGAAGTGCTCGGCAGCGCGACGGATTCGGGCATTGAAATCGAAATCGCCCTGCGCAAGCACGCGCTGCCATTCGAGTTCTCGCCCGATGCCGAGCGACAGGCGAAGCGCCTGCCGACGGAGGTCCGCGCGGCCGACCGCAAGGATCGCGTCGACCTGACCGCGCTGCCGTTGGTCACCATCGACGGCGAAACCGCGAAGGACTTCGACGACGCCGTCTTCTGCGAGCGCAAGGGAAAGAATTTCCGCCTGGTGGTCGCGATCGCCGACGTCTCGCACTATGTCCGCGACGGCGACCCCATCGATCGCGACGCGCGCGAACGCGGGACATCCGTCTACTTCCCGCGACGCGTGATCCCGATGCTGCCGGAGGAATTGTCCAACGAACTGTGTTCGCTGAAGCCGAAGGTCGACCGCCTGTGCATGGTTTGCGACATGGAGATCACCGCCGCCGGGACGATCAAAGGCCGCAAGTTCTATCCCGCGGTGATGCATTCGCGGGCGCGACTCACGTACACGCAAGTGTGGGATTGGCTGGACGATCCGGCCCGGGCCACGACGTCCGAAGCCCGCGTGCTGCTGCCGCACCTGCAGAACCTGTATGCGGTCTACCACGCCCTTGCGGCGTCACGAAGCAAGCGCGGCGCGATCGACTTCGACACCGTCGAACTCTCGCTGGAATTCGACGAGCACGGCAAGATCACCCGCATCGTTCCGTCGCCGCGCAACGACGCGCACAAGCTGATCGAGGAATGCATGCTCGCGGCCAACGTCTGCACCGCGGAGTTCCTGGAGGAGCACAAGCATGCCGCGCTCTATCGCGTGCACGAGGGGCCACCGCCGGACAAGCTCGTCGCGCTGCGCGAATTCCTCGCGACGGCGGCATTGCAGTTGGGCGGCGGCGCCGAACCCACACCCGCCGACTACGCCAAGCTGATCGACCAGATCGGCAGCCGGCCGGATTCCGCGCTCCTGCAGACCGTGCTGCTGCGCTCGCTGTCGCAGGCGCAATACCGGCCCGACAACGAGGGGCATTTCGGACTCGCCTACGAGGCCTACGCGCACTTCACGTCGCCGATCCGCCGCTACCCCGACCTGCTCGTGCATCGTGCGGTGAAGGCCGTGCTCGCGGCGAAGCGGTACACGCCGTCGGGCATGTCGTGGGACGAACTCGGCGCGCATACGTCGATGACCGAACGCCGCGCCGACGACGCGTCGCGCGACGTCACCAACTGGCTCAAGTGCCACTACATGCAGGACAAGGTCGGCGAGGAATTCGCGGGAACGATCACCGGGGTCACGGGCTTCGGCCTGTTCGTCACGTTGGACGGCCTGAACATCGACGGGCTGGTCCACATCACCGAACTCGGCCGCGACTACTTCCACTACGACGCCGGCCGGCACGCGCTGATCGGCGAGCGCGGCGGACGGACGTTCCAGCTCGCCGACCGCATCCGGGTGATCGTGGCTCGCGTCGACATGGAACAAACCAAGATCGACTTCACGCTGGCGGAAGCTGATGCGCCCGCCGGCGTGTTGCCGACCGCCAACGCCAGGCCCACCTTCAGCGAGCCGCTATCCCGCGACAGCCGTCCACCGCCCAAGGGCAAATCGCGACGCTGACCTCCACCACGCGCCTGCCAATCGCCGGACGCTACTTTGGCTGCGGAATGATGCGCAGGTAGGGCTTAGGCGCCTTCCAGCCGTCCGGATACTTGGCTTTGGCCTCCTCGTTGCTCACCGATCCGGCGATGATCACGTCCTCACCGTTCTTCCAGTTCACAGGCGTCGCTACCTTGTGCTTTGCGGTGAGCTGCAGCGAATCGAGCACGCGCAGCACCTCGTCGAAGTTTCGGCCTGTGGTCATCGGATAGGTGAGGATGAGCTTGACCTTCTTGTCGGGCCCGACAATGAACACCGAACGAATCGTCGCGTTGTCGGCGGCGGTGCGTGGCGCCGCGCCACTGGCATTGGGATGGATCATGTCGTAGAGCTTGGCAACCGTCAGGTCGGCGTCGCCGATCATGGGAAAGTTGACCTTGTAGCCCTGCGTTTCCTCGATGTCCTTCGCCCAGCGCCCGTGATCGTCGACCGGATCGATCGAGAGGCCCACGACCTTGGTATTGCGCTTGTCGA
>DAOMGB010000035.1:0-11261 GCA_035430095.1 Casimicrobiaceae bacterium | reverse complement strand
TGATCGTCGACCGGATCGATCGAGAGGCCCACGACCTTGGTATTGCGCTTGTCGAATTCGGGCTTCAGCTTCGCCATGTAGCCGAGTTCCGTCGTGCAGACCGGCGTGAAATCCTTGGGATGCGAAAACAGGATCGCCCAGCCATTGCCGATCCAGTCGTGGAAATGGATCTTCCCTTCGGTGGTGTTTGCGGTGAAGTCCGGCGCTTCGTCGCCTATGCGTATTTGCATCGCTGTCTCCTAGAGGGGTGTTCAACCGCGGCATCCGGCGGAAGGGAGAAAATTATAGCTCCCGCGTGCCCGGCGAAACCTTCCGCGACGCCTCCCGGAGTCCTATAATATTGCACTGCAATAACCCGGCCTAAGATAGCTGTCGCCACGGACCGGCTGCGGAGAACGCCTGTCCCGTCTCGACCCCCCTCGTCACCGACCCGCCCATGCACATCGGCACCCCGCTCTCGCCTTCCGCCACCCGCGTCATGATCCTGGGCAGCGGTGAACTCGGCAAGGAAGTCATCATCGCACTGCAGCGGCTGGGCGTGGAGACCATTGCCGTCGACCGTTACGCTAATGCGCCCGGCCACCAGGTGGCGCATCGCGCCCACGTCATCACGATGACGGATCGGGTGGCGCTGAAGCGCCTGATCGAACAGGAACGGCCCGACATCATCGTGCCGGAAATCGAGGCGATCGCGACGGACGTCCTGGTCGAGATCGCCGACGCCGGCAGTGCCACGGTGATCCCGACCGCGCGCGCGGCGCAGCTGACGATGAATCGAGAAGGCATCCGCAAACTGGCTGCGGAGGCCCTCGGGTTGCCGACCTCGCCGTACCGGTTTGCCGAGAGCCTGGCGGAAGTCGAGGCCGCAATCGGCAGCATCGGCTTTCCGTGCATGATCAAACCGGTGATGTCCTCGTCGGGCAAGGGCCAATCGCTGGTGCGCGCCAAGTCCGACGTCGCCGCCGCATGGCAGTATGCCGAAAGCGCAGGTCGCGTGCGCGGCTCGCGCGTGATCGTCGAGGGATTCATCGAGTTCGATTACGAGATCACGCTGCTCACCGTGCGCGCGCCAGGTGCGGGCGGCGAGATCGAGACGCACTTTTGCGAACCGATCGGTCACCTCCAGGTCAACGGCGACTATGTGGAGTCCTGGCAGCCGCAACCGATGTCGCCGGCCGCAATTGCGAATGCGCGCGAAATTGCGACCAAGGTCACGGGCGACCTGGGTGGTCGCGGCATCTTCGGCGTCGAACTCTTCGTCAAGGGCGACAAGGTCTGGTTCTCGGAGGTCAGCCCGCGCCCTCACGACACCGGCATGGTGACGATGTGCACGCAGGTGCAGAACGAGTTCGACCTGCACGCGCGCGCGATCCTGGGCTTGCCGGTCGACACCCGTCTCGCGGCGCCCGGCGCGTCGGCGGTGATCTATGGCAAGGTCGACGCGCGCGGCATCCGCTTCGACGGCGTGGCCGACGCATTGCGCGTTCCGGAGTCGGACCTGCGGCTCTTCGGCAAGCCGGAGGCCTACAAGAAACGCAGGATGGGCGTGGCGCTGGCCCGCGGGCGCGATATCGAGGAAGCCCGCGCGCGCGCGAAGGATTGCGCAAGCCGGGTGCTGCCCCGCACGTGACGGCAAGCGCCGCCTTTGACTTCGTCGTGCAGGCGCCGGTCGTGCCGCCGGAAAAGCTGTCCGCCTTGGCCGCGCGCGCGCGCGCCGGAGCGATCGTACCCTTCGGCGCCGGCGCGCCCACCGCCTATCGACTTCCCGGGCTCGCGCCGGACCAGGCATTGCTTGCGGCGGCAGCGGACGCCGGCTGCGACGGGGCGTACGTTCCCGAAGGCCGTCGCCTCGCCGACGTGCGCCTGGTCGCGATGGACATGGACTCCACGCTGATCACCATCGAGTGCGTCGACGAGATCGCCGACATGCTGGGAATCAAGCCGCAAGTCGCCGCCATCACCGCGAGCGCCATGCGCGGCGAGATCGAGTTCGCGGAGAGCCTCCGCCGCCGCGTGGGCCTGCTCGCCGGACTGCCCGTCTCGGCGCTGGATCGGGTCTACGATGAGCGGCTGCAACTGTCGCCTGGCGCCGAACGGATGCTCGCGGGATTCGCGGCAGCTGGCGCGAAGACCGCGCTACTTTCCGGCGGATTCACGTTCTTCACCGATCGCCTCAAGGCGCGCCTGAATCTGGACCACACGGCTTCAAACACCCTCGAAGTCGCCTCCGGAAAATTGACCGGCCGCATCGAGGGCGCCATTGTCGATGCGGAGGCAAAGGCTGCCTCACTGCGGCGACTGAAGAATCAGCTCTGCGACGATTCGGGGCTGGCGGTCGTCATCGGTGATGGCGCGAACGACTTGCCGATGTTCGCCGCCGCGGACATTTCGGTCGCTTACCGCGCCAAGCCGGTGGTGCGGGCCAAGGCGACGCATGCCCTCGACTTCTGCGGCCTGGATGGCGTTCTGAACCTGTTCTCCTGATCCACGGATCGCGCACGAACTCGCGACCACCGGCATCCTCGGCCGGCGTTCATGATGCGCCAGGCGTATCAATTGATTCGATCGCTGCATTGGACTACGTATGGGCATTGGCCGAAAATGGTCGGCGCCTCTCGGCGGGGGGCGAAGGAGGCCGTATTTGTCTCGGCCCCCCTGATCTGCCGACGCTGTATGATGCAACCCGCCGTTCCTCGGGGCATGGCGCCGCAGGCGGGTGAAAGGGGACAATAGTCGATCGGTCAAGACACTGGCTGCTCGGCAGTCGGGCAATCGCCTGCCTTCCGCCATCGTGAAACAGAGAAGGAGCATTCGTGAGAACCCAAATTCTTTCCCGTCTCCGCTGGGTCGTTGCGGCGCTCGTCCTGCTGGTGCCCGTGCTGGCCACGGCGCAGGATGCGAAGCCGTTCAGCAAGGAGCAGCTGGACCAGATGACGGCGCAGGTCGCGCTGTATCCGGATTCGCTGCTGGCCCAGTTGTTCATGGCGACGACCTACCCCGACCAGTTCACTCTCGCCTACCAGTGGTCGAAGGGACACCCGGATGCCAAGGGCGACGACGCGGTGAAAATGGTCGAGAACGAGAACTGGGATCCGAGCGTCGCGTCGATGGTCGCCTTCCCCGAAGTTTTGATAACGCTCGGCGACAAGTCCGATTGGGTCAGGAACATGGGCGACGCATTCCTTGCCCAGCCCGAGGACGTGATGGACTCCGTGCAGCGGTTGCGGCTGCAGGCGCAAAAGGCGGGAAACCTCAAATCGAACGAGCAGATCAAGGTGACCGAGCAGCCTGCGCAGGCGCCCCCGGCGACGACAACGGTGGTGCAGCAGTCGGCTCCACCGCCGCAGGTAATCGTGATCGAGCCGACCCAGCCATCGGTTGTCTATGTGCCGGCCTACAATCCGGCCGTGGTTTACGGCGCCTGGGCCTACCCGTCGTACCCGCCGTATTACTATCCGCCGCCGCCTGGCTACTGGTTCTCGCGGACCGTTGCGACCGGCATCGCGTGGGGCGTGGGCATCGGCGTGTCGAACGCGTTGTGGGGCGGCTGCAACTGGGGCCACGGCAGCGTCGACATCAATGTCAATCGCTACAACAACATCAACACCAACAATCGCATCAACAACAGCAATCGGAACACAAACTGGAATCACAATCCTGAAAATCGAAAGACCGCCTACAAGGGCGGCGACAACACGCGGCAGAACCTAGAGAAGAAGCGTGACGCCGGGAATCGCGAGCAGTATCGCGGCAAGGATGCGAGCCGAGACGCAAGTCGCGAGCGCGCTGCGCAGTCGATGGAATCGCGCGGCGTGGCCATGGACAAGGGATCGGCGCGGGATCGTGCGCAGCAGGTGAGCCGCGATGGCGGCGCCACGGGCGGGCGCGACTTCGCGCAGAACAAGGACTTCAGCGGGGCGCGGGACAAGGCCGGCAACATGAACGCCGGAGCCGCGCGGGACAAGGCGGGAAGCCTGGATCGCGACGCGGCGCGGCAGCACGCGCAGGCGGCGGATCGCAGCGGCGCGCAACAGCGGGCGCAGTCCGCCAATCGGGATAACGCACTCAAGGGTGCCGGCAGTCAGCAGGCCAGGCAGCAGATGGACCGCGGAAACGCCAGCCGGCAGGCGGCCCAGTCGCGACCGCAGGCCCAGCACGCGAGCATGGGCGGCGGCGGTGGTGCCCGTCCGAGCTCGGGTGGAGGGGGTGGTGCACGCGCCGGTGGCGGCGGTGGACGGAGCGGCGGGGGTGGAGGCGGCGGCGGTCGCGGTGGTGGCGGTGGGCGTGGTCGGTGAACTGGAGACTATGAAAATGAACTCACTCAACAAGTCCTTTCATCGCGCCGCGCTCGGCGTGAGCGTTTCGCTGGTTGCCGGAATACTGGCGCTTGCGCCGGTAGCCTATGGTCAACAGTCCTACCCGTCGCCCGAGGCGGCAGCGGATGCGCTGGTCGACGGAATCGCCCGGCATGACTGGGACCAGGTCAAGGTCGTGGTCGGGCCGGATTACAACAAGTACATTCCCAAGGCGACCGTGGACGAGGACGACATCACCAACTTCCTCGAGGCGTGGGCAAAATCCCACAAAATCGTTTCCGCCGGCGCGGACAAGGCTTTCCTCGGCGCAGGCACGCATGGCTGGACGTTGCCCATTCCGATCGTCAAGTCGGCATCCGGCTGGGCCTTCAGCGTCAAGGGTGCGCCGGAGGAAATGCGCATCCGCCGGATCGGACGCAACGAACTGGCAGCGATTCAGGTGTCTCTGGCGTACACGGACGCCCAGGAAGAGTACTTCTCCAAAGACCGAAACGGCGACGGCGTGAAGGAATTCGCGCAAAAGGGGCTATCCACGGCGGGCAGGCACGACGGCTTGTACTGGGCGTCTCTGCCGGACGAGGACGAAAGCCCGCTCGGACCGGACTTTGCCGATGCCAAGGCGGACCAGCCGTACCACGGCTATGTGTACAAGATCCTGAAGGCGCAAGGCAAGGACGCGCCGGGCGGTGCGAAAAGCTACATCAGGAATGGCCGGATGACCGAGGGCTATGCGCTGATCGCCTGGCCCGCGAAATACGACGACACGGGCGTGATGACATTCATTGTCTCTCGTGACGGCAACGTCTACCAGAAGGACCTCGGGCCGGGCACCAGCGCGGCGGCACGCGCGATCACCGCCTACAATCCGGATTCGACCTGGACCAAGGTCACGCCGACGAAATAGGCGACGGGCGCCGTCCCGACATCGGGGCGGCGCGCAGCGCCGGCGAAGTCGAACGTCAATCCGTCTGATTGGGAAGCGCTACCGCCTCATTGCTTCGCCGTGATGCGCGCGGCGCGATGGTCGCCTGATGGTCGCCATGCGCCCCTTGGGTCCCGCCTCCCGCTCGGGGTTCGCGATAGTGTGGCAATCTATGCGGTCTTAAAGCGAGCCTCCGCTTTCCGGAATCGACGGGCATGGAGAACGACGCCAAGTCCCTGCTAGCCACCGCATCCTCACGCGTTTCCCTGCGTCGCGTGCTGGCGTGGGGCATCGGCATCGTTCTCGCCATCGCCGCCATCGGCTTCCTGGCGTTGCCGCCGCTGCTCAAGCCGATGCTCGAGGATCGGCTTTCGACGGAGCTGTCGCGCAAGGTCGCCATTGGCGGCCTGAAGCTCAACCCCTTTGCGCTCACCGCCACGCTGAGCGACGTCTCCATCGCGGAGCGCGGGGAAGGTCCGCCGCTGCTCACCTTCAGCGAGTTGTTCGTCAACGCGTCCTCGCTGTCCCTGCCGCGCTGGGCGCCCGTCATTCGCGAGGTCAAGCTGACGAGGCCGGCACTGCACGTCGTGCGCAACGCCGACAAGAGCTACAACATCTCCGACCTGATCGACCGCGCCATGGCGTCGCCGCCGGGACCGCCGCCCCGCTTCTCCGTCGCCAACATCGAGGTGATCGACGGGCGCATCGAGTTCGACGACCGGCCCGAGCGCCAGAAGCATGAAATCACGCAACTCGCGATCAGCATCCCTTTCCTGTCCAGCCTGCCCACGCAGACGGAGATCTCCGTCGTGCCTGCGTTGTCGGCCGTGGTCAATGGAAGGCCCGTCGTGGTGACCGGCGAGACGCGGCCCTTCAAGGACACCCATGAGACCGTGCTGCACTGGAACATCGCGGCATTGTCGCTGCCCCGCTATCTCGACTACGTCCCGGTCGCGCTTCCCTTCCAGCTGGCATCCGGCAATCTCGACGCGGGCCTCGACCTCACGTTCATCGGCCAGGGGTCCGATCCCGCGCAGCTGACGCTTGCCGGTTCCGCGCGCCTGGCAGAGCTGGTCGTGAACGAACGGTCAGGCCGGGCGCTGCTGCGCATGTCGTCGCTGGCTGTCGCCCTCGACCGATTGGAAATCCTGGGCGGAAGTGCAACCGTGCGCCAAGTCGTGGTCGACGGTGCGCAGCTCGATGCGCGCCGCGAAAAGGACGGCAGCGTGAATCTTTCGACGCTGGCGCCACGGGAAACTGCGCCGGACACCGTGCGCAAGCCATTTTCGTTCAATGTCGGCAGGATCGCGGTCCGCAACGCCACGGTGCGCATTGTCGACGATGCGGTCAGCCCGGCGCTGGTCGCAACATTGAGCGAGTTGAACGCCGGGATCACCAATCTCGGCAACAAGGCCGACCAGAAGGCGGCGGTCAACGTTTCGTTTGCGACGGACGCCGGCGCGCGCGTGGCCCATCGCGGCACGCTGGGTCTCAACCCGCTGTTCGCCGACGGGCATCTCGACATCAACGGTTTCCTGTTGCAGCGCCTGTTCCCGTACTACGCGAGCGCGCTCAATCTCGCGGTCGACGAAGGCACGCTTGACCTTACGACCGACTGGCAGCTCGCCGGCGCCGAGCCCAGCCTGGCGTTGACCAGGCTCGACGCGACATTGCGCAACCTCAAGATGCGCCTGCCCGAAGAGAAGAACCTGCTCTGGCGCGTGCCCGTGCTCGCGGTGCATGGCGGTTCGGTCGATTTCGGCAAGCGCGCAGTTGCATTCGATCTCGTCGACGGTCGCGGCGCCGTTGCCGACGTGCGTCGCAACGCCGATGGCCAGATCAACTTCGCCCGGCTCGTTCGCACGGCGCCCGGAAACGCCGGTGCCATGGACGACGGTGCAAACTGGCGAGTTCAAGCCAGCAAGGTCGCGTTTGACGATTTCGCCGCAAACTTCACGGACGAGGCGACGACGCCCCCGGCGCATTTCTCGCTGACGCGCGTCTCGTTCGCCGGCGAGAACCAGTCGAACGTGGCGAAGGCGAACAGCCGGGCGACGCTTAAGGCGACCGTCAACAAACGCGGCGCGCTGACCCTGTCCGGGACGATCGCGAGAGCGCCATTCGCCGCGAGGCTCAACGTGGCTGCCAAGGACATCGACCTCGTCCCGTTCCAGCCGTACATCACGCGGGCCGCAAGCGTCGTGCTGACCGCCGGCTCCGCGTCGGCGCGGGGCACGGTCGACGTGGCGACCGGGACGACGACGCGTGTCGGCTACAAGGGCGACATCATCCTTGCAGACATCGCGGCGCTGGACGAGGCCAATGCGACCGACCTCCTCAAGTGGAAGACGCTGTCCCTCGCGAAGATCGATGCGCAGCTCGAACCGCTGGCGGTCAGCGTTGACGGCATTGCCGTCGACGAATTCTTTGCGCGCCTGATCCTCAACCAGAACGGCGAGTTCAACCTGCAGCAACTCGGCCGCGCTCGCGCGCCGACGCCGTCCGCCGCGCCGGCCGCATCGCCCGGGACCGCTGAGCTCGCGACTCCCCCGGGAACCGCAACCACCTGGCTCAAACTCGGCAAGGCCACGATGGCCGGCGGCAATGTCTACTTCACCGACCACTACGTTCGTCCCAACTATTCGGCCAATCTGACCCAGGTGACCGGCAGCCTGTCCTCGCTCGCCTTCGATCAGCCCGCCGACCTGGAGATTCGCGCAAAGGTCCAGGACTCCGCGCCGGTCGAGATTACCGGGCGCATCAATCCATTGGCGAGCAATCTCTTTCTCGACCTCAGGGCGAGCGCCAGCGAAGTCGAACTGCCGCCGATGTCGCCCTACTCCGGCAAGTACGCGGGCTACGGCATCCAGAAAGGCAAGTTGTCGATGAAGCTGCATTACCTGATCGAAGGGCGCAAGCTCACGGCGGAGAACGGCATCGTCCTCGACCAGCTGACTTTCGGCGACAAGGTGGAGAGCCCCGACGCCACCAAGCTGCCGGTGAAACTGGCGGTGGCGCTGCTCAAGGACCGCAATGGCGTCATCAAGTTCGACCTGCCTGTCGGCGGCTCCCTCGACGACCCCCAGTTCTCGGTCGGAGGCATCGTGTTCCGCGCGCTCCTGGGCCTGGTCGCCAAGATCGTGACCGCACCATTCGCGTTGCTGGGCGCGATCGGCGGCCATGGCGAGGAACTCGCTTACATCGAATTCGCGCCGGGCTCGGCGGCGCTCGACGCCATTGGCAATGCAAAGATCGATTCGATTGCGAAGGCGCTGGCCGACCGGCCGCAACTCAAGCTCGACATCACCGGACGCACGGATCCCGCCGCCGACAAGGAGGGACTGAGACGCGCCGAGGTCGACCACAAGGTCCGCGTGCAGAAGTTCAACGACCTCGTCAAAGCGGGCGTGCCGCCCGCGTCGGCCGATGTCGTGGCGGTGACCGCGTCCGAGTACGAGGCATTGCTGACGCGCGCCTACAGGGCCTCGGACTTCCCCAAGCCGCGCAACGCGATCGGCCTGCCCAAGGACCTCCCGCGGGAGGAGATGGAGACGCTGCTTCTCACCAATGCCGCGGTAAGCGACGAGGACGTGCGACAGTTGGCCGGGCGCCGCGCGCAAGCGGTGCGGGACCGCCTGGTGGGCCCGGCGCAGGTTCCGGCAGACCGGGTCTTCCTGGTGGCGCCGCGCGGCGATGCAGAACGCGTCGAGCCGGCCGCCAAGGACAAGGGCAAGGCGAGTCGCGTCGACTTCGCGTTGCGCTGATGCAATCGCATGCCGGCGACTGGTTCAGCCTGACCGCGAACCTGCGTCCGCTCAGCGCTGTGCGGGCAGCAAGCGCTGCACCAGCGGATGCAATACCTTGCGCTCCGTGCCGATCGCGAAGAAGTGCTGCTCCACGCCTTCGCAGGGACCGATGCGCTTGACCGCGTACCGGCGTATGAGCTTTTCGTGCGACACCTCGGCGGCAGGAAACGCGCCCATGCCGCTCGCTCCGAAAGTTGCAAGCAGCGCGCTGTCCTCGAACTCGCCGGTCACGCGCGGCTTGATCGCGGCCCTCTCGAACCACTGGTCCAGGCGGGCGCGCACGGCCGAATGGGTCGTCGGCAGCAACAACGGCACGTCTGCCAATGACTGGGGAAACCCGCGCCGGGCGGCGGCATGCAGCGCCGGCGCCGCATACCATGCCAGCGCCGACTCGCCGAGCGCGTGACTGTAGAGCCTCAGGTTTGGATTCTGCGGCGCCGCGCGGTCGGCCAGCACCAGATCCAGCCGATGCACGGCGAGATCGCCAAGCAAGTCGTCAAAGCGGTCCTCGTGGCACAGCAGCCGCAGGTTCGGTTCCTGCAGCACGGGCTGCAACAGCCGCCGGACCACGAGCTTGTCCATGCCGTCCGACAATCCCACGACCAACCGTAACTCGGGTCGTGTCCCCGCATCGCGCACAGCCGCCCGCAACTCGTCGCCGAGCTGGAAAATCTGGTCCGCCCGGCGCACCGCCACCTCGCCCGCCTCGGTCAGCGTGACGCCGCGCCCCGCCGGCTTGAGCAGAACGCAACCGAGCTCGCGCTCCAATTCCCGAACCTGGGTGCTGACCGTCTGCACGGCCATCCCCAGCCTCTCGGCCGCCCGGGTCATTCCGCCCTCCCTGGCGACGACCCAGAAATAGTAGAGATGGCGGTAACTGAAATTCGGACTCATATTCAGTAAAAGAGGAATTAACCTTTCCAAATTATCTGCTTTTTTGGAACTCGGTCAACCGCTAACGTTCGGACGTCCTTCCCACGACGGAGATCCGCGATGAAAGTCCTGTTCGAGTCCGACACCCCCGATGGCATGCCGCTTCGTGAACTGGCCGAGAAGCGCGCCCGCTTCGCCTTGCGCCGCCTCACGTGGCTCGTGCCGAAGGTCAAGGTCAGCCTGTCCGACGTCAACGGTCCGCGTGGCGGCGTGGACAAGCGCTGCCGGATCGAGATGCGCACCTACCGTGCCGGCGATGTCCTGGTGACCGCCTTGGCCCGGGACTGGCGGACTGCGCTGGAAAACGCCCTGATGCGCGCCGCGCGGGTCCTGGTGCGGCAATGGCGACGCTCGCATGAGCAGGATCGCGCGCGTTTGCGCACGCTCAGCCTCGCGCACTGATCGCCGCACGACCCACCCGCCCACCACCCCAAGGAATCCCCAAATGCGCAGCTATCCCCGCAACAGCCCGCAAGCCGCCGCCCGGATCGTGGCCATGACCATCCTTGCCGACGGCAACCTGTGCAAGGCCGAACTCGATGCGCTGAAGCGACACCGCGCGGACCAGCGGCTGGGACTCAGGCCCGCGGAACTGCAAGCCGTCGTTCAGGAAATATGCGAAGACCTGCTCCAGCACTCGCACCTGGCATGGACGAGCACCTGCGCGATCGATCCGCGAACGCTTGGCGAAATCATGGCCGAGGTGGACGACCCCGCGCTGCGCGCGGTCGTCCTTCAGCTTTGCGCCGCGGTAGTGGCCGCCGACGAGCACGTGGCCGCCGGCGAGTCCACCATGCTGGATGCGGTCGCCGAACACTGGCGTGCAGGCGTCGCGTTCACGCCGGCCCCGCCGGAACGCGCATGCCGGCCCAGCGGATGAACTTGAACGTGGAGGGATCCAAGGTCTGGCGCGGGGCGGCCACGGGGCGATCCGCCCCTGCCGCCAAATGCAACCACATCCATGGAAGGCGCCATTGGAAACGCTGCTCGCTCTACTGAGCACGCCGCTGCTCGGCAAGGCCGCCTGGATTTGGCTGCTGTTCATTGGCATTGTCTTCGCGCTGCTTGCATTCGACCTGGGCGTGCTGCACAAGGACGACCGGGCCATCGGCGTCGGCGAGAGCCTCGCGCTTTCCGCGGGCTACATCGTCGTCGCGCTGCTGTTCGGCGCATGGACCTGGTGGTACCTGGGAGCGCAGAGCGGGATGGAGTACTACACCGGGTTTCTGATCGAGAAGTCGCTGTCGATGGACAACGTCTTCGTCATCGCGCTGATCTTCAGCT
>DAOMGB010000034.1:19218-34062 GCA_035430095.1 Casimicrobiaceae bacterium | reverse complement strand
ACGACGAAGATCGGCAAGTACGTGCTCAACCACTCCTTCATGATCCCGGGCGTCGTCGCGACCGCCGTGGCGGTAACCACCGGACTGGTTCTCGCCAAGATGATGTTCTGAGCGAGAGCGGGAAATTCAGCATGCGCGGGAGAACACGGCAGCCGATTCGTTCGCGCGGACCGTGTGCGATCGTGTTGCTCGCGGCGATCGCGTTGCTTGGCCTCGCCGCCTGCGAATCGTCGACGGCGCCGGCATCGACCGCATTGGGCAACGATTGGAAGCAATTCCAGGGCACGTGGACTGCGGTCGGCAATCGCCAGGTGCTTCGTCTCGGCGGCGACCGGCGCGCTTCCATTGCGCAATTCGACGGGTCGCTTGTGCTCGCGGGACCTTTGCGTCCCGCAGTCGGCTTTCGCGCCGAGGCGGTCGTGTTCAACGACAGCGCTACGGGCATGCTGGGCCGAGCCGTCTGGACGGATGAGCGAGGTGATCACGTCTACAGCGAGCTTCGCGGCGAGGGCACGGCGACCGGCAATCACGTCATCGGGACCTTCCAGGGCGGCACCGGTCGGTACGCGGGGGCGACCGGGACCTACGAGTTCTCGTGGCGATTCCTCCTCGAAGCCGAGGACGGAAGCGTGCAGGGCCAATCCACGGACCTCAGAGGACAGGCGCGCATCGGCACGCCGCTGGCTGCGCCTGCGACGGAAGGCACGCGGCCGTGATCCGACCGATCGTGATCCTGAAGGGGGCGCTGCCATTCATTCTGGCTGCCGGTATCTGGATGGTGCCGGTTCCCGCGGGCCTCACCGCGCCCGCGTGGCACCTCTTTGCCGTGTTTATCGCGGCCATTGCCTCGGTGCTGGTCGGCGTGTATCCGCTGCTCACCTCGACGATGCTGGCCGTGGCGGCAGTGGTACTGACCGGGACGATCTCCGCTGCGAAGGCGTTCAGCGGTTTTGCCAATGCAAGCGTGCTGCTGGTCGTGATCGCCTTCCTCGTCGCGCAGGCGGTCGTGAAATCGGGCCTTGGCGCACGCATCAGCCTTTTCATGGTGAGCCGGTTCGGCCGCTCGTCGCTGGGACTCGCGTACAGCATCGTTCTCACCGACGCCGTGATCGCGCCGGCCTTCCCGAGCAATACCGCACGCGGCGGCGTCCTTTACCCGATCGTTCTGTCGGTGGCGCAGGGTTCCGGGTCGCACCCCGACGATCCCGAAGGCCGACGGTTGGGCGCGTACCTCATGTTCTGCGCGCTGGCGAGCCTGGCGGTTTCATCCGCGCTCTGGATGACCGCCACGTCGGCCAACCCAATCGGAATCCAGGTTGCCAAGGAGTTCGGTCTCGAGATCAGCTTCGGCAAGTGGCTGGTCGTGGCGTCGGTGCCCGCGCTGACGGCCATCCTGCTGCTGCCGCGGGTCGTCGCGCGCCTCTTTCCGCCTGGCGTGGGCGAGACGCCGGAGGCGCCCGTGGCCGCACGAAAGGCACTCGCGGAGCTTGGACGGCTGTCGCGCGACGAGCGGATCACCGCCGTGATCTTCGTGCTCATGGTATCCGGCTGGATGTTCGCCGATGCGCTCGGGCTCAACGTGACCAGCATCGCCTTCGCCGGACTCGGTCTGCTGCTGATGACCAGCGTGCTGACGCTGGACGACATCGCCACGCAGGGCGACACGCTCGCGACCTTTCTCTGGCTCGCGGTCCTGTTTGCGCTGAGCGGGCAGTTGAACGAACTCGGATTCATGGGCTACGTCGGCCAGCGCCTGGCGTCGCACCTGGGCGGCCTGTCCTGGCCGGTGACCTACGTCCTGCTGGTGGTGCTCTACGTCGCGATCCACTACCTGTTCGTGAGCCAGTCGTCGCAGGTCCTGGCCCTGCTGGGCGTCTTCCTCGACGTCGGCATTCGCGGCGGTGTGCCCGCGCCATTGATGGCGTTCGCTCTGCTTTTCGCCAGCAGCTACTTTTCCGTCATCACGCCGCAGGGCGGCAGCCAGAACGTCATCTTCGTCGGAAGCGGCTATCTCACCCAGCGCGAGCTATACCGGCTCGGTCTGCTGATGACGTTGTTCTTCCTCGCGGTGTTCCTCGGGGTCGGTACGGCCTGGATCCTGCTGGTCACGGGTTGACGGCGTCGGCGAAGCGCGACGTTTCGACCCGTCAACCCCCCGTTTCATGGTAAAACGGGGCCGCAATTCTGGCCGCCGCCTAGGCGCTGCGGTCGTACAGCGCCATCTCCGGAACGTCACACGATGATTGACCTCACCGCAAGTCCCCGGCAACGGTTCGTCCCGATATTGTTTTGGGGTGCTCTGCTTGGCAGCCTGTCGCTGGTGTCCGGTTGCGGCAAGGAGGCGGCGCCCGCCGCCAAGGCGCCCCCAACGGTCACCGTCCTGACCGTCGCGCGAAAGGACGTTCCGGCCACAGCCGTCTACGTCGCCCAAACACAGAGTTCGCAGGCAGTGAACATCCAGGCACGCGTCTCGGGTTTCCTGGACAAGCGCGTCTATATCGAAGGTTCGGTGGTCAAGGCCGGACAGGTACTGTTCCAGATGGACCAGAAGCCGTTCCAGGCGCAGGTCGACGCGCAGCAGGCGGCGATGCAGCGCAACCAGGCCGCGCTGCAGGTGGCCAAGGCAAACCTCGACCGGACCAAGCCGCTGGCGCAGCTGAATGCACTTTCGCAGAAAGACCTGGACGACGCGCAGGGCCAATACGAACAGTCCGCGGCGGCCGTCGAGCAGGCCCGTGCCCAGCTCGAAGAGGCCAAGCTCAATCTTTCCTACACCACGATCCGTTCGCCCGTGGACGGCGTCAGCAGTTTCGCGGCGGTCGCCGACGGCACATACCTCAATCCACAGAACTCGCAGCTCACGACGGTCTCGGTGCTGTCGCCGATGTGGATCAATTTCAGCGTCTCGGAAAACGAGATGCAGCGCATCCGCAACGACGTCAAGGCGGGGCGGCTCAAGTTCCCCGAAGGCGGAAATTTTGTCGTCGAGGTCGAGCTTGTCGACGGCAGCCTGTTTCCGGCCAAGGGCAGGATCACGTTCGCCGATCCCTCCTACAACCCGCAGACCGGGACCTTCCTGCTGCGTGCAACCGTCGCCAATACCGCCGGCGTGCTGCGTCCCAACCAGTACGTCCGCACACGATTGACGGGGGCTACGCGGCCGAACTCGATCGTGGTCCCGCAGCGCGCCGTCCAGCAGAGCGCCAAAGGTCATTTCGTCTGGGTCATCAACAAGCAAAGCCAGGCCGAGCTACGGCCGGTCGTCGTCGGCCAGTGGTCGGACGACAAGGGCTGGTTCATATCCGAGGGCCTGGCGGACGGGGAGCAGGTCGTCGTGGACGGCGGCATTCGACTGGCGGAGGGCATGAAGGTGACCGTCGCGCCGAGCGTTCCTTCCACGTCTGGCGCAGCCGGCCCGGCTGTCGCGGGAACGGCCCAACCTGACGCAACCGGGCCCGCGGTCGCGCCCTCGGGAACGACGCCCAAGCCGTCGAACGACGGCAAGGCGCCGCAGATCGGCGCCGTTTACTTTGAACGTGGCCGGGCCGCTCTAAGCCAGGATGCCACCGACATTGTGCGAAATACCGCCGCGTCCACGATGGCCATCGGCACGCTGATCACGCTGACGGGCTATGCGGACCGGACGGGCAGCCCCGCCGCCAACGTGACGCTGGCGAAACAGCGGGCGCTGGTCGTGAGGGAGGCGCTTGTGAGCGCCGGCATTGCGCCGGAGCGCATACGGATGCTTGCGCCGGTCGAGGTCACCGGCACCGGCAGCGACGAGCAGGCACGCCGCGTCGACATCGTCGTCAGCAAGTAACTCCCGGCCGAACCGACGATGTTTCCCCGTTTTTTCATCGAGCGGCCGATCTTCGCGGCGGTCATCGCCATCATCATCTCGCTCGCCGGCCTGGTGGCCATGAGCGTGCTGCCGGTCCAGCAATACCCGAACATCACGCCAGTGCAGGTCACCGTGTCGGCGACCTACCCCGGCGCCGACTCCAAGACGCTCGCCGACTCGGTGGCCTCGCCCATCGAGCAGCAGATAAACGGCGTCGACAACATGCTGTACATGTCGTCGACGAGTTCGTCCACCGGGCAGCTGACGCTCACCGTCTACTTCTCGCTGGAGACCGATCCCGACATTGCGCAGGTTCAGGTGCAGAACCGCGTCAACCTCGCGATGCCGCAGCTGCCGACCGCCGTGGTCCAGCAGGGCGTGAACGTCCAGAAGAAGTCGTCGTCGATCATGATGCTGGTCGCCGTCTACGCCAAGGGCGGCCGCTACAGCGCCAACTACGTCGCGAACTACGCCAACGTCTACGTGCTCGACGCGCTGAAGCGGGTGGAAGGCAGCGGTCAGGCGCAGATCATGGGTGTGCCGGACCAAGCGATGCGAATCTGGATGAATCCGGACCGGATGGCGTCGCTGGGCGTCACCACCTCCGACATCGCCAACGCGATCAATTCGCAGAACCAGCTGTTCGGCGCCGGCCAGATCGGGGCGCAGCCGAGCGCCGGCCAGGTGGAACTCACGTTTCCGGTCGTGACCCAGCCGCAGTACACCGATCCGCGCCAGTACGAAAACGTCATCCTGCGCGCCAGCCAGGACGGCAGCGCCATTGTTCGAGTGGGCGACGTGGCGAGGGCCGAGATAGGCCTGCGGCAGTACATCGTCGACAGCAAGCTGAACAACGTTCCCGCCACGTTCATCGCCATATACCAACAGCCCGGCGCCAACGGGCTGATCGTGTCCAAGGCGGTGCGCGAGACACTGGAGCAGATGAAGACGCGCTTTCCCGACGGGATGGACTATCTTGTCTCGCTCGACACCAACGACTTCGTGCGGCTGTCGATCAAGGAGGTCATCCACACGCTGTTCGAAGCGGTCGTGCTGGTCGTGCTCATCGTGTACCTGTTCCTGCAGAGCATCCGCACGACAATCATATGCACCGTGGCGATCATCGTCGCGCTCGTCGCCACGTTCACCGGAATGCTCGCGATGGGCTTCTCGGTCAATCTGCTGACGCTGTTCGGGCTGGTACTGGCCATCGGCATGGTCGTCGACGACGCCATCGTCGTCGTGGAGAACGTCGAGCGCAACATGGCGCAGCACCATCTGTCGCCGAAGGACGCCACGATCCGTTCGATGGAGGAGATCGCGAGCTCGCTGGTCGCGGTGGTGCTGGTCATGTCGTCGGTTTTCATCCCGGCGGCGTTCCTGCCCGGAACCACGGGCCAGCTCTACAAGCAATTTGCGATCACGATCGTCATTTCGGTATCGGTGTCGGGTTTCATCGCGCTCACGCTCACACCGGCGATGTGCGCCGTGATGCTCAAGCACAATCCCCCGCCTCAGCGCGGCTTCTTCGCATGGTTCAACCGGCAGGTGGACAGCGTGACCAATGCATTCGGTCATGCGGTCACCTACGTGATCAAGCACATGGCGGTCTCGCTGGTGCTGCTGGTGGTGTTCCTGGCCGCCATCGCCCAGCTCTTCCGCGTGCTGCCGACGAGCTTCGTGCCGCAGGAAGACCAGGGTTACGCGATGGCGGCGATCATCATGCCGCAGGCCGCGAGCCTGGACCGGACGCAAGCGGTCGCGGAAAAGGTTGACGCCATCCTGGAAAAGATCCCCGGCGTGCTGACGCGCACCATGATCACGGGCTACAGCATCCTGGACAGCGGCTTCAAGACCAACGCCGGCGCGTTCTTCGTGACCCTCAAGGATTTCGACGAGCGCTACAAGAACGTGGAAACGGCGAAGGCCGAAAACGTCCGCGCGGTCCTGCAGACACTGTACAAGGAGGCGCAGCAGATCGAAGGCGCCGTTGTGGTGCCGATTGCGCCGCCGGCCATTCCCGGCATCGGCACAACCGGCGGTTTCGAGTTCTGGATCCAGGACACTGGCGCCGGCGATCCGGTGGCCCTGGGCGGCGTCCTTCAGGATTTCCTCAAGAAGGCGCGGGAACGCAAGGAACTCGCCGGCCTGGCAACGACCTTCACCGCCAACACGCAGCAGCTTCGCGCCAGCGTCGATCGGGAGAAGACCACGTTGCTGGGAATCCCGATCCAGGACGTCTACAGCGCCATCCAGGCGCAATTCGGCTCGCTGACCACCAGCCAGTACAACCTGAACAGCCGCGTATGGTGGGTGATCGTGCAGTCGGACGCACCGTTTCGCCAGACGCCGGAGGACCTGACGCGACTGTACACGCGCAACAACCAGGGCCAGATGGTGCCACTGTCGTCCGTAGTGACGACCAGCTGGACCACCGGACCCGACCTGTTGCCGCATTTCAACGGCTTCACCGCCGCCAAGGTCATCGGAAGCGCGTCGGCTGGTTACAGCTCGGGCGATGCGATCGCCACGATGGAGGCAGTAGCCAGGGAGGTCCTGCCGCCGGGGTACACGTTTGCGTGGTCCGGCCTCGCGTTCGAGGAAAAGAAATCGGGCGGCACCTCGGGCATCGCGTTCGTCTTCGGCCTCATCATCGTGTTCCTGGTGCTCGCCGCCCAATACGAATCGTGGACGCTGCCGGGCGCGGTGATGACCGCGGTTCCGTTCGGCATCCTGGGCGCGCTCACGTTCAACTGGATTCGCGGCCTGGAAAACGACGTGTATTTCCAGATCGGGCTCCTGGTGCTGATCGGCCTCGGCGCAAAGAATGCCGTGTTGCGTGTTTCCGCCGCCGTGGAGTTCCGCAACGAGGGGAAATCGATCATGGAGGCGACCATCCTGGCCGGCGAACAGCGGCTGCGGCCGATCATCATGACGTCGCTCGCATTCGCGGTGGGGGTTCTGCCGCTGGCCATCGCCGTGGGGGCGGGTGCCAACGCGCGACATTCGATCGGCACCGGAATCATCGGCGGCATGATCGGAGAGACCACGCTCGCGATGCTCTACGTGCCGCTGTTCTTCTACATCTTCGACCGGCTGAAGGAGAAGGGCGAGGGCAAGGCCGAGGACGGCGAGCCATCGTTGCCCGCGCCGCCTGCGGAGCCTCCGCCCGATGCGTCTTCGGTTGCGCAGGCACGCACGGAGGGCGACTGAGGTGCGCCGATCACAAGCCCGGACAATCACGGTGCTGGCGGCGACGATGCTGGCGTCCGGCTGCATGGTCGGTCCCGACTATCAGCGCCCGGCGGTCGACGCGCCCAAGGCGTTCATGTACGAGTCCAAGCTGGCCGCGGATACCGCCAACACCGAATTCTGGAAACAGTTCGACGATCCGGTACTCGATGCGCTGATCGCCGAGGCACTGAAGAACAACCTCAACGTCAAGGTGGCCGCCGCTAACGTCGAGCAGGCCGCCGGCGTGCTGACGCAGACCAATTCCCCGCTTTATCCGCAGATCGGTTACCAGGGCCTCGGTGGGCGCGCCCGCACCACCGAAGCGGGACTCAGGCCCGAGGTCGCGAGCGTCATCCCCAACCCGGCCAGTTCATACCAGGCGCTTCTCAATGCAACGTGGGAAATCGACCTGTGGGGAAGGATCCGTCGCTTGAGCGAGTCCGCGCGCGCCAACCTGCTCGCCACGGACGAGGCCCGGCGCGGCGTGATACTGACGCTGGTGGCGAGCGTGGCGGGCAATTACCTCACGTTGCGCGGGCTGGACGCGCAGTTGGTGATCGCCAAGGAGACGCTCGGCACCTACGCGGAGTCCGTAAAGCTGTTCAAGCTGCAGTTCCAGTACGGGCAGGTGTCGCAGATGAACGTCGCGCAGGCCCAGTCGCAGTATGAAACCGCGGCTGCGCAGATTCCGCAGATCGAGTCTCAGATCGCACAGACCGAGAATGCGCTCTCGGTGCTGCTCGGCCGCAACCCCGGGCCGATCCCGCGAGGCAAGTCCGTCGACCAGCTTGCGCTGCCGCGCATTCCCGCCGGCGTGCCTTCGGAACTGTTGACCCGCCGCCCGGACCTGCTGCAATCCGAAGAGACGCTGATTGCCGCCAACGCGCAGATCGGCGCGGCCAAGGCGCTCTACTTTCCGACGATATCCCTCACCGGGGCGTTGGGCAGCTCGAGCAGCGCCTTGTCCAATCTCTTCACCGGCCCCGCGCGCGTCTGGAGCTATTCCGGCCAGCTGATCGGGCCGATCTTCACGTTCGGCGCCGTCAGCGGCCAGGTCGCGCAGGCCGAAGGCGCGCAGAAGGCGGCGCTTTACAGCTATCAGTTGTCGATTCAGAACGCATTCGCGGACGTCGAAAACGCGCTGGTGGCGTCGAGCAAGCTGCAGGAACAGCTCGTGGCGCAAGAACGGCTGGTCGCCGCGCTGAGGGACTACTCGCGGCTGGCCAACCTGCAATATACCGGCGGCTACACGTCCTACTCGACCGTGCTGCAGGCCGAGCAGTCGCTGTTCCCTGCCGAACTGACGCTCGCCACGGTGCGCGCGTCGGTGTTCTCGGCCAACGTCGGCATCTACAAGGCGATGGGTGGCGGATGGATTGTCGCAGCCGACACGCTCACCACCGGGACTGCGCCCACTCCGCCAAACGAACTGGGGACCGGCCCACCGCCGCTGTTCTAGGCGCCCATTCACCGGGCTGGAAGCTGTGCAGCAGCCAGGTCCTTCGCCAGTTCCGCCAGGATTTCCGACAACGCGGCATTGAGCGCGGCGACGTAGGCGCTCGTTTCGCCGGCGGTGAACGCCACTCTCCTCTGGTAGGCGCGCGTCCAGACCGGGGTGCTGCTGCCGGCATCGTCGCGCGAAAGGAAGTACGTGATCTCCAGAACTGCGGCAGGCCTCGCCATGTCGCGCGCGTCGCCATAGAGCGCGCCCACGAAGCCGTCGAGAACCCAGTTCGAATCCACCACCACACCCGGCCGCGTCACATCGGCAAATACCCTGCCGCGCACCAGCGCCTGCGCTGTCGCGTCACCGATGATCACGGCTGGGGGCACGAAAAATTCGTGGTAAAAGTCCGAGTCGTATCTCAAGTCGGTATCGCGCACGACGAACGAGCGCCCGCGAAATGGCGCGGCGACCGTGATGGCGCCCACGCGCACCGAGGACGGTTGCGTCCTGGCGACGGGCGCGGGCCATGACGGGTCGAGCAGGTACGAAGCCTTGACCGGCGCGGGCCGTGTCAAGCTGCAGCCGCCGGCCAGCGCGAGCGAGGCCAGCGCGACGATCGTGGTCGCAACAGGATTGGTGCGGGACATCATGGCTTGCGCTCCAGCGGAGGCGGCGGTCCGCCGAAGATCACGCTCGCAGGATAGCGTTTAGTGTCCTCGGTCAGGTCGCGCAGGTTGTCGGTGATCTGGCGCAGGTTGTCGATGGTCGCCGAAAGGTCGGATTCGCCCCCTCCCACGATGCGGTCGAGCCGGCTCATCATGCGGCCGAGATTGTCGAGAGTCCGCGCGAGCTTCGGATCGGCGACCAGCTCCTTGATCCTTGCAACGGCTGCGCTGGCATCGTCCGGCAGCTTCTGCAATGCAGGGTTTGCCAGCATCTTCTGCAGATCGGCGTTGGTTGCCCGCAGTTCCGTCAGCAGGGCCACGCCCTCGTCGGACAGCTTCTTGGCGGCGATGCTGTCGAGCGTGTTCTCGACCTTGCCCAAGACCCGCACGGTGCGCTCGGTCAGCGCCTTGGTGTCGAGCGCGCCGATGCGATCGTTCGTGGTCAGCATCAGCCGGTTCAAATTGGCGAGCGTGCCCTCGACATCGAGTTTGTGCAGGCGTTCGAGCACCTCCTGCGCGGAATTGACGATGCTCGACACCTGCGACGGCGCACTGGGGATGTAGACGTTGTCCGGTTTCCAGTCGATCTGCAGAAGCGGAGGCGGCGGGTCGACGTAGTCGATCTCCAGGTAGCTGGTGCCCGTGATTCCCTGCGGCGCCAGGCGCATCCGCAATCCTTTCTCGACTTCGAGCTTGGCGGTCTCCTCATTGGTGAAGTCGCCGGTCGCCACGCGTCCGCCGAGCAGCTTGGGCTCGATCTGGGCCTCGACCAGGACGAGCCGCGCGCGCTGCGACATCGGCCGATCCTGCTGGTACCGGTTGTACGTGAAGCCGATCTTGGTGACCTCGCCGATGGTCACGCCGCGGTACTTGAGCTTCGAGCCGATGTCCAGTCCCTGCACCGACTCGTTGAAATAGGACTCGACGGTGAGCTTGGGCTGGAACCAGCGGCCGGAACCGATCACGACGAGGAGGATCACGCCGGCGATGACCGCGCCGATGACAAACAGTCCGAGCTTGAAATAGTTGGCCTTAAGGCTCACGGTGTGCTCACGGAGTGTTCACTGAGGGCTCATTCGAGGGCCGTCACGCGGCGATGGGCTGGGCTTCGCGGCGGAAGAAGGCGCGCACGCGAGGGTCGGCGTCCAGGTCGCGCAGCTGGCGGGGATCGCCCTCGGCAATGATTCCCTTGGCGTCGCGATCGAGCAGTATCACGCGGTCTGCCGCGACGAACATGCTGTTCAAATCATGGGTGACGATCACGAAAGTCACCCCAAGGCTGTCGGACAGGCGGCGAATAGCAGCGTCGAGCGAAGCTGCCGTGATGGGGTCGAGGCCCGACGACGGTTCGTCCAGGAACAGGATCGACGGGTCGAGCGCCATCGCGCGGGCAATCCCGGCGCGCTTTTGCATGCCGCCGGACAACTCCGCGGGCATGTGTCCTGTGAAAGCTTCCAGACCGAGCAATTCCAGTTTCATGCGTGCGATCAGGTCGATCGCATCGTCGGGCAGGTCGGTCCAGACCTCGAGCGGCAGCCGTGTGTTCTCGAGCAGCGTCATCGACCCGAACAGCGCTCCGGACTGGTACATCACGCCGAACTTGCGCCGGATCGCCAACAGGTCGGGGCCGTCGGCGGTCACGATGTCGGTGCCGTCGATCCACGCCTGTCCTGCCAGCGGCGGAATCAGCCCGATCATGTGCTTCATCAACGTGCTCTTGCCGCACCCGGATCCGCCGAGAATGCCGAACACCTGGCCGCGGGCCACCTCGAAGTTCACGTTCTCGAGGATCGCGGGCGAGCCCGCGTAACCGGCGTTCATGCCGACCACCCGGATGATCGGATTCCCGTTGTCCGGAACGTTCATATGTTCAGCATGTAATACACCACGGCAAATATGCCGTCGACGACGACCAGCAGGATTATCCCCGACACCACCGCCTTGGTCGCCGAATCGCCGACCGCCGAGGCGCCCGCGCCGGTCTGCAAGCCGCGCAGGCAGCCGATCCCGGCGACGAGGATGGCGAACACGAACGACTTCACGAATCCCGCGAGGAAATCCGTCATCGTGACGGCGCTGTCCACCTCCTTCAGGAAGGTGACGATTGGGATGGAAAAGGACTGCATGGTGATCGCGCCGCCGATCAGCCCGACGAGGTTGGCGAACAGCACGAGCAGCGGAGTCATCAGCACCGCTGCGATGACGCGTGGCGTCACCAGGAATCTCACCGGATCCAGTCCCATGGTCGTCAGCGCGTCGACTTCCTGGTTGACCCGCATCGTCCCGATTTCCGCGGCAAACGCGGCACCCGAACGGCCGGCGAGCAGGATCGCGGTCATCAGCGGACCCAGCTCGCGCAGCATCGACAGCCCGATCAGGTCCGCCACGAAGATCTCTGCGCCGAACCGCTTCATCGGCACCGCGGACTGGAAGGCCAGGATCATGCCCAGCAGGAACGAGATCAGCGCCACGATCGGCAGCGCGTCCGCGCCGACTTGTTCGCAGATCCGCCAGACGTCGCGCCAGCGCACCGACGCCGGACTGCGAATCGCGTGCAGGAGCGCCGACGTGGTTTCGCCCACGAACGTCACCTGGCTGCGGATGTCCTGCCAGATCGTGTACGCCGCGCGACCCAGTTCCTCTACCGCCGGCCCGCGCTTGGGTTCCGGATCCAGGTCGTGCTCGAGCAACGCCGGGTCGAACTGCTTCAACAGCACTTCGAACGCGGGCTTGAGGTTGGCGATCTCGACCTTCGGGTCGCGCGGGTGGCGAAGGAGGTCGACCAGCAGCGCGATGCCGGCGCCGTCGCAGTAGTCGACGTCCTTTGCGTCGACCACAACGCGCCTCGACTGCGCGTCGGCCACCGCGCGGCGCACCGACTCCCACAATCGGGTGACCGACACCGAATCGAGCCGGCCGGAGAGTGTCAGCACGCGGCCACCGTCGGAGGCGTCGGAAACCGCCAGGGCCGCGGTAGTCATCGCCTGGCCACCAGGATCAAGGACTGACCAGCTCCAGCTGGTTACCCGACACGCGCACCCGGTCGCCTTCCTGGACGAAAGGCTCGTAGGACAGGTTGATCACGCGGGGCGGCGGACCGCTGTCCATCTTGACGGTGACGTCCCACCGCTGCCGCTGGTATTCGCCCGGCTTCTGCGCGTACGCCGCGCCGCCTGCCGCGCCGACGATGACCATCCCCTTGTTGGTGAACCCGGGTCCGATCGAATACATCGTCTGGCTTCCCGGCTGCCCGGCAGGGCCCCCACCGTAGGCCGACGAATCATTGACCGACCCAAGCGGTGTCCACTGCTGGCGAACGCTGACGGCCACAATCTTCTGGACGACGCCGCAGTTGTCGCAATCCTTCGGGGCCGGCGCGCCCTGTGCCCAAACGGGGAGCGCGCAACCTGCACCCGCCGCGAGGCCGAACACGACCAGGAACCTGAAGGGGGCCATCAGTCGGGAAGCGAATTGAGGTAGAACATGGCGTTGAGCAGTGGTCCGGGCCGGCCGAGCGGCGCAAGCCACTTCACGTAAACGGCATCGATGTCGCCCGACTTGTACGTCGCGACGAGGGCGCGATTGACCGCGAGCCGAAAGTCGGGGTCGTCGCGACGAAGCACCAGCGCGTAGGGTTCGAACGAAAAATCGCTGCTCATGATCTCGAGCTCGTCGCCGGGATGGGCGAGCTTGATGCCTGCCAGCACAACCCGGTCCGACGCAAAAGCGTCCGCTTTGCCGGTCTGCAGCAGCGCCACGCCCTCGGCGCTGGACTTGACCGGCACGATCTCGGCAGCGACTTCGACGAGCTTGAGCGCCCGCTGCAATGCCGGCAACGTGGTGGTGCCGGCGATGACCGCGACCTTTCGTCCCTTCAGATCGATCAGGCGCGCCAGGTGATCCTTTTCCCGCACCAGCACGCTGCCGCCGTCGACGAATATGGGAATCGAAAAATCGACGCGTTCCATCCGCGTCAGCGTGACGGTCGTGGTGCCGCATTCGACATCCGCCTGTCCGGATGCGACGGCATCGATCCGGCTGGCCGCGTCAACCGGCCGCCATTCGACCTTCAGTGCGGGCACGGCGAGCGATTTGCCGATGGCTGCCGCCACCCTTTCGCACAGCTCGACCGAATAGCCCTGCGGCGACCCGCTGCGCGACTTGAACGAAAACGGGGCCGCTCCGTCGCGATAGGCGAAGGTCACCGTGCCGGTTGCCTTGATCCGATCGAGCGTGGGCGAGGCCGCATTGGCGATACAGGCCAGGCCAAACGTCGCGACAGCGCACAGCAGGGACCGAAGCATGTCGATTGCGTGGCGGAGTTGAACGGGGATTGGATATTGCTGCGCAAAGTTTAGCACGCGGGACCGTCGCATTCCGCTGCTGGCGCCCCGCGCATCCGCCGGAGTAAAATGTGTCGAATTTCCGGGCGCGCGCGTTCCGCGATTCCGCCATCCCGGGACAACCCAAGTGGCGCTCGTAAGCTAGGGCAGCCTGCGCTATGATGTCGGGCAAGAATTGGCTCCGCAGTTGCGGGTTCCGGTTTTCCTCGCGGTGATGCACGCCGCTCATGTTCAGGAGATAGCGATGTTTCGATCAGTCAGGACACTTTCAACGATGGCGATGACGGCGTTGGCCGCAGCCGTCCTGCTGGCCGCGCCGGCACAGGCGCAGTCCCCGCAGCAAACCCTCGTCAATTCGGCCAATACCACGCTCAGCAATTTCCTGCGCGACCCGGACATGTCCTGGCTGCAGGCCAATTTCGGCCGGGCAAGGGCGGTGCTGATTGCGCCTTCCATTGCCAGGGCTGGCTTCATCTTCGGCGGCTCGGGCGGGCGCGCCGTCCTGATCGCCCGCGATCAGGCGTCCGGCAAGTGGGTCGGACCGGCGTTCTACACGATGGCCACGGCCAGCGTGGGCTTCCAGGCCGGCGTCTCCGTGTCGGAAAACGTGACGCTGGTCATGACCGAAAAGGCCCTCAATTCGTTGCTGACCAATAACGTCAGGGTGGGTGGTGACGCAAGCGTGGCGGCGGGCCCCGTCGGCGCCGGCGCAAGGTCGGATATCGTGGCGGACCTCATCACGTTCAGCCGCGCGAGGGGCGTGTTCGGCGGGCTCAATCTCGACGGCACGGTGATTGCGCCCAGCAACGACTGGAACAACGCCTATTTCGGCAAGGAAGTGCTGCCGCCGGACATCCTGATTCGCATGAGCGTCAAGAACAAGAAGGCGGATCCGCTGCTGGCGAGAGCCACCAAGGCAACCACCGCCAAGGCAGCCAAGTAGCCGCTCTTCACGGTGCAATGATGTGGTCAAGGGCCCTGCGGGGCCCTTTTCCATTCCTGTTGGGGGCTCGGGCGAATAATCCTCACCAAAACTTGATGCGGCGAAGGGTTTTGAGGCCTATCATCCGACGGGTTTCGTTCGATTCGCCAGACCCGGCACAGGGTGGGCGCCGGGCGCGCGAGTCCAATCGATAGCAGGGGGGGAGCCAATGAACAAGAACCTTGCATTTGGAGTGGTCGCGGTCGTCGTCGCGGTGCTTGCCGTTCTCTATTTCACCGTGTTCAAGCCGGATGATGCCAAGCTGCTGTCCGGATGCTCTGGCAACCCGCATTGTCGAGACGTGTCCGTGAAGACCGTGGGCGGTGTGGCAA
>DAOMGB010000034.1:0-19118 GCA_035430095.1 Casimicrobiaceae bacterium | reverse complement strand
ATGGGCCTACCTGGTCACCGTCCAGAAAACCGGAAGTCCCGATGTGGTTCTGGATCCGTTTGTCGTCAATCGCTAGATTCACGCCGCGAAAGATGACTCGGCTGCCCGGCCGAAGCTGAGGGACGAATCTCCAGCCGCGTGCGGGCTTCGAATGCGGCCGTCTCGAAGGCGAGTTCGCGGCCCGCGGTTTCGGCCGCCGCGAACTCGGCAGAACCCAATGCCTCGCGCGCGCTGCCGATCAACGGCGCCAGGAAGGCCTCGTCCGTCGGGTCGCGGTGAAGCCCAGTACGCTCCGTTTGCGCCTCAGCGGCCCCATAAAGTCGTGCCGCGCGTTCCCATTCGCCATCGGACGCGCAGAGGCCGGCGCAAACTTCCAGCACACTCTGCCCCAACGGTTTCGAGCCGATCGCATCGACGATCGCGGATGCCTCGAGCAACATCGTCCGGGCCCGGTCACCGGAGCCGCGCGCAATCGACACCATCGCCAGGTTGAGCAACGCGATTGCGATGATTTCACGGTCTTCAAGTTCCCGAGCGAGCGAAAGGACATCCTGGTACAGCGGTTCGGCCGTATTGAGTTCGCCCTCAGCGCGATGAAGTTGCGCCAGCGCGTTGAGCGCCGCAGCGAGCTCCCGCGGGTCCCCAAGTTCCCTCGCCAGCGCGAGCGCTTCCTCGTAAAGTCCTCGCGCCTTTTCCGCGTTCCCCAGGCCTTGGGAAGCCAATCCCAGCGGCTGCAGGACACTTTCAATCCTCTGCATGTCTCCCATCTCCCGCGCGATGGCCAGGCATTCCTCCAGGTACCCCTGCGCCTCGGCGTATCGGCCCATCCAGCTGCCCAGCTGGCCGGCGTCAAACAGCGCCTCCCACCTCGCGAGGCCGCGCCGCTCGGCCCCTGCGCGGTGGAGCGCCTCAACAGTCACGCGATGTCCCAGCCCAAGCAGACCGCGAAATATCCAGTAGCGCCTCATCGAGGACGCCAGTTTCAAACCCAGCTCGGCCAGGCCTTCTTCGTGGTCGCACCAGGCATGGGCCGAAAGAAGGTTCTCCCGTTCGAGATCGAGGCGGGCTAGCCATACTCCCTGCTCCGGCCCGACGAGCTGTGGCTTTGCCGTCTCCGCAAGTTCGAGGAAGTATGCGAGATGCCGCGACCGGATTTCCGCTTCTTCACCCGATTTGCGGAGCCGCTCCTGCGCATACTGGCGCACCGTCTCCAGAAGCCGGAACCGCTCGCGCTCCGACTCCACGACAACCAGCGATTTTTCGACCAGATGGCCCAGCAAATCGAGTATGTCCTCCTTCTCGATCGCACCCTCGCCGCACACCGATTCTGCGGCATTCAACATCCAACCCCCGGAGAAAACGGACAGCCGCCGCAGCAGAGCTCGCTCGGATTCCGTGAGCAGGTCGTAACTCCAGTCGATCAGCGCTTGCAACGTCTGCTGCCGTGGCAGCGCAGTACGATCGCCAAGGACGAGCAACCGGAACCGGTCGGACAGGCGTGCCGCGATCTCTTTTACGGGCAGCGCGCGTACGCGAGCCGCAGCCAGCTCGATCGCCAGCGGAATACCGTCCAGGCGGCGGCAAATCTCGACCACGGCCGACGCATTCTGGTCGGTCACCTGGAACGACGGCTGCGCCGCTACGGCCCGCTCGACAAACAGGTGGACCGCCTCGAACTGAATCAGGGACTCCGTAGCGACGGCCCCATGGGCGTCGGGGACTGCGAGCGCCGGCATCGAATAGTTGGTCTCGCCCGCGATGCGCAGCGGTTCGCGGCTTGACGCAAGCACCTTCAGGCGCGGGCTCGCCTGCAGGAGGTCCCTCGCAAGCTCCGCGCAGGAAAGCACCAGGTGCTCGCAATTGTCCAGAACGATCAGCATCTGCCGGCCCGCGACCGCCTTCATCACCGCCTCGTCGACCGGTCGTCCCGCTTCCTCCTTGACGGCGAGAACGGTCGCTATCGCCTGGGCGACCATTCGCGCATCGGAAACGGCTGCCAGTTCGACTAACCATACGCCGTCCGGATAGTCATCGATGACCTCTGCGGCGAGCTGCAGCGAGAGCCGGGTCTTGCCGATTCCGCCGACGCCGAGCAGTGTCAATAGCCGGGTCTTTCCAAGCAGTTCCCTCACTTCGATGAGTTCGCGCTCTCGTCCGATGAACGAAGTCAATTGCTGGGGAAGATTGTTGGGCGTGGCCTCGAGCGAGCGCAGCGCCGGGAACTGCTGGCAGATCTGGGGATGAACCAGCTGGAAAACGCGCTCCGGCTGCGTCAAGTCGCGCAGGCGAACGGAGCCAAGGTCGCGCAGCGAGACCATTGGCGGCAGCCGATCGCGAACCAGTTCCGCCGCAGCATGTGAAAGCAATACCTGTCCCCCGTGAGCAGAGGCCATGATGCGAGCAGCGCGATTCACCGTTGTGCCGAAGTAGTCGTTCTCACGGCGCTGAACTGCGCCCGTGTGCAGTCCCATCCGCACTTTCAGGGCGCCGTCGCGCGTCCTTGCCGAGTCGGCTAGCGCCAATTGAAGGTCGACCGTCGCATTGATTGCCTCGACCGGGTCTGCGAACACGGCATGCATTCCGTCACCGGTCATCTTGACCAGCGTGCCGTGGTGACTGCTGACCGATGCGCGCGCCAATGCGTCGTGGTCGGCGAGCGCCCGCGACATCCCTTCGGGGTCTCGCTCCCAGAGATGGGTGCTCGACTCGATGTCAGTGAACAGGATCGTGACGATTTCGATGCGGTTGCGGTCGTTCAATGCGAACCTGGGCAATTTCGGGCAGTGGCGCCGCGCCTATCGTCTCGCAGGACACGCGGCAGGTCAAAGCTTGCCGCCGCACTTGATCGGCCTGCTCCCCGAAATTCCACCTGCCGAGGCAGATACTGGCAAAATGGCGACTCGGTAATCGTGGACTGAACACCCTGCCATGCCGGAGAAAATGCTGCGCTTTCTCGTGAACGGCGACGCCGTCGAAGTCACGGGCATCGCGGCACAGGCCACCGTGCTCGAGTACCTGCGCGAAGAGCGAGGACTCATGGGCACCAAGGAAGGCTGCGCAGAGGGTGACTGCGGTGCCTGCACCGTGGTCCTGGCCGAGCCGGATGGCATGGGCGGCGTCTCGTGGAAGCCGTTCAACGCATGCATCCGACTCCTGCCCTCGATCGCCGGCAAGGCGATATTCACCGTCGAAAGCCTGCAATCCGATGATTGCACGCTGCATCCGGTCCAGCGCGCGTTGGTCGAATGCCACGGATCGCAATGCGGCTTCTGCACGCCGGGCTTCGTGATGAGCCTGTTCGGACTTTACAAAAACGCCGGCCGACCTTCGCGCGCGGAGGTCGCGGATGCGATTTCGGGCAACCTTTGCCGCTGCACCGGCTATCGACCCATCCTCGACGCCGCGGACCGCATGTACGCAATCGATCCCGCGAGCCACGATGCGACCGGCTGGCGCGGCCCGGGCATCGCCGACGACGGCAGCCGGCGGGTGAGCAAGGACGAAGAGCGGCTCGCACTTCAGCTTGCCCTCCTGGCCGGCTCGGACGACTTGCGGTACGAAGCGGACGGCCGCACCTGGTTCGCGCCGCGCACGCTCGACGCCGTCGTCGCCGCCTGCGCGGCCAATCCGTCGGCGCGCATCGTCGCCGGCGCCACCGATGTCGGCCTGTGGGTCACCAAGCACCAGCGCGATCTCGGCGACATCATCTACGTCGGCGATTGCGACGAACTGCGGTCGACCAAGGACACGGCCGACGCATTGGAAATCGGCGCCGCCGCTTCGCTGTCCGATGCCTTCGCAGCGCTCGACGCGCAATGGCCCGAGCTGCGCGAAGTGTGGAGTCGTTTTGCCTCGGTGCCTGTCCGAAACACCGGCACGCTCGGCGGCAACGTGGCCAATGGCTCGCCCATCGGCGATTCGATGCCCGTGCTGATCGCACTCGCCGCCACTGTCGTCCTTCGCAGTGAATCTGCGACACGTGAGTTGCCGCTCGAGGATTTCTACCTGTCCTACCAGAAGACGGCGCTGACCACCGGCGAATTTGTGGCGGCGATCCGGGTACCGCACCGGCGGGAGGGGCTTCTGCTGCGCGCATACAAAGTCAGCAAGCGCTTCGATCAGGACATCTCGGCGGTATTCGCGTGTTTTGCGCTTTCCCTGCGCGACGGGCTGGTTGCCGGCGCGCGTATCGGTTGCGGCGGCGTCGCGCCGGTCCCGGTGCGCGCTTCGATCACCGAGGGAGCGCTTGCGGGGAGGGCGTGGAACGACGAGACGGCTGATGCCGCCGCGCAGATCCTGGCCGGCGAGTTCGCGCCGATTTCCGACATGCGCGCATCTGCCGGCTTCCGGCGCACGGTGCTCGGCAACCTGATGCGACGGTTCCGCCTGGAAACGTCGGAAAAGCCGGCCGCGACGCGCGTCGACAATCCGCGCCTCGCCCCCGCCGAATGAGCCGGTGAACGATCCATCGCCTTTGTCCGCATCCGGCGTCGCCGCCAACAACGACCGTTCGCAGGTCGTCGGTGCCGGCCTGCCGCACGATTCCTCGGCATTGCACGTGACCGGAACGGCGGCCTATACCGACGATCTGCCGGAGCCGCGTGGGACGTTGCACGTCGCGCTGGGCGTCAGCCCCTTGGCGCATGGTCGTCTCAATGGAGTCCGCCTCGAGGACGTTCGCGCCGCGCCGAGCGTGGTGGACGTCATCACTGCGGCCGACATTCCCGGCGACAACGACGTCGGCCCGATCCAGCATGACGATCCGATCTTTGCGGAAAATATCGTCCAGTTCGCCGGACAGCCGGTGTTCGCGGTTGCGGCCACGAGCGTAAATGCGGCGCGGCGCGCCGCCCGGCTGGCCCGATTCGACATCGACGTCCTGCCGGCGATTCTCACGATCGACGACGCAATGGCGGCGGGGTCATTCGTCCTGCCACCGGTCCACCTCGCGCGCGGAAACGCCGCCGCCGCAATCGGCGCGGCGCCGCATCGATTGCGCGGTGCGGCACGCTCCGGGGGTCAGGACCACTTCTACCTCGAAGGTCAGGTAGCGCTTGCCGTGCCGCGCGAGCGCGGCGGAATGCACGTCTTCACGTCGACGCAGCATCCGGGCGAGGTTCAGCAGATGGTTGCGCGCGCGCTTCGCATCAGCGCGCACGACGTAGTGGTCGAATGCCGTCGGATGGGCGGCGGCTTCGGGGGCAAGGAAACGCAGATGTCGCTGTACGCATGCATCGCGGCGCTCTTTGCCCGGCGCACCGGCCGCGCGGCCAAGCTGCGCCTCGATCGCGACAACGACATGCGCTCCACCGGCAAGCGGCATGCGTTCCAGTACGCGTGGGACGTGGGCTTCGACGACCAGGGCCGCATCCTCGGGCTGGACCTCACCTTGGCGTCGCGCTGCGGCTTTTCGGCAGACCTTTCCGGCCCGATCAACGACCGCGCGGTGTTCCACGCGGACAATGCGTACTGGCTCCCGAACGTCGCGTTGCATTCCTACCGTTGCAGAACCCACACCGTTTCCGACACCGCTTTTCGCGGCTTCGGCGGGCCGCAGGGAATGTTCGCCATCGAAATGGTGATCGACGAAGTCGCGCGCGCGCTCGGCAGGGACCCGCTCGACGTGCGCTGCGCGAACTTCTATGGCACGTCGGAAAACAACGTCGCGCCCTACGGGATGACGATCGAGGACAACATCGCGCCGGAATTGGTGGCGAAACTGGAAGCAACGTCACGCTATCGCGAACGAAGGACCGAGATCGCCGCGTGGAACCGCGCCAGTCCTGTCATCAAGAAGGGCCTCGCACTGACCCCCGTCAAGTTCGGCATTTCGTTCACGGCCACGCACTACAACCAGGCCGGCGCACTGCTGCATCTCTACAGCGATGGCACGCTGCTCCTGAACCACGGCGGCACGGAGATGGGCCAGGGCCTGTTCACGAAGGTGCAGCAGGTCGTGGCCCAGGAGATGGGCGTACCGATGTCCTCCATCCGCGTGTCGGCGTCGGACACCAGCAAGGTGCCCAATGCCTCGCCCACCGCGGCCTCTTCCGGAAGCGACATCAACGGCATGGCGGCGCGCAATGCCGCAAAGGTTCTGCGCGAGCGGCTCGCGGCATTCGCCGCGCGCAGGTTCGACTGCGACGCTGAGATCGTCGAATTCCGCGACGGTACCGTGCATGCGGGGACCGCGACCCTTCCCTTCGAGGAACTTGCGCGGATGGCGTATTTCGCGCGCGTCCAGCTTTCCGCAACGGGCTTCTACGCCACGCCCAGGATTCACTACGACCGGAAGACGCTGTCCGGGCGCCCGTTTTTCTACTTTTCCTATGGCGCAGCCGTATCGGAAGTGTCGATCGACACGCTCACCGGCGAACATCGGCTGCTCGCGGTGGACATCCTCCACGACGTCGGCACGTCGCTCAATCCGGCCATTGACCGGGGACAGATCGAAGGCGGCTTCATGCAGGGCTGGGGATGGCTGGCCATGGAGGAGCTTTGGTGGAACGCGCAGGGCGAGCTGAAGACCTTCGCACCTTCGACCTACAAGATTCCGACGGCGCACGACGTCCCGGCGCACTTTCGCGTCGACTTCTACGACAAGCCCAATCGCGAGGAGACCATTCACCGCTCGAAGGCGGTCGGCGAGCCGCCATTGATGCTGGCGCTGTCGGCATTCCATGCACTGCGCGACGCCGTCGCCAGCGTCGGGCGGGATCGCCGGTCGCCGCGACTCGACGCGCCGGCGACCGACGAGCGTATCCTTGCCGCCGTCGACGAGATCAGCAAAAAACCATGACCGAGTGGATCACCGATCTTGCCCGTGCGCGCGACGCCGGCCGGCGCGCGGTGATTGTCACGGTCGCCCACACGTCGGGCTCCGCGCCGCGCGAAGCCGGCGCGGCGATGGTCGTCACGGCGAGCGAATTTCACGGAACGATCGGCGGCGGCCACCTGGAGAATGAGGCGCTTAACCTCGCTCGCGCCGCGCTTGCCAGCGCTGAAACACCGGACTCCACGTGGATCGTTCGCTTTCCACTGGCCGCGCGACTGGGGCAATGCTGCGGCGGGGTGGCCACGCTGGCGTTCACGGCATTTGCGGCCGGCGCGGGCGCATGGCTCGACGGCGCGCTGGCCTGCGTCCGCACGTCGACGCCGTTTGCGCTGGTCACGCGGGTCGGCGGCGCCAATGACCTGCCGTCGAAGCTCCTGGTGACCCTGGACGATGCAAGCGGCTCGCTGGCCGACCGGGCGCTGGAGTCCGCGGCCATCGCGGAGGCTCGCGCACGACTTGCCGCGGGACACGCAGGCGCCGGTTTCGTCGCGACGACCGCGGGCGAAACGTCACAACTTCTGATCGAAGTCGTCCGCCCCGATGCGTTCCCGGTGCTCGTTTTCGGCAACGGCCACGTCGGCCGGGCACTGGTCCATGTACTTGGCACCCTTCCGGCGCGCATTCGGTGGATCGACGAACGCGAGGCGGACTTTCCCGCCACGGTATCGGCCAACGTGGAAATCGTGCCAACGGACGCGCCGGAAGACGAGATCGCGCGCGCGCCGCACGGCGCGTTCGTCATCGTGCTCACCCACAGTCACTCGCTGGATTTCAGCATCGTCGAGGCCGCGCTGGCGCGCAGCGACTGGCGCTACCTGGGCATGATCGGCTCGCGCTCGAAGCGCGCCCAGCTCGAACGGCGACTCTCCGCGCGGGGAACGCCGCCCGAGAGGCTGGCGCGCGTCGTCTGTCCCATCGGCATGAGCGGCGGCATCGCGGTCCGCAGCAAGGAGCCGGGCGCGATCGCGATCGCCGTCGCCGCGGAAATCGTCGCTGCGCGCGACGCGTCCGTGCGGTCCTCGCAAGACTCGGACGCGCACCGGCGCTCCGGCAAGCTGCCGTTTCGTACCGGCCGGCGCGGCTGAATTCCGACATGACGCCGCGTCTGCAGCTCTCCGGCATCACCAAGGCCTATCCGTCGGTCGTCGCCAACCAGGACATATCGCTGCAGGTGCAGCCGGGCGAGATTCACGCCGTGCTGGGTGAGAACGGCGCCGGCAAGTCGACGCTGATGAAGATCATCTACGGCGTGGTCAAGCCCGATGCGGGAACCATTTACTGGCAAGGCAAGGAGGTTGCCATTGCCAACCCGGCGCGCGCCCGACGCCTAGGCATCGGCATGGTCTTCCAGCACTTTTCCCTTTTCGAAACGCTGACGGTCGCCGAGAACATCGCGCTGGCGCTGGAACCAGGCCGTCTCGGCGCCGACCTGCCGGCGCGCATTCGCGAGGTTTCCGCCAGGTACGGACTGTCGCTCGATCCGCATCGGCACATCCACACGATGTCCGTCGGTGAACGCCAGCGGGTCGAGATCGTGCGCTGCCTGCTGCAGGATCCGCGGCTGCTGATCATGGACGAGCCGACGTCCGTGCTGACGCCGCAAGCTGTCGACAAGTTGTTCGAGACCCTTCGCCGCCTCGCGGGCGAGGGCTGCAGCATCCTCTACATCAGCCACAAGCTCGACGAGATCCGCGCGCTGTGCCACAAGGCGACGGTATTGCGGGCGGGCAAGGTCACCGGCGAGTGCGACCCGCGTCACGAGTCGTCCTCGTCGCTTGCCCGGATGATGATCGGCAGCGACCTGCCGCATCCGCGACACCGCGAAACACGTGCGGGCGACGACGCGTTGGTCGTGTCCGACCTGTCGCTGCCGTCGGACGATCCCTTCGGCACGTCGTTGTCGAGAATCGAGCTTCGCGTGCGCGCTGGGGAAATCGTCGGCATCGCCGGCGTGTCGGGCAATGGACAGAAGGAACTTCTGGCGGCCATTTCCGGCGAACGTCCGCTGGCCGACGCGGAAATGGTGACCATTCTCGGAATGCCCGCCGGCCGGCTCGACGCGGCGCAACGGCGCGCGCTGGGATTTGCTTTTGTTCCGGAGGAGCGCCTGGGGCGCGGCGCCGTTCCCGAAATGTCGCTCGCCGACAACGCGCTGCTGACCGCGCATCGCGAAGGACTGGTGCGGCATGGCTTCATCCGCGGCGAAGCCGTGAATGACTATGCGATGGACACGATCAGCGAGTTCGGCGTCAAGGCGGGAGGACCCGACGCCGCTGCGCGCAGCCTTTCGGGCGGGAACCTGCAGAAGTTCATCGTCGGACGCGAAATCCGGCAAAAGCCCAAGGTGATGATCGCCGCGCAGCCCACGTGGGGCGTGGACGTCGGTGCCGCCGCGCAAATCAGGCAGGCGCTTCTCGACCTTCGCGATACCGGCGTGGCGATACTTGTCGTCTCCGAGGAATTGGATGAGCTGTTCGAAATCTGCGACCGGCTCGCGGTGATCGCGCAGGGTTGCCTGTCCGAGGCAAGACCGGTCCGGGAAACCAACGCCGAGGAAATCGGGATGCTGATGTCCGGGTCGGGCCATCCGTGATCAAGCTCGAGGCGCGCCCCGAGCCTTCGCGCGTTGCCGGATGGCTGTCGCCGCTGCTGGCGGCCGCGGCCACGCTTGTCGTCGGATTCATGCTGTTCACCGCGTTGGGCAAGGACCCGTGGACCGCGTTTCATGCGTTCTTCGTCAAGCCGGTCGCCACGGCCTACGGCGTCGGCGAACTGCTGCTGAAGGCGACGCCGCTGATGCTGATCGCCGTGGGACTCGCAACGGGCTATCGCGCCAACGTCTGGAACATCGGCGCGGAGGGACAGCTCACGATGGGGGCGATCTTCGGCGGCGGCTTGGGACTGGTGTTCCAGGAATCCACGTCTCTACTGCTGCTGCCCATGATGCTGGCCGCGGGCGTGGCCGGCGGCGTGTTCTGGGCCGCCATTCCCGCGTGGCTGCGCACGCGGTTCAACGCCAACGAAATCCTGACGTCGCTGATGCTCGTGTACGTGGCGACGCTGACGCTGTCGCTGCTCGTGCACGGCGCCTGGCGCGATCCCGAAGGCTTCAACTTTCCGCAGTCGAGGATGTTCCCGGAAGCCGCGCTGCTTCCAATCCTCTGGCCGGAAACACGGTTGAATTTCGCGCTCCTGCTTGCGATTACCGTCGTCGCGCTGGGATGGCTGTTCATGCGCAGGAGCCTGACGGGATTCCAGATGCGCGTCGCGGGGCTTGCACCCGACGCGGCCAAGTACGCGGGCATCTCCTCGCGCCGCACAGTCTGGCTGGGCATGCTGATCGGCGGCGCGTGCGCGGGACTGGCAGGTGTGAGCGAGGTTGCCGGCCCGATCGGGCAGTTGCTGCCTTCCGTTTCTCCGGGGTACGGCTTCGCCGCCATCATCGTCGCCTTCGTCGGTCGCCTTCATCCGGTGGGCATCGTGTTCGCCAGCCTGTTGATGTCGCTGCTGTACCTCGGTGGCGAATCCGCGCAGATCAACCTGGCGTTGCCGTCTGCGGTCACCGGCCTGTTCCAGGGCGCGCTGCTGTTCTTTCTGCTGGCGGCAGACGTATTCATCAACTACCGGCTGCGATTCCAGCGGCCGGCCCGGCGTATCGCGGCCGGTTGATGGATCAGCTTTCGCAACTGCTCGTGCTCACGCTGGCGGCGGGCACGCCGCTCGTCTTTGCGGCGCTCGGCGAACTGGTCACCGAAAAGTCCGGTGTGCTCAACCTGGGCGTGGAAGGCATGATGCTGGTCGGCGCGGTGACGGCGTTCATCGTGACGGCCGCCACCAAATCGCCGTGGCTTGGCGTGGTTGCGGGCATGGCAGCGGGCGCGGCGCTGTCGCTCATCTTCGGCGTGCTGACGCTGTCGCTGATGGCCAACCAGGTGGCGAGCGGCCTGGCGCTATCGCTGTTCGGCATCGGCCTGTCGGCGTTTCTCGGACTCAACTACGTCAGCGTGGTCATCGATCCGATCGTGCCCTTCGCCCTGCCGGGACTCACCGATCTGCCGTTCGTCGGCAAGCTTCTGTTCGGGCACAACCCGCTGGTCTATCTGTCGCTGGCGCTGTTCGCAGCCATCCAATGGTTTCTGTACCGGACCCGCGCCGGACTGATCGTCCGCGCGGCCGGCGAATCGCCGCAGTCGGCGCACGCCATCGGCTATCCTGTGGCACGCATCAGGTACCTGGCCGTCATGTTCGGCGGCGCCTGTGCCGGATTGGGTGGCGCCTACCTTGCCGTAGCCTACACGCCCCTGTGGGTCGAAGGCATGACCGCGGGACGTGGATGGATTGCGCTGGCGCTGGTCGTGTTCGCCACGTGGAGGCCCTGGCGAGTGCTGGCCGGCGCCTACCTGTTCGGCGGCGTCACGCTGGCGCAATTCCAGGCGCAGGCACTGGGCGTGGACATTCCGTCGCAATACCTGTCCATGCTGCCCTACCTGGCCACCATCCTGGTGCTGGCCATCATATCGCGCGACGCCGCGACCATCCGCCTCAACGCCCCCGCCTCTCTCGGCAAGCCGTTCCACCCGGATTCCTAGCGGTTCGACGACGGGCCGCCGCATTATTGACCACCGTCCGGGAATCGCAGACACTCCGCCGATGTCCCGCCGCGCAAACCCCGCTGAATCCGTGCCCCTGCCACTGCCGGCGATTTCGAAAGGCCCCAGCGCGTGAGCAACCTGCTGCCCATGCATCCGCAGCTGTCCACGCTCGACGAGGATGCGTGGGAAGACCTGCTCAACTTCATCGAAGAGAAGCGGGTCATCCCGATCCTCGGTCCTGAATTGCTGACGGTCGACACCGACACCGGGCCGCGGCTGCTGTACGAGTGGATCGCGGAGAAGCTGGCCGGCAAGCTCGGCGTCGACACGGCGGAACTGCCGCAGCCCTACACGCTCAACGACGTCGTGTGCTGGTTCCTGTCGTCGCGCGGCCGGCGCGAGGAGGCGTATACGCGCCTGCGCAGCATCCTGCGCGACGCCAATTTCGCGCCGCCGCTCGCACTGCGTCGGCTGGCGCAGATCACGGACTTCAACCTCTTCGTCACGACCACGTTCGACCCGCTGCTGGAGCAGGCGATCAATGCGGAGCGCTTCGGCGGCGCGCAGTCCACCGAGGTGATCGCCTACGCACCCAACCGCGTCGCGGATCTGCCTTCCGAGCGCGAGCACTTGCAGCGCCCGGTCGTCTACCATTTGCTGGGCCGCCTTTCGGCGTCGCCGACGTATGTCATCTCCGACGAGGACACGCTCGAGTTCATCTGCGCGCTGCAAAGCGAACACCTGACGCCGGAAAAGCTCTTCCACGAGCTCGAGCACAACCACCTGCTTTTCATCGGCAGCAGCTTCACCAACTGGCTCGCACGGCTGTTCCTGCGCATGGCCAAGCGCCGCCGCCTGTCGGATCCGCGCGACGTGGGAGAAGTGCTGGCCGACAACCATTCCGGCAAGGACGAGCGGCTGATGGCGTTCCTGCAGCAGGTCAGCCTGCGCACCCGCATCTACAGCGGCGCCGACAACTTCGTCAACGAGCTGCACCGCCGCTGGCTGGTCCGCAGCAAGCCCGGAGACGTCATCCCGCTGCATGCCGCGCCGCAGCGCTTCCTGCCCCCCGAACACGAGATGCCGGAAAACGCCGTGTTCATCAGCTACGCGCGCGAGGACCTGGCCGCGGTGCAGAGGATAAAGGCCGGCTTCGACGCGGCCGGCATCAAGACCTGGTTCGACCTCGACCGGCTCGAAGGCGGCGACGACTACGACCGCAAGATCCAGCGCAACATCGCACGCTGCTCGTACTTCATCCCGGTGGTCTCGGCCACGACGCAGCGTCGCCTGGAGGGATTCTTCCGGCGCGAGTGGAGCTACGCCATCGACCGCACCCGCAACATCGCGGACAGCGCGCTGTTCATCCTTCCGGTATGCATCGACGACACAAACAGCGGAGACGCGCAGGTGCCGGACAAGTTCCGCTCGGTGCATTTCACGCGCCTTCCCGGCGGCGAAGTATCGCCCGAGTTCGCGCAGCGCATCCGCGATCTGCTTTCGACACGCCACTCCTAGCTTGCGGCGGCATATTTCCACACGATGAACGACGTAACCGCCGCGCCACGCACCAACGACACGAGCGTGTCCGTCGACGCCCAGCACCCGTGGATCGGCCTGTCGTCCTACACCGAGGAGACGCGCGGATACTTTTACGGGCGGGAAGAGGAAGTGGCGGAACTGGGCCGCCGCGTGCAGCGCAAGTTGCTCACGATCCTCTTCGGGCAATCCGGCTTGGGCAAGACCTCGATCCTTCGCGCGGGCATCGTGCCGCGTCTGCGCCCCGAGGGCTATTGCCCGGTCTATGTGCGGATCGACTACTCGCCCGATTCGCCCGCGCCGACCGAGCAGATCAAGCAGGCCATCTTCCACGCCACGAGGGCGGCCGGCGCGTGGACGCAGCCCGGGACCGCCGTTTCGGGCGAATCACTGTGGGAGTTCCTGCATCATCGCGACGACGTGCTGCGCGACGCCTCCGGCAAGACGTTGATCCCGATCCTGATTTTCGACCAGTTCGAAGAGTTGTTCACGCTCGCGCAGAGCGACGACTTCGGCCGGCGGCGCGCGGCGCAGTTCATCGAGGACCTGGCCGACCTGGTCGAGAACCGGGCACCCAAGTCGCTCGAAGCCAAAATGGACGCCGACGAGTCCGCCGTCGAGAAGTTCGACTTCACCCGCGGCGACTATCGCATCCTGATCGCGTTGCGCGAGGACTACCTCGCCCACCTCGAAGGGCTGAAGGGGGCGATGCCGTCGATCTCCCAGAATCGCATGCGGCTGGCGCGCATGACCGGCGCGCAGGCGCTGAGCGCCGTGCTGAAGCCGGGCGGCAAGCTGGTGTCCGAGGAAGTCGCGGGCTCCATCGTCCGCTTCATCGCCGGAGGCGCGGAACTCGCCAATGCCGAAGTCGAGCCGGCGCTGCTCTCGCTGATCTGCCGCGAGCTCAACAACGCGCGCATCGCGCAGAACCGTACGGAGATTTCCGCGGACCTGCTGGCCGGCTCGCGCGACAACATACTCGCCGAGTTCTATGAACGGGCACTCGCGGACCAGCCCGCGGGTGTGCGCCAATTCATCGAAGACAATCTGCTTACGGATTCGGGCCACCGAGAAAGCCTGGCCGAGGAGCGCGTGAAAAAGGGACTGGCTGCGGCAGGCGCGCCGCCCAATGCGCTCGCGACGCTGGTGGACCGGCGCCTGCTGCGAATAGAGGAGCGGCTCGACGCACGCCGCGTCGAACTGACCCACGACGTGTTGTGCGGCGTGGTGAAGGCCAGTCGCGACGTCAGGCTCGAACGCGAGGCGCGCGACGAAGCCGAACGACAGCTCGCGGCACAGAAAGCGCGCGAGATCGCCACCCGCAAGGCGCTTGTACGCGCACGGCAGATCGCGGCGGGTTGCGCAGTGCTGGCGATTGTCGCCGGCGCAAGCGCCGTCTTCGGCTACTTCGGCATGAAGCGCGCGCAGCAGGCGGAGCTCGAGGCGCAGCAGACCCGCGCGATGGCGGAGCAGGCGCGCGGCGAGGCCGAGAAGCTGATCGTCTACCTGCTCGACGACTTCTACCTTGAGCTGGAGCCCGTCGGTCGCGTCGACATCGTCGGCGAACTGGCCAAGCGCGCGCTCGACTACTACCGCGCGCTGCCGCCGCAGCTGCGCACACCCGAGACCGAGCGCAACCGCGCGCTGGCGATGGTCCGCTACGGCGCGGTGCTGCGCACGCTGGCCCGCCTGGACGAGGGCGGCAAGGTGCTGGGCGAAGCCGTCGGAATCCTCGAGGGCCTGCGCGCGCAGGGCGACACCTCGGAGATTACCGCGATCGGACTGGGATTGGGTCTCGCCGCGCAGGCTCGCACCGCCGACAGCCTGAACCAGGACGGGACGGCCGAAAAACTCGCCGACCGCGCGGTGTCCATTCTCGAGCCGCTGATGGCAGCGCCGTCGCCGTCGCTGCCGCTGCGCCGCGCCTACGGCAACGTGATGATCTACCAGGGCTTCTCGCGAATGCGCGGCAACGAGTACCAAGCCGCCGTCAAGAGCCTCGACGTCGCGCGCGAGACCTACCGCAGCATCGACGGCTTGGCCTACGACGACCTCGCATCGGCGACCGGCTACGCCGAGGCCTCGGGCTGGCAGATGGAGGCGCTGCGCGCGCTGGGCCGCGTCGACGACGCGAAGCGTGTCGGTGAGGACGCCGTGCAGGTGGCGACCAAGGTGCTGGAAAAGCGCCCGGCGTACATAGGCGCGCTGCGCGCCCGCGCGCTGGTCACGTCGAACCTGTCCGACATCGAGGCCGACGAATTGCACCTGGCCAAGGCGCTGCCGCTGGCGCAGGACTCGAGCCGCGACTGGGAGAGCCTGCTCAAGCTCGACCCCGGCAACACGATCGCGCTCAACAACCTCGGCTCCGGTTACCAGCGCGAAGGCTGGTTCCTGTATCGGACCGGGCGCGTGGCCGAGGCCGTCGCGTCCTTTGCCGCGGCAACCGCAGTCGAGAAGCGCACGCGGATGTCGCCGTCATACGCGGTCAACCAGATGTGGCCGGCGGGAAGCGCCGTATTCGTCGAGGCCGACCGCGGCAACTACGCCCAGGCCGAGGCCGCGCTCGCGCACGTCCGGGAACTGGCGGGCATCGCCGGCCAGACGCGCCAGGACCCCTCCAGCCAGGCGACGCTGCGCATGTTCGTCGCCAACTTCGCTGCCGCGATCCCGACCGCGCAGTGGGACTTCGCCGCAGTGCGCAAGGTCGCCGAAGGTGCGTTGCCCGATCCAGGCGTGGCGCCCCCTCCCGGCGGACGCCTGCTCAGCAACTGGTACGGCGGCCTGACCACGCGCTATCGCGACATCGCCACCGCCGCGTTCATGCTCGGCGAATATCCGGCGGCGGAGGCGGCGATCCGGCAATCGATGACCTACCAGCAAAAGGTGACAGACCAGACCACGGACCGCCGGCGCGAAGTAGCGCAGGGCCAGGTCCTGCTGGCGATGATCCTCGCGCGGCAGGGCAAGGCCGCGGATGCGCGGGCCGCGCTCGAGCCCGCGCTCAAGCTGTACCTCGACCTGCGCGCGGACCGGGCCAACGAGGATCTGTCATTGCGCGTCGAGTTCGCGCAGGCGCTGCTCGCCTCGGCGATGGCCGGCGGCGGCAGGGAGTCCGCCGCGCTCGCCGAGGCCGCCGCGATGGTCGATCGCCTGCCCGCGTCGATCCGCCAGCTGCGCAGCACGCTGCTCCTGCGTACCATGATCGCCGACGAGCAGACCGGCCGGCGCAAGCAGAGTTGAGCGACACGGTCACCGCGATTCGCACAGCGCTCGACGCCGGCCTCAATCCTCAGGCCCTCGACCTCGCGCGCGACGCCCTGCCACTCGCTGCGGACGCCGCGGAAATCCGCTACCTGGGCGCCCTTGCTTGTGCTCGCATGGGCGCCGTCGGCGAAGCCGACCGGTGGCTGGCGAAAGTGGACCGCGATGCGCTCGGCGTCAGTCCGCTTGCCGTCGACGCGTGGAGCCTATCCGGCAGGCTCGCCAAGGAGCGCTATGCCGCATCCCGCGACCGGTCTGATGCAGCGGCGCGAAGTCTCGCAAGAGCAGCCATCGACGCTTACCGGCGCGCATTTGCGCTGGGCGGCGCCGCCTATCCTGCGGTCAATGCCGCGACCCTGGCGATGCTGGCCGGTGACCTGCCGCTGTCCCGGGACCTGGCGCAACGAGCGCTCGACAGCCTGGTCGGCGGCAACGACGATCACTGGACCGAGGCAACCGCGGGCGAGGCGCTGCTCATCCTCGGCCGCATCGACGAGTCGCGCGCGCGCTACGCCGAGGCGTATCGGCGCGCCGGTTCGCGCTTCGGCGACTTGGCCTCGATGCGGCGGCAACTGCTGCTGATCGGAACCGACGCGGCGCGGAACATTGCCGACATGCTTCCCGCACCACGGGTCGTCGCGTTCTCCGGACACATGATCGACCGTCCGGATCGGGCTTCGCCCCGATTCCCTGCCCGACTCGAGGCGCAGGTCGCGGCGGCGTTGAGGGAGAGGATCGCGGCATGGGGGCCGGCGATAGGTTACGCGCAGGCGGCCTGCGGTGCGGACATTCTGTTTCTCGAGGCGATGCAGGACGCCGGAATGCAGACGCAGATCGTGCTGCCGTTCCTGCCCCAGGACTACATCCGGACCAGCGTGAGCTTTGCCGGAGCAGACTGGATCGACCGCTTCCACCGGGTTCTCGAGCGCGCCAACCGCGTGGTCCATGCGACCGAGGAGCCGTTCCTCGGCGACGACGTGCTGTTCGAACACGCCGCCAACCTGATCCAGGGGATGGCGTTCCTGCGTGCGAGCGAACTGTCGACCCATCCGCTGATGCTGACGGTTCTTGCACGGGGAACCGGCGACATGGTGGGGGGCACCGCAGCGACCGCGCGCAATTGGGAACGAATCGGGGGCCGCATCGAGAACATCGATCTCGTTGCGCTGCGAGGCGGCGATCCCGCCGCAAACGGCACGCCTGCCGTCGCAACGGATGACGTCCCTTCGCCGCGATCGAGGAGCCTCCGGAGCCTGCTGTTTGCGGACGTCATGGGCTACTCGCGCATGCCCGAACAGTACACCCCCGATTTCGCCCTGATGTTCCTCGACAGCGTCCGGGCAGTCCTCGATTCGCTTGCGAATCCGGCCCTCGAAGTGAACACGCATGGCGACGGAATCTTCGCGGTGTTCGAGAGGCCGGGTCACGCCGCGGATTTTGCGGTGCGCCTGCAGCAGGTGCTGAGCAGGGTCGATTGGGCCAGCCTCGGGCTCGCGGCCGACACCGGTGTCCGCGTCGGCCTGCATACCGGCCCGATGTTCCGCGTATTCAATCCGGTCACGGAAAGGACGACCTTCTATGGAAGCCACGTCAACCGCGCCGCGCGCCTGGAGCCGGTCGCCCAGCCCGGGGAGATCTTCGTGACGGAGGAATTTGCCTCGTCGCTGGTCGCCGACGACCGGCAGCGGTACGGCTGCGAGTACATCGGCAGCATGCCCCTGGCCAAGAAGTTCGGCGACGCACGCCTGTATCGGCTGCGCTGGTCGACCGAAATCTGAGCGGCATCGTCGCCTTTGTATAGAATTCCCTGTTGAGAGACTCCAGGCCGACGACCCGCATCCATGACCGTTCTGCTTCGATATCCACTGCTCATATTCGTGCTTTCCTTTATCCTGCTTTGGATCGCCGCGTGGCTGGGCGCGACCGTCTTGCGACGCAAGGTGGATCCGGGGGAGGGTGTCCGCCAAGACTTCAGCGTGGTGCTCGCCGCAACCTTGACGTTGCTTGGCCTCATCCTGGGGTTCAGCTTCTCGATGGCCATCAACCGCTACGACCAGCGCAAGAATCTCGAAGAGGAAGAGGCCAACGCGATTGGCACCGAGTACCTTCGGGTGACGCTGCTGCCGGCTGCCGACGCGGCCCAGGCTCGGACGCTGCTCAAGGAATATCTCGAACAAAGGATCGCGTTCTACACGACCCGAGACCTTGACGAGTACAACAAGATCGTTGCCCGGACGTCGCAGATCCAGGACGCACTCTGGTCCGCGGTCGCGTCACCCGCCAAGGCACAACCGACGCCGATCGCGGCGCTTGCCTTGACGGGGATGAACGACGTCATCAATTCGCAGGGGTACACGCAGGCGGCGTGGTGGAACCGGATACCCGTGACGGCATGGATTCTCATGCTGGTCATCGCGGTCGCCTCCAATCTGCTCGTCGGTTCCGGCGCGCGCCAGTTCAAGGCGGAGCGCACCCTGCTCCTCGTTCTCCCATTTGTGATAGCGGTCACGTTCATGCTCATTGCCGACATCGACAGCCCTCGCGGTGGTCTGATCATCGTGCAGCCGCAGAACCTGCAAAGCCTGCAGGAGTCCCTTCGGGCGCAGTGACCCGCGCCGCACCTCTGACATGCCAATTCGGACGCCCCCGACGCGACGGCGCCGCGATTTGGATACAATCGCCGCTTGCCATGCCGCGTCGCCCGCCGGCGCCCATCGCCCCCTGGAGAACCTGATGATCCGCATGAACCGATTTTTGTCTGTCGTAGCGGCTGCCGCGTGCGGCCTGGCACTGGCCGCACCCGCCGCCGCGCAACCCAAAGAGCCGCTCAAGATCGGCTTCGTCTACGTGAGTCCGATCGGCGACGCCGGATGGACGTTCCAGCACGACAC
>DAOMGB010000033.1:24347-34146 GCA_035430095.1 Casimicrobiaceae bacterium | reverse complement strand
CGCTGGTTCGAACCCAGCAATGCCCACCACACTGAACCAAGGGGTTACGCGCAAGCGTAGCCCCTCTTTTTTTGCCCATGGACCCCTGGCCGATCCCCTTGCCCCAGTGCCGGCCGGCGTGCAATCCTGTCCCGCCATTCATGACGGCGACCCGATGGACAAGGCCAAGCTCGACGCGCTGCGCAGCAAGTACGAAAACGCCAAGGGCGGGGACATCTTCGACCCGGCGTTCGCCGCCGTCGCCGCGAGAATATTCATCGACAACAAGCGGCGCACGTGGCCGTTTGCCGGCGTCCCGACGTTCCTCGGCGCACCGATGCTTGCTGCCTCGGCTGCGGGGGGGGCCGACGAATTCGGCCAGATCGACGTCGCGTTGGTGGGCGTGCCGATGGACCTTGGCGTCACCAATCGGGCAGGCGCGCGCCTGGGACCGCGCGCGGTGCGCAATGTCGAACGCGTCGGCCCCTATGAACACGTGCTGAAGATCGCGCCGGCGGGAATTCTGAAGGTCGCCGATGTCGGCGACGTCCCCATGGCAAGCCGCTACTCGCTCGAGCAGTGCGTGGCCGACATCGAGGCCTACTTTCGGCGATTGCACGCCGCCGGCGTGATTCCGCTGGCGGTGGGCGGCGACCATTCCGTTACTTACCCGATCCTCAAGGCGCTGGGGCGCGAGCGTCCGGTCGGGATGGTGCACATCGATGCGCACTGCGACTGCGCCGGTGAATTCGAGGGCTCGAAATTCCATCATGGCGGTCCTTTCCGGCAGGCGGTGCTCGCCGGCGTGCTCGACCCCGAGCGCTCGATCCAGATCGGCATCCGTGGCGGCGCCGAGTTCCTGTGGGAATTCTCGTACGAATCGGGAATGACGGTCCTGCACGCGGAAGACGTCGTGGAAATGGGAATCCCGGCGGTCGTGGCGAAGGCGCGCGCCGTCGTCGGCGACGGCCCGACGTACGTCACATTCGATGTCGACGGCATCGATCCCGGCTTTGCCCCCGGGACCGGCACGCCGGAGGTCGGCGGCCTGTCGCCGCGCGAAGCGCTCGCCATCGTGCGCGGATTGGCGGGACTCGACATCATCGGAGGCGATGTGGTGGAGGTGGCGCCGCAATACGATGCCACCACCAACACGGCCCAGATTGGCGCGCAGATGCTCTTCACCGAGTTGTGCCTGGTCGCGGCCAACCCGAGACGCAGCCGCCGGCCCTGAGCGCCGCCGGAGAGGCGGCCCGCTACGGCATGTACTGGCCGCCATTGACCTCGATCACCTGCCCGGTCACGTAGCCGCTCATCCGGTCCGACGCCAGGTAGATAAACGTTCCCGCGCATTCGTCGGCGCTGCCCAGCCGGTTCATCGGCACCGTTGCCTGCATCGCCTTCAGTTGCTCCGCGGTCGAGTAGCGGTCGTGAAACGGCGTGGTGATCACGCCGGGCGACACGGCGTTGACCCGGATCCCGTCCCCGACCACTTCCTTGGCCCAGCCGTGGGTGACCGTAGAGACGAAACCCTTCGAGCCCGCGTAGAGGATCGCGCCGCCGCCTCCGCCGTGCCGCGCCGCGATCGATGTCACGTTGATCACATTGCCGGACTTCTGCCGGCGCATGCCCGGGATCACCTCGCGCATGAATAGCGCCACCTGCGTGCAGTTGAGTGCCAGCACGCGGTTGATGTGCTCAAGCGTGTAGTCCTCGATCTTGACGCGCCCGAGCATTCCGCCCGCGTTGTTGACCAGCACGTCGATCCGGCCGTAGGCGCCTGTCGTTTCGGCGACGATCCGCCGCACGTCCGCCTCGACCATGACATCGCCACCCACCATCCGGGCATTGCCGCCGCCTGCCTTGATGGCGGCAACGACCGCCGCAGCCGCTTCGCCGCTCGCGTTGTAGTGAACCATGACCTTGCTGCCCTCGCGCGCGAACGCATGAGCGGCAGCCGCACCGATGCCGGTGGATGCGCCGGTAATCAGCACGACCTTGCCCTTGAGATCCGAATCCATCACGTGCTCCCCCTGGTTACGCCGCATCGCATGCGGCTATGGGCCGGTTCACCATGGGCGCCCCGGCGCAGTTGCGAATCCTTCGCAATTATACTTGTTTATGTCGGACTTTAATGGCATTGTGTCCGACACAACGCGCGGACCACCGATGCCCACCCGCAGACTCGGCCCCACCAAGACGACACTCGTCGCACGGCGAAAGTCCGCTTCGCCTGCCGTCGCGGCGCGCCGCCTCAAGTCCGAGCGCGTGGTGGATGCGCTGGGCTTCAGGATCGTGTCGGGCGAATTGCGCGCGGGCGAGCTCCTCCCCACCGAGGCGGAGCTTTCGCTGCAGATGGGAATCAGCCGGCCTTCGCTGCGCGAGGGACTGCGCGCCCTTGGACAAAAGGGATTGGTCGAGGGCCGCACCCGGCGCGGCACCACCGTCAACTCACGCGCTCACTGGAACGTCCTGGACGAGGATGTGCTGCGCTGGCTTTCGGTCGCCCCGCCCGACCCCGCGTTCTTCATGGACCTCCTCGACGTGCGCATGATCGTCGAGCCGGCCGCCGCGCGGCTGGCGGCGGCGCGCGCGACGCCGGAACAGGTGCTGGCCATCGAAGCCGCGTATCGCGGCATGGAAGCCGCCACGCCTCACGACATGGAAACGTGCTGCGCACACGACCTGGCCCTGCACGAGCTCATCATCATGTCCACCGGCAACCAGATGCTGATCCGCTTTGCGGCGGCCATCCGCACGGCGCTGCTGGCGTGCGTCCGCATCGCGAGCAACGCCCGCGAAAGCTACGAGAATTCGCTCGCCGAGCACCAGGCCGTCGCCGTCGCCATCCGGCGCCGCAATCCCGACGAGGCGGAACAGGCCATGCGCAAACTGCTGGCCGGCACCGCGCGCGACCTGGCGCCGGCCTACGACAAGTATCCGCGTGGTTTTCCCCCGCCGCCGGCAGTCAAGGCGGCGCGGAGATCGCCGCGACGGACTTGAATACGGGGACCACCCCGAGTCCAACCCAAGGAGGAGTAGCGATGAACACGAGTCCGATGCTGCGCAGGCTGGCGCTGTGCCTGTCATTGACGATGGCGTTCGCCATCGCGCCGGAGGCCGCGGCGCAGGCGAAGAAACAGGTCAAGATCTCCCACGCCACGGCCGGCGACGTGGCCAACGACAACCACATGACCGCGTGGATCATCGCCAACTACATCAACAGCAACTCGGACACGCTGGAAGCGCGCGTGTACCCTGCCAACCAGCTGGGCGAGGAGCGCGCGGTGGTCGAAGGCATGCAGTTGGGCGCCGGCGCGACGATGCACATCGGCGGCACCGCGATCCACAACAATTTCAACAAGCGGATGGGCGTGCTCGACCTGCCGTTCCTGTGGCACAGCTACGAGCATGCGCACCATGTCCTGGACGGAAAGGTCGGCGAGACGCTGGCGGCCGAGCACGAGAAGCTGGGGCTCAAGGTCCTGGGGTGGCAGGACAGCTGGGGCTACCGGAACGTCATCACGACCAAGAAGGAAGTGAAGAAGCCCGAGGACCTGAAGGGACTCAAGATCCGCACTATCCAGACGCCGACCTACGTCGCCGCATTGAACGCGATGGGCGCGTCGGCCACGCCGATGGCCTTCGGCGAGGTCTACACGTCGCTGCAGACCGGCGTACTCGACGGATTCGAGCATTCGTCGGCGGTCACCTACACCGGCAAATTCTACGAAGTGGCCAAGTACATCACGCTGACCGAGCACCTGTTCGGGCCCACGGTCACGGTGATCTCCAAGAAGGAGTGGGACGGCTACACGGACAAGGAAAAACAGGTGGTCGCCGCCGCCGCCAGGCTCGGACAGGACGTCAACCGCAGTCTCACGGTGCAGCGGGATGCCGAGTCGATGGACAAGCTGCGCGCGAAGGGCATGATCATCAATCCGATCGACAAGACCCAGTTCCTCAAGGCTGCCGGACCTCTGCAGGACCAGCTGGCGAAGACGCTCGGCGCCGAAGACCTGCTGAAGACCATCCGCGAAACCAAGTGACGCAACCGTCCGCCGGAAGGACGCGAAGCGTCGCGGTGATCGGATTCGGCAGCGCCATCCCCGCCCACGCGGGGAACCGGCGGCCCCGGCCGGCATGATCGCGACGCTTTTCCGCAGGATCGACCGTTCGGTCGAATACCTGCTGTTCCTGTACTTCCTCGCCTTCACGCTGGTCGGGGGCCTGCAGGTGTTCAACCGCTTCGTGCTGGGGTTTCCACTGTCGTGGAGCGAGGAGTTCCAGAAGTTCGGGCACATCTGGATGGTGATGCTGGCCATTCCCGTCGCCTACCGGCGCGGCGCCCACCTCGGCATGGACATGCTGCTGCACCTGCTGCCCCAACGCATGCAGCGCGGAATCGGCCTGGTCACCGAGGTGCTGTGGTTCATCCTCGCGCTCGCGATCGGCCGATATACGCTGGTGATCATGGACGTCGCGAGGAACCAGGACAGTCCGGGCCTCGGTATTCCGATGAACTACGTCTATTCGGGCCTGGTGATCGGCAGCGTCTACCTTGCCTTTGTCGCGCTGAGGCGATTCGCCACCTACTTCGGCTGGCAGGATCCGCCGCCCGAATCGCTGGGAGCGCACTGATGCTGATCGCGCTCTTCGCGCTGCTGCTTGCGCTGATCACGCTCGGCGTTCCCATCCTGCTGGTGATGGGGATCGTCGGCCTGGCCGGCATTCTCGAGACGCCGTCGCTGGTCCCCGCGCTGTTTCCTCAGAAGATGTTCGCGATGCTGGACAATTTCAGCCTGCTCGCGCTTCCTTACTTCATTCTCGCAGGGGAACTGATCTCCGCCGGCGGGATCTCCAAGCGGCTGGTGGAGTTCGCGCAGACCGTTGTCGGCCACTGGCGCGGGGGACTGGGCCACGCATCGGTCGTGGCCAGCATGGTGTTCGCCGGCGTTTCCGGTTCGTCGGTGGCCGACACGTCCGCCATTGGTTCGATCCTGGTGCCCGCGATGAAGGACCACGGCTACAAGCCGGGGTTCGCCGCGGCGCTGGTCGCCTGCGCCGGCACGATCGGCGCGATCATCCCGCCTTCGATGACGATGATCGTCTACGGTTCGATGGCCAATGTCTCGATCGGGGGACTGTTCCTGGGCGGCATCGTTCCCGGCATCCTGATCGGCCTCGGTCTCATGGTCGTGATCAAGCTGTATTCGCTGCGCGCGGCGTTTCCGGAGCTGCGGCACACGAGCGGCGCGTTCGAGTTCGGCCGCGTCATGCGGGCTACGGTCAACGTGTGGCCGGCGCTGCTGGCGCCGATCCTCGTCGTCGGCGGCATCCTCACCGGGGCCTTCACGGCGACCGAAGCGGGCGTGGTCGCCTGCTTCTACGGATTCATCGTCGGCTTTTTCATCTACCGCAAGCTGAAACTGCGCGACCTTCCCAACATCTTCATCCGCGCCGCCGTCACGACGGCCATGGTCTCCGGGATCATCGGCGTCGCCGGCGCCTTCGGCTGGCTCCTGTCATACCTCAATTTCAACGACATCGTGCTGTCGGGGATCACGGGGGTCACCGGGTCGAGGCTGGGCGTGATGCTGCTGATGATGACCGTGATGCTGGTGCTGACGATGTTCGTCGATTCGATGGCGATCCTCATCATCATGATCCCGGTCGCGGTGGTGATCGGCCGCAATTTCGGCATCGACGAATTCCAGCTGGGACTGATGATGGTGATGGCCACGCAGATCGGCTCAACCACGCCGCCGGTGGCGGTGCTGCTGTTCGTGGCGACCAGCATCGCGGGCTGCAAGTACAGCGAGACGATCCGCTACTGCTGGGCGTTCATCATCGCCGAGGTCGTCGTGCTCCTGGCCGTCGTGTTCTGGGCCGACCTGGCCGCCTGGATTCCGCATCACTTCCTGGGCTGAACGGCGCCCTGTTCGGACGTTGGCGGTGCCGGCCGTTATTTCCTAATGCGACCGAGGAGCGGCGCGGCAGAGCGCGACCGCTTCGCGGATGGCGACAATGGCGGCCGGCCGCGGGAAGCTGCGGCGATACGCCAGCGCGACCCGCCGCGCGGGCACGGGCTTTGCGAACGGCACCGGAACCACCATGCGGCTGTGGTACTTGGGCGTCAGCGCATCCCGCGGCAGGACCGAGATGCCCAGCCCGGATGCCACCATGTTGCGGACGGTTTCGAGCGAATTGGTGCGTGGCATGTGCGCATCGGCGCGATTCAGTTCCGGACACGACTCGAGTACCTGGTCGCGGAAGCAATGCCCGACGTTGAGCAGGATGGTGTTCTCTCCCGCCAGCTCGGAGGGCTGGACAGACTTGCGCGTCGCCCACTTGTGATCGACGGGCACCACGACCTGGAATGGCTCCTCGTAGAGGAATTCGGTGACCACGCCCGGCGGTGCAAACGGCAGCGCGACGATCGCTGCGTCGACTCGACCCGACCGCAGGCCGACTTCGAGGTTTTCGGTGAGGTTTTCCTCGATGTCTAGGGGCATCTGCGGCGCGCGGTCGTGCAGCACCGGGATCAGGTCGGGCAGCAGGTAGGGCGCCACCGTGTAGATCACGCCGAGCTTGAGCGTACCGAACAGCTGGTTGCGACCAGACTGGGCGATTTCCCGGATGCGCGACGCTTCCTCCAGCACGCGCTGCGCCTGCTCGACGATGCGCTCGCCAACGGGGGTCACGGTGACCTCGTTTTTTCCCCGTTCGAAGACCTGGGTGCCCAGTTCCTCCTCGAGCTTCTGGATGGCGACCGACAGCGCAGGTTGGCTCACGAAGCACTTCTGCGCGGCGCGGCCGAAGTTTCGCTCCTGCGCGACCGCAACCAGGTACCTGAGTTCGTTGAGCGTCATTGACGGCCTAGCGATCGCGTTCGGCGAGGAAGCGCGCGAATCCCACCCCGGTCTCCGGGTGCTTGAGCCCGAAGTCCACCGTCGCCTCCAGGTAACCGAGCTTGCTGCCGCAGTCGTATCGCCTCCCGTCGAACGCGTAGGCATAGACCTCTTCTTCCGCGGCCAGGCGCGCGATGCCGTCGGTCAACTGGATCTCGCCGCCCGCACCCGCCGGCATCGTGCGCAAGTGTCGAAAGATCCTGGGCGAAAGGACGTAGCGGCCGATCACGGCCAATGTCGAACTCGTGGTGCCCGGCGCGGGCTTTTCCACGATGCCGGTGATGCGCGCCATCCGGTCGGTCATCGCTCCGGTCTCGACGATGCCGTACTTCCCTGTCTCGCTCGCCCTGACGTTCATGACACCGATGGTCGAGGCGTTCGCGCGAGCGGAGACCTCCACCATCTGCTGCATGACCGGGACTCGCGCGTCGATCAGGTCGTCGGCCAGGATCACCGCGAACGGCGTGTCGCCGACCACGGGCTCCGCGCACAGCACCGCATGGCCCAGCCCGAGCGCTTCCGACTGCCGGATGTAGATGCAATTGATTCCTGGCGGCGTCGCCGCCTGGACCGCCTCGAGGAGGTCGGCCTTGTTGCGCAGCGACAGTTCCGTTTCGAGTTCGTAGGCCTTGTCGAAATGATCCTCGATGGCGCGCTTGTTGCGCCCGGTGATGAAGATCATGTCGGTGATGCCGGCGGCAGCGGCTTCCTCCACCGCATACTGGATCAGCGGCTTGTCCACGACCGGCAGCATTTCCTTCGGGCTGGCCTTGGTGACGGGAAGAAAGCGACTGCCCAGGCCGGCAACCGGAAAGATGGCTTTGGTGACTTTTTGCATGACGTTCGCTCCGGGTCCCGTGCTGCTCATTCGCCCAGCAGCGCGCGCAACTGTTCTTCGTCCAGGACTTTCAATCCGAGTTCCTCGGCCCGGGCGAGCTTGGTGCCGGCCTCGGCACCGGCCACGACATAGTCGGTCTTCTTCGACACGCTGCCGGCGACCCTGCCGCCGCGCGCCTCGATCAGCGCCTTCGCCTCCTCTCGCGACAGCGAAGGAAGCGTGCCGGTCAGCACGAACGTGAGTCCGGACAGCGCCCCCGCTTGCTCGCGCCGCGGGGCCGCCTCGGGCCAATGCACGCCCGCGGCCAGCAATTGCCGGATCACCTCCCGGTTGTGCGGCTCGCGCAGGAAACCCAGCAGGGATTCCGCGAGCACCGGCCCCACGTCCTTGACCTCCAGGAGCTCTTCCTCGCTCGCACCGAGCAGCGCCTGCAGGTTTCCGAAGTGCCGCGCCAGGTCCTTGGCCGTGGCTTCGCCCACATGCCGGATTCCAAGTCCGAATATGAATCGCGCCAGGGTCGTGTCCTTGCTCTTCTCGATGGCCGCGACGACATTGCCCGCGCTCTTTTCCGCCATGCGCTCAAGTCCCGCGAGTTGCGCGAGGTCGAGCCGGTAGAGGTCGGCAGGCGTGTGCACGAGCCCGGAGTCGACCAGCTGATCGACCAGCTTGTCGCCCATGCCCTCGATGTCGAGCGCGCGCCGGCCGGCGAAATGCAGCAGCGCCTGCTTGCGCTGCGCCGGACAGACGAGACCGCCGCTGCAGCGTGCGATCGCCTCGTCCGGCAGCCGCTGGATCGCCGAGCCGCATTCGGGGCAAACGGTGGGCATGACGAACTCGCGCGCATCGCGCGGACGTTGCTCGAGGATGGCGCGCACAACCTGCGGAATCACGTCTCCCGCGCGGCGCACGACGACCATGTCGCCGATGCGCAGGTCGCGTCTGCGGATTTCGTCCTCGTTGTGCAGCGTGACGTTGGACACGGTGGTGCCGCCGACAAACACGGGTTCCAGTCGCGCCACGGGCGTGACCGCGCCGGTCCGGCCGACCTGCACGTCGATCGCCAGCAGCCGGGTCGGCATTTCCTCCGGCGGAAACTTGTGGGCGACCGCCCAGCGCGGCTCACGGGTGCGAAAACCCAGGACGCGCTGCCATTCCAGGCTGTTGACTTTGTAGACGACGCCGTCGATCTCGAACGGCAACTCGCTCCGGCGGGCGAGAACTTCCTCGTAGAACGCCGCGAGCTCCCCGGCGCCGCGCGCGATGCGACGGTCGCCGTTGACCGGCAGGCCGAATGCGGAGAGCGCCTCGAGCAGCTCGCTTTGCGAAAGTGGAAGCGTCCAGCCCTCGGTCTCCCCGATGCCGTAGGCGAAAAACTCCAGCGGGCGCTGCGCGGTCATCGCCGGATCGAGCTGGCGCACGGCGCCTGCCGCGGTGTTGCGCGGGTTCACGTACAGCCGCTGCCCTGCGGCCTCCTGCCGTACGTTGAGGCGCGCGAAGTCGGCGCGCGTCATGTAGATCTCGCCGCGGACCTCCAGCACGGGCGGCGCCTTGCCTCGCAGCCTGGCGGGGATCGCGGCGATCGTCCGAACGTTGGCAGTCACGTCCTCGCCCGTTTCGCCGTCGCCGCGGGTGGCGGCCACCGTCAGCACGCCTTGTTCATAGCGCAGGCTGACCGCGAGACCGTCGAACTTCAATTCGGCCATGTACTCGATCGCCGGCGCGTCGGCGGCCAACCTGAGATCGCGGCGGATGCGTGCGTCGAATTCGGTGGCGCCGGCCACCGTCGTCTGGGTTTCGGTGCGAATCGACAGCATCGGCACGCGATGGGTCACCGGCGAAAATTCCGCCGCGCGTGCGCCGCTTACCCGCTGCGTCGGCGAGTCCGCCGTGACGAGCGCAGGAAATCTCGCCTCGAGCGACTGCAGTTCCCTGAACAGGGCGTCGTATTCGGCGTCGCTTACCGTCGGCGCGTCCTCCTCGTAATATCGGCGGTCGTGCGCGGCGATCTCTGCGCGCAGCGCGGCAGCCCGCAGCGCCGCCTCAGTTGGCACCTCAGTTGGCACCTCAGTTG
>DAOMGB010000033.1:0-24247 GCA_035430095.1 Casimicrobiaceae bacterium | reverse complement strand
AGCGCGGCAGCCCGCAGCGCCGCCTCAGTTGGCACCTCAGTTGGCACCTCAGTTGACACATCCCTAGGCGCCGCGATGGGTTCCTTGGGCGGTGCATGCGCTGCCAACGCCGCGCTCGCCTTCGCGGGCGCCTTCGTTGCCTGCCTGGCCGCGGGCGAAGCGGACTTGCCCACGTTCAGGCGCCGAACAGCGCGTGCGCGCGAGGGCTTCCCGGGTCGATGTGACAAGCGGCGAGCGCGTTTGCGGCGCCTTGCACCTGCTGCCGGATCGCGGCCAGCGCGGAATCGTCGAGCGGACGCCGGTTGTCGTCGACGAGCTGGCCGTCCAGCGTGTGGGCCATCCGCTTTGCGACCAGCTTCATGTGGTCGAAGGCCCGCGGAGGATCGGCGACGCGCGGCACGTCGAGCACCAGCACCACGCCGTGGGTCGAAGAGGTCCGCAGCGTGTCGACGGTAAACGGCTCGTTGCGCACATTCTGCATCGTATACAGCACCTCGCCGGTGTCCTCCTGTTGCCACTCGAAGCGGCCGCCTTGCGCGAGCTTGAAGCCCGCCGCTTCGGCGACACCGCGCAGCCGGGTACCGGCAATGCTCGCCGGCTCCTGCTTGACGATGGTCAGCCCGACCTGGACGTCCACGTCGGCGCACAAGCGGTCGAGTGCCTCGGCGCGATCGGCCTCGGCACCTGCATCAGGGACCGAAAGCGCCGCCGGCAGCATGGGCGCGAGCTCGCTCATCACCCGCACGAAGGTCTCAAGCTGCGCGTGACTTGCGGCGCCATTCCGGTCGGCCAGCAGCATGCAGGCGGCCAGCTCCACGAACTCGCCCGGGGTCGCGGCATTGAGTTGCACCCAGGGCGACCCGGGGGCAGTCCTGCCGAACCAGCGCAGGCGCTTGCCCACCCGCGCATGCAATCCCGCCGCAAGTGCGCCCGCGGTGAGCGGCTTGGCCGGCTGCAGGATGACCATGCATTCGATGTCCCGGTCCGGCTGAGGTCCCTGGGAGCCCGATGCCGCGGCGACGCGCGGCATCCCCGGATCGGTCGATTGCTCGCGCGGCGTAACCGGGTCCGGTTCGAGGGCGTGATCAATGACTTCAAGCGGTGGCGACCAGGACGATTCGGCGGGGCCGGCGCCGTCCGGTCCGGTGGTCGCGCGCACATCGCCGGCATCGAGCGTCTGCGCAGCATCGGCATTTGCATCCACAACATCTCCCCGCGCCGGCTTCATCGTGGGCTCCACCCGTGCGGGTTCGCCCCTCGCTGCGCCGGCGTCCGGCGCGGAATCCTGCCCGCGAAATGCCTGGTCGATCCGCCGCCGGATTCGGCGCTCCTCCCATGCGTTGTAGAGCAGCACCGCGAGGACCAGCACGACGGCGGCGACGATGAGGCCCAGCTGGAGCGAACTCATGTGCATGGACACGCCCGGGATCGTCGTGGAAATTGCATCCGAACCATAGACGCCAAGTATAACGCGAAGGCCCGCGATAACCTTGCGCCGTACCCGTGTCCTAAGCCGTGCTTTCGGCCAGCGAAAGCGCTTCGGCGATGTCCACCGCGACCACGCGCGAAACACCAGCTTCCGGCATCGTTATGCCGACCAGCTGGTTGGCCATTTCCATGGTGATCTTGTTGTGCGAAATGAACAGGAATTGCGTCCCGCCGGACATCTCCCGGACCATCGAACAGAACCGGTCGGTATTGGGGTCGTCCAGCGGCGCGTCGACTTCGTCCAGCAGGCAGAATGGTGCCGGGTTGAGCTGGAACAGCGCAAACACCAGCGAAATGGCGGTGAGCGCCTTTTCGCCGCCCGACAACAGGTGAATGGATGTATTGCGCTTGCCAGGCGGCTGCGCGATCACCTGCACGCCGGAGTCGAGGATCTCCTCGCCCGTGAGCACCAGCCGCGCCTGGCCGCCGCCGAACAACGTGGGGAACAGCTTGGCGAAGTTGGCGTTGACCGCAGCGAACGTCTGCTGCAGCAGGTCACGCGATTCCCTGTCGATCTGCCGGATCGCGGACTCGAGCGTGGTCATCGCCTCGGTGAGGTCGGCCGCCTGCGCATCGAGGTAGTTCTTGCGCTCCGTCGTCTGCGCAAGCTCGTCGAGCGCGGCGAGGTTCACCGCGCCTAATTCTGCGATCGCCGTGTTCAGGCGTTCGATCTCGGCGGGGAGCGTGCGGGCACTGCCCCAGGCCTTGAGCGCCTCCGGGAGCACGGACAGGTCCGCCTGCGCCTCGGTGAGCTGCTCGGTGAATTGCTGCTCCGCCAGTGCGGCAGCCTGCTCCTTCAACTGCATTTCCTGGATCCGGTTTCGCGCCGGCTCGAGCTTCTGTTCGGCCGCCAGCCTCGCCTCGTCGCCTGCACGCAGTTCGGACGTCAGCGCCTCGACCTGGTCGCGCGCCGCGGCCAGCGCCTGCTCCGCTTCGCCGCGCAATGCGAGTTGACGCTGCAGCGCTTCCTCCACCGGCGTCCAGTCGATGGCCGCCCGTTCGGACGTGAATTGCGCAAGCAGCGCCTTCTGCTGGAGCGTCTGGGCGGCGAGCGATTCGCGCCGGCGTTCCAGCTCGGCCAGCCTCTCGCGGCAACTGCGCTCGGCAAAGCCCGCTTCCTGCGCCGTACGCTCCGCGGCGCGCACGCGTTCGCGGCCCCGTGCCAATTCGACTTCAGCCTCGTTGCGCGCGTGCCGCGCGGTTTCCCGGGCGGCGATTTCCTCGTGCATGCGCGACTGCAGGTCGGCGATCTGGCCGACGATCGCCTCGCGCTGCGTGCGCTCCTCGACTTCCTGCGCGGCCAGGTCCGCCGTTTCCTGCGCGATTTGCGCGCGGCGGCGCTCGGCAGCTTCGGCCGCCTGCTTCAATTGCACCAGCTCGAGTTCGAGATCGTGAACCCGGCGTTGCTGTGAGCTGACCGCCTGGTTTTCGGCGTGCGACGTCTGTTGCTTGTCCTTGAGTGCCGCATCGACCCTGTCGCGGGCTTCGCGCGCCGCCGCGGCCGCCGCAACCGCCGAGACGATCAGCGTCGCCATTTCGTCGAGCTCGCGCTGCCGCGCAATGACGCCGTGAAGTTCGCTGTCCGGTGCAAAGAAGGTCACCCCTTGCGCCGTGACCAGATGCCCCTCGGGCGTGACGAAGGCCTCGCCCACGCCCAGCGCATTGCGATCCGCAAGCGCCCCGGCCAGACCCCGCCGGCAGCGAACGCCGTGCAAGCCATCGGCCAGCAGGCGACCGGCCTCGGGCAACTTGAGCTTCACCTTGGCCAGCAGTGAATCGGGTTCGTGATGAGCGGCATGGCGGACGCGCCCGGGCGCCTCCGTTGACTCGAACGCCGCGACGCGACGAGGCGGCTGCGCGTCGCCGTCGACCCAGCCGGCGGCATCGTCCAGCCGCGCGAGTTCCAGCGCATTCAGCCGTTCCCGCAGGACCGACTCGAGCGCATCCTCCCAGCCGCGCTCGATGTCGAGCGATTGCCACAGCCTGCGCGCATCGCGCAATCCGCGTGCGGCGAGCCAGTCGTCGATGTCCTGGCCGTGCCCGATCTTGGCCTGGAGATCCGACAATGCCTGCGAACGCGCTTCCAGTTCGCCGAGACGCTGGCTGTCGCGCTGCCACGCGTCCGCCGTTTCGCGCTGCCGCAGCTGCAGCGACTCGACTTCCTGCTGAAGGGCCGCGAGCGCCGAATGTTTGTCTGCAAGGTCCTTGTTCTCCGCGGCGAGCTGTTCCTCGACCTCGCGCAGCGGGTCCGTGTTCGGTGCGCGAATGCCCGACAGTTCCTGCTGCAGGCGCTCCTTCCGCGAGGCAAGTTGCGCGAGCGTGGCGCCGATGCTGTCGCGGCGAGTCTCGGCCACGCGCACGTCCTGCTCGGTCAGCGCGATCTGCTTGACCAGCTCGGCGAGAGTCGCCGAGCTGGCGGCGACGGCCTGCTCGAGCGCGGGCAACTGCGCCTGCGCCAAGCGTTCGGCGTCGGCCGCCGCTTCGCGCGCCGTGAGCGCGCCTTCGAGTTCGCGTTCCGCGGTGCTGCGGTCGCCGGCAAGTGCAGCCTCCTGGCCCGCGATCGCGCCCAGCGCCTCGGTCAGCTGCGCGACCTGCTGGGTGATGCGGGATTCCGATTCGCGGGCGAACGACAGCTGCTGCTCCAGCCGGGTGACCTCCGCGTTCGCGGCGTAGAACCCGCCCTGCTTGTCGTGCAACGCATCACCGGCTGCGTAGTGATTGGTGCGCAGCGCTTCGAGCCTCGCCTCGGCCGCACGCACTTCAGCCTGCAGCGACTCCAGCGCCACGGTCAGCGTGGCCATTTCCGTCGTGCACCGGTCGCGCGCGCGCACCGCGTCCTGCTGCTTGGCGAACCAGAGCATGTGCTGCGACTGCCGGTGGCGTGCCTCCAGCTCGCGGAACTCGGTGGCCACCTTGGCCTGCGACTCCAGCCGGACAAGCTGGTTGCCCAACTCCTGGCGGATGTCCTCGACGCGGGCAAGGTTCTCGCGCGCATCGGACAGGCGCCCTTCGGTCTCCTTGCGGCGCTCCTTGTACTTGGACACGCCGGCCGCTTCCTCGAGGAAGATGCGCAACTCCTCAGGCTTGGCCTCGATCACGCGCGAGATCATGCCCTGCTCGATGATCGCGTAGGCGCGCGGCCCGAGGCCCGTGCCCAGGAACAGGTCGTGGATGTCGCGGCGGCGCACCGGAATGTTGTTGATGTAGTACGTCGAGTCGCCGTCGCGCGTCAGCACCCGCTTGATGGAGATCTCGGCGTACTGGCCCCACTGGCCGCCGATGCGGCCCTCGTCGTTGTTGAAATGGAGTTCGACGGACGCCCGGCCGACGGGCTTGCGTTCGCCCGCGCCATTGAAGATCACGTCCTGCATCGACTCGCCGCGCAGGGCGGAGGCCTTGGACTCTCCCAATACCCAGCGCACCGCGTCGATGACGTTCGACTTGCCGCATCCGTTGGGGCCGACGATCCCAACCAGCTGGCCCGGCGTGGCAATCGTGGTCGGGTCGACGAACGACTTGAACCCGGAAAGTTTGATCTGCGTTAGGCGCAAGGGAGACTTCGAAGGGAAGGCGTGCTTAAAACGTCGGAATTTGCGCCGCTTGGGGCGCGCTCAACCCTGAATTATAGCGGAAAGGGGCGGCTCGCCGGCGCCCTGCGGGGGTCAGGCGCCGACTGAGGGAGCGAAGGCGCCGGTCCGCGGCGGCAGTCGCCCTTCCTCGACCGCGTGGCACGCGATCTGAGTTGCCGCGTCGCCTGCCGCCGCCCTCAGCAGGGGTATTTCCCGTCGGCACCGGTCATTGGCCAGCGGACACCGCGGATGAAACGTGCAGCCCGGCGGCGGGTCGAGCGGGTTGGGCACCTCGCCCGCGACGGCCGTGCGCGACTTGCCTTCGAGTTCGAGGTCCGGCACGGCGTCGAGCAGCATCCGCGTATACGGGTGTCGCGGCGACTGGAACAGCACGCGGGTCGGCGCCAACTCGACGATGCGGCCGAGGTACATGACCCCCACGCGATCGGCAATGTGATGCACGACGGCCAGGTTGTGCGAAATGAAGAGGTAGGTCAGCCCAAGGCGGCGCTGCAGGTCGCGCATCAGGTTCAATACCTGAGCCTGCACCGACACGTCGAGCGCGGACGTCGGCTCGTCGCAGACCAGGAACGATGGATTCGTCGACAACGCTCGCGCGATGGAGATCCGCTGCCGCTGGCCGCCCGAGAACTGGTGCGGGAACTTGGATCCGTCGGCGGCATTGAGCCCGACCTGCTCGAGCAAGGCGGCGACCTTGCCCATCGCGTCGGCCGTCGATATCCCCGGCTGCTGCGCGCGCATCGGTTCGGCAACGATATCGGCGACCCGCCAGCGCGGATTGAGGCTCGCGTAGGGATCCTGGAAGATCATCTGCATGCCTTGCCGAGTCTGCCGCTGCCGCGACCTGTCGACCGCACCCGGGCCGACGATGACATCGCCATCGTAGGCAATCGTGCCGCGGGTCGGCGTGTAGAGGCCCACGATCAGCCGCGCGACGGTCGACTTGCCGCAGCCGGACTCGCCGACCAGTCCCATCGTTTCCCCTTTGGCAATCGTCAGGTCGACACCGTCGACGGCCCGGACGCTGGCGCGCGCGCGGCGCTCGAGCACACGATTGAGCCAGGGTGGAGAAACGTCGAAATGGCGGACGACACCGCGCAATTCGACCAGCGCAGCGCTCATGCCGCGACTCCCGCCGGGTTGGAAACCCGCAACCAGCAGGCCGCCCGCGTGGCGCCGGCATCAAACAGCTCGGGACGCTCGGCGCGGCAGCGGTCGAAGGCCTGCGGGCAGCGCGGGTGAAACGCGCAACCGGCCGGAATGGCGTTCAGCCGCGGCATCGCGCCATCGATCTGGGTCAGGCGGTCGCGCTCCTCGACGATCGAAGGAATGGAACCCATGAGGCCAACGGTATAGGGATGGTGCGGCCGGTGGATGACGTCGGCGACCGGGCCGATCTCGACGATGCGTCCCGCGTACATCACCGCGACCCGGTCCGCGGTCTCGGCGATCACGCCCATGTCGTGGGTCACCAGCATGACCGCCGTGCCGTGATCGCGACACAGGCGCTTGAGTAGCTGGATGATCTGCGCCTGGATCGACACGTCGAGCGCGGTCGTCGGCTCGTCGGCGACGATCAGCCTGGGATTGGCCGCGAGCGCGAGCGCGATCACGACGCGCTGTCGCATGCCGCCGGAAAAGTGGTGCGGGTACTGGTCGATGCGCCGTCCCGCCGCGGGGATGCCGACTTCATCCAGGAGCCCGATGGCCCGCTTGCGCGCCGCGGATTCGTCGAGATCGAGATGGGTGCGGATCGTCTCCGTCAGCTGGCGGCCGATCGTATACAGCGGATTGAGCGATGTCAGCGGGTCCTGGAACACCGCGCCGATCTCGCGTCCGCGAATGGCGCGCATCGAACTTTCCGGCAGATGGTCGATGCGGCGGCCGGACAACCGGATCTCCCCGCCCGCGATGCGGCCCGGCGGGTCGAGGAGACCGATGATCGCCGCGCCGGTGAGCGACTTGCCCGCACCGGATTCCCCGACCACGCCCAGGACTTCTCCGGGCGCGATGTCGAACGAAATGTCGTGCACGGCCACCAGCGTGCCGCGGCGGGTCGGAAACTCGACGCGCAGGTTGCTCACTTCGAGCAGCGGCGCGACGGCTGCCGGTTGCGAAGGCGCGTTCATCGCAGACGCGGGTTCAACGCATCCCGCAGCCAGTCGCCGAGCAGGTTGATCGACAGCACCATCGCCACCAGTGCCGCACCCGGGAAAATCGTGATCCACCACTCGCCGGAAAAGAGGAAGTCGTTTCCGACGCGAATCAGCGTTCCCAGCGAAGGTTCGGTCACGGGCATGCCGACGCCCAGGAACGACAGCGCCGCCTCCGTCAGGATGGCGGAGGCGATGTTGATGGTGGCGATGACCATGACCGGTCCCAATACGTTCGGCAGCAGGTGCCTGGCCATGATCTGCAACGGCGACCGGCCGATCACGCGGGCGGCCTGCACGTATTCCTTGCTCTTCTCCACCATGGTCGAGCCGCGCACCGTCCTCGCATACTGCACCCAGTTCGACAGGCCGATGGCCAGGATCAACACCGGCAGCACGGCACCGGAGTGCGCGTCGCGAGGCAAAATCGCCCGTGCGACGCCGTCGATCAGCAGCGCGATCAGGATGGCGGGAAACGACAACTGGACATCGGCCACCCTCATGATGAACGCGTCCAGGCGGCCGCCGACGTAGCCGGCGACGAGGCCGAGCGACACGCCGAGGACCATCGCCAGCGCGACCGAGCCCAGTCCCACCAGCAGCGAAATACGCGCGCCGAACATGATGGCCGACAGAAGATCGCGGCCCTGGTCGTCGGTGCCGAGCAGGAATCCGGGAATGCCGCCGGCGACCCAGCGCGGCGGTGATAACGCATTCGAAAGGTTGAGCGTCTTGAGGTCGAAGGGATCGTGCGGCGCTATCAGCGGCGCCAGGAACGCCGCGGCAAGACAGACGAAAAGCACGACGAACGCGCCGATCGCCACCGGCGAGTGGCGAAAATTCCACAGCACGTCGCCGTCCCAGGCGCTTGCCAGCCGCGACCGCAGCGTGGGCGCGGAGGTCATGGGAATCGGGTTTGCACTCATGGTTCGGCTCATCGGCAACGGGGTCAGGCGGCGGCGAGGTGTGCCAACGCGTTCATGGCCGACGTTCGCGCCTGGGTGTAGACCATGGCTTTCCAGTCGTCTTCATCGCAGTAGAACGCGTCGCGGATCCGCTTCTTGATGGGCGAACGCAATGCGGCGCCGGCGTCAGGATGATTGGTCAGCCACTGGTCCGCGCGTAGCGCGTCGATCATCTCGGCGAGCGGCTGGGTTCCATACTCCAGCGCCAAGCCGGCATAGATCGCACCCGGGCATTCGTCGTACACCACGTTGTAATTGACGCCGGTAAGCGTCGCCGAGGCCGACGAGCCGTCGTGGAACGACGTGACGTTCGCGCCCCACCATGCGCGCGCGCGCGCCAGGTCGGCGGGATCGTCCCTGCCCGAGAAGATCATCTCGCCATGGCCCCGTGGGCCAAGGCCCGTATGAAAGTCGATCCATCCAAGCCGTTGCCTGCCGGCGCCGAGCGCCCGCATGACGGAGCGCAGAATGGTGTTGCTCCACGCCGGCCGCACACCGCCGTAGAACAGTCCGTCGGGAAACTCGCACTGCCCGCCGGTGATCGCCTGCTGCAGCGCGCGTTCGCCGTGCTGCGCCACGTAGGCCGCCATCCTCGCCTCGTTTTCCGGCGTGGGCGGCCATGTTGCCGGAACGACGAAATCGTGGACATCGGCATAGCGCGCATTTGGCGCCGGTGGCGTCGCAAAGTCGCGAAAATTGCGATTCAGGTCGACGTTGTCCTCGTTGGTCCGCCGCAGATGCGAAAAGCCGTAGGGATTCAGCGCGTGCAGGAATACCACATGGACGCCGGAGTTCCTTGCCGCCGCCAGGAATTCGACGTCATGGAGCAGCCCCACCTGGCATCCCGACCCGCAAAAGCCCTCCACGCCATGCGTGGCGGAGATGAGAAGCAGCATGGCCGGCGCGGACGCGTTTCCCAGCGAGGCGACATCGATCGACAGCTCTTCGCCTGCGGCGCCCCGGACAATCGGGTGGATGTGGCGATTCACTGCCATGCCGCGCGCGTTGGCCGCGGCGAAGAACCTGTCCCGCGCTTCCGCGTACGTGCCGGCAAAGTGGGGAATCGGGTTCAGGGCCGGCCCGCCAGCGGCATCGCCGTCTCGGCCAGCGCCGCGAGATAGCCGGCGCCGAGCGGGATGACGGCATCGTTGAAATCGTACTTGCTGTTGTGCAGGAAGCAGCCGCCCTCCGCTCCCCCTTGCCCAAGTCGCGCGAACGCGCCCGGCTTGACCTGCAGCATGAACGAAAAATCCTCCGAGCCCATCGAAGGATCGAGGTTGCGCACGACGTTGGCCGTGCCCACCAAGGCTTCCGCGACGTCGCCGGCAAAAGCCGCCTCGCGATCGTGATTGAGCGTGGCCGGATAGACGCGTTCGTACTTGAGCCGGGCCGTGGCGCCGAACGCGGCGGCGATCGATCCAGCCAGGTGCTCGAGGCGCTTCTCGATCAAGTCCTGCGTGGCGGGACGGAACGTGCGCACGGTCCCCACCAGCTTCGCGTGCGATGGAATGACGCTCATCGCGCCCGGATGCCCCGCCTGCATCGCGCACAGGCTCACCACGGCCGTGTCGATCGGGCTCACGTTGCGGCTGACGATCGACTGCGCCGCCGTGATGATGTGCCCCGCGACCAGCACCGGGTCGACGGCATTGTGCGGATGCGCGCCGTGGCCGCCTCGGCCGTCAATCGTGATCTCGATGCGGTCCGCTGCCGCCATGGCATAGCCGGGCGTGATTCCGAACTTGCCCGGGGGCAGACCGGGCCAGTTGTGCAGCGCGTAGACCTGCTCCGCCGGAAAGCGGTCGAACAGCCCGTCCTCGATCATCGCCTTGGCCCCGGCATAACCCTCCTCGCCCGGCTGGAAGATCAAATAGGCGGTGCCGTCGAACTTCCGGGTCTCGTGCAGGTACCGGGCCGCGGCCAGCAGCATCGTCGTGTGCCCGTCATGCCCGCATCCGTGCATGCGGCCCTCGTAGCGCGACTTGTGCGCGAATTCGTTTTCCTCCTGCAGCGGCAGCGCGTCCATGTCCGCGCGGAGCCCGATCGCGCGATCGCTCGCGCTGCGCTGACCGGCGATGACGGCCACGATGCCTGTCTTGCCGATCCCCGTGTGGTGCTCGATGCCCAGCTTCGCCAGATGCTCCTGCACGACGCGCGCTGTACGATGCTCCTCGAAGCCCAATTCCGGGTGCGCGTGCAGGTCTCGGCGAACGGCGGTGAATTCGTCCTGCCAGCGCCGGATGTGTTCGTCGGGTCTCATAATGCGGCAGTGGTCCTTTCGATGCGCAATCGGGGGTCGACCACGTAGTACAGCAGATCGACGACGAGGTTCAGCAGCACGAAGACGAGGGCGATGAAACACAGGTACGCGGCCATGACCGGAATGTCGGAAAAATAGACCGACTGGATGAACAGCAGGCCGAGGCCGGGCCACTGGAAGACCGTCTCGGTCACGATCGCGAACGCGATGATCCCGCCCAGCTGCAGGCCGGTGATCGTGATCACGGGGACCAGCGTGTTCTTCAACGCATGGCCGAAATTGATCGCGCGGTCGGACAGGCCGCGCGCGCGCGCGAACTTGATGTAATCGGTCCGTAGCACTTCGAGCATCTCCGAACGCACCAGTCGCATGATCAGCGTCATCTGGAAAAGGGAAAGGGTGATCACCGGCAGGATCAGCGCCTTCAGTCCGGACGTGGTCAGCAGCCCCGTGGTCCACCATCCCAGCGCGACGGTGTCGCCGCGACCGTACGACGGTAGCCATCCCAGTTGTACCGCAAATACCAGGATGAGCAGGATGCCGATGAGGAACGAAGGCAGGCTCACGCCGACGAGCGATGCGGTCAGCAGCGCCTGCGCCCCCCAGCTGCCGCGCTGCAACGCCGCATAGACTCCGGCCGGGATCCCGACCATCAGCGCGAACAACGCGGCGGCGAAGGACAGCTCGAGCGTGGCAGGCAACCGCTCCTTGATCAGCGTGGCCACGCTGCGGCCCTGGCGCAACGATCGTCCGAAATCGCCTTGCACGGCATTGCCGAGAAACCGCACGAACTGCACGACCACCGGCTGGTCCAGCCCGAGTTCGCTGCGCAGCCTGGCCTTCTCCTCCATCGTGGCATCCTGCCCCACCATGGAAACGACGGGGTCCCCCACGAAGTTGAACAGGCTGAAGGCGATCAACGCCACCACCGCCATGACGGCGAACGATTGCAGGACGCGGCGAAGGATGAAGGCGAGCACGGGACCTAGATCATCGTGTCGTCGGCGCCGGAATCGACAATCAGCCCGGGGTTATCGGGCAGCGAAATCGGCGCATCATTTCCCGGTCAACCGCTCTCCGCCCGGCGCTTCAGTCGCCGTGCGCGACCAGGTGCCGGACTTGGCTTCGGCTCCTGTCGTCGTCCGCGCGAACTGCCAAAGGTCGCCGACGACGATATCCGGCTTGCCGGCGGCGCGCTCGCCAAACGCCGCCGCCGAGCACATGGACCAGGCGATTGCGGCGAGCGCATTGCTCGAGCATCGAGGGTTCACGCGGCGTTACTCCTTGATGTCGACGCCGTAGAACGTATGTCGGCCGAACGGCGACAGCTTGAAGTCGACCACCTCCTTGCGCACCGGCTTCAACTGCACCGCGTGGGCGATGGTGAACCATGGCGCCTGCTGCTTGAAGATCACCTGCGCCTGCTCGTAGAGCTTCTGGCGCTCGGCCTGGTTGCTCACTACCTTGGCCTTCTGGATCAGGTCCTCGTAAGGCTGATAACAGAACTTGGCGACGTTGCTCCCATTGGTCTTGGCGGAGTCACAGCCGAGCAGCGAGGCCAGGAAGTTGTCCGGGTCGCCGTTGTCGCCGGTCCAGCCGAGCATGCCCATCTGGTGCTCGCCCGCCTGCATGCGCTTTCTGTACTCGCCCCACTCGAAGCTCTTGATCTCGGCCTTGACGCCGATCTTGGCCAGGTCGGCCTGGATGAGCTCGGCGATGCGCTTGGCGTTCGGGTTGTAGGGACGCTGTACCGGCATCGCCCAGAGGTCGGTCTCGAAGCCGTTGGGATAGCCTGCCTCGGCGAGGAGTTTTTTCGCCGCCGCGGGATCGAATGGATCGTCCTTGATTGCATCGTTGTACGACCATTGCGTTGGCGGAATCGGATTCTTTGCCGCCACACCCGTCGTCAGGTACACGCCGTCGATGATCGCCTTCTTGTCGATCGCCATGTTGACGGCCTTGCGCACGCGCACGTCGTCAAACGGCTTCTTGGTCGTGTTGTACGCAAGGAAGCCGATGTTGAGTCCCGGCTGCTCGAGCACGACGACGTTGGGGTCCTTGCGGATCGCGTCAAGGTCGGCCGGATTGGGGTACGGCATGACCTGGCATTCGTTCTTCTGCAGCTTCGCCCAGCGCACCGAGGCGTCCGGCGTGATCGCGAACACGAGGTCGTCGATCTTAGCCTTGCCGCCCCAGAACTGCGGGAATGCCTTGTAGCGGATCACCGCGTCCTTTTGGTACTGCACGAGATAGAACGGTCCCGTGCCGATCGGCTCCTGGTCGATCTTCTCGGGTGTGCCCGCCTTCATCATTGCATCGGCATATTCCTTGGACTGCACGCCGGCGTATTCCATGGCGAGGTTCGACAGGAACGGGGCCTCGGGCTTGTTGAGCGTGATGCGGACGGTGTAGTCGTCCACCTTCTGGATCGACTTGATGAGCTTCGCCATGCCCATGTCGTTGTAATACGAATGGTTGGAGCTCGTCACCTTGAAATACGGGTTGTCTTCCTTCCCCTGGCGCTCGAGCATGAAGATGATGTCGTCGGCGTTCATGTCGCGCGAAGGCTTCCACGTGCGATGGTTGTGCCACTTCACCCCTTTGCGCAGAGTGAACGTGTACGTGAGGCCGTCCGGCGAAATGTCCCACTTCTCGGCCAGGCCCGGGACCACCTTGGTCGTGCCGCGATCGAAATCGACGATCCGGCTGTAGATCTGGCTGTTGGCGTCGAACGATGTGCCGGTCGTATTCACCCCCGGGTAGAAATTCTCCGGACTGCCTTCCGAGCAGAAGACGAGCGTCTTGGCGGACGCGCCTGCTGTCGCGAGGGCAAGACCGAGGGCGAGGGCGAGGGCGGTTTTGTTCATGATTTTCTCCGATAGATGGATCAGTGCCGCGAGGCAGTAAACGCGGCATTATGACCGTTTTCAACGAATTTTTCCGCAAGGTGACACGCGACGAGCCTGCCGTCCAGCGGGCGCAGGGCCGGACGTTCCTGGCGGCAGATGTCGATCGCGTGCGGACAGCGGGTCGAGAAGACGCAACCCGGCGGCGGGTTCATGGGCGACGGCAGCTCACCGGCAAGCGCAATGCGCTGCTTGCGCACGCCGTCGAGCGCGGGCGTCGAGGCCAGCAGCGCCTGCGTGTACGGGTGAAGCGGCTGCTGGAAGATGCGTTCCTTGGGTCCTTGCTCCATCGCCAAGCCGAGATACATGACGAGCACGTCATGCGAGATATAGCGGACCACGCCAAGGTCGTGCGAGATGAACAGATACGCCACGCCGAGGTCGCGTTGCAAATCGGCCATCAGATTCAGCACCTGTGCCTGCACGGACACGTCGAGCGCCGAGACAGGCTCGTCGGCGACCACCAGCGCGGGCTCCAGCATGAGCGCGCGCGCGATCGCAATGCGCTGACGCTGCCCGCCGGAGAACATGTGCGGGTAGCGATCGTAGTGCTCGGGTCTTAAGCCAACCTTGGCGAGCATCTCCCGCGCGCGCTCGGCGCGTGCGACCGCAACGAGCTCCGTATTGATCTCGAGCGGCGCTTCGAGAATCGCGCCAATTTTCTTCCGCGGATTGAGCGAGCTGTAGGGATTCTGGAACACCATCTGCACGCTCCTGCGCAGCTTGCGCAGCTGCGACGGCTGGACATCGACAGCGTCGCTGCCCGCGAGACGAAGATCCCCCGCGGTCGGCTTCTCGATGAGCGCGATCAGGCGCGCCAGCGTGGACTTGCCGCAGCCCGACTCGCCCACGACCGAGAGCGTGCGACCCGCGTCGATATTAAAGGAGATGCCGCCGACAGCCTGGAGGTGCGCGGGCTCCTTGAACAGGCCGCGGCGGATGTCGTACACGCGCCGCAAGCCGCTGGCATCCACGACGGTCTTCATGCCACGATCCCTTGCGTATCCCGGGCGCGCTCCGCCTCTCGCGCAGGGTCGCCGAGCGGGTAGTGACAGCGAACGAGGCCGTTCTGCCAGTCACGCAACACCGGCCTTACGCGGCACGCAGGCGTGGCGTGGGCGCATCGTGGCGCGAAGAGGCAGCCGACCGGCCTGTCGTGCAGGCCGGGCACCATGCCGGGAATGGTCACCAGGCGCTCTTCGCGTCCATCGCGACTCACGTGCCTCTCGGGCATCGCCGCGAGCAGCGCGGCGGCATAAGGGTGCTGAGGCATCGCGAGCAAGTCGTTGGCCCCGCGCTCCTCCATGACCTGCCCCGTGTACATGACCGCGACGCGCCGGGCCATCTCGGCCACGACACCCATGTTGTGCGTGACGAGCACGAGCGCCATCCCCCGCTCCTTCTGGAGATCGCGCAGGAGATCCAGGATCTGCGCCTGGATCGTGACGTCGAGCGCCGTCGTGGGCTCGTCGGCGATGAGGAGGCGCGGATTGCAGGCGACAGCCATCGCGATCATCACGCGCTGGTTCATGCCGCCGCTCATCTGGTGCGGAAAGTCCTTGAGGCGGCTTTCGGCCGCGGGAATGCCGACCAGTTCGAGGAGCTCGATCGAGCGCCGGCGCGCAGCCTTCCGGTCCAGGGAAAGATGCAGCCGCAGCGTCTCGGCAAGCTGGAAGCCGATCGTGAAGCACGGGTTGAGGCTCGTGCTGGGCTCCTGGAAGATCATGGCCACCTCGCCGCCAACGATCTTGCGACGCGCACGATCCGAAAGCGTCAGCAGGTCGTGGCCCGCGAATCGCAGCCGCTTCGCTCGCACCCGCCCGGGAAATGCCACGAGCCCCATGACGGCAAGCATCGTGACGCTCTTGCCCGATCCGGATTCACCGACGATGCCGAGCACGTCGCCTTCGTCGAGCGAGAGGCTCACACCCTCAACTGCGTGCATCACACCCGACTGGGTCGGGAAGTCGACGTGCAGGTCTTCGATTTCGAGCAATGGCATATCAGCAGGCAACCGCGAGAAAGCCCCTCACACGCCCTGTCGGGCCCCATCCCTCCGCGAGCGGGTAGAGGGTCGCGGTGAGCAGCGAGAGGCACGTCATTATCGTTTGAGCTTCGGATCCAGTGCATCGCGCAATCCATCGCCCAGCAAATTGAACGCGAGCACTGTCAGCAAGATCATGAGACCGGGAAACGTCACTACCCACCACGCGCGCAGGACGAACTCTCGCGCATCGGCGAGCATCGTGCCCCACTCCGAGGCGGGCGGCTGCGCACCGAGCCCCAGGAAGCCGAGTGCCGCCGCATCGAGGATTGCCGTCGACACGCCGAGCGACGCCTGCACGATGAGCGGCGCTGCACAATTCGGCAGGACTTCCGAAAACATGAGACGCACCCTGGTCGCACCGTTCGCGCGCGCGGCGGTGACATAGTCCTTCGATGTCTCGGTGATGACGGCCGCGCGTGTCAGGCGCACGTAATGCGGCAGGACAACCACCACGACGGCGATCATGGCGTTCATGATCCCGGGTCCGAGAATTGCCACGATGACGATCGCGAGGAGCAGCGACGGAAGCGTGAGGATGACGTCCATCAGGCGCATGATCGCGATCTCGATCAGGCCGCGGAAGTAGCCGGCGACCAGGCCGAGCGCGATCCCAAGTACGATGGCGATCGCGACGACCGCGGCACCGATGAGCAGGGAAAGGCGCGCGCCAAAGATGAGGCGCGAGAGGATGTCCCGGCCGATAGCGTCCGTGCCCAGCGGATAGGCCCAGGAGCCGCCTGCCTGCCACGCCGGCGGCTTGAGGAACATCGCGTTGTTCGTGAGATTCGGCGCATGAGGTGCGATCAGCGGGGCGAGAATCGCCACCAGCACGATTGCCACGATGAAAACCAGTCCCGCGACCGCGCCGTGATTGGCGCTGAAGTAGCCCCAAAATTCGCGCAATGGACCGCGCGGCGTTGTCGCCTGGACCGGCACGTCCAACGTTGTCGCGTGGCTTGTCATGCCTTGCGTATCCGCGGATTGATGACACCGTACGTGATGTCCACCAGCAGGTTTACCGCCATTACCACGACCCCAAGCAACAGCACGCCACCCTGCAGGACCGGATAGTCGCGGCGGTTGATCGCTTCGATGAGCCACTTGCCAACGCCGGGCCAGGAAAAGATCGTTTCGGTCAGGATCGCGCCGGTGAACAGCACGCCCACCTGAAGGCCGATCACGGTGATCACGGGAATGAGCGCATTGCGCAAGGCATGGAGCGCGACGACGCGCAGGGCCGACAAGCCTTTCGCGCGCGCCGTGCGAATGTAGTCCTCCCCCAGCACCTCGAGCATCGCCGAGCGCGTCATGCGGGCGATGATTGCGAGCGGCTGCGTGCCGAGAACGATCGTCGGGAGAATGAGATGCGACACCGCCGACCGGAACGCGCCTTTCTCACCCGAGAGAAGCGCATCGATGGTGAGGAAGCCGGTGACGGGCTCGATGTAGTACCTGACGTCGATGCGTCCGGAGACCGGTGTCATCCCCAGTTGCACGGAGAACAGCAGGATCAGCAGCAATCCCCACCAGAAGATCGGCATCGAGTAGCCGGTGAGCGAGATTCCCATCACGCCATGGTCGAACAGCGAGTTGCGCTTCACCGCCGCGATGATGCCCGCCGGAATGCCGAGCACGAGCGCGAACACGATCGCGCACAGCGCAAGTTCGATGGTCGCGGGAAACAACGCAAGAAATTCCTGGAGCACGGGTGCCTGCGTGATCATCGACTTGCCGAGGTCGCCATGCAGCACGCGGTCGATGTAGATGCCATATTGCACGAGCACCGGCTGGTCGAGTCCGTATTCCTTGAGAAGTTGCGCGTGCCGGGCGGGATCGATGCCACGCTCGCCGGCCATCGTCTCGATCGGGTCCCCGGGAACCAGGCGGATGAGGAAGAACGCGAGCAGCGTCATGCCGATGAAGGTCGGCACGACCAGCGACAACCGAGTAAGAAAGAAGCGGATCATCGTGGCCGGGGATTCTACGCCCGAACGCGCGCGGCGCTGGTCGCGTACAGGCAGATTCCCGCCGCGACGGAAACGTTAAGGCTCTCGACGCTACCGGACAGCGGAATGCCGATGATCCGGTCGCAGGACTCACGGGTCAGCCGGCGGAGCCCCGCGCCCTCCGCGCCCAGCACCCATGCCACCGGGCCGGTCAAATCGGCGGTAAACAGGCTTTCGCCTCCCGCATCGGCGCCGAGCAGCCAGATGCCGCGGTCCTTCAACTCCCGCATGGTGCGCGAAAGGTTGGTCACGCCGATAACCGGGACGGTGTCCGCCGCCCCGCATGCCGCCTTGGCCACCGTGGCATTGACGCCAACCGCGCGATCCTTGGGCACGATGATCGCCTGTACCCCGAACGCGTCCGCGCTGCGCAGGCAGGCACCCAGGTTGTGCGGGTCGGTCACCCCATCCAGCACCAGCAGCAGCGCCGGCGCGTCGCTCGGCTCCAGGACGTCGTCGAGGGTCACGTGCGGCAACGCATCGTCCACCACCGCCACGACACCCTGATGTCGGCCATGCCCCGCGAGGGCATCGAGCCGCGCGCCATCGACGGCGTGCACCTTCACATGGGCGGCCTCGGCGCGGAGGATCAGGTCGCGCAGGCGCGCATCCTGCCGGCCGGCGAGCACATAGAGTTCATGCACGGCATCCGCTCGTTGCCGGAGGCGCGCGGTGATCGCATGGAATCCGAAAAGGGAACGCGTGGCCGGCATCAAATGTCGTGGCGTAGGGGATATTGGACGGTTAACGGGCTGGAGGTTGGGCAACGGCCGGGCCGACGATCGGCGCCGGCCCATGTGGTAGTGTATCCCGCGCTTTGCAGCATGCCCGGCATCCCCCCCACGACTCGCTCAACACACCGGATCCATCGGAACGAATGCTCGAGGAAGACCTGCAGCAGCTGCTTCGCGCGATTCTGGTGGTGATCGGCGCCATCCTGCCCATCGTCAATCCGCTCGGCAGCGCGCCGATGTTCCTGGCCATGACGCACGGCGCGGACAGCGGGACCCGGCGCACGCTAGCCGGCCTTGTCGCCGTCAATTCGTTCGTGCTGCTGCTGGGCTCGCTCATCTTCGGCAACTTCGTGTTGCGTCTGTTCGGCCTGTCGGTGCCGGTCGTGCAGCTCGCCGGCGGCCTGGTGCTGTGTTCGCTGGGATGGCGGCTGCTGACCGACGAAACGCCCGCCACACCCGCGGCCGCGCCGTCCGACGCCAAGTCCATTGCCCGCGCCTTCTATCCGCTCACCCTGCCGTTGACAGTCGATCCCGGCGCCATTTCGGTCGCGGTCACCATCGGCGCCAACCATTCGTCGAACATCACGAAGATCCTGATCGCCATGGCCGGCGCCATCATCGGCGTCGCGGTGATCTCCGCCTCGGTGTGGCTGACCTACCGCTACGCCGAGCGCGTCGCCATCTGGCTCGGCCATTCGCGATTGATGGTGGTGCTACGGCTTTCGGCGTTCATCGTGCTGTGCATCGGCGTGCAGATTGCATGGAACGGTGTCAGGGCGCTCTATGCGGAACTCAACGTCGCGCCGGCCGCGGGCATGCCGGCACCCGGCGGCGCACCCGTTCCAAAGTCCGCGCCATGACCATCGATCCACGGCACTTCGCCGAAGGGGTGGTCCTGGTTTATGCGGCGCTTCTGCCGATCGTGAATCCGCTCGGCGCCATGCCCGTGTTCCTGGCAATGACCCGGTATTCGAACGACGCCATGCGCACGACGCTTGCGCGCAAGGTCACGATCAATTCCTTCGTCCTGCTGATGTCGTCGGTCTTCATCGGGACCTACGTGCTGGAATTCTTCGGCATTTCGATACCGGTCGTGCAGGTTGCCGGCGGACTCGTCGTGTGTTCCGTCGCCTGGGACCTGCTGCGGCGGGCGGACGTGTCGACCAAATCCGATGCCGACGACCTGCGCGATCCCGATTCCGTCGCAACCACGGCGTTCTATCCGCTGACGCTGCCGCTGACCGTCGGTCCCGGCTCGATTTCCGTGGCCATCACCATCGGCGCCAACCATCCGCAGACCGTGCGCACGTTCGTCGCGGCGTCGCTGTCGTCCTTGCTGGGCGTGCTGCTCACCTGCGTGACGGTCTACCTTTGCTATCGCTATGCGGAACGCCTGTCGAAGTGGCTCGGCACGACGGGAACCGCCGTGGTGGTGCGCCTTTCGGCGTTCATCCTGCTGTGCATCGGCGTCCAGATCATGTGGAACGGGATCGATGCGTTGACCGGCATCTCCGGCCGCCCGCACGTTTCCCCGACCTAGCCGATGCTTGGCAGCCGGCGCGCCGGTCGGCTATAATGACGGGCTTCGCGCATCGCGCGCGGGATGTGTTCGATTCGGCAGCAGGAGCAGCAAACGCCGGCGTAGCTCAGTTGGTAGAGCAGCGCATTCGTAATGCGAAGGTCGGGAGTTCGACTCTCTTCGCCGGCACCAAACCTCGAATGGCCGACACCCGTCGGCCATTTTTTCGCCCCCTCCCCGCGCAGCGCGCCGCGCTATCGCTCCATGCGGTCTCGCACTTTCTTCAGCGCATCGATGAAGCTGTTGAGGCCGGACTTGTCCAGACCTTCCGGCTCCGTTTCAAATTCCAGCAGCAGTCGCTTGCCGTCCTTGGACACGTGCAGCGTGACTTCGCCGCATCGCCCAAGGTCGACCTTTTTCTTGTACGCCTCTTTCATCGTTCATTCCCACGCTGGAAACGGGCGCGCGCCACGCCGGATCGCGCTGTTATACCCCATATGCAACCTGGCGGGTGTCACAAATCGGTCGCGGCCAGCTGCCGGCGAACCGCCTCGCCGAGCGCCGGTGCGAGCGGGATGGCGTTGGTCGGGTGGGCGATGGTGTCGCACGTAACGAGGCGCGCAGGCCCGGCAGCCTGCAGGAACGCCTGGGCATCGCCCGCAAAGATGGCATGCACGCCGATGCAAACTGGCGGAGCAAGCCCGGCATCGCGCAGCGCACGGACGGCCATCGCCATGGTTCGGCCGGACGCAATGATGTCGTCGACCACGACCGGGGTGCGATCGCGCCACTGTTCGACCGGATTTGCCGAGACGGCGACGTTCCGGTCGCCAAATCGCTCCTTGTCGAAGATTTCGAACGGCGCATCGGAAAGTCCGGCGATAGTCCCGACCCATTGCGCGCTTTCTCGGTCCGGCCCGATCAGCAGCGGCGAACGGACATTGCTCCTGATCCACGCGGCAATGGCCGGCGCGGCCGGAACCACCCGTGAAGGAATGCGGTAGACCTCGGACAGGTCGCGATGGCGATGCAGGTGCGGGTCGACGGTGACGAGCCAGTCGAAATGTCCGCACAGCAGGCGTGCGTAGGTCACCGAGGTCAACGCTTCACCGGGATTGAAGCGCGTGTCCTGGCGCATGTAGGCAAGGTAAGGCGCGACCAGTCCGACGCTCGGCGCCCCCAGGTCGCGCGCCGCGGCAGCGGCAAACAGCAGCGGCAACGTCTTGTCGTCGGGGTCGTCCAGGCTGGCGACGAATACGACGTTGCGGTCCGCCACCGGTGTCACCAGGCGAACGTACCATTCGCGGTCGGGAAAGCGGCGCATCGTGAGTTCACCGACCTGGCCGTCAATCGCGCCTGCTATCGCGGCTGCGAGAGCTTCGTGACCGTGCAGGGCAAAGACGACGCGTTTCACGGCGGGTCTGCGATCTCGACGATGTTCGGCTGTCCGTTCAGGTATTCCAGCGCGTAGCCCAGTTCGCCCGGCTGCTGGGCGTACACGACGTACAACGGTTCGCCGGGCTCGACGCGCTTGCCCAACGGCGCGAGATAGTCCACGCCGGCGGCCGGGGATTGTGGCGCCCCCGCCAGTTTCGCGACCCGCGCCAGTCGCCGGTTGTCGATGGCGACGACGACGCCGCTGCGCGGTGCCGTCACGGCCTGGGTGTGCTTCGCGACTGGCGGTGTCCTCCGCCCGCCCTGCGCGGAACAGATGGCTTCGAACTTCCGCTCCGCCCGGCCATCGGCGAGTATGGCCCCGGCAAGCGCGGCCCCTTCCCCCGGCCCCGCGAGCCTGCCCATTTCCAGAATTGCGCCGGCGATAACAGTCGCCCGCTCGCGCAAGTCCTGTGGCGCGTGGGGCGAGCATTGCAATACCGACAGAACGTCGCGCGCCTCGAGTGCGGGTCCGATGCCGCGCCCGACGGGCTGCGCGCCGTTGGTTTCCATGACGCGCACGGCAAGGCCCATGGCATCTCCCACGCCTTCGAGCAACGCGCGCAGGCGTTGCGCCGCTTCCACCGTGCGGAGCTTTGCCGTCGGACCGACGGGCATGTCGATGACGACGTGCGTCGAGCCTGCCGCCTTTTTCTTCGACAGGATCGAGGCGACCAGTTGCCCTTCGCTGTCGAGACTCAAGGGCCGCTCGACGCGAATCAGAACGTCGTCCGCCGGACTGAGCGATGCCGCGCCGCCCCAGACGATGCAGCCGCCTTCCCGGTCGACCACGCGGCGCATGGCGGTCCTGTCGAGTTCGACCGGCGCGAGCAGTTCCATCGTGTCGGCGGTTCCCGCGGGAGAAGTGATCGCGCGTGACGACGTCTTCGGAATGGTGAGGCCGGCGGCAGCGACGATCGGCACCGCGATGAGCGTCGTCCGATTGCCGGGAAGGCCGCCGATACAGTGCTTGTCGAAGATGTCGCCGCGCGCCCAATCGACCTGCTCGCCGACGTCGACCATGGCGCGCGTCAACGCCGCCACCTCCGTGAAACTCATGTGGTCGCCGACGCATGCCGTGAGAAACGCGGAGATCTGAATGTCCGAGTACAGGCCTGAAACGATTTCCCGGACGATTTCGTGGAACGCCCGGTCGTCCAGCGCATGGCCGTAGGCCTTGGCGCGCACGTGGCTCAGCGACGCCACCGGCGGGGGGTTCGAGATCGCGACGACATCGCCGTGTTTCGCGTCCAGCGCACGCCAGGCCACTTCGGACAGCCCCGCCTCGTGTTCGCCGAGCAGCGGCCCGGTGACCATGTTGAGCGTCGCCACCAGCGACCGATCGCCGAGCGTGACGCGCACCCGCGATTGTGCCGAGAGGCCGACCGATCGGCACACCGGACAATCGGATCGCATGTAGATCACCGCCTCGCCGTAGGTATCGATGCCGAGATGGCGCAGCGTGAGGGTGTTGGCGCCGGCCCGGATCGGCGCCGGAGAGGAATACAGCGTGCGGTGGCGGTTCATGCGAGGTCCGCCGATTGCAGGTGGTCCGGGACGGTGCAGTTCCAATGCAGGGCTTCCCCGATCCGGAGCCTCAGCGCATCAGCCGCCGCCGGCTCGCCATGCGTGATGAAAGTTTGACGGGGCGGCTGCTCGAAGTGGCCCAGCCACTCGAGAATCTCCGCGCAGTCCGCGTGCGCGGAAAGATTGTCGATCATCGCCACCTCTGCGCGAACCGGGACGTACTCCCCAAACATCTTGATCGCGGCGGCGCCGTCGACGATGGCGCGCCCGCGCGTTCCGCCGGCCTGGAAGCCCGAGAACAGGATCGTGTTGCGGGCGTCTGGCGCGTATTGCCGGAGGTGGTGCAGGACACGCCCCCCCGTGGCCATGCCGCTGGCCGCAATGATCACCTTCGGCCAGGCGCCGGTGTCGAGCGCCTTCGACTCGTCAACGCTGTTGGCGAACTCCGCCACCCTGCACATCGCTTCGCATTGTTCGGGCGTCAGGCGGTGCTCGTGGCGAAAGCGGTGGTAGAGCGACGTCACATTGGCGGCCATCGGGCTGTCGAGATATATCGGTATCGTCGCGGCAATCCGGTGTTCGGTCTTGAGCAGGTGCATGAGGTAGAGCAGCGTCTGCGCGCGTCCCACGGCGAACGACGGCACAATGACGCCGCCGCCGCGGGCCGCGGTGCGCGAGACGACATCGGCCAGCTTGTCGCGCGGATCGGCGGGATCATGGCGTCTGTCGCCGTAGGTCGACTCGACGACCAGGACGTCGGCGCGCGCGACTTTCGTCGGCGCGCGCATGATGAGATCGTGCGGCCGGCCGAGATCGCCTGTGAACAGGATGTTTCGCCCGTCAACGGCAATCGACACCATCGCCGCGCCGAGGATGTGGCCGGCCGGCAGGAAGCGGACTCGAACCCCGGGCACCGGTTCGAACTCCTGATCGAACGACACCGTCGCCAGCCGGGTGAGCGCGCGTTCGGCATCCTGGACGTCGTACAGCGGAAGCGCCGGCTTGTGCTTGGAGTAACCGTGGCGATTCGCGTAGGCCGCCTCCTCCTCCTGCAGGTGCCCGCTGTCGCGCAGCAGAATGGCGCAAAGCGCGGCGGTGGACTCCGTGCAGTGGACCTTGCCCGCATAGCCCCGCTTCACCAGCAGAGGCAGGTACCCGCTGTGATCGAGGTGGGCGTGCGTGAGGATGACCGCGTCGAGCGACGCAGGATTGACCGGCAACGGCTCCCAATTTCGCAACCGCAACTGCTTGTAGCCCTGGAACAGGCCGCAGTCGATCAGCACTCGCGTGGCGCCGATTTCGAGCAGGTACCGTGAGCCCGTGACCGTTCCGGCAGCGCCGAGAAAGGTGAGCCGGAGGGTCATCGTCATATGGCGCGGAAAATGGCAGACACAGCCACAAAATACGCCCAATGCGCCGGCCGCACCACGGCGTTGGTCGATACAGCTTCCAGGTAAGGTCGACTTAGCGCAGCCGCAGGAAGCATGTCCCCAAACGATGCAATGTCGGCCTCATCGTCAAACCAACCCGCGCGTGACCGCAAGCAGATACCCGACGAGACACGACGTCGACACGCCGATGAGTCCGGGCAGGATGAAACTGTGGTTGATCACGTACT
>DAOMGB010000032.1:0-34375 GCA_035430095.1 Casimicrobiaceae bacterium | reverse complement strand
ATGCGCCAGCTGAACACGACCGGCTACATGCACAACCGGCTGCGGATGATCGCCGCGTCGTTCCTGGTCAAGGATCTGCTCGTCGACTGGCGCGCGGGGGAGAAGTATTTCGCGGAACGGCTGATCGACTTCGACCTGGCCTCCAATAACGGCGGCTGGCAATGGGCCGCGTCGACCGGCTGCGATGCGCAGCCCTACTTCCGCATCTTCAACCCGGTCACGCAATCCGAGCGTTTCGATGCGGATGGAAAGTTCATTCGGCGTTACGTTCCGGAACTGGCGCGGTTCGACGCGACCGAAATCCACGCGCCGTGGCAGGTGCCGCCGTCGGTCCAGCAGGCTAAGGGCGCAGTCATCGGCCGCGATTATCCGGCGCCCATCGTCGATCACACGGCGGCACGCACCCGCGCCCTGGCGTTGTTCAGCCGCGGCAGGTAATGCAGGAACCCGTTCAGTCTTCCTCGTGCCGCCGGTGCTTGGCGAATTCCACGGACAGCTGCTGCTGCAACAGCGGCGGCGCGGGTTCGTAGTGCGACAGCGCCATCGACCAGGCCCCCTGCCCGCCCGTGATCGATTTCAGGCGCGCCGCGTATCCATCGAGTTCGGCGAGGGGCGCCAGGCCGTGGACCGCCAACGCGCCGGCCTGCATCGTCCGGGTGCCCGTCACCTGACCGCGCCGCTGCGACAGGTCGCCCGTTACGTCGCCCATGTTGACCGCGGGACAGCTGATCTCCACACCGACGATCGGCTCCAGCACGATGGGACGCGCCTTGCCGATGGCGTCGAGAAAGGCCTTGCGCCCCGCGGCGACGAAGGCGACCTCCTTCGAATCGACCGGGTGATATTTTCCGTCGTACACGTTGACCCGAACATCGTGCAGTGGAAAGCCGGCAAGCGGGCCCGACGTCAGCACCTGCTCGACACCCTTTTGCACCGCCGGGATGAGCGACGTCGGAATCGCGCCGCCCTTGACCGAATTGACGAATTCGAACCCCGATCCGCGCGGCAACGGCTCGATCTTCAAATAAACCTCGCCGAACTGGCCGGCGCCGCCCGTCTGCTTCTTGTGCCGGTGGTGCCCTTCCGCCGGCGCCGTGATGGTCTCACGATAGGGAATGCGCGGCGGCCGCGTCGTCACTTCCAGCTTGAACTGGTTGGCCATGCGCTCCAGCACCGAGCGCAGGTGCAGGTCGCCCAGACCCCACAGCACCGTTTCGTTGAGAATCGTGTCGTGTGCAACGGTGAGCGTCGGGTCTTCGGCGGTCATCCGGTGCAGCACCTCGGAGATCCGCTGCTCGTCGCCGCGGCGCTTGGGCTCGATGGCGATGCCGTGCATCGGCGTCGGAAATTCCAGCGGCTTCATGTGGATGTGGTCTTCGTCGTGCGAGTCGTGCAGCACGCAGTCGAACTCGATGTCGTCGACCTTGGCCACTGCCGCCAGGTCGCCGGGAAAGGCCTGGTCGATCTCGATGTTCTTGCCTCCCTGCAGCATGAACAGGTGCCCGACCTTGAACGGCTTTCGTCCATCACCCACGAAAAGCTGCGTATCGCGCGTGACGGTGCCCTGGTGCACGCGAAAGACGCCGAGCTTGCCCACGAACGGGTCCATCACCACCTTGAACACGTGCGCCAGGACATGCAGTGCCGGGTCCGGCGAGGAGCGGAATTCCGTCGCAGTCGCGCCTTCGCCCTTGATGAACAGCGGCGGATTGCCTTCGCTGGGATTGGGCAGGAGCTTGTCGAAAATCTGGATCAGCTCGGGGACGCCGGCGCCCGTGCGCGCCGACACGAAGCACACCGGGACGAGATGACCGTCGCGCAGCGCCTTCTCGAACGGCGCGTGCAGCTGATCCGCGGCGATCTCGCCCTGCTCGAGATAGAGCGACATCAACGCCTCGTCGACTTCGACCACCTGGTCGACGAGCGCGCGATGCGCGTCCGCGACGGATGAAAAATCCGACTCGCCCGACGGATTGAAGAAACAGTCGACGACCCGCTTGCCGCCGTCGGCCGGCAGGTTGATCGGCAGGCACTCCTTGCCGAAGGCCGCCTGGATGCCTGCGAGCAGGCCAGGCAGGTCCACGTTGTCCGCGTCGATCTTGTTGATGATGACGATGCGACACAGTTTCCGCTCGGCCGCCCAATCCATCATTCGCGACGTGATCATCTCGATGCCCGACTGCGCGCTGACGACGACCGCGGCGGTCTCCACGGCGTCGAGCGCACCGATCGACTGCCCGATGAAGTCCGGAAATCCCGGCGTGTCAATGAGGTGCACGCGGGTGCCGTTGGTCTCGAAATGAACCAGCGACGACCGCAGCGAATGCTGATAGGTCTTTTCCATCGGGTCGAAATCGCTGGTCGACGTGCCGCGCTCGACGCTTCCGGCGGCGGCAATCGCGCCGGCCTTGAACAGAAGGCTTTCCGCAAGCGTCGTCTTGCCCGCCGCGCCCTGCCCCACCAGAGCCACGGTGCGAATGCTGTTTGTGGCGTAGTTCGCCATGCGTCCCCCTTGCAGATATTGTTTACGGTCCGATGGACAATTTACCGCGTTCCCGGCGGTCCCGGTTGATGCAACGCAACAGCTGGCGTGGGTTCAGCGCGCGGTCTTTGCTTCTCCCAGGTCCCAGAACAAGCCGGTCATCATTGCCAGCCCCTCGCGGGCGACCGACGCCAGCATGTGTTCGTTCGGCGCGTGCTGCGAACATGCCGGGTAGGAATGCGGCACCCAGACCGTCGGCAGGCCCAGGATGTCGGCGAAGCAATCGTTGGGCAGGGCCCCGCCGAAATTCGGCAGGATGGCAGGCTGTGCGCCGGTGGTTTGCGCAATCGACGCGGCCACGCGCCGCGCCCACGGGTGATCGGGATCGAGGCGCGTCGCATGCATGATTTCCATTCGCGCGGGCGCGACCCCGACCTTGGCAAATCCATTGCGGTCGAGGTGAGATCGCAGCGCGGGAATGAAATTGGCGGGATCGCAGCCGACCACGAAGCGCAATTGCAGGCTGGCCTCCGCGCGCGGCGGAATCGCATTGACCGGATGGTCCGGATTGCCCGTCCGGAACGCCAGCACCTCGATGCTGTTCCACGCGAAGACGCGCTCCGCCGGCGACAGACTGGGTTCGCCCCAATCGCGGTCGATCTCGGGTCCGCCCGGCTCCCCGGGCTCGATGCCGGCGAGCGCCGCCCGCACGGACGGCGGGATGGGCGGCGGCCGCAACGCGTCGATCAAAATGCGGCCGCGCGCATCAACCAGCGTGGCGATGGCATTGGCGAGCAGTGTGCCGGGATTGGCAAGCAGGCCACCCCAGTTGCCGGAGTGGTGGCCGCCCTCGCGCAGTTCCACGGTCAGGTTGAAATTGAATGCGCCGCGCGAACCGAGGAACAACGTCGGCTTCCCCGCGGCAAGGCGCGGTCCGTCCGACGCCAGGAACACATCGGCGGCCAGCGCCGCTCTTTCGCTGCTGCAAACCTCGCGCAGCCCCGGCGACCCGGTTTCCTCGCCGGTCTCGATCAGCCATTTGACGTTGAAGCCCAGCCGCCGACGCAGCGCCAGAACCTGGCCCAGCGCCGCGACGTTGATGCTGTGCTGTCCCTTGTTGTCCGCCGTGCCGCGACCGTACCAGCGATCGCCGTCCACGGTGACCGTCCAGGGGGAAAGTCCCTGGCGCCATTGTGCGTCGTAGCCGAGGACGACGTCGCCGTGGCCATACATCAGGACGGTCGGGGATGCATCGCTTTCATGCCGCGTGGCCAGCAGGAACGGACCGGCACCGGCCACCGGATTCTCGACGATGCGCAGCGTGAACCCCTGCGCGGCCAGCGACGGTCCGATTTCTTCCGTGAGGTACCGGCGCAATTCGGGAATCGCGTCCGCGCGCTGGCTTTCGGTACGGCGCGACACGCGGCGCCGAAGGTCGGTCAGCAGATGTCCGGCATCGAACCATTGCCGGGCGGCGTTCAGGGCGTCCTGCCGGGTTGCCATGACGACGATGTTACCGCAATCGCCGTTGCGGAGATCGACGCTACGGCAATCGGAATCGCGGGAAGGATGTCCGCGCGCGACGTGCGCACGGCGTGCGCGATTGTCTCTCCGGCGGTCAGTACGGAGCGGCGATCCCCGTCATCTCGCGAAGGTGCCGCAGCAGCTCGTCTTCCTGGTACGGCTTGCCGAGGTACATGTCCACGCCGAGTTCGGCGGCGCGGCTGCGGTGCTTCTCCGCCGTGCGCGACGTGATCATGATGATCGGTATGTTCGCGTACTTGGGATCGCCCTTGATCGTCTTGGCGAACTCGAAGCCGTCCATGCGCGGCATCTCGATGTCGAGAAGGATGATGTCGGGCATCTGTTCGCCGAGCAGCTGCAGCGCATCGACGCCGTCCTTGGCAGTGGTCACGGCAAACCCTTCGCGCTGCAGCAGCCGGCTGGTGATCTTGCGCACGGTCAGCGAGTCGTCGACGATCATCACCAGCGGCTGCGTCGAAACTGCCGCGACCGGCGCGCGCGGATGATCGCCAACGGCGCGCTCGTCATCGGCCGGATCGAATTTCGGCACGTCCGCGCGGCCGGCGAGCTGCACGGGGTTGATGATGAGCACGATCTCGCCCGAGCCCAGCACGGTAGCGCCAGAAATCCCGGACACGCGCGCCAGTTGCGGACCGATGTTCTTGACCACGACTTCCTGCGTCCCGACCATTTCGTCGACGTGGATGGCCGCGTACGTCTGGCCGCTGCGCAGCAGAAGCACCGAGTTGTAGCGCAGCGTTTCCGGATTGTGCTGCGTGTCGCCGAGCAGGCGCGGGAGGTAGTGGAACGGATAGTCGCGGCCCTGCCATTCGACCTTGCGCTTGATGTAGAGGTCGAGCAGCGTCTGGCTCTTGATCTGCTGGACCTGCTCGACCATCGGCGCCGGCAGCGCCCACAGCCGGCCACCGGCACGGACCAGCACCGCCTGGGCCACGGCCAGCGTCAGCGGCATGGTCAACGTGAACCGCGTGCCCTTGCCGAGCGTGGTCGCCACTTCGACGCGCCCGCCCAGCGCCGCCACTTCCGAGCGCACCACGTCCATGCCGATGCCCCGGCCGGAAATCTGCGTCACCTTCGACGCCGTCGAGAAACCGGGCTGAAACAGGAATTCGATCAGCTGCGCATCCGAAGGGCTGGCGTCGGCGGGGAACAACCCGAGCGACCGCGAACGTTCGCGCACGCGCGCGAAATCCACGCCGGCGCCATCGTCGGCGAGTTCGATCACCACTTCATTGCCCACCTGGCGCACGGTAAGCGAAACTTCGCCGGTTTCCGGCTTTCCGGCCTTGACGCGCGCGTCGCGCCCCTCGATGCCGTGGTCGAGCGCGTTGCGCAGCAGGTGCTCGAGCGGGCCCACCAGCTTCTCCAGCACCGAGCGGTCGAGCTCGACCTTGCCGCCGTTGATTTCCAGATTGGCGCGCTTGTCGAGTTCCTTGGCCGTCGTCCGCAGGACGCGGTACAGGCGCTCCGAAAGGCTGCCGAAAGGCACGGTGCGGATCGAGAACAGCCTCTGCTGCACGTCGCGCGACAGCCGAGCCTGCGCGAGCAGCGCGGCGTCCGCGTCATCGAGATTCTTGAGCAGCGAATGCTGGACCGTCGAAACGTCGTTGATGCCTTCCGCCAGCGAGCGCGTCAGCTCCTGGAAGCGGGTATACCGGTCGAACTCGAGCGGGTCGAAGTCGCTGGCCTGCTCCTGCATCAGCGACATCTGCGACTGGATCTGCGATTCTGCCTGGATTTCGATCTCGCGCATCTGCGACCGCAGCCGTATGACGCTGTTTGTCAGCTCCAGCAGGTTCGACTTGAGCGACCGCAATTCGCCTTCGACCCGCGCACGTGCGATGGCCACCTCGCCGGCCTCGTTGACGAGGCGGTCGATCAGGTCGGCGCGGACCCGCAGCTGGGCGCGCGCACCGGTTTCGAGCTCGGGAGTCGCGTCGGCATGCGCTGGCGCAGTGGCGGCGACTTTCGGCGCGGGCGAAAACGCGGGCGCGGCCGGGGCGGCGGCGGGAATTGCCGTCGGTACCGGCACGGGCGGCACGAAAGGCACCACCACCGGCCGTTCGACGATCGGCGCGGCAGGCACCTGCGGAACCTCGGCAACCTCGACCGGCTCTTCTACCGTGCGAGCCACCCAGGGCAGCGGCGTGTTGGTCTCGCCGTTGCGCAACCGGTCGAGCAGGAACGCCATGTGGTCCAGCGCTGTTTCCAGCGCCTCGAACAGCGCGGGAGTCGCGCCTGCCGGGGTCTCGCCATCCAGCAGCTGCGACTCCATCAGATGCGACAACTCGCCCAGCCGCATCGCACCCGCCATGCGTGCGCTGCCCTTGAACGTGTGCAACGTGCGACGCAACTCGGCTACCGCCTTGCTGTCGTGCGGATTGCGCCTCCACGCGCGCAATTCCTCTCCGGCCTGCGGAAACAGCTCCGCCGCCTCGTCCAGGAATATCGGCAGCACCTGCGCGTCCACGTCGTCGCGAATCGTCGCCAGCGGGTCTTCCTCCACCAGCGGCAGCACGATTTCATCGGGCAATTCATCCTGCGGCCGCTGCGCAGATTCCTGGGTCGCGACGGCATGAGCATCCGGCACCGTTCCCGGCTCGACGAACGTTGGACCGCGCGGCGCTGCATCAATGGCGGCGGCGCCAGGCGGGACTTCATCGACGACGGAGTACGCTTCCGCAGGCGAAGAATGCGCCACCGCGTCGGCGTCCTCCTGCTGGCGTGCTTCGGCGACGGCCGCGCCTTCGGCGTCCTGCACGACGCTTGCAGTCTCCTGCCGCAACTCATCCAGTTCCGATTCGATCAGCGCAGCTTCCGACTGATCGGCCGGGGTGAAGGCCTCGCGCGCCTCGATCCTGCGCGCGAATTGGGAAAGGCCGGCGACCGTGCGCGCGAGCACCGGTTGCGTGCTGCTGGGCAGCGGCGCTCCGCGCTCCGCCAACGCGAGCAGCGTCTGCTCGAGCGCCAGTGCCACTGTCGCGACGAGGGGAAAGCCGCCCGTCCGATGGATCCCGCACAACGTGTGGCCGGCGCGAATCATTTCGGCCGAGGGCACGGCGTGCGAATCGAACTGGAGAATGGAAAGTTCGTTTTCCAGCGTCAGCAGGTGCTGCCTGGCTTCGTCGACCAGAATTTTCCACAGTGAAAACGAAAGCGTCGTCCCGCCGATCGTGATTTCCTCGGGTTCGGCCGCTGGCGCGTGGGCGCGTTCGATCTCCGCGCGCGGCCTGTCGCTGACGAGCTTCAGAATGGGCGCGGACGGTTCCGGTCCGGGCGCGCCGGTCTTCGGGACGCCGGCGGGAAGTTCATCGACTTCATCGACGTACTCTCCGACGTTCTCGCCGACGTGCTCATTGACATTCACCACCGGCAATTCGATGACTTCGATCGATTCCACGGCCGGCACGTCGCGCTCGCCCGGCGTGGCCTCCAGCGGCTCGCCGGCACCCAGCTCGGGAAGCTCGATCAGGTCCGGGGGTGACGGGGGAAGCGGAGCGCTCGGTGCCGGCTTCGGCAGCTCGAACACGTTCGAGTGCGCCACGGGCACGTCCGGCTCATCGGCAGCGACGGGCTGGCGGCCGGACAATTCGGCTTCGACGACGGCGATCGCGGCATGCAGTTCGCGCGGATCCGCCGTCACGCGACCTGTCCGGGTCAGCGCATCGATCCAGGTCCTGAAATTCCGTTCAGCGACCTCGATCATGGCCAAGACCGCCGGCGTCACCGCGCGTTCTTCCTCCAACAGGCGGTTGCAGATCTTCTCGACGTCGAATCCAAAGTCACCGAGCTGCACCAGGCCGACCATGCGCCCGCTGCCCTTGAGCGTATGGAAGCCGCGACGCACCGTACGCAGCGCTTCGCGGTCGCCGGGGTTGCCGACCAGCCCGGCGTGGCTCGCGGCGACGGAATCGACCACTTCGGCCGCTTCGAGCAGGTAGATCTCGAGGAGTTCGCGATCCAGTTCGCTGGCGTCGGTAGCGAGCAGCCGTTGCGTCTCCTCGGAGATTTCCGGCGTCGGCGCGGTCGTCTCGGCCAGGGCATCGACGGCGGCGGCCAGGTCGACCGCCTCTCCGGTCGCGAGCTGCTGCAAGGCGGCCTCCGCCTGCGCGACAAGCCCGGAGTCGCCGATCAGTTCCGCGTCGTCGCGCAATCCGGCCAGCTTCTGCTTCAGGTCTTCCCGCGCGGCGGAGTGAACGGGCGCGCGCTCGACTTCCGCCACGAGACCCGGCAGGGTCGAGCGCAGTTCCGCCACGGCCGCTTCGACCGAATCGCGCTCCTCCTGTCTTGGCGCAGGCGCTTCGCCAAGGCGCCTGGCAATGTACGGCGCGATGAGCCGGTCGCGATCCGGGCGCTGCTGCTCGACTGCTTCGATGTAGAACCCGAGCCCGGAAAGCGATTCGGCGAGAAGCTCCAGGTCGTCGTTGCTGACGGTTGCCTCGGGATCGCCGTAGGTCTCGATCTGCTGCTGGCAGAGCGCGAGCAGGCGGTCGGCGTCGTCGAGGCCGAGGATGCGCAAAGCTCCGCGGATCTGCTGGCTGTCCTTGCCCAGGGTCGCCAACTCCGCGCGCTTGCTGTTGTCACGGAAGAAGGAATCGAGAACCTGCTCCATGTGGCGCAGGTTCGCCTGGATTTCACGACCGACCTGCGCGAGCAGCACACGTTCCTGCGCGCGCTTGCTCATCTCGTCCAGCATCGGCGCGCCGGAGGCCGCCGCGGGCCGGCCGGAACCCGCCGCGTCGAGGCGCGACAGCATTGCATCGACCTGTTTCGGGAAATCCGGCGACAGGTTGGTGTAATTCTCGAACGCAGATTCGGCGAGCAGCAGTGCGGTCGCGAATTCCATCGCCACGGATTCGGACACGCCGCCCGACGGCATCTTGTCGATACGCTCGACCAGCGCGGCCGTCAGCTTCATCAACGCGCCGTTGTGGATCTCGGCGGCCTTCGCATGGACCGAGGCAAGCGTCTGCTTCAGCTTGGGCAGGTTTTCGGCGCGGCCCGACGCGGCCTTGAGCCACGAATCTTTCGCGCCCGCCAGCTGCTCGCGAGCTTCCCGCAGCAACGGCTGCAGACGCACGACGTCGGCAGAGAGGACCTCGGCAGAGGGAATGAGTCCGGAAAGCTTGAACGCGCGCTGGACCGCCTGAACCTGTGGGGCGACGGGCGCGCAGATGGCCACGAAATACAGTACTTCGCGGCGCAGCCGGTCCGCCACCTTTCCGCTGCCTTCGGACACGCGGCGAATCTGGAGATCGACGCGCGCGCACAACTGCTTCACGCCGAAGCCGCGGTCGAGCCCGTTTTCCACGATGCCTTCGAGCAGCGCGCCAACCGTCCACCAGAACGCGCGCAGGCTGCCCGGCGCGGTGACGTCCTCGATGCCGGCCACCGCATCTCGCATCGTCGTGGCACCGGAGTCGTCGCCGCGCAGCCATGAAAGCATGCCGCGCTGGTACAGCCGTCGCTGCTTGACCATGCGCGACGGCAGGCGGCTCGCCGGAATGGACTCGCGGGGCGCGATTCTCGGCGCACGCGGCGACAGATCGGGATAGAAGAGGTCCGTGGGCGCGGCCGCCTTGATCCCGCGCAGGAGCTGCATCGCCTCATATTCGGGATAGAGCTTGAGCGGCACCGGCGGCGCGCCATTGACGAGCTCATCCAGGAATATCCGCAGCTTGCGACAGGCTCGGTCGGCGACGACGCACGCCGCCTGCGCCTCGGCGGGCGGCAGCTCTTCCATTCGCGTCAGCTGGCGCTCGAGTTCGTCGGTAAAGGCGACGACGGCATCCAGGCCCACCATCTGGATGGCGCCGGCGGCCTGGTGCACATGGGCGCGCGCGTGCTTGAGCGCCGTGGGATCCGAGGGATTCGCCTTGAACTGCGCGATCGTCTCCAGGCCGCGCGTCAACGCCTGGTCGATCTCTCCCTGCACCCACGACAACGGGCCCAGGTCGAATACCGGATTGGATTCAGTCGCCACGTGCATTCAGTCTTAGGTCGATAGATTCAGCGGAAAGCAGCGAGATGGGTCCGCGGAAAGCAGGCACGATGTTTGAGCAAGAACCGGGCCGCCGTCGCTCTTCCGACAAGTCGTAAACCACAAGGCGGCGCGACCACGATCGGATTCCGGCCATGGTCCTGCGCGCTTCCGCGTCAGACCTTGAAGCCCGCTACCGACGAACGCAGCTCCGCGGCCAGCTTGGTCAGCTGGCCGATGGAGACGTTTGTCTGCTTGGTGCCTTCAGTCGTTTCTTCCGTGATCTTCAGGATGCCCTGCATGCCGCGCGTCACGTCCGTAACGGACGCCGACTGCATCTGCGTCTGCGCGGAGATGCGCGAAATGAGATCCGCCAGGTCGCGCGACACCTTCTGGATTTCGGTCAGCGCCTGTCCCGCCGCGTCGGAGAGCTTGGTCCCTTCGACCACGCCGACCGTCGATTTCTCCATGGCCGCAACCGCGTCCTGGGTGTCGGCCTGAATGGTCTTCACGATGGCCTCGATTTGCTTGGTCGCCTCGCCCGAACGTTCCGCCAGTCGCTGCACTTCTTCCGCGACCACCGTGAATCCTCGCCCGGCCTCGCCGGCCGATGCGGCCTGGATGGCGGCATTCAGCGCCAAGACGTTGGTCTGCTCCGTGATGTCGGAGATCAGTTCCACGATTTCGCCGATCTCCATCGACGACTCGCCCAGGCGCTTGATCCGCTTCGACGTGTCCTGGATCTGGGTGCGGATTTCGTTCATGCCCGCGATCTGGTTCTGCACGACATTCCCGCCTTTTTCCGCGGCCGCCAGCGACTGCTGGGCGACTCGTGCCGACTGGGTGGCGGTCTGCGACACCTCGTTGATCGACTCGGCCATCTGCAGCACCGACGCCGACGCCTGCTGGATCTCCTTGTTCTGGCGCTGCGAGGCCTCGTAGAGACGGTTGGAGATTGCCTGCGTTTCCTGGGTGGCCTTGGTCACCTGGTCGGTCGCCGAATTGATGCCCTTGACCAGCGTGCGCAATTCCTCGATCGTGAAATTGATGGAGTCGGCGATGGCGCCCGTGACGTCCTCGGTCACCGACGCCTGCACCGTAAGGTCGCCGTCGGCCAGGTTGCCCATTTCGTTCAGAAGCCGAAGGATGGCCTCCTGGTTGCGCTTGTTCTCGCCTTCGCTGTCGAACGCGCGAAGGCGGGCGTCGTCAAGGAACACCTTGCCAAGCAAGACCAGCGAGGCCAGTGCGAGCAGCGCGAACAGGATGGCCACGCCGAGCGTCCATTTGCGGGTCGTCCCGCTTTCGTAGTTCTCGGCGAGCGCGGTGGTCTCCTTAAGCAGGGGCTCCGCCTCCGAATTGATGCTGCGCGCGGCCTGCTTGGCCGAAACCAGGCGCGGCATGTTCGCCAGAATGCCGTTGACGCCGCTCTCGTAGGCGGCGAACCGCTTGGCAAGCTCGTTCAGCGTGGCGCGTACGTCGTCGCCCCTCACCGCGGACAGCCGCAGCGTCTCGCTGCCCTTGAGCAGTCCGTTCAGGATGTCGCGAAAGGTCCCCGAGTCCTTGCCCAGCAGAAAGGCGACTTCGGGGTCGATTTCGTCCGAGGAAGCGAGCGAGTTGGCGTTCTTCGCGATCCGTTGCGACAGCACGGCAAGCTGGTTTGCGTATTCGATTTCGCGCAACGACCCGCCGCCCTGCCCGATCTGCTGCGATGCCTGCTGCGCCAGTTCCAGGATCGCGCTGTTCCCGGAATTGAGGGCTTCCAGGCCCTTGGCGAACGACGTCAGGCTGGCCTCGTTGGCGGTCAGCCGCTCCGCCGAGGTGTTCACCCGCTCCCATCGGGTCTTGACGGCGTCGAGCAACTTCAGTGTCGTGTCGTCCTGCGCGACATCGAGGCCGACGCCGCGAACCGTGCCTCCGCGCAGCAGCGCGTCGAAGTCGGCATTGAAACGGTCCCGGCTCGACACCACCGCCTCGAACGCGCTGGGCTGGCCCTGCAAGGCAAGCGAACTGCCGCGCGCCAGCCGTTGCGAAAGCATCTGCATTTCGGTCGCCGTCGCGGCGGCCGCCGCATTCTGCGATGACTGGCGGCCATCCAGAAAAACCATCAACGTCGCGAAAACGAGGAACAGGACCAGCAGGATGCCGAGCGTCTGGAACTGCTTCACGACGGGCAACGTTCCGATGATCGGCAACTTCCGCGGCATCGCCATCGACGCCGATGCCGAGCGCAACTGGTCCATGATGGACACCGAAGCCAGCGGGTCGTAACCCTGCTGCGCCGCCTGGCCCATCTTCACCTGCGTCGTCGGCATGTCCAGTTCCGTGTCCAGAGGCGGCTTCTTCCGGTCGCTACCGAACATGTTGGGCAGTTTTAGCGCCATTTACTGTCTCCTGAGGTGATCGCGCGACGGCGCGCCACTCATTTGCCTGCTTTATATGCCTACCTGCAAAAATGCAGAATCGCGCGCCAGCTTGGCCAGGTCGATTTCCTGCCAGGCATTGCCGTCGCCGTCCATCCACCGCTGCGCGTACCAATCCGGCGCATCGTGAGGTGGCGCCGCGGGCGCGAGTTCCACGATATTGCGCAAGCCCAGGACGTGCTGGACGACGATTCCCGCATTCATTTCCCCCACCTGCGGCCCGAACAGTACCAGCCGGCTCTGTCCGCCCCCCGTGCCGGAGTCCCGGCCCAGAAATGCGGAAAAGTCGATGACGGAGAAAAGATTGCCGCGGATGTTGGCCACGCCCAAGTACCAAGGACGGGTCAACGGGACCGGCACCACGGCCGGCAACGTCGTCACCTCGCCGGCGTCAGCCAGGCGGATCAGCCATCGCTCGCCGCCGCACGCCAGCCCGAGCCGCGACGACTCGACCTGGGCGGTGGTCTTGGTCGCCAGCCGGGACGCGAGTTCCCTCTGGAAAGTGCGCAGGTCGAGTTTTTCGTTTCGTGCCATGGGCGTTGCCGGCGTCGTCAGCCGATGGCCGAGATCTTTTCCAGCAATTCTTCGCGCCTGACCGGTTTCACGATGTAGTCGCGGGCACCCTGCCGCATGCCCCAGATCTTGTCGGTCTCCTGGCTCTTGGACGTGCAGAGGATGATCGGGATCGCCCGGGTGTCCGGATCCCGGCTGATCGCGCGCGTGGCCTGGAATCCATTGAGGCCCGGCATCACGACGTCCATCAGGATCAGATCGGGCTTGAGCGCCTTGGCCTTGAGGATTGCGTCTTCTCCGTTGTCGCTGGTCACGACTTCGTAGCCGGATTTGGTCAGCATGTCGTTCAGCACATGCCGCTCCGTCGGCGAGTCGTCGACAATGAGGATCTTTCTGATAGCCATGGCTCCCACCCTGTTCTGCACGCCGGCAAATTCGCGCGCCAGTTCGGACGCGCGCAAATCGTTGGCCACCATCAGGCGGCCGCGCGATTGACGTGCGCGGCGACCGCCTTGAGAAGGCTCTCTTTCGTGAACGGCTTGGTCAGGTACTGGTCCGAGCCGACCATCCGTCCGCGTGCGCGGTCGAACAAGCCATCCTTCGAAGACAGCATGATCACCGGCGTGCGCTGGAACTTGCCGTTCTTCTTGATCAGCGCACAGGTCTGGTACCCGTCCAGTCGGGGCATCATGATGTCGACGAACACCAGGTCGGGCTGGTGGTCGGCGATCTTGGCCAGGGCGTCAAAGCCATCTTCGGCCAGGATCACGGTGCAGCCTGCCTGCAACAGGAAAATCTCGGCGCTGCGACGAATGGTGTTCGAATCGTCGATCACCATCACCTTGACGCCCTGCAGTGGATTCGGCTCAGCCAATTGATTCACCTTGCCCCATACGGCGACGGTTGCAGCGACACCCGACGGTGCCTGCACTTGTCGTGTTCAAGTCTGCCACGGCCCAAGCGAACTGACTAGAGCATAAACCTTGCCGGAATAGGCTTGCGGCGCGGAATTCGCGCAAAATGCAACACTGCGGCAAATTTTGGGACACTGTCCTGCCGTTGCGCGGCAGGGTTTGCCGTCGCAGGGCTGCCCGCAGGGGGCATTCAGGACCCGAGGAACATCCGATAGGCAGGATTGTCGGTCTCGTCCACGCAGGTATAGCCCAAACGGTCCAGAAACCGACGGAAATCGGCTTTTTCCACCGCCGGGACCTGCATGCCGACCAGGACCCGGCCGTAGTCCGCGCCGTGGTTGCGGTAGTGGAAGAGGCTGATGTTCCAGCCCGCGCTCATGCTGTTCAGGAACCGCATCAGCGCGCCGGGGCGCTCGGGGAACTCGAAGCGATAGAGTATCTCGTCCCTGGCCGCCGGCGCATGGCCGCCTACCAGGTGACGCACGTGCAACTTGGCCATTTCGTTGTCGGTAAGGTCGAAGGCCTCGATCCGGTGCCGGTGGAGCAGCGCCAGCAGTTCTCTCGCTTCCTGGCGGTTGGCCACTTCGACGCCGACGAACAGGTGCGCGGCCTTGGCATCGGCATACCGGTAATTGAATTCTGTCACGCTGCGCTTGCCCAGCAGTCCGCAAAACTCGCGGAAGCTGCCCGGCCGCTCCGGGATGCTGACGGCGAAAATGGCTTCGCGCGCCTCGCCCAGCTCGGCGCGCTCCGCCACGAAGCGGAGCCGGTCGAAATTCATGTTCGCCCCGCCGGCGATCGCGACCATTGTGCGATTGGTCAAGCGGTGCCGCGCGCACCACGCCTTCATGCCGGCGACGGCGAGCGCCCCCGCCGGTTCCAGGATGGACCGGGTGTCCTCGAAGACGTCCTTGATCGCCGCGCACGTGGCATCGGTGTCGACCCGAACCATTTCATCGACATATTGGCGCGCGAGGCGAAAAGTTTCCTTGCCTACCTGCTTTACCGCGACGCCATCCGCGAACAACCCGACGTGTGCAAGCGCAACCCGGCGGCCGGCGGCAATCGAGCGCGTCATCGCGTCGGAGTCGACCGGCTCGACCCCGATGACCCGGACTTCCGGACGCACCCGCTTCACGTACGCCCCGATTCCTGAGATGAGACCACCGCCGCCCACGGCAACGAAGATCGCCTCGATCGGTCCCTGGCATTGGCGCAGTATTTCCATGCCCACGGTGCCCTGCCCGGCGATCACGTCCGGGTCGTCGTATGGGTGCACGAAACACGCCTCCGATGCCTTTTGCAGCGCGAGCGCGCGCGTGTAGGCGTCGGAATACGAGTCGCCGTGAAGGACGACCTTGGCTCCGCGCGCCTCGACGGCGGCGATCTTGATGTGCGGCGTCGTCACCGGCATGACGATGGTCGCCCGACAGCCCAGCGACTGCGCGGCAAGCGCCACGCCCTGCGCATGATTCCCGGCGGAGGCCGCGATCACACCCTTGGCCCGTTGCGCCGGCGTGAGGTGCGCCATCTTGTTGTAGGCGCCGCGCAGCTTGAACGAAAACACCGACTGCTGGTCCTCGCGCTTGAGAAGCACGCGATTGCCGAGGCGCCTCGAAAGCGTGGGCGCGGGATCGAGCGGCGTTTCGACCGCGACGTCGTACACCTTGGCGGTCAGGATCTTCTGCAGATAGTCGATGGGCATGGCGCGGACGACGCAAATAAGCGGAAATGAGGCGGGGTGATTGACACGACGCCGAAGCAAACCCTCTGAGCCTAGCAGAAACTGGATCCTGAGTGACGCCTGGGCCAGCCTCGGCGCGGACCGTCGTTTCCGCGCCATCCACTTTCCTGCTAGGCTCGCCCGGACACTCCTCCGCACGCCACCGGCCCATGCCCGTACCAGCCCAACGTCCGCGCAAGACTCCAGCCGCGCCCGAGACGCTCGCCGTCGTCGACCTAGGTTCCAACAGCTTTCGGCTCGAAATCGGACGCGTGGAGGGCGACCAGATTTTCCGCCTCGATACCTGGCGGGAGACGATCCGCTTCGGCGCCGGCATGGACGAGAAGGGGCGGCTGACGTCCGCGGCGCGCCGCGCCGCGCTGGCCTGTCTCACCCGTTTTCGCGAGCGGCTGTCAGGACTCCACCCCTCCGTCGTGCGGGCTGTCGCCACGAACACTTTCCGCGTGGCGACGAATGCCGCCGAGTTCCTGCCGCAGGCGGAAGCGGCGCTGGGCTTTCCGATCGACGTGATCGCGGGGCATGAAGAGGCGCGCCTCATCTACCTGGGCGTGGTCCACGTCCTGTCGCCATCCCAGTCGCCGCGGCTGGTGATCGACATCGGCGGCGGATCGACCGAATTCATCATCGGCCGCGGCCTGATTCCGGAGCGGCTCGAATCGCTGAAGCTGGGCTGCGTCAACGTCTCGCAGCGATTCTTCCCCGATGGCCAGCTGCGCGCCGACCAGTTCGCAGCAGCGGAAACTCACGCCCGCGCGGAGGTCGAGGCCATCGGGCGCGAGTTCGGCCGCGAACACTGGCAGGAAGGCTATGCGTCGTCCGGCACCGCCTTGGCGCTGGCTGAGATTCTCGAGGGGAACGGACTGTCGGCGGGCGGGATCACGCCGGACGGCCTCGCCCGCCTGCGCAAGCGGATGGTAGGCGCAGGGCACATCGCGCGGCTCGAGCTTGCCGGGTTGAAGCCGGAACGCGCGCCCGTGCTGCCCGGCGGGTTTGCGATCATGGCGGCGGCCATGGCGGAACTGTCGGTGCCGCGACTGAACCCCGTCGGCGGCGCGCTTCGCCTTGGCGTCCTCTACGATCTTCTGGGCCGCGCCGGCCACGGCGACAGCCGGATCGTTACCGTCGATCGGTTCATCGACCGGTACCACGTGGATCGGGCGCACGCCCTGCGGGTCGCCGCCATGGCCAAGGCGCTGTACCTCAAGGGCGCGCCTCGGCCGGACCCGGTCGTCGCGCAGCGCGTGGAATGGGCCGGCCTGTTGCACGAAATCGGATACACGGTCTCGCACATCGGCTTCCACCGGCATGGCGCCTACATTCTCGAAAACGCCGACATGCCTGGTTTCTCGGCCCAGGAACAGAGGCAGCTTGCGCTGCTCGTCCACGGCTGCCGCGGCGGATTGTCGAAGATGGAACCCGTTCTGCACGACACCGGAATGATCGCGCAGGTCCTGGCCCTGCGACTGGCCGTCCTCTTCCACCACGCGCGCCGCGAGATCGACACGCCGCGGATCACGATGCAGGCCGGGCGCATCGTCAAATTCGGCGTGTCGGCGCGCTGGCTTTCGCGCCACCCGCTGACGCTGCACCTCCTCACCAAGGAGCGCGAGGAGTGGGCCGCGCTCGGCGTGCGCTGGCACCCCGCCTGACGCGGCAAATGGTCCCGACCGCCCTGCATCCGGGATCGATCAGACGAATTCAGGCGGCACCATAACCTTCAGGACCACGGCCGCGCCGCCCTCGCGCGCGCGATTGGACAACCACCAGACTGCGCCCTTGCGCACCGACCAGTAGGCCTCTTCGCCCGACAGCAGGAAGGAAACGACGGCACCGATCGTGGGCTGGTGCCCGACGATCAATACCGGCTCCCGCGAATCGGGCCAGTTCGCCGCGGCAAGGATCGCATGCACGGTGGCGCCCGGGGCCAGTTCGGGCACGGTCCGGAATTTCCTTTTCAGAGCCTGCGCGGTCTGCTGCGTGCGATCCGCCGGCGACACCAGGACGCGGCAGGTATCGGGCAAGTGGGAATCGAGCCATGCCGCCATCCGTTCGGCCTGCTTGATGCCCTTCGACGTAAGCCGGCGCCCCAGGTCGGGCTCGCCGGGTTCGGCTTCCGCGTGACGCCACAGGATCAAGTCCATCAGGATTCCCCTTCTGGCGCGCGCATCGCGGCAAGCAGCGAATCCTGCGCCGACCTGGCCCGCGCTCCACGTCGCTTCTTCACCTTCGTCCAGCTTCCATCCTGGCCCAATTCCCAGGCATCCACGTTGTCGGCGAGGTAGGCGCGCAACCCCTCCTCGACCACCCGCTTGCGCAGGATCGGATCCCGCACGGGGAACGCAACCTCGACGCGGCGAAACAGGTTGCGACCCATCCAGTCGGCCGATGCCAGCCACACGTCGGGATCGCCGTCGTTGCCGAAGTACCAGACGCGATGATGTTCCAGGAACCGTCCCAGGATCGAGCGCACGCGGATGTTGTCCGACATCCCGGGCACGCCGGGCCGCAGCGCACATGCGCCGCGGACAATCAGGTCGACCTTCACTCCGGCAGAAGACGCCGCGTAGAGTGCGCGGATCACGCCCTCCTCGACCAGCGCATTCATCTTGGCGACGATTTGCGCCGGCTTTCCCGCTTTCGCATTGCGAGTTTCGCGGCGGATCATCTCCAGCACGCGGCGGTGCATGGTGAAAGGTGCGAGCAGCAGCCTCTTCATGCGCGCTGCGCGAGCGAGGCTCGTGATGTGCAGGAACACCTCGTTCACGTCGGAACAGATGTCCGGGTCCGCCGTGAGCATTCCGAAGTCGGTGTAAAGGCGGGTCGTGCGCGGGTGGTAGTTGCCCGTGCCGAGGTGGGCGTAGGGCACCAGCCGCGAACCGCCGCGGCGGTCGTCCTCGCGGCGTATCAGCAGCGCCAGCTTCGCGTGCGTCTTCAGGCCGAACACGCCGTACACGACCTGCGCGCCGGCGCGCTCCAGCCGCTCCGCCCAGTTGATATTCGCCTCCTCGTCGAAGCGGGCCATCAGCTCGACCACGACAGTCACTTCCTTGCCCCGCTTCGCGGCTTCGATGAGCGCTTCCATCAGAACCGAGTTGACGCCCGTGCGGTAGACGGTCTGCTTGACAGCGACGACGCTGGGGTCGTCCGCGGCGCGACGAATGAACTCGACGACCGGCTCGAACGACTGGTAGGGATGGTGCAGCAGGATGTCCTGCTGGCGAATCGCCGCGAGGATGTCAGCCTCGTCGCGCAGGCGATCCGGAAGCCCCGGCACGAAGGGCTGGAACTTGAGCTGGTCGATGTCGACCTGGTCGATCAGCGACGACAGCCTCGCGACGTTGACGGGGCCGTCGCACCGATACAGGTCCGCTTCCGTCAGGTCGAATTGCTGCAGCAGGAATTGCGCGACAGGCCCGGGACACGCCGCGGCGACCTCGAGCCGCACGGCCGAGCCGAACTGCCGCTCACCCAACTCGCCTTTCAGCGCCTGGCGCAGGTTCTTGACTTCCTCCTCGTCGATCCACAAGTCGGCGTCGCGGGTCACCCTGAACTGCGAATAGCTAACGACCTCGCGGCCCGGGAAGAGCTCGTGCAGGTGCGCGTGAATGACCGAGGACAGCATCACGAAATCGTTGTCGCCGCCGCTGACCTCGCGCGGCATCTTGATGATCCGGGGCAGCACGCGCGGTGCCTTGACGATAGCTATGCCGGTGTCGCGGCCGAATGCGTCGTGCCCAGTCAGCTGGATCACGAAATTGAGGCTCTTGTTGACGACCTGCGGGAACGGATGCGCGGGGTCGAGTCCGATCGGAGTCAGCAGCGGTCGCACCTCACGCTCGAAATATCCGGCCACCCAGGCCTTCTGCGCCGCCGTGAATTCCGTGCGCCGGATCAGCCGCACCCCCGAGTGGTCGAGCGCGGGAAGCACCTGCTCGTTGAGCACACGGTACTGGTCGGCAATCAGCGCGCGGGCGCCGCTGCCCAGTTCGGTGAAAAGTTCCCGCGCTTCCTGCAGCGTCATTCCTGAAAGCGTGACCTTGGCCCGCAGCTGTTCCTTGACGCCGGCGATCCGGATTTCGAAGAATTCGTCCAGATTGCTGCCGACGATGCACAGATAGCGCAGTCGCTCCAGCAGCGGCACGGTCGGGCTTTCGGCAAGCGCGAGCACCCGTCGGTTGAAGTCGAGCAGCGACAGTTCGCGGTTGATCGGCGGCGGCGCAGGTGAACTCACGGAATCGGCAACGCCCGACGGCGACATGTCCCCGGTGTTGGGCGGCAGCATTGGATTGGCGGTAGTGGGTTGGTCCATCAGGGTCGCAGTCGGATGTTACGAACCGGTGACAGCGGGCGCCGAAGTCAGGTCGACGTGGACGCCGGCGCGAGCCACACGCAGCGGCCTTTGGTTTCGCTTTGGAGGGCTTCGAGGTACGCCCGATGCGCCTCGGCCTCCTCCGACGTGGGCGCGATGACGCGCAGCGCCGGCCGGATCGCGGCGGGGCCATTCGCGTCCGCCGTCACGGCAGCTGCCGGCCTTCCCGCGCCCATGTCGATGGTGAGCGACTCCTGCCCGCGGGTCATCGCCAGGTAGACCTCGGCAAGCAGTTGCGCGTCGAGCAGCGCGCCGTGCAGCGTGCGGTGCGCATTGGACACCCCAAAGCGTTCGCACAGCGCGTCGAGATTGTTGCGCTTGCCGGGAAAAGCCTCGCGCGCCAGCGCCAGCGTGTCGATCAGACCGCCATAGACTTCGCTGGACGGGGGCAGCTTGGCGAGGTCGAATTCCCGGTCCAGAAAGCCGACGTCGAACGGTGCGTTGTGGATGATCCAGGTCGCGCCGCGCGCGAAGTCGAGAAACTCCGGCGCAACGGCCGCGAACTTCGGCTTCCCCTTCAAGTCATCCCACGTCATGCCGTGAACTTCCGACGCGCCAGGATCGACTTCGCGTTCGGGATCGACATGGATCTGCAGCGTGCGGCCGGTCGGCCGGCGGTCGACCAATTCCACGGCGGCGACTTCGATGATCCGGTGGCCGAGCTTGGGGTCGAGGCCCGTCGTTTCCGTGTCGAGGATGATCTGGCGCATGCCGCAATTCTACCGCCCGAGGCGAAGGGAAGCCGGCGTTGCTCGTTGGAGCGTCGTCGCAAATGCTCCACGACGCTCGACTTTCGCGAATTGGACCTCGCGCGGATTGGTGCACCGCAACAATGTGCGTTGCGGCACCTACCGCGAAAGCTGAGCGTCGCCGGATGAATCTTCCGGCGACGCCTGACCGATCCACGGAACGCCGAACGCCGCTACCGGCGATACTTTTGAATAGTGCTTTGGATTTCCTGTATCGCGTGCTCGATCTCGTCGTCCGTCAGGTCGCGCTGGTTTCCCTTGCGGTCGGTCAGCGTCAACGTCCGGTCGATCTGGGTCTCGAATTCGCCGAGGCCGAGCGTCTCGGTAATCGTGGTCGACGGCTCGTCGGTCAGCGTTTCCGGACCCCAGCGCACCACGATTGCGGAGAGGTTGTCCCCGTCCGGTCCGCCGCGTTTTTCACCTTCGCGCATCATCTGCGGCGCGGTCTTGAGTATCGGCGTCGACGTGAGCCACGTCGCCATTTCCTTCTGGTCGAGCACGGACCAGAGTCCGTCGGTGCACATGACGATGATATCGCCGTTGCGCAGCGGCGTGCGCCGCGAAAGATCGATCACCGGGTCGACGAGTCCGCCCAGGCAACTGAAGATCTTGTTTCGGTCGGGGTGATCGACGACTTCATCGACGCCGATGATGCCCTGGTCGACCAGGTACTGCACCTTGGAATGATCCTTGGTGGAGCCGATCAGGCCGCCCTGCCGGAACAGGTAGAGTCGCGAATCGCCGACATGCGCCCAGTAAGCGTGGCCGGCCTGCACGATGCAGCACACGCAGGTCGTGCGCGGTGTTTCCAGCATCGAGAACTGGTTGGCGTAGGAACCGAGCGCGGCGTGCGCGCGCAGCATCGTGTCCTGCAGGAATTTCAGCGGATTCTTCAGGACCGGCTTGGCTTCCTGCTGGAACCGCTCGATGAACAGCCGCACGGCGATCTGCGCGGCGATCTCGCCGCCCGCATGCCCGCCCATGCCATCCGCAACCACCAGCATCAGCGTGTCGCGGCTGTACGTATACGCAAGGCGGTCCTGGTTGACCTTGCGCGACCCCTTGAGGGATTCCTGGAAAATCGTGAAGCGCATGCGGCTGGATCAGGCGCCGATTTGCGAGAACAGCATCTTCTTGAGATTGCCCATGAACGTGAGCTTGCGCTTCGTCTGGGGTATGTCGCGAATGGCCTTTTGCAACGCGAACACGCTTTGCGGCCGTTCGAGAGGATCGAGCCTGAGGCACCAGTCGATGACCTCGAGGATGTTCTCGGAGTATTGGCCCGCCCAGATCTTCTTGGCGGAAACGAGGTGGTCTTCCTGCACCCGGGCGTCGGCCGCCTGCGGCGCGAAGGCCGCGAGGCACGCGAACATCGACGCGCCCACGCCGTACACGTCGGTCCAGGGACCCAGGCGGTCGGGTTCGCGATACTGTTCCGGCGCGGCGAAGCCGGGCGTGTACATCGGCGCCAGCTTGGGTCGCGCGCTGGTCAGCGTCTGCCGAGCCGCGCCGAAATCGAGCAGGACCGGCGTGCCGTCGGTGCGCAGGTAGATGTTGGCGGGCTTGATGTCGAGGTGCAGCAGCTTGTGCGTGTGGACCTCGCGCAGGCCGTTCAGCAAGTGCATGAAGACGTGCCGAACCAGCCGCTCGGACATCTGGTCCTGGCGCATCTGTATCTGCTGCTGCAGCGTGCGCCCGCGCTCGTAGCGCATCACCATGTAGACGGTTTCGTTCGCGCGGAAGAAATTCAGCACTCGCACGACATTCGGGTGATTGATCTTGGCGAGCGCGCGGCCTTCCTCGAAGAAGCACTTCATGCCGTAGCGGAACGACGTGAGATTCTCCGCCGAACTCGCTCGCACGATGTCGCCTTCGGTGCGGAGCACCAGCGAGGACGGCAGGTATTCCTTGATCGCGACCGGCGCGCCCGTCTCGTCGAACGCGCGGTAGACGATCGAAAAACCGCCACGGCTGATCTGCCGGTCGATCCGGTAGTTCAGCAGCTGGTATCCGCCGACGAGGGCTTGGTTGGTGACGGCCATCAGTGACTTTTGTTGAGCGTGCATGGGCCGAAAGCGGGCCGGCCAACCCATGTACTCGGGGAATCAAGCGCAAATCGCGTGCCAGCCGCTTTCCCGCCGCTTGCGCCGGGCACCGTTAGCGCTTACATTCTCGGCAACCCGGCAGCCAAAGTAAAGGAAACGTCCCAGCGAGCGCGGCAAATGCTTGCAAATACGTGACCTGAAAGCGAAAAAATGCCACAACGTCGCCGGAATCTGACGTTTCACGGCGTTCCGAAAGCCCCCAGATGATCCTCAGCATGACCGGCTTTGCAGCGGAGGCCGCCGAATTGCCGGGCCTGTCCCTGTCGGTCGAACTTCGTTCCGTGAACCACCGGTACCTCGACGTCACGGTCAAGCTGCCGGACGAATTGCGCCACTTGGAGGCGGTCCTGCGTGAAAAGCTGGCGGGCGCGTTGAAGCGAGGCAAGGTGGAATGCCGCGTGGCCATGAGCCGCAACTCCCCGGGGGCCGCGACTCTTTCGATCGACGCCGCGCGCGTCACGCAGCTTGCCGACGCCGCCGCCGCCGTGCTGCGCACCATCCCGTCCGCGGCGCCGCTGTCGGTCAACGAAATCCTGCGCTGGCCGGGGGTGATGGCCGAGCCGTCGCTGCCCGCGGACGAACTCGCAGCGACCGTTGTCTCGCTCGTGGATCGCGCCCTGACCGACCTCGCCGCGTCGCGGCGACGCGAAGGCGCCAAAGTCGAGGCCGTGCTCGAAGCGGGCTGCGCGGGAATCGAGGCCCAGGTCGCCCGCGTGTCGCCGCGCGTCCCGGCGATTCACGCCGCCTTCAACGAAAAGCTCGCCTCGCGCCTCAGGGAAGCCGGCCTCGACCCGAACGAAGACCGGCTGAAACAGGAATTCGCGCTGTTCGCGACCAAGATCGACGTGGCCGAGGAATTGTCGCGGCTGTCGACGCACGTAGCCGAGGTCAGAAGGGTGCTCGGTGCAGGCGGCAGCGCGGGCAAGCGGCTCGACTTTCTCGCGCAGGAATTGCACCGCGAGGCCAACACGCTGGGCAGCAAGTCGGTGGACGCGGAAATTTCGCAGGCTTCGCTGGAACTCAAGGTGCTGATCGAGCAGATGCGCGAGCAGGTGCAGAATGTGGAGTGAGGAAGGCGCGCGCGACCGAGGTTCCTGCGCAGGTCCGAACGAATCGCCGCCCGGGAACCGCGCGCGGCCAACATGCAGCTTCCTGTTGACCGACGCCTTCCGGACGCCGCAGCGAGCGCCGATCTGGCGGTGAACTCACAACGAAAATGAGTGTTCTTCCGATCGTCACCAAGGCACCACCCGCGTCCGGTTGCCTGTTTGTCCTGGCAGCACCTTCCGGCGGAGGAAAGACCAGCCTCGTGCGCGCGTTGCTCGAGCGCGAACCCGGCATCCGGCTTTCGGTCTCCTACACCACCCGCGCACCGCGACCCGGCGAGCAGGATGGCACCCACTATCACTTCGTCGACGAGGCCGCGTTCATGGCGCTGAAGTCGAGCGGCGAATTCCTCGAATACGCGCACGTGCATGGCCATTGGTATGCGACGTCGGCGACATGGCTCAGGCAGGAAGTGCAGCTTGGCCACGACGTCCTGCTGGAAATCGACTGGCAGGGGGCGCAGCAGGTCCGACGCCTGATCCCGGAAGCGGTTCACATATTCATCCTGCCGCCCTCGCTGGCGTCGCTGAAGGAACGCCTGGAAAAGCGGGGGCAGGACGCGCCGGAAGTGATCTTGCGGCGGCTGGAGGCCGCGCGAGAGGAGATGCGGCACTGCGGCGAATTCGATTATGTTATTATGAATCAGGACTTTGCGAGGGCCGTGGACGATCTTTCCGCGATCGTTCGCGCCGCGCGCCTCACGTCGCCCCGTCAGCAGGTGCGACATGCGGCGCTCATTGCCCAGCTCTTGAACCGCTAGCGAACCCAAAGGTAGACCATGGCACGCATCACCATCGAAGACTGTCTCGCCCGGATTCCCAACCGATTCGAGCTCACGCTTGCCGCGACCAATCGTGCGCGCCAGATCACATCGGGTTCAGCGCCGATGGTCGACGCCGACCGTGACAAGCCAACCGTGATCGCACTGCGCGAGATGGCGGCCGGCAAGATCGGCATCGAGATGCTGACCAAGACGGCGCCGATCATCCCGCCGCAGCTCTAGACAATGCCAGGCGAAGCGGGCCCCCGACGCGCAGCGCGCGACGCCCCTTCGTTGCAAGCGCGACCATCAGTCGACGGGCCCAGCAGGCCGGATGCGCGGCGATTGATCGGTGATGATCACGGCCAGGAGTAGTTTTTCGCTCCTGGCCGAATAGCTATGTCCGAGATCGCGGAATTCACCCGACACCTGGGCCATTACCTCCAGGAGCCCGACGTCGCGCTCGTTTCCCGGGCCTTCGAGTTTTCCGCGTCGGCCCACAAGGGCCAATTCCGCAAGTCGGGCGAGCCCTACATCACGCACCCGCTGGCGGTCGCCAGCATCCTTTCGCAGTGGCGCCTCGACGCCCAGGGACTGGCCGCCGCGCTGCTGCACGACGTCATGGAAGACACGTCGGTCACCAAGGGCGAGCTCGAGAAGAAATTCGGCAAGCCGGTCGCCGACATGGTCGACGGCGTGTCCAAGCTGGACCAGATCGAATTCGACACGCGCGAGGAAGCGCAGGCCGAGAGCTTCCGCAAGATGCTGCTGGCGATGGCGCGGGACGTGCGGGTCATCCTGATCAAACTCGCCGATCGCCTGCACAACATGCGCACGCTGGATGCGATGGCGCCGTCGCACAAGAAGCGCATCGCCAAGGAAACGCTCGACATCTACGCGCCCATCGCCAACCGGCTGGGGCTGAACGCGCTCTATCTCGAGCTGCAGGATCTTTGCTTCAAGCACCTGTTCCCGATGCGCTACCGGATCCTCGCCAAGGCGATCAAGGCCGCCCGAGGCAACCGGCGAGAGGTGATGAACCGCCTGCTCGACGTGATCCGCCAGGGCTTCGCCAAATCCGACCTCGTCGCCATCGTCACCGGCCGCGAAAAGTCGATCTTCTCGGTGTACAAGAAGATGCGCGAAAAGCACTACACCTTTTCGCAAGTATTCGACATCTACGGCGTGCGCGTGCTGGTCCCAGACAAGACCACCTGCTACGCAGCGCTGGGCGTGCTGCACGAGCTGTACAAGCCGATCCCGGGCAAGTTCAAGGACTACGTCGCGATCCCGAAGGCCAACGGCTATCAATCTCTGCACACGACGCTGTTCGGGCCGTTCGGCACCCCGCTCGAAGTGCAGATCCGCACGCACGACATGCACCGCATTGCCGAAGCGGGTGTCGCCGCGCACTGGCTGTACAAGGCCGGAGGCGAAATCGACCTGGCCGAGGCGCAGCGCGAGACCTCGCGCTGGCTGCAAAGCCTGCTGGAGATCCAGTCGGAATCTGGTGACTCCCGCGAGTTCCTCGAAAACATCAAGGTCGACCTGTTTCCCGACGAGATCTACGTCTTCACGCCCAAGGGTAAGATCATGGCACTGCCGCGCGGCGCGACCGCCGTGGATTTTGCGTACGGCGTGCACACCGACATCGGCCATCATTGCGTGGCCGCGCGCATCAACTACGAATTGCTGCCGCTGCGTACCGAGTTGAAGAATGGCGACCACGTCGAGATCCTGACCTCCCCCACCGCGCGGCCGAATCCGTCGTGGCTTTCGTTCGTGTCCACCGGCAAGGCGCGCTCGCGAATCCGGCACTACCTAAAGGGGCTCCAGCAGAAGGAATCGGCGGCGCTGGGAGAGCGCCTCCTCACCCAGGCGCTGGCCACGCTCAAGGTCGAGCCCGAGTCGATCCACTGGGACCGCTGGGAAGCGCTGGCCAAGGAATACGGGGCGAAGAACCACATCGACATCCTCGCCGACATCGGCCTCGGCAAGCGCCTGTCGTTCGTCGTCGCCCAGGCACTCACCAAGACCGGGGGCAAGGCCGAAGACCCGCAGGCGACCGCCAACGCGAAACTCGGATCGCTCACGCTGCGCGGCGTGGAAGGTGTGGCAATCCAGTATGCGAAGTGCTGCCGCCCGATTCCCGGCGACGCAATCGTCGGCCAATTCCGCCGGGGGCAGGGGCTCATGGTCCACACGCGCGATTGCCCCACGCTCAAGAAGCAGCGCGTCGACGCGAGCGAACTCATCGACGTCGAATGGGCCAGCGACGTCCAGGGGGTCTTCGAAAGCGGCTTGCGCCTGCTGGTACAGGACCGGCGTGGCCTGCTGGCCGATCTCGCGATGGCGATCTCCGACGCGGAGGGAAACATCGGTTCGGTATCGATGGAGCGTCCGGACGGCGGCGACGTGCTCGCGATGTTCTTTGCGGTCCAGGTACGCGACCGGAAACACCTGGCGCAGGTCATACGCTCGCTGAAGCGCGTGCCGGACGTGAAGCGGGCGGCGCGGACGCGGACCTGACCGCCGGCGACGTTGCCGGTTCAGGACTCCCGGTCGCGCCAAGCCCCCGCCCGCCTGCCCGTTGCCCGTGTTGGCAGCGGCGCCGCCGGTTCAATTCGAGACGCCGGTCGGCGCTCGTCACATGTGGGTCGGATCGGTGATTTAAAGGTATCTATCTGATATGTATAGATAAATAATAATGGCACGACAAGTGCTTTCCTTGCTGGGTCCGTGCGGCGAACCGAATGTCGCCCATTGCCAACCCACCAAGAGGAAATATCGTGTCCAAGCCAACATTTGCCTTCAAGGCGACCGCCGCTGCCGTCCTGCTCGGGACCGCCGTCGCCGCCAACGCCGAGTCGAACTTCAAGAGCAACGCCGGCGCGCAGACCGCCACGGCCAACCTCGATTTTCAAATCACGATTCCGAAGATCCTGTTCCTGCAGGTCGGCACCGGAACGACGTTCGCGGACAACGCGACCAAGGATTTCATCACCTTCGCGCCGCCCGCGGCCCGGATCGGCCTTGGATGCGGAACGGCGTCCGACTGCGCCGGCGCCGGCGGCGACCAGACGAACGGCGCCGTCACTGCGGTGCTGCTCAGCAACGCGGGATCGGTCACGATCAATGCCAACACCAGCGGCGGCGTGCTGAACGACGGCGGCACCAACACGATTCCCTATTCGAAGATTCTGGTTGCCTCGACAGCGCTTGCCGTGCCGCCGATCGCGGGTTCGTCGTTGTGGACATTCCCCGGCTGGGACACGTCGACGACGTACACGCCTGCGGCAGCGACGGTCACCAACCTTTCCGCGAAGTGGACGTTCACGTACGCGAACAATACGATCCCGCCGGCGGGTGTCTACGGGGGCCAGAACGTGAACAAGGGTCGCGTCGCCTTCACGGCCACGGCACCCTGACGACGAAATCGCGACGACGACGCGCGACCGCTTCGAGACCCGCGGGGCACGAGGGTCGCGCAGGCGAATTCCCGCCGTGCACCGGGGCGGTCCATCGGCTAGGATTGCCCCCATGCGTTCTTGCAGGACTTGCGACAACCTGACGCGTAGTCTTCTGGCCGGCGCGATGACGGCGATCGCGCTGTCGGCCGCCGCGCCCGGCGACGCGTGGGTGCTCACGGTCAGCCCGGGGGCGAAGACCGTCTATCTTCAAGTGGGCAACGGCTCGTACACCGGCTTTTACAGTTCGGGCGGCACGCCGCTCAACAATCCTCAGGTGAACGTGGTCAGCGTGACGGTGCCCGCCACTGCGGTCGGCCGCGGCACGGCGCAGCAGATGACCAGCGACAGCACGCAGTCGGCAAGCTTTTACGACAACTACGCCGTGTGCAATCCGCCCGGCCAGGTCTACGTCGGCGGCTGGGCACGACTGCCCTCCGGCACCGGGACGGCAGTGCTGTCTGTCACCACCCCGGCCAACCTGCAGAACGGCGCCAACAGGATTCCATTCAGTTCCATTCGCTGGACCAGCACCGCCAACGGCAATGCGACCGCCGACATTCCGGCCGGCACCTTCGCCGGCGGGACCCAGGTGCTGACCAACATCGCCGCCGGCACCTGGGTCGAGAATTGCCTGACCTTTTTCTACGCGAATACCGCGGTCGTGCCGCAGGGTGTCTACACGGGTCGCGCCACGTATTCGCTGGCGCTGCCATGAGGAGTTTCGCGATCCCGCGGCGGGCACGAACGGAAAGCGCGTCCCGCGCGCGCTGGCTGGCCGCTTGCATGCTGCTGATCTTCACCGCGGCGGATGCGGCGACGTACCGCGTCGACGATTCACTGACGCTTCCCAGCAACGCGCAGACCACGATGCGCTGGAAATCGGCGGCGCCGACCCGCGCGGAAGGCAACCTCGTCGAAGGAAGCGTGACGGTGACCGTCCGCCTCAACCTGGCGCCGTGGATCAACAAGACGGGCCAGATCTTCATGGTGTTGCCGCAGCAGCCGGCGATCGGACAGGTGTCGGCGGAATGGACGACGCAAGGGCGACTGCTCCCCGGCAAGGTCCTGTCCGGCGAGCGAACGCTCGTCTACAGCGGGCCGATCCGGACCGCCATGCTGGAGGAGACCATGGTGGTCAGGGTCCAGGCCAACGGAACGCGCCTCGCGATGCCGCAGCGGCTGGAATTCACGTTCGAAATCGACGTCAACTGACGCATCCCATGACCTTGCCCATTCGCTCCGCGGCCACCCTGGCCTGTGCATTGGTTGCGCTTGCCGCAACTCCGACCGTCGTGGCACAGGGCTTTGCGATCGGCGTCACGCCGCCTCGATTCGAACTCTCGCTCAAGCCCGGCGAGCGCACCCGCCAGGTCATCGAGATCAACAATGCGTTTTCGCAGCCCACCACGCTGCACGTGCGCACTGCCGACTGGAGGCTCAACGCCGAGGACAATGTCGTCTTCGATGACGCGCTCGCGCCGGGCAGCTGCCGGCCCTGGGTGGCCATCGAGCGGCGCGATGTCGTGGTGCCGGGCAACGGCAGCTTCCGCTACCGGTTCGAGGTCATGGCGCCGGCCGATGCCATGCCGGCCGAATGCCGCTTCGCGCTGCTGCTCGACGGCGACGAGCAATCGGTCACGACATCCGGCGCGGCATCGGTGGCCGTGGTCGCCCGCATCGGCGTCATCGTCTACGTGTCGGTCGGCGATGTCGCGCCCAGGCTCGATGTCGTCGGCGCGAGCGTCGCGTCTCGAAACGGCGCTCGAATGCCCGTGATCGACGTGCGAAACACGGGAACCGCGCACGGCCGGGTCTCCGGATTCCTGTCCGGCAAGGACGCCAGCGGCCGTGACATCGAATTCGAGATTTCGACCCTGCCGATCCTGCCGGGCGAGACGCGTCGACTCGAATTGGCACCGCGGAGGGAAGCGAACGACGCGATCAAGGTCGCGTTCCCGATCACCATCAGGGGCAAGCTCGAATGGGGCGATCAGTCCACACCCTTCGAGCAACGGTTCGCCGACTGAGGACGCGGCATGCCGCTCGCGTCTTCTGCGCCGCGTGCCTCGCCTTTCCTCTGGCGGCGTCGCCGCAATCGCCACCGCCCGGTGCCGGCGGCGCCAGCGGCGGCAACGTCGCGGTGTCAGCCCCCGCCGCGCAGGCGCCCTACGTCGACCAGCTGATCGGCGGCGGGGAGCTTGCTCCGCTCGTCGCCGAAGGACGGGCCGACGGCTTCAATGCCGAAGGACCGCCCCGCTACTATCGCGTCGAGGGTGTCGCAAGCAACATCTCCGGGTCGGGCACCAATTCCTACCAGTACGGCGTCCGCTTTTCCGGCTTCGTCGAGACGCAGAGCTACGGCGTGCTGTCCGCCGACGCGTCGCTGCAGAACGGCGGCGGCTCGAGCACGCTGACCATCGCCCAACGGGCCATGCCGTTCGACGGCGGCTGGCGTGCCAACAACGTCCTCGGCGTCACCTACACGCCGGGCATCGACCTCACCCGATCGCAATATCGCTTCTATCTCCCGTCGTTCCCGATTGTCGGCGTGACGACCGAGTGGATCAGGAACGACGACCTGCAGCTGCAGGCCGCGATCGGCCAGCCGGGCAACTTCGACGGCATCCTGATCCCGGGCTTCAGTTCGCTGCACGGGACCTTCGCTTCCGTGGGCGCGCAGTGGAATTTCGCGCCGCGCTGGCAGGCCGGCGTCGAAATCACCGACTCGCGCGACGTCAACATCGCCCCCGGCCTCGACGGCCCCGGCGCCTCGTTCTCCGGCCAGTCGTACTACGGGACGCTGGCCTGGCAGGGTTCCGACACGCGGCTGCAATTCAATGTGCTCGACACGGCAGGGGACCGTGGCCGATCCGGCGTGGGGTTGTGGCTCGACGGTGCCACTCGCGGCGGACGCTTCGTGCATCACTATGGAATCTACCGCTTCGAGCCCCAGCTGTTCTTCGGTTACCAGCAGGTGAACAGCAATCAGCAGGGCGGCTATTACCGCGTGAACTACCAGAGCCAGCAATGGCTGTGGGACGCGTCGCTGGAGGCACTCGAGCCGGTCTCGGGAAGCGCGCCGAATGCGGTCTATCTGTCCGGCAGCGTGAACTATCTCGTGGATCGCCAGCTTTCCGTGGGCGGCTCGGCAACGGTGCGGCAATTCGCGGGCACCGCGTGGAGCGGCCAGGCCTTCGTCGAGAAGAATTCCGAATACGGGTCGGGGCGCCTGCAGTTCAGTGCCGCCGCGCAGGATTCGTCGAATAACGGACAGCAGCTGCAATACGACCACACCTGGGCACTGCCCCTTGGCACCCGGCTCACGACAGGGATTGCCGGCAGCCGCGAGACGATCGCCGGCGCGACGTTCAACACCGCCAGCCTGCTCGTCTACGGTGGCGGCAACATCACGGACAACCTGACGCTCGACGGCAATGCGCGGATCAACTACACGCGGAACAACGGCAGCGCGACCGGAGCCTACATCAACGCCAACGCGACCTGGCGCATCGACCCGCACTGGTCGGTGATCGCAACCGCGTACGACAACCGCGACGACACGGCGCGCCTGTTCGTCATCACCCCGCCGTCACAGGAAACCGTGCCGGTCCCGACGCAGAGGAGCCGGGCATTCTTCCTGACGATTCGCTTCGAGGACCGCGCGGGCACGGCGCGGGCGCCGATCGGCGGCGCACCCGGCGCGGGCGCCGGCAGCGTGGTCGGCTACGTATTTCTCGACGCGAACGACGACGGCCGCCGCAACGCCGGCGAATCGGGCGCCGCCAACCTCACCGTCATGCTCGACGGCCGCTTTGCCGCGCGCACCGACGGCCAGGGCCGATTCGAGTTTCCGCACGTGACAGCGGGACCGCACACGCTGACCGTCGTTCCGGACAACCTGCCGCTGCCGTGGGCCGTCGGCGCCGAGGGACGGCAGGAGATTCAGGTGCGCACACGCGAGACGACGACGCTCGAGATTCCCGCGGCTCGCCTGAAGTAGCGTGACGACCGGCGGCTACCACGACGCTTCGCGCTCCGCCGTTGCGCTGATCTTGTGGATCGTCAGGTCCGCGCCGTGGTACTCCTCTTCCGGATCGAGCCGCAGCCCGACCGTGGACTTCAGGATGCCGTAGATTATCGCGCTGCCGGTCACGGCGATGGCGACGCCCAGTCCCGTACCGAGCAGCTGCGAAGCGAGCGCGACGCCGCCGATGCCTCCGAGCGCCTTCGCTCCGAAGATTCCCGCGGCGATCCCGCCCCATGCTCCACAAATGCCGTGAAGCGGCCACACGCCGAGCACGTCGTCGATCTTCCAGCGGTTCTGGGTCAACATGAACATGTACACGAACAGGCCGCCTGCGACCAGGCCGGTCGCGAGCGCGCCCAACGGATGCATGATGTCGGAGCCCGCGCAAACGGCGACAAGCCCGGCAAGCGGCCCGTTGTGCACGAAGCCCGGGTCGTTCCTGCCGACGACAAAGGCTGCGAGCGTGCCGCCCGCCATCGCAAGCAGCGAGTTCATCGCCACCAGGCCGGAGATCTTGTCGATCGATTGCGCGGACATCACGTTGAACCCGAACCAGCCCACCGAAAGCACCCAGGCGCCCAGCGCCAGGAACGGGATCGACGACGGCGGGTGAGCGGAGATTCCACCCTCCTTGAGGTAGCGTCCCCGCCGGGCGCCCAACATCAGGACCGCGATCAATCCTATCCATCCCCCGAACGCATGCACCACGACGCTGCCCGCGAAGTCGTGGAACTCCTCCCCGAACGCGCCCTTGAGCCAGCCCTGGAATCCGAAGTGCTGGTTCCAGGCGATCCCCTCGAAGAACGGGTAGAGGAATCCGACGAACGCGAAAGTCGCCAGCAGTTGCGGATTGAATTTCGCGCGCTCGGCGATGCCTCCGGACACGATCGCGGGAATCGCCGCAGCGAACGTCAGCAGGAAGAAGAACTTGACCAGCTCGTAGCCGTTCTTCAGGGCAAGCGACTCCGCACCGCTGAAGAACGTCACTCCGTAGGCGACGGCATAGCCAACGAAGAAATAGGCAATCGTCGACACCGCGAAGTCGACCAGGATCTTCACCAACGCATTGACCTGGTTCTTCTTGCGTACCGTACCCAGCTCAAGGAAGGCGAACCCCGCGTGCATCGCCAACACCATGACGGCGCCGAGCAGGACGAACAGTGTGTCGTTGGCGCTCTTCAAGGACTCCACCAGGTTCCCCTCATTGTCGTCCAGCCGTCGAAAACGGCGGATGTCACGCCCTGTTGCCGGGCCGGCGTCCAGGATTCAGAAAAAAGGGCCGCGCGATGCGCGGCCCTCACGAACGTGGCAAGGCGGATATCGCCGTCAGGCCGCCTGCGGCGACAGCAATTTCTGCAGCTCGCCGGTCGAGTACATCTCGCGGACGATGTCGCAGCCGCCGACGAATTCGCCATCGACGTAGAGCTGCGGGATGGTGGGCCAGTTCGCGAAATCCTTGATGCCCTGCCGGATCTCGGGATCGGCCAGGACATTGACCGAGAAATAGTTCTCGACCCCGCTGCGCTTGAGAATCTCCGCGACCGTCGCGGAGAAGCCGCACTGCGGGAACTGCGGCGTGCCCTTCATGTAGAGCACCACCCTGTTTTGCGTGATCTGGTCTCGAATCGTTTCCTGCGCGCTCATGGGAGCCTCCTCGTTGCACCAACCTGACATTTTACCCTACCGTCGCGGCCGGGCCGGGCCGGCCGGCAGGGCGCGGCCATCCGCCATGGCGATGCCTCGAAATGCGCGGTTCCTGGGCGACGCGCGGCACCTACTCCTTGACGGCGCCGGTCAGGCCCGACACATAGTACTCGACGAAAAACGAGTACAGGATGGCCACCGGCAGCGAACCGAACAGCGCCCCGGCCATTAGCGAGCCCCAGTGGTACACGTCGCCCTCCACGAGTTCCGTCACCACGCCCACCGGAACGGTCTTCACCTCGGACGACGAGATGAATGTGAGCGCGTAGATGAACTCGTTCCACGACAGCGTGAAGGCGAAGATTCCGGCCGAAATCAGTCCCGGCACCGCCAGCGGCAGGATGATCTTGACCAATATCTGCAGCCGGCTCGCGCCGTCGATCAGCGCGCATTCCTCGAGTTCATACGGGATCGACTTGAAATAGCTCATGAGCAGCCACGTGCAGAACGGGATCAGGAACGTCGGGTACGTGAGGATCAGCGCCA
>DAOMGB010000031.1:0-35854 GCA_035430095.1 Casimicrobiaceae bacterium | reverse complement strand
ACGTGTCCGGCATCAAGGACATCATGAAGAAGTCGCGCGAGCTCGGCATGCAGACCTTCGACCAGTCGCTGTTCGACCTCTACGAGGCCGGCCTCATCACCTACGAGGACGCGCTGCGCAATGCCGATTCGCTGAACGACCTGCGGCTGGAGATCAAGCTGCACGGCAAGGAGGCGAAGAACCGCAACGTCTTCGCGGGCATCGGCAACCTCGACGTCGTGCCCGAAACGTCGAACAACCAGATCTGACCTGTCGAGCCCGGGTTTCGCGAGCCGCGTTCGGGACTCGCGCGGCGGCTCGACTTGGATAGGCGTCCTCGAGAAGCTCGGGAGCGCCCGCTTGTGCTAGGCTGTTCCTCCCCCATATTCGGCGTGTGATGCCGGACGATGCCATGGCTGGCCTGGACCCCCGAACACCGCTGCCCACCGAGATCAAGCTGCACCAGGCGTCCAGGGTGCTCGAACTGGTGTTTCCGCGCGGCGTGGTTTTCCGCCTGCCGTGCGAGTTCCTGCGCGTGCATTCGCCCTCGGCGGAGGTGCGCGGTCACGGCCCCGGCCAGGAAGTCCTGCAGGTCGGCAAGCAGGACGTGACGATCAGCGACCTGGAACCGGTCGGGCACTACGCGATCCGCCCGACCTTTTCCGACGGCCACGATTCCGGCATCTATTCGTGGGACTACCTCTACGACTTGGGCGTGCGCCAGGACGAGCTCTGGCAACGCTACCTGGCCAGGCTCGAAGCCGCGGGCGCGAGCCGCACCGCGCACGCCAGGGGCTAGAGTGCCGAACGAGCAGCAACGGAATGGTCAACCGCAGGTGGATGGGAGCATGAACGAGGCGCGTACGCAATTCGGTTTCGAGGAGGTCACGCCCGAGGAGAAAGCTCGCCGGGTGCGGGGCGTGTTCGATTCGGTGGCCGACAAGTACGACGTCATGAACGACGTCATGTCGGCGGGAATGCACAGGTTGTGGAAGCGGTTCGCGGTCGACCTCTCGAGCGCGCGCGCCGGCCAACGCGTGCTGGACCTGGCCGGGGGCACGGGCGATCTCGCGAAACTGTTCGCCGCTCGGGTCGGGCCATCGGGAACGGTCGTGCATACCGACATCAACGGCGCCATGCTGGCGGCGGGGCGCGACAAGCTGCTGGATCAGGGGACGGTCCTGCCAACCGTCCAGTGCAACGCCGAGGCATTGCCGTTCGCGGCGCGCAAGTTCGACGTGGTGTCGATAGCCTTCGGCCTGCGCAACGTCACGCGCAAGGAACTCGCGCTGGCCGAAATGCGCCGCGTGCTGAAGCCCGGCGGCGTAGCGATCGTGCTCGAGTTCTCTCGCGTGGCCGCGCCGCTGGCTCCTGCGTACGACTGGTATAGTTTCAGCGTGCTGCCCAGGCTCGGCAGGCTGATTGCCCGCGACGAGGCGAGCTATCGGTATCTCGCCGAATCCATCCGCGTCCATCCGGACCAGGAGACGCTGAAGCAGATGATGCAAGCCGCCGGCTTCGACGCGGTCGACTATCACAATCTCACCGCAGGCGTGGTCGCCGTCCATGTCGGGCGCGTCTTCTGATAACCGTCAGCAAGCTACGGAGGCAAGACATGAGACATTTCCTTGCGATCATCATCGCGCTGTTTGCCGCACTGACCATGGTCGCCGCAGACTCGGTGGAAGCCAAGCGCCTGGGGGGCGGACGCAGTCTCGGCACGCAACGCCAGGCCGCGCCGCCACCGCCAAGCGCGTCCAGCGTGGCCCCCGCCAATCCCGCGGCCGCTGCCCCGGCCCTGCCGGCGAAGGCTGCTGCGCCCGCGTCGGGCGCATCGCGCTGGCTGGGGCCTCTCGCCGGCCTCGCCGCTGGCTTGGGGCTGGCCGCATTGCTGTCGCACTTCGGTTTGTCCGAAGGCTTTGCGAGCATCCTCATGCTGGCGCTGCTGGTGTTCGCGGGCCTGTTCCTGATTCGAATGTTCATGGCCCGCCGCACCCCGCAAGCGCCGATGCAATACGCGGGCGCAGGAACGGGTTCGGGTACTGTCCCGGACATGGCGCAGCCCGGCCGCCTGCAGGCTGGGCCATCTGCGAACCGGTTCGAACCGGTCTGGGGCGGCGCCGCGGCTTCGCCTGAAACTCCGCCCGCGGCCAACTATCCGCCCGGATTCGATCCCGTGCCGTTCCTCAAGCAGGCCACGATGCAATTCAGGAAGCTGCAGGCGGCCTATGATTCGGGCGACCGCAAGATGCTGGCCGACGTGATGACGCCGGAGATGTTCGCCGAAATCGACAAGGAAATTGCCGAACGCGGCGCGCACGTGCCCACTGAGGTGACGGACATCGACGCCGACGTGCTCGAGGTGACCACGGAAGGCGACCGCCACTGGGCGAGCGTGCACTTCAAGGGATCGCTGCGCGAAGACGGCATGCTGCTGCCCAAGCCGTTCGATGAAATCTGGAACCTCGCCAAGCCGGTCGACGGCAAGACCGGGTGGCTGCTCGCGGGAATCCGGCAGCTCGCATGAAATTCCCCGACCCTGCCGATGCGCCGGCGCAACTGGCCAACCGCATACTGAACGACGAAGCCTGGGCGCGCGAGAAATTGGCGCCGTACGCCGGACGGGTTTTCACGCTCAGCGTGGGACCGCTGGTCGCTCGCTTCGCGATCACCGCCGACGGCAAGCTCGACCGGGCGCCTGCCACCGCGCAGGCGGATCTCGGACTCGTGGTGTCGCCGCTTTCCATCCCGTCCTTCCTCGCCAATCCCGCGCGCTGGAACGAGTTCGTGCGCGAAGAGGGCGACGCGGCGATGGGCGGCGCACTGAAGGAGCTCGCGCGCACGCTGCCGTGGTTCGTCGAGGCGGCGCTCGCCAAGGGCCTGGGGCCGCTGGCCGGCCAGCGCGTCGCCGATGCCGGGCGCCTCCTGCTCGCGTTTCCCGAATACGCCGTGGATCGCGTCACGGAGAGCATCGCGAGTTACGCGCTCGACGAGTCCGACGTGCTCGCGCGCGGCGGGCAGATGCGCGACATGCGCGATGGCATCGGCGACGTCGCCGCGCGCGTCGACGCGCTGGAGCAGCGCTTCGAAGTCCTGTCCGCCCGGATTGCCAGCGGAAAGCCCACGCGTATGTAGCGTTTCACCCGGGCCAGGTTTCGGACGGTCGACTTGCGCCTCCGGCGCCGACCGGGTCTCCCGTAGAATGCCGACATGATGCGCATTGCCCGGCTGGTCCGCATCCACATGGTTGCGCTGCGCTTTGGCCTGGACGAGTTCCTGCTTGGCCACGAGCGAGTTCGCGGCCTGCGGCCTTTCGTCAACCGCCTGCTGTTCTGGCGCGACCTCTCGGAGCCGCGCGGCGTGCGCTTGCGCGAGGCGCTGCAGGCGCTGGGGCCGATTTTCGTGAAGTTCGGGCAGATGCTGTCCACCCGCCGCGACCTGCTGCCGCCGGACATCTCGGACGAACTGGCCAAGCTGCAGGACCGCGTGCCGCCGTTTCCCGCGGAGCAGGTCCTGGCGACCCTTGCGCGCGCCTACGGCAAGCCGGTGGATCAGGTGTTCAGGTCCTTCGACCTGAAGCCCGTCGCCAGCGCGTCGGTGGCCCAGGTGCATTTCGCGGACCTACCGGACGGGACGCCCGTCGCCGTCAAGGTGCTGCGGCCCGACATCCACAAGGTCATCGAGCACGACCTGGCATTGATGCAGACTGCCGCCGGGCTGGTCGAGCGGCTGTGGTCGGATGGCAAGCGGCTGCGGCCCCTGGCGGTGGTCGGCGAATTCGAGAAGACGATCCGCGATGAGCTCGACCTGACTCGCGAAGCCGCGAACTGCTCTCAGCTTCGCCGCAATTTCAAATATTCGCCGCTCCTGCGGGTGCCCGAAGTCGAATGGGACTGGACCACGACCGAAGTGTTGGTGATGGAACGCATGGCCGGCATCCCGATCGGCCGCACCGAGGAGTTGCTGCGGGCGGGCATCGATCTCAAGCGGCTCGCGCGAGCCGGCGTGGAGATCTTCTTCACGCAGGTGTTTCGCGACGGCTTCTTTCATGCCGACATGCATCCGGGCAACATCTTCGTCGCCACGGATGGGGCGAACCACGGCAAGTACATCGCGCTCGACTTCGGCATCACGGGCACGCTTTCCGAGACGGACAAGAGCTACCTCGCCCAGAACTTCCTTGCGTTCTTCCGCCGCGACTACCACCGGGTGGCGACGGCTCACATCGAGTCGGGCTGGGTGCCGCCGGACACGCGCGTGGACGAACTCGAAGCGGAGATCCGCGTCGTTCTCGAGCCCATCTTCGACCGTCCGCTGCGGGAGATTTCGCTGGGCAAGGTGCTGATTTCGCTGTTTCGCGCGTCGCGCCGTTTCAACGTCCGGATCCAGCCGCAGCTGACGCTGCTGCAGAAGACGCTGCTGAACGTCGAGGGCCTCGGGCGGCAGCTCGATCCCGACCTCGACCTCTGGGTCACCGCCAAGCCGTTCCTCGAGCGCTGGATGCAGGAGCAGATCGGGCTGCCCGCGCTGCAGCGCCGCCTGATCGCGGAGGCGCCGTACATCGTCGCGGCATTGCCCGAGTTGCCGCGCCTGCTGCACCAGCGGCTGATGGCGCCGCAGGTCGCGTCGGATACCACCGTCGCCGAACTTGCCCGGGCACAGAAAATCCGCAATCGCTGGCTGACCGTGATCGCCATCCTGCTCGCCGTCGTCATATTCCTGCTCGCCCGACGGACCTAGCCGTGGTTTTGCTTATACAATTCCGGCGCCTCCCCAAACTGCACATCTGAACGCTGGCCCCATGGCGCTGCTCGAAATCCAGGACGTCACGCGCCGTTTCGGCGACTTCACCGCGGTCGACCGCGTCAGCCTCGCCATCGATGCCGGTGAATTCTTCACTCTGCTGGGTCCTTCGGGCTGCGGCAAGACCACGCTCTTGCGGATGATCGCCGGGTTCGATGCCCCCGACGGCGGCCGCATCCTGCTCGACGGCGAGGACCTGGCCCTCCGGCCGCCTGAGGCGCGTCCCGTGCGAACGGTGTTCCAGAGCTATGCGCTGTTTCCGCACATGACCGTCGAGGGCAATGTCGCGTTCCCGCTCAAGATGGCGCGGACGCGTCCCGCCGACATTCCCGCCAAGGTCGCGGAAGCGCTGCAGGATGTCCGCCTGACCGGATTCGGCAAGCGATTCCCGCACGAACTGTCCGGCGGACAGAAGCAGCGCGTCGCGATCGCGCGGGCACTGGTCACCCACCCCAGGGTATTGCTGCTCGACGAGCCGCTGGCGGCGCTGGACGCGAAGTTGCGCGAGGAAATGCAGATCGAGCTCATCAACATGCAAAAGGAAGTCGGCATCACGTTCGTGTACGTCACGCACGACCAGACGGAGGCGCTCGCGCTTTCCCATCGCATCGCTGTCATGAACGGTGGCCGCGTTGAGCAGCTCGACGCGCCTTCGCGCATCTACAGCTTTCCGAAGACGCGCTTCGTCGCGGACTTCATCGGAACCTGCAATCTGCTCACGGGACCCGTGTCCGGCAACGACGGCGGCACGATCACCGTCGACGTGAAGGGATTGGGATCCGTCCGGGTCGCGGCGGCGTCTGCCGCTATCGCAGGCAACGAAGGCGCGATCGCCCTGCGCCCGGAAAAGATCGTCATCGGCGCCGCTGCCCCTTCAGCCCCGACGGAAAACCATTTTCGCGGCACCGTGTCGGACTTCCTGTATCACGGCGACGTCACCGTCTACATCGTGACCACCGAAGGAGGCACCGCCATCGAAGCGCTGTCCGCCAACTCGGCCGCCGGTCGCACCAAGTTCCATGAAGTCGGGGACACGGTCGAGCTTTCCTGGCCGGCGGCCGCCGGCCACTTCATCGCCGGGTGAGCGCGCCGCGACCGCGCGATGACGACACGATGACCACCCTGGGGCGGCGCGGCGAACGGCTCGGCAAGTGGCTGGTCAGCGGCCCGCCGATCCTCTACCTGCTGCTGTTTTTCGCGATTCCGGCGCTGATCATGGTGCTGGCTTCGTTTCGCACGCCGGGGGAGTTCGGGGGGCTCGCCCCGCTCGTCGACGAGGCCGGCAGGCCGGACCTCAACGTCGACAGCTACGTTCGCTTCTTCACGGAGCCGGTCTATGCGCAGATCTTCGTCAAGTCGTTCGTCTACGCCCTGCTCACCACGCTGATCTGCCTCGCAATCGCGTATCCGCTCGCGACGCTGATCGCGAAGAGTCCGAAGAGACATCGCGATCTGCTGCTGTTGCTCGTGATATTGCCTTTCTGGTCCAACTTCCTGATCCGCGTCTATGCCTGGATGATCATGCTGGGACCGCAGGCCGCGCTGGCGCGCACCGTGAACGGGCTGCTGGGCTGGTTCGGCGCCGGCCCGGTGTCGCTGTTGTTCAGCTCGTTCGCGGTGCTCGTGTGCCTCGTGTACGTGCATCTTCCGTTCATGGTGCTTCCGCTCTACGCCAACCTGGAAAAGCACGACCAGGCGCTGCTCGATGCCGCGCAGGACCTGGGCGCCAGCGGCTGGCAGCGTTTCTGGCGCATCACTTTCCCTCTGTCGCTGCCCGGCGTTTACGCAGGCGCGGCGCTGGTGTTCATCCCAGCGCTCGGCATATTCGCCATTCCCGACATCCTCGGCGGCCCCGACGACAGCCTGATCGGCAACGTGATCAAACAGCAGTTCCTGGAAACCCGCGACTGGCCTTTCGGCAGCGTGCTCTCCATCGTCCTGACCGTCGCCGCGCTGGCGCTGGCGGGGCTGGCGGCGTGGGTCGGCGCGCGCAGCACGCGGCGGGAGGTGTCCGGTGCCTAGTTCCGTGCGCAGATCGCCATGGCTCTGGGCGGCGGCGATTGCCGGCTATGCGTTCCTGTACCTGCCGCTGGCGATCGTGGTCGTCTATTCGTTCAACGACTCGAGGCTGAATGCCGAGTGGGTCGGCTTCACGTTCGACTGGTATCGCAAGCTCGCGCACAACGCCGAAATGCAGGAGGCCGCGGTCAACTCGCTCATCATCGGCGCGGTGACGAGCCTCGTGGCCACCGTGCTCGGCACGATGGCCGGCGTCGCCATGTACCGCTACAGGCTCAGGCTGCTGCCGATCCTGGTGCTGACGCCCATCGCGATCCCGGAGATCCTGATGGGTGTTTCGCTGCTCATTTTTTTCGTTTTGCTCAACTTCACGCTCGGCCTGGTCTCGGTCACGCTGGCGCACATCGCGTTCTGCATCGGGTTCGTCGCGATTGTCGTGCGTTCACGCCTGGCGGGCATGGACGAGAGCCTGACCGAGGCGGCGCGCGACTGCGGCGCGTCACCCTGGCAGTCGTTCCGCTTCGTCACGCTGCCGCTGATCATGCCCGGCGTGATCGCCGGGGCGCTGATGGCCTTCACGCTCTCCATCGATGACTTCGTGATCACGTTCTTCACGGCCGGCGCCGGCACGGTGACGCTGCCGCTGCAGATCTACTCGATGATCAAGATCGCCGTGACGCCGGAAGTCAATGCCGTGTCAACGCTTCTGATGCTGCTAACGTTGATCCTGATCGTCGTTGCCACCAAACTCTCGCCGACGCTGCTCCGTTCCGACCAGGAGACCCCCTAGACCATGAAACGCGCCCTCGCCGTCCTCCTTTGCCTGGCCGTCCTGCCGGCATTCGCCAAGGACACGCTCAACCTCTACAACTGGAACAACTACATCGCCCCCGAAACCGTCAAGCGGTTCGAGGAGCAATGCAAGTGCGAGGTCAAGCAGACCTACTATTCCGACAACGAGGAACTTCTGGCCAAGCTCGCGGCGGGCGCCAAGGGCTACGACATCCTCGTGCCGACGTCCAATGCGATGCAGTCGCTGATCAAGGGCGGGCAGCTGAAGCCCATCGACAAGGCCAAGCTGACCAACCTCAAGAACATCAACGCGACCTACATGAACACGCCGTTCGACCCGGACAACAAGTACTCGGTGCCCTATGCGATGTCGACGACCATCCTCGGCTACAACGCGGAGAAGATGAAGGAGCTGGGGCTTCCCACCGACACGTGGGCCGTCATCTTCGAGCCCAAGTACCTGGAAAAGCTCAAGGGCCGGGTCACCGTGCTCGATAGCTCGAGCGAACTCTTCGCCGCCACGCTCAAGTACCTCGGCTATTCCGCCAACGACACCGACGAAAAGCACTGGAAGGAGGCGTCCGACCTGATCAAGCGCGCCAAGCCGTACTGGGCCGCGTTCAACGCGTCGTCCTACATCAAGGAACTGACGGTAGGCAACATCTGGCTCGTGCACGGCTATTCGAACGACATCTACCAGGCCAACCTCGATGCCAAGGCCGCGGGCCGCAAGTTCACGATCCTGCAGGGCATGCCCAAGGAGGGCGCCGTGCTCGCCGTCGACAACATGGTGATCCACAAGGACGCGCCGAGGCCGGACCTGGCGCTGCAGTTCATGAATTTCATGCTCGAAGGAAAGAACTCGGCGGAACTCACGAACCTCATCGGCTCGGGCAACCCCAACACCGACGCGGTCAAGTACATCAAGCCCGAGCTCCTGAAAAACCCGGCGGTCTTTCCCGACCCGGCCGTTGCGGCCAAGCTGGAGCAGCTGAAGGACCTGACGTCCGCCCAGCGCCGGCTGCGCGGCAAGATGTGGACGGAGATCAAGGCTTCGCGCTGATCCATCGCCTTCGGATCCGGCCGGAGCGTCGATCGGCCGGGCTCCAGTCCGATGCGCCTCGCGCCATGCGGCGACCCGCCGCAGGTTCTATCATGTGGGCATGGCCGGACCGATCACCTACCGCATCGAACGCCTGACGCCCGCCTCCCGCGCCGATTTCCTGCGTTTTTTCGACCACGAAACCGGGCCGGCGTTTGCCGACAATCCGGAGTGGGCCAAATGCTATTGCCACTACTACGAAGTGCCGGTGGCCATCTCGTGGCCCGCGTTCGACGGCGCCGCCAACCGCGCCGCGATGGACGCGCGGATCGCGTCCGGGGAAATGGAAGGGTTCCTCGCCTACGCGGACGGATCGTCGGATGACGCCTCGGGCGGCGAGGTCGTCGGATGGGTCAATGCGCAGCCCTATCCCAAGCTGCGGCATGCGTGCGCGCGCTTGAAGATCGCCGCGCCGCCGCTGCCGGTTCCGGCCCACGACGCCGCCGCAATCGTCTGCTTCGTCACGGCGCCGTCCTGGCGCCGCCGAGGCGTCGCGCGCGCGCTGCTGGACGGCGCAGTGGCCAATTTCGCGGCGCGAGGCGTTGCGCTGGTCGACGCGTTTCCGTGGAATGTCGGACCCGACGATACCGGCGCGACCGACCACTATCACGGCTCGCCGGCGATGTTCGCCGCTGCCGGCTTCACCGCCATTGCCACGCACGACAACGTCACGGTGGTGCGCCGGATGCTGCGGTAGAACCTGCGACGGTCCGATGGATTCTCCTCGCCAGCGCACGTTCCTGCCGCACATACTCGCGATCCTGTACGGGCTCGCGCTTGCCTTCGCGAGCCTGCAGCCCTTCGCCCCGTGGATTTCCGTGCCGGCGGGGACGCCCTTCTGGCCTCTGGCGCCGTGGCCTCCAAGGTGGACGCGTTTCGATGTCATCGTCAACACGCTGGCCTACGTTCCGTTCGGCGTGTTCGTCGCGCTGATTCCAAGGCGGGCGGCGCCGCCGCTGCGCGTCGGCATTGCCGTTGCCGCGGGCGCGGCTCTGTCGTTCGGCATGGAGACGCTGCAGATGTTCCTGCCGACGCGTTCCGCCAATCTCGTCGACTTCATGGCCAACACCACCGGCGCAATGCTGGGCGGACTGCTTGGGGGAATGCTCGTGCGCGCCGAGCGGGTGCGCCGCCTTTTGTCGGCGGCCCGGGATGGCGCGTTTCTTCCCGGAAGGTTGGGCGACGTCGGCATCGCCCTTCTCGCGCTGTGGCTGACCGCGCAGATCAATCCGGGCATTGCATTGTTCGCCGTCCATTTCGAGCCGGGACTTGCTTCCGCAACTCCGCCGGATACCGCAGCGACGATGCTCGAAGCCACGCAAACCGCGTTCCAGCTGGTGGGCATAGGCCTGTTCCTCGCGCTGCTGCTGCGCCACCGCCGCCACGTCGGCGGCGCGGTCCTGCTGCTCATCGGCACGGCATTCGTGGTGAAGGGCCTGGCTGCGTGGCTGGTGCTCAAGCCCGCGGCATGGGAAACGTGGCTCCGGCCCGGCGTTTCCATCGGCATCGCCGCGGGATCGCTCGGCCTGCTGTTGACTGCCTTCCTGCCCCGCCCGGCCCAAGTCGCGGCGTGCGCGGTCGCCCTGCTGTCTTCGCTGCTTCTCCCTCTTGCGGCAAGCGATGTCTCGAGTGCGCCGGCGCCGCTGACGCTGTTCAACTGGCGCTATGGTCACCTGCTCAACTTCAACGGCCTGACCCACACCGTGCTGCTGGTGTGGCCGATGGCCGCGGCCGCGTGGCTGTTTGTCCTTGCCGGAAAGCCAGCGTGGGGACGTCCGGAATGACCATGCGCCTCAGTCCATCCGCGCGCGGGACGCCACGCGCGCTCCGCTATACTTGGCAATTCGACCCTCCGCGCGCGGATGCTTCGCAGCGAACCACCGGCCGCTCATGAGCTACTACGAAAAGCACGTCTTTTTCTGCTGCAACAAGCGCGAGGCCCCGGAGAAATGCTGTGCCGACAGCGGCGCGCTGGACATGCAGCAATACGCGAAGGGACGGATCAAGGCGCTCGGGCTGAATGGCGCCGGCCACGTCCGCATCAACAAATCGGGGTGCCTCGACCGCTGCGAGGAAGGCCCGGTGCTCGTCGTCTATCCGGATGCCGTCTGGTATACCTACGTCGATCGCGACGACATCGACGAAATCATCGATCGCCATGTGGTGCGCGGCGAAGTCGTCGAGCGGCTGAAGATTTGACGCCTCGGACGGCCGAAAGAATCACGATCGAAGGTCCCGTCGGACCGATCGAGGTGGTCAGCAACGTCCCGGGGGGCGCGCTGGCCGGCATTGCGCTGGTCGCGCATCCGCATCCGCTGCAGGGCGGCACGCTCGACAACAAGGTCGCGCAGACGCTGGCAAAGACGTTCCACGCGCTGGGCTATGCGGCCGTGCGTTTCAATTTTCGCGGCGTCGGCGCCTCGGCCGGCACGTTCGACGACGGCATCGGCGAAACGGACGACGCGCTGGTCGTTCTCGCCAACGCCAAGGCGAGGTTCGGCGAAGACCTGCCCGTCGTGCTGGCGGGATTTTCGTTCGGTTCGTTCGTGCAGACGCGTGTCGCCAAGGCATTGCAGGCGCAGCGGCTGGTCCTGGTCGGGCCGGCCGTGCGGCGATTTGCCGTGGACGACGTTCCGGAGGACACGATCGTCATCCACGGTGAAAGCGACGATGTCGTGCCGCTGGCCGACGTGCTGGATTGGGCGCGGCCGTTCGAACTGCCCGTCGTCGTGTTCCCCGGCTGCGGGCATTTCTTCCACGGGAGACTGGTGCAGCTGCAGAAGGTGATCACCGGGATGTGGCAGCGAACGTGACCGAACCCGACACCGTTCCGGGGAACGGCGCCGCGCTGGCGGCGGAGGCCGCGCGGGCAGCGACTTCCGCACAGCCCGCGCGGGACGTCATCCTGCGCGTCGCCAAGCTGCGCAAGAAATACGGAACGACCGAAGTCGTGCGGGGACTGAGCTTCGACATCCAGCGCGGCGAGTGCTTCGGCCTGCTCGGCCCCAACGGCGCCGGCAAGACGACGACGCTGCGCTGCTGCCTGGGCCTCATCGATCCGGACGGGGGCAAGATCGAGATGGTCGGCCAGCCGGTGCCCAAGGCGGCCCGCGAGGCACGCATCCGGGTCGGCGTGGTTCCACAGATGGACAATCTCGACCCGGACTTCACGGTGCGCGAGAACCTGCTCATGTACGGCAGCTATTTCGGGCTGCCGCGCAATGTCGTGGAAAGGCGCATTCCCAAGCTGCTCGATTTCGCCGGACTCGGCAACAAGCGCGACGTCGGCATACGGACGCTTTCAGGCGGCATGAAGCGGCGCCTGACGCTTGCGCGCGCGCTGATCAACGATCCCGAACTGCTGATCCTGGACGAGCCCACGACCGGCCTCGATCCGCAGGCGCGCCACCTGATCTGGGACGGGCTGCGTCAACTGCTGGCCGCCGGCAAGACCATCCTGCTGACCACCCACTTCATGGACGAGGCCGAGCGGCTGGCCACGCGCCTCGCGGTCATCGATCACGGCGTGCTGATCGCCACCGGCGCGCCGCGCGCGCTGCTCTCCCAGCACGTCGAAGCGGAAGTGGTCGAGGTCTTCGGCGACGAGGTGCGAACCTGGGCCGAGGTGCACGGTCGCAAGCTGTCGCAGCGTGTCGAAGTCGCCGGCGAGACCGCGTTCTGCTACGCCGCCGACCCGCAGCCGCTGCTCGCCGACCTGGCTACCCGCGCCGGAGTGCGCTACCTGCACCGGCCGGCGAACCTGGAAGACCTGTTCATCAAGCTCACCGGCCGCGAGTTGAGGGACTGACCATGAGCATCGCCGTCGCGAAGATGTGGGCGCCGCCAGCGCTGTCGATGCGCTTCGTCCCGGTGTGGCGGCGCAACCTGCTGGTCTGGAAGAAACTCGCGATTGCCAGCGTGCTGGGCAACATCGCCGATCCGCTGCTGTACATGCTCGCGCTGGGCTACGGCATCGGTTCGCTGATCGGCGACGTCGGCGGCATGAGCTACATCGCGTTCATCGGGACCGGCATGGTGTGCCAGAGCGCAATGTTCACCGCGAGCTTCGAGGGAATGTACTCGGCCTTTTCCCGAATGCACGTGCAGCGCACCTGGGAAGGCATCATCAACGCGCCGATCTCCCTCGACGACGTGATGATGGCCGAATGGCTGTGGGCGGGCACCAAGGCGGTGATGTCCACGGCGGCGATCCTCGCGGTCATCGTGGCGCTGGGCTACGGCCACACCTGGCTCGCATTCTGGATCCTGCCGCTGGGATTCCTCGTTGGCCTGACCTTCGGCGCGGCCGGCCTCGTGATGAACGCGCTCGCCCCCAATTACGATTTCTTCACCTATTTCTTCACGCTGGTGCTGACCCCGATGCTGCTCTTTTCGGGAGTCTACTTCCCGGTGGAGCAGATGCCGGCGTGGCTGGCGGGAATCGCGGGCTTCCTGCCGCTCAAGCACGCCATCGACATCGCCCGGCCGCTGATGCTGGCCCGCGTCCCCGACGACATCCTGCTGCACGTCGCGGTCCTGCTGTTCTACGCGGCGCTGGCCTACTACTTCGCGCTCGCTCTCACGCGGCGGAGGCTGCTCAAGTGACCGCGACGCGCGCGCCGACATGCCGTTGATCAAGTCGCTGCATGTGTTTTTCATGGTCACGTGGTTCGCCGGGCTTTTCTACCTTCCGCGCCTGTTCGTCTATCACTGCCTGGCCACCGATGCCGTCGGCATCGACCGCTTCAAGGTGATGGAACGGAAGCTGTACTGGGGCATCATGACGCCCGGCGCGGTGCTCACAGTCGCGTTCGGCGCCTGGCTTTGGCTGGGATATGGAATCACCGGCGGCTGGCTGCATGCCAAGCTCGCGCTGGTGCTGGTGCTCGTCGCGCACCATGTCTGGCTGGGCAAGCTCATGCGCGAGTTCGCCGCGGATCGCAACACGCATGGCGACAGGTTCTATCGGTGGATCAACGAAATCCCCGCCGCGCCCGCGTTGGCCGCCATCATCTACCTTGCCGTGGCCAAGCCGCTTTGAACGCCTCCGGAATCGAGCGATTCTTTGCGCCGTGCCCGCGCGGCCTGGAGGGCGCGCTGGCAACGGAACTGGGCGGCCTGCACGGTGCGGGGATCACGCCGACCGATGGCGGCGTCGCCTTTGCGGGCTCCCTCGACTTGGCCTGCCGCGTCAATCTCGAGTCGCGCATCGCCAGCCGCATCCTGTGGCAGGTCGCCGCCGGCAGTTATCGCAATGAATCGGACCTGTACGCGCTGGTCCACGCGGTTGACTGGAAGCGCCTGTTCCTTCCCACGCGCACGCTGCGTGTCGATGTCGCCGCGACCCGGTCGCCGCTGCAAAGCCTCGAATTCGCGACGCTGCGCGTCAAGGATGCCGTGTGCGACCGACTCCGCGCGGACCTCGACGTGCGGCCGTCCATCGACAAGCGCGCCCCGGATGTGCGGGTCCACGCGTACCTCACCGACCGCGATGCCACGATCTACGTCGACACCTCCGGCGAGCCTCTGTTCAAGCGCGGTTACCGGCGCGATGCGGAAGAAGCGCCATTGCGGGAGAACCTCGCGGCGGGCCTGCTCGCGTTGACCGGATGGGCGCCGGGTGTCTCGCTGCTCGATCCGATGTGCGGCAGCGGCACGATCGTCGCGGAGGCCGCGTTGATCGCCGCCGATCGCGCCCCGGGACTTTCGCGCACGTTCGGCTTCCAGAAGCTGCTGTGGTTCGACGGACCGGCGTGGCAGCGCATCAAGCAGGCGGCGCGCGATCGCGTCCGCGCGGCGCCGGCGGAACCGGCGATCTTCGCAAGCGACCTCTCGCCCGGCGCGGTCGGCAAGACCCAGAGCAACCTCAACGGTGCCCAGGTCGGGGATTTCGTCCGCGTCGAATGCGCGGACCTGCTCGCCCGTACTGCACCCGCGCCGTCCGGCGTTCTGCTCGCCAACCCGCCGTACGGCGTGCGCCTCGCCGACCAGCAGACGATGGCAGCGTTCTACCCGCTGCTCGGCGACGCATTGAAGCAGCATTTCGCCGGGTGGACGGCGTATTTCTTCACCGGCGACCTGCGGCTGCCGAAACTGATTCACCTCAAGGTGGCCAGGAAGACGCCGCTATTCAATGGCGCCATCGAGTGCCGCCTGTTCGAGTTCCCGCTCGTCGCGGGCCGGCACGTGCCCGGTGCTAAAATGCCTTCCTGACTCTGCGTCGCGGCGGTTGCCGCACCCGCGATGCACGAACGACCAACCGCACAGGGCGCACCATGCCGATGCTTCCGTCCCGCCATTACGTCTCCGATCACACGCAGTTCATCCGCGAGCTGATCGAGAAGAAGCCCGACCTGCCCGCCAAGCAGCGTGAGGGCCGCGCCCTGTGGTGGGACAAGACGCCTGAGGAGCTGAGCCTCGAGCGCCAGATGGACGAGGGCCGGGTGGCGATGTCGGCCTATGTCTACCAGACGGACTGAGCGCCGGAACCGCAACGGAAGCCTCGCGCGTCAGCGCAGCAATTGCAGCGCCACCATCATCAGCGCCGCCCACGCCAGCAGCACGAGCAGCGGATCGACGCGGTCGAGCAAGCCGCCGCTGCTTCCGAACCATCCTCCGCGACGCGGCGCGCGACGGCGCTGGAACGGCTGCTCGATCAGCTTGTAGGAAATGGTGCTGGCAAGGAGGATGAGCGGCAGGGCGCAGCCCAGAAGCAGCGGCAGTCCGTACGGCAGCCGTCCCAGCGGGCCGAGAGCGCCGCGGTGCAGGATGAACATCTCCATCACCGGGATATGCAGCAGGTAGATGCTGTAGCTGATGAGTCCCAGCGCCACCGCCAGCCGGTTGCCGAAGATGGCCACGCCGGGGTGCCGCTCGCCCGTCATTCCGAGCAGCGTCAGGATCACCCCGAGCTGGATCCACAACGGCCGCAGGAAGCCCTTGACCGTGTAGTAATGGTTGCCCGTCGGCAGGTCGGCGAAAAGCAGCGGTGTTGCGAACAGCACGATGAGCCCCGTGTAGAAAGCCTGTTGCGCGTGGCGCCTGCGAAGCGGCGTGCGCGCGGCAAAGCGGCCCGCGCACATTCCCAGCACGAAGGCATCGAGCCGGATGGGCAATTGCGTCTGCATGAAGCCGTCGTCCGTCATGATGACGTGCGCTTTCGCGGCATAGACCAGCGACAGCCCGACCGCGGCCAGCGCCCACGGGCCGGCGCGCACCAGCAGCAGGAACAGCAGCGGGAAGAACAGGTAGAACTGCCACTCGAACGGCAGCGTCCAGAACACGCCGTTCATCGTCGCGATGTACCTTTCGATGACGTTGTGCATCATCCCGAGGTGGAGCAGCAGTTCCAGCCGCCCCGGAAGGCGCAGGTACAAATGCGTCGCCGCCAGCGCCAGCAGCAGCGTGAGGCATCCGTAGTAGGCCGGATAGACGCGAAGGATGCGCTTGCGCAGGAAGGTCGCGCAGAATCGCCGGAACCGGGCCGGGTTCGAAAACCCGGAACCGGTTTCGTCGCCCTCGAGGCGTATCCATTCCTGCCGCGTCAGCAGGAACCCGGACAGGATGAAGAAAATGTCCAGTCCGAGCCAGCCGAAGGCGAACCACGGCGTCAGGTCGGCGTTCGCGATGCCAAGCGGAATCACCACGGGCACGGACCCGCCGGCCAGCCACGCGTGGTAAAGAAAAACCCACAGCGCGGCGAGAGCGCGCACACCCGTCAGCGCATCGAGATGCGCGAGCGTCGGTCGCGCCGGGGTCATTGCGGGCGGGCTCGCGCGATCGGTACCGGGTTGGAACGGGGATACAGCGCGATTCGTTCGATGCGCGCGCGGTCGGTGCCCTCCCGGAACCGGAGCACCAGCCTGAGGGATTCCGCGATGGCGCCGTCCGCGCGCCACGCCGCGGGCCATGCCAGCGGCACCGCCAATCCCGGCGCGCCGCGGGCGAGCGACGCCGCCTTGGTCTCCGCCACGATGTCCTGCCAGGCCGACGCGGGCTCGAGGCGCGCCTGGACCTGCACGCTGGCCAGCGCATCCGCGTCGCGCAGTCCGAGAAAGAGCGTCTCGAGGGAGGCGGCGCGCAGGACCTGGTCGGGCGGCGAGACCAGCGTTGCCGACGCGTTGTCGAAACGAAGATCGACGAACCCCTTGCCCGCTTCCAGCGCGCCCCGCTCGAGCGACCAGCCGTCGTCGGCAGCGTGCCGCGCGGTTCCGAAAGTCCACAGCCGCGCGCCGCGCGGCAGGTCCGCGTGCGATACGACGAAGTCCTTCATCGCGTCCTCGGCCGGAGTGTTGCGCCACGACGTGTACGCGACATAGTCCGGCCGGTCCGCGAAGAGGCCGTTGGACCCGTTCCATGCCATCGGCGACACCATGCGCGCGTCGTAGTTGAAGAGGTCGCGAAACGAACGATAGCCCTGGTCGTAGTTGGGAATGATCTTGGGCAGCTTCAGGTTGGTGTTGTTGAATTCGACCACGCCCCACTGCGGATCCATCCGCGCAAGCTGCGAGAACAGGTTGTGCGGCCCCTCCATCGGTGTTTTGTTCTCGGCGGTCTCGCCGTAGATGACCGCGCCCAGGTGGCCGAACCGCGGAATGGAGCCCTCGAAGGACACGCCCGAGGTATCGAAATTCTTGCCCTTGCTGGTGATCTTGATCGCGATCGGCCCGTTGCCCGGGTCGGGCGCGATGATTCCCTGCGCCGAAAAGATCCGGTCCTTTGGAATTCCGGTTTCGTGGACCCACTTGGACAGCTCGTCGTAGTGCAAGCCGACGACATGCTGCCGGAACACCTGCCACTCCGCGTACCACGGGTCGTCCCAGATGACCGGCTCGCCGGGAACCGCCGGGCGGTAGGGGGAGCCGGGAAACTTGCGCGGCGGGTCGACTTCGTCCCACGCCGTCCAGTTCCTGCGCGAGAGCCGGCGCACGTCGTCCAGCGACAACGGCCGGGACCTACGATACGTGGAGAGATCGGGTACGCCCGGCCCGGGGTGTCCCGCGTACGGGCCGCTGCCTCGCAACCACTCCCGAAACTGCCGGACCATGCCGGGGTTGAAGTCGAAGTGCTCCCGCGAATAGAAGAACGGGTTCATGTAGGTGTCGGCGTCCAGGACCACGCCGATGAACAAGTCCGGATGCTCGCGCGCGAAGTCGCTGATGATGCGCGCCGCGGCCTGGAGGTTGCGTTTCTTGTAGTCGCGCACCTTCGTCGCATAGACGTTGTAGGTGAGCGTACGCGCGAGTTCCGGCGAATCCGTCGATCCGGCCAGCCCCTTCAGGTAGTCGTCCGGGAACGTCTGGTCGTCCTGGCTCCACTGCACGTTGTAGTCGTCGTCCTCCAGGTGATCGTTCAGGTCCCACTCGGGATCGTTGCAGCTCGCGTCTCCCCAGATGCCTCCATTGAGGATGAATTCCACCGGCATCCTGTGCTCGATGGCGAAATTGATGATGCCGCTCAGGTTGTCCTCCGCGACGACGCGTTTCCCGCATTTGCGCTTGAGGTCGAAGTCGGGGTCGAACAGCCAATCGCCGGCGGCGCCCTTGGTGGTGCGCATGTAGAGCAGCGGCACCGCCACCCCCACTCGCTGCGTGCGGGACAGGTAGGGCGCATAGGCGGTATCGGTCTCGCCGGCGCCGCCCGTCGCAACGCCGGAGGTCATCATCAGGAAATTGAAGTGCTGCTGCGCAAGTCCGGGATTGGCGTCGAGGATCGAGCTCCACATCTTCATCGCGGCCGGAGGCAGCAGGCTCTTGCGCGCAAGCACGGTTGAAACACCCGCGCGATTGGTCGCGACCACGGCGACCTCGTGCCGCTGCGCGGGAAGGTTGGCGAAGTCGCCCTCGAACGCAAAGCCGGCGGCCGCGGAGTCGGGGAATCCCGGCTTCTCCTTCGCCACATCGGGCCGCGCAATCCCGAACGTGGCCGCGTACTTCACGCCATCGACCTTGACGTCGACGCCGCTGATTCCGGCCGGGTCGAGTGCCCAGCCGGTGATCGCAATGCGCGTGCCGACGACTGCTTCCGCCTGGGGCTGGTCGATGAAGCCGATCGTCGTCGAAGGACCGGGCGCCGGATCGACAGCCCGAGCGACGCTGGCGGCAGGCACCGGCGCGGCGACCAGCGCCGTTGTCGCGGCCTCCTTCAGCACGCGCTGGTGCGCATGCCTGACGAAGGCGTACAGACCGGCACCGCCGACGGCCACGGCCAGCGCGACGATCGCGACGTGGGCAAGCCGTGCCTTGCCAGCGAAAGAACTGCGATGGTGTCTCAAGGGGCCGGAGTCGCGCAGAAGCGACTTGGGGAAGCGCTACCTGTCGTCGGTCTTGTATTCGACGTAGGCCCGGTCGCGCGTTTGCCGCACGAATTCCGCGAATTCCTCGTCGGACTTGCGTTGCCGGATCGCGTTCCTGGCAACTTCCCGCTTGCGCTCCAGAGTCACGTCCTGCGAGCGGCGCCCTTCGACCACTATGATGTGCCAGCCGAATTGCGTGCGCACCGGCATTGAAAGCGCGCCGATGGCGAGGCTGTTCATCGTCTTTTCGAATTCCGGCACGGTGTCGCCCGGATTGACCCAGCCCAGGTCGCCTCCCTTGGAGGACGAAGTATCCTCGGAATTGAGCTTGGCCTGCTCGTCGAACTTGGCCCCCGTCTCGATGCGATCGCGGATCCGCTCGATCTTCGCCTTGGCTTCGGTGTCGGACGTGATCTCATTGACGCGAATCAGGATGTGCTTGACGTGGGTCTGCTCCACGACCGTCGGCGCGTTGCGATTCCGCGAATCGACGAGCTTGATGACGTGGAATCCCCCGGGGCTGCGAAGAACCGGCGACACGTCGCCGCTCTTCATTCCCTTGACCGCTTCGACGAAGACCACAGGCAGTCGCGCCGGCGTGCGCCAGCCGAGGTCCCCGCCCTTGACGCCGTCAGGCGCGTCCGAAAACGTGGCCGCGACCTCCCGGAAGTCCTTGCCGCCCTGGATTTGCGCCAGGGCGTCCTCCGCACGCTTCCTGCGCGCGTTGATCTGGTCCGGAGTCGCCTGTTCCGGCACCGTGACCAGGACGTGCGAAATCAGGTATTCCGATTCGCCGCCGGCCTGTGCGGCGACCGTGGCCAGATACGCGTCGAGCTCGGCGTCGGACACCGTCACGCGGCTGTCGACCTCGCGCTCGCGGATGCGCTGGATGGTTATCTCCTTTCTGATGTCCTCGCGGTATTTCGCGTAGGCGATCTTTTCCCGCTCCAGCGCCCTGCGGAACTCCTCCGGCGACATCTTGTTGTCCTGCGCGATTCGGAGGATGGCCCGCTCGACCATCTGGTCGTCGACACGGATCCCGCTTTCCTTCGCGAACTGCAGCATGGCGCGCTCGGTGATGAGGCGCTCCAGCACCTGCTTGTCCAGCGCTTCGCCCGCGGGGGGCTGCACCTTGGCGTCCTGCATCTGCGCCAGGACGAGCCGCTTCTGTTCGGTGACGTCGAATTGGGTGACCGCCTCGTTGTTCACGACGGCGACGACGCGGTCGAGGGTGACGGAAGCATTCGTCCGGGGCGCCGGGCTCGGCGCCGGACGCACCGCCGGCTTGGGCGCATTGGCGGATGGAGGGCCGATGCCCGGCGACGTCGTGAACTGCGCCTGCGCCACGCCGGCGCCGAGCGCGCCCGCCAGCAAGGCGGTTGCGGCGATCAATACGGGATGGCGTGCCATCGGAATTCGTCCTCGGTACTCGGTGTTCAGTAATCGGGCAGCGGACCAAACGTGGGATCGCGCGACGAGTTGGGCTCGTTGGTACGCAGGTATCCGGGCACCGTACGGCGCAACAGATCGAGGGGACTGGTGCCGACCCGTGCCAGGCCGTTCAATTCGAGCTGGACGAAGATCGAACGGGTCGTCTGCTCGGAAGTCGTGGTCAATTGCTGTCCGACCACGCGCACGACCCAACACCCGCCATTGTACTCCACGCCCACGACCGCCTCCAGCGTCTTGTGGTCGGGGATCGAGTAGTTCCACGCCCCCATCAGGCTCCAGTTGTCGGCCACCGGCCACTGTCCCGCCAGATAGGTCTGGTTCAGTTCCGATTGACCGCCGGTCTGGTCGACGAGTTCCTTCGAATAGCGATAAACCAGGGAAAGCGCCCGGCCGCCTCCCGGCGTATAGCGGATGCCCGCGTTGAAGCGGTCGAATTCGCTGCCGCCGAAGTTGTACTGCATGAGCGCATTCAGCGCCCAGGTGTCGGAAAGCCGCCCCTCCACGCCCAGCAGGAGATCCGAGGAACCCGCCTTTTGCGGCGGCGCGCCGAGCGTGACCTTCTGGTCGTAGAAATAGAACAGCTGGCCCAGACCGACCCTCAGCCGCTCGGCGCCCGACTCCGGGTCGAGCAGGCGCGAGGTCACCGCCAAGGCCAGCTGATTCGCGTCGCCGACACGGTCGTATCCGACGAAGCGATTCTCGAGGAAGAGTTGCGCGAAATTGAAATCGTCCTGCACCGTGTCGAACACGGGCAGCTGGCTCTGCTGCCGATAGGGGATGTACGTGTAGAACGCGCGCGGCTCGAGCGTCTGGACGAACTGCTGCCCGAACACGCTCCAGTCGCGCTCGAAGATCAGTCCAGCGTCGACGCTGGCGATGGGAACCACGACACTCGGATGCGTCGCCGGTACATCGGCGGTCGTCTGGTTGAGATCGTACTGCCACGCCTGGACCGCGGCGTGCGCGTTGATGAACCACGAGCTGCCCTGCCTGATCCAGCGCACCGAGGGCAGCAGCACGGCGCGATCGCCGGTGGGCACCAGCGACGACTGCGCAAATCGCGTGTATTGCGCGAGGCCGCTCCAGGTCAGGCCCGCCCAGTCGGTCTCGGCCATCGTCGCCTTGACCTGCGGCAGCATGTTGTAGGGCGGCGTCACGTAGGCGGCCGGATCCTGCAGCGTCTGGAACGACTGCACGGCCACCGACGCATTGAACGGGCCGTAGTTTGCGACCAGTCCGGCCTCCTGCGGCAGCGTCTTCTGCGACGTGACCGCGATGCGGTCCGCGAAGTCCGCGAAGTACGTCGAGTCCGACACCCGGTTGTAGTTGAAATAGCCGCCGAGCCAGGGCGCGAACTGCTGGTTGTGCTTCCACGCAAACGCCCAGCGCGACGTGTCGGCCACGCGGTCGTACGGCACGACTTCCGCGATGACCTGGCCAACGGAAGGCTCGAACAGGTAGCGGCCTTCCGCGCCAATCATCAGCCCGCGCTTGGTCATGATGCGCGGCGTGACCGTCGCGTCGTAGTTGGGCGCCAGGTTGAAATAATAGGGAGCCGCGAATTCGAAGCCGCGAATCTGCGACGATCCCGCAACGGGTGTCAGGAAACCCGACTTGCGCTCGTTGGTCAGCGGAAACTCGAGCCACGGCGCCGCCAGGACCGGCGTGTCGAAGAAAAAGACCCTTGCGCTGTGAGCCGTGCCGACCGAACGCAGGCGGTCCACCTCGATTTCATCGCCGATCAGGAACCAGTCACGGTTCGGCGCGACGCACGTCGTGTAGCTTGCCGAGCTCGCCTCGAAATTGTTGGGACCCAGGAAGCGGATCTCGGATGCCTCGCCGTGGGCGCCGCTTTCGCCGATGTTGTACTGCGGTTCCTTGAAATAACCAGTCTCGGTGTCGCGCTGGAATTTCATTTCGGGACCGGTGATCGTGTCGATGCCTCGGCGCAGCGTGACGTTGCCTTTGCCCCAGATCTCGTCCTCGATCAGGTCGTATTGCAGCCAGTCCGCCAGCACGGTCTCGCGGCGCGCGCGAAGCTCGACCTTGCCGGAGGCCTCGACCCGCTCGGTGGCCTCGCCCTCGACCCGGTCCGCGCGGAGGAAGATTGCTCCGCGGTCGTCGTCGTTGCTCTTTGCGCGCGGCGCGCTCGACGCGCGCTGCGGCTGCGCCGCGACCTTCACGCCGGGCAGCGGCGTCAGCTGCGCGGGCCCGGTCGGCGACGCCGGTCCCGCCGGTGCGGCCGGCGCAGCCTGCGACCCCGCGCCAGCCCCTTTGGCCGGGCTTTCGATCTCACGCGCGAGCCGCAATTGCGGGTCCGGCAGGCTGCTGCCGTCTGCGGCGGCCACGGTCGTCGCCATCGCCGCGCCAAGGGTTGCGACGAGCAAGGACAGCGAAGGGTGGCCGTGTTTCATCGACGCGCACAATCGTTTTGCTAAAGTTCGTCATTCTAGCCCGACCCATGAACCTCCCCCACGACGACCCGCGCCTCGTCCTCATTGCCGAATGGCTCGCCGGCCAATTGCAGTCGGACGACTTCACGCTTGCACCCGCGTCGGCGGACGCAAGTTTCCGTCGCTACTTCCGGGTGACGCCGGCGCAGCCGTGCGAACTGGCCCCGCGGGCCTCGACGCTGGTCGCCATGGACGCACCGCCGCCCCGTGAAGACTGCCGGCCGTTCGTCCACGTCGCAGGGCTGATGCGCGATGCGGGAATCAATGTGCCCGAGGTGGTGGCGCAGGACATCGACCGCGGTTTCCTGCTGCTGACGGACCTGGGACCGACGACCTACCTTCGCGCCATCGACGCCTCCAATGCTGACGGGCTCTTTCGCGACGCCATCGACACGCTGGTCCGCTGGCAACTCGCGACGCGTCCCGGCGTGCTGCCGCCCTACGATGAACCGCTGCTCCGGCGCGAACTGGAACTGTTCCCGGAGTGGTACGTCGGCCGCCACTTGGGGCAGGCACTGACGCCGGACGAGCGCGCCGACCTTTCGAGGGTGTTCGAGGTGATCGTCGCGTCGAACCTGGCGCAGCCGCAGGTGTTCGTTCACCGCGACTACATGCCGCGCAACCTGATGGTCTGCACGCCCAATCCCGGCGTGCTGGATTTCCAGGACGCCGTTTGCGGACCGATCACCTACGACGTCGCCTCGCTGTTCCGCGACGCATTCTTGAGCTGGCCCGAGGAGCGCGTGCTCGACTGGACGATCCGCTATTGGGAAAGGGCGCGGCGGGTAGGCCTGCCCGTCACCGCCGATTTCGCGGAGTTCCACCGCGATTGCGAGTGGATGGGACTCCAGCGCCATCTGAAAGTCCTCGGCATCTTCGCGCGCATTCGCCATCGCGACGGCAAGCCCGGATATGTCGAGGACACGCCGCGTTTCCTTGCGTACGTGCGTCCCGTAGCCGAACGCTATCGCGAATTCGGCACGCTGGCGCGCCTGCTCGATCGCCTCGAGCAGCGTCCGCTGACGGTCGGCTACACGTTCTGATGCACGGCGCGATGATCCTGGCCGCCGGCCGCGGCGAGCGCATGCGGCCGCTGTCGGACACCTGTCCGAAGCCGCTGCTGCGCGCGGGCGGGAAGCCGCTCATCGCCTGGCAGATCGAGGCTCTCGCCAGCGCGGGATACCGCGACATCGTCATCAACGCGTCGTGGCTTGCCGCGGAACTTGTCGCCGCGCTGGGCAACGGCGACGCATTCGGCGTGCGCATCCACTGGTCGCTCGAACCCGAGCCTCTGGAGACCGCGGGCGGCATCGCGACGGCGCTGCCGCTTTTTCCGCCGGGACCGCTGTTGATCGTATCCGGCGACATCTGGACGCGATTCGACTACGGATCGCTCGCCTCGCGCGTTGCCGCGATGGCGCGCGGACCGTCACCCGCCCGCGCCCACCTCGTCATGGTTCCCAATCCTGCTTTCCATCCCGGGGGCGACTTTGCGCTCGGCGCGGGCCGCGTCGCCCTCGAGGGGTCGGATAAACTGACGTTCGGCAACATCGCGCTCTATGACTCCGAATTGTTCCGAGAACTTCCACGCGGTGCGAAAATCAAACTGCTTCCGCTTTTCCGCGACTGGATCGGCCGCGGATGGGTTTCGGGCGAGCGTTTCGACGGACCCTGGGCCAATGTCGGAACGCCCGCCGAACTCGCCGCGCTGGATCGGCGGCTTGCCGGTCTAACTGGCCGATCCTGATCAACCTTCGCACAGGCGTTCCGTATGCAGCCTTCCTCCGGCGCTGCTTTCAATCCCCTCCTGGACTTTTCCGGACTGCCGCGCTTCGACGCCATCCTGCCGGCGCACGTGGCGCCGGCCGTCGATGCGCTTCTCGCCGAGGCCGCCGAAGTGCTGGAGCGCGTGGCGACGGATGCCGGGCCCGCCACCTGGGACCGGGTGGTGGAGCCGCTCGCGGACGCACTCGACCGGCTCGATCGCGCGTGGGGCGCCGTGCGCCACCTGAGTGCCGTGGTCAACACGCCGGAATTGCGCGATGCCTACAACGCCAGCCAGCCGAAGATCGTCGCGTTCTTCACCGACCTGGCGCAGGACTTGAGGCTCTACCGGAAATATCGTGCGTTGCGCGAATCCCCGGCGTTTGCGACCCTCGATGCCGCGAAACGAAAATTGATCGAAAACGAATTGCGGGACTTCAAGCTGGGCGGCGCGGAACTTTCGGACGCGGACAAGGCAAGGCTCAAGGTCGTCAACGAGGAGCTTGCGGACCTGTCCACGCGATTCGAGGAACACCTGCTCGACGCGACCAATGCCTGGTCGCTGATTGTCGAAGACGAGGAAATGCTGGCGGGGGTGCCCGGCGACGTCCTGGCCGCGGCGCGCGCTGCCGCGGAGGCCGACGGCAAGCCAGGCTGGAAACTGTCGCTGCGGATGCCCTGCTACATGCCCGTGATGCAGTACACGCGGGACCGCGCCCTCCGCCGGCGCATGCACGAGGCGTTTGCGACCCTCGCCTCCGACCTGGGTGCGAACCCGGATTGGGACAACGGTCCGGTCATCGAGCGAATCCTGGTGCTGCGTCGCGAGGAGGCAAGGCTTCTCGGCTATGGCAGCTACGCGGAGGTCTCGCTGGTCCCGAAAATGGCGCAGACGCCCAGCGAAGTCCTGGCGTTCCTGCGCGACCTCGGCGCCCGCGCCAAACCGTTCGCGCAGCGCGACTACGCGGAACTCGTCGACTTTGCGCGCGCCAACCTCGGGCTGGCGGAACTGATGCCATGGGACCTGGCGTATGCGTCGGAGCAACTGAAGGCGGATCGCTATTCCTTCTCGGAACAGGAAGTGCGCCGCTATTTTCCGGAGGACCAGGTGCTGGCGGGCCTGTTCCGCGTCACCGAGTCCATCTATGGCGTGCGAATCCGCGAGGCAAGCGCGCCCACGTGGCATCCGACCGTGCGTTTCTTCGACATGGTCGATGCCGACGGCAATCTCGTCGGCCAGTTCTATTTTGATCTCTATGCGCGCGAAGGCAAGCAGGGCGGCGCATGGATGGACGACGCCATCAATCGCCGCCGCAGCGGGACGGTGGTCCAGCATCCGGTCGCGTACCTCACATGCAACCTGTCCGCGCCCGTGGACGGCAAGCCGGCAACCTTCACCCACGACGAGGTGATCACGATATTCCACGAATTCGGGCATGGACTGCACATGCTGCTAACCCGGATCGAAACGGCCGGCATTTCGGGCATTCAGGGCGTGGAATGGGATGCCGTCGAACTGCCGTCGCAGTTCATGGAGAATTTCTGCTGGGAATGGGACGTGCTCACGCACATGACGCGGCACGTCGACACGGCCGAGCCCATTCCACGCGCGTTGTTCGAAAGAATGCTTGCCGCCCGGAACTTCCAGAGCGGGCTGGCGATGGTTCGCCAGCTCGAATTCGGGCTTTTCGACATGCTGCTGCATGCCGACTTCGACCCCGTTGCACGCACGCCCTGGGAGTCGCCGCAGGACTTGCTCGATGCGGTGCGAAGCGAGATTTCGGTCGTCCCGCGCCCCGCCTACGACCGCCTGATGCAGAGCTTCTCGCACATCTTCGCCGGCGGCTATGCGGCCGGCTTCTACAGCTACAAATGGGCGGAGGTTCTGTCGGCTGACGCCTACAGCTTGTTCGAGGAGACCGGTGTCCTGTCGGCCGCCGCCGGAGCCCGGTTCCGGGACGAAGTGCTTTCCAAGGGGGGGAGCCGACCGGCCATGGAATCGTTTGTCGCCTTCCGGGGCCGCCCACCCCTACTCGACGCGCTTCTGCGGCATAATGGCATGACGGCGTCATTGTAAAGGAGGCCCGATGGCCACGTTCGCTTACCCTTACCGACTGCGTGTTTCCGGAATCGCCCTGGGATTTGCGGCAATGATCGTCGCCTGTGGCGCGCAGGCACAGACGCAGGTCTATCGCTACACCGACGCCGACGGCCGGGTCGTCTACACGGACCGGCAGCCGATCGGCGAGGTCAAGAACCTGCAAACAAAAAAGGTGGGGTCCAATTTCGTTTCCACCAGCGAGCCTGGGTATGCGGCGGCGCTTGCCGCGGAACGATTCCCCGTGACGCTCTACACATTTTCGTGCGGTGAAGTGTGCCAGAACGCCGAGGCCCTGCTGAACAAGCGCGGCGTGCCATTCACCACCGTGAACGTCGCCGACACCGAAGGTCAAGCGCGGCTCCAGGCGGTATCCACCGAAGGCATTGCGCCGGTGCTCACGGTCGGCGACAAACTCATCTCCAGGGGCTACAACGAAGTTCGATGGCAATCGCTGCTGGACGAAGCGGGCTATCCGAAGACGCCGCCCTCGCGGAAGTCGGCCCCGTTGGCTCGCGCCAACGAACCCGCGCCGGCGTCCGCGGCGCAGGAGGGCACCCGTGCCGTCGGCACGCCGGCACGCGGCGGCGACTACCCGAAGTAGAACGGCAGCACCCGCGGCCCCTCGGGGCCAACGCCGGCGGCAACCGCCTCCGGCGCCGATCCAGTGCCTTTGGGATTCAGGAACCCGTTGCCCGTCGACGGGTTTTTCCTTAATGCATCCGAGTTTTTGCCGGGCGTCGGCGATAATGCGGTCGCCATTTGTCATTTCGCTCACTTTCCCCGAACCGTCCGATGATCCTGGCTTCCTGGAACGTCAATTCGCTCAACGTCAGGCTGCCGCGTCTGCTCGCGTGGCTTGCCGCGAACTCCCCGGATGTGGTCTGCCTGCAGGAAACCAAGCTCGAGGACCACAGGTTTCCCGTCTCGGAACTCGCCGCAGCCGGCTACGGCGCCCACTGTGCAGGGCAGAAGACCTACAACGGAGTGGCCATACTGGTCCGCTCGGGACTCGCGGCAAGCGACGTGTCGGTCGGGATCGCCGGGCATGACGACGAACAAAAGCGTGTCATCGCCGCGACCATCGCAGGCATCCGAGTCATCGACTGCTATGTGCCGAACGGCCAGTCGGTCGACTCCGACAAGTATCGCTACAAGCTCGATTGGTGTGCGGCGATGACGCGTTACTTGCGCGACGAGCTGTCGCGGCATCCGAATCTGGCCATGCTGGGGGACTTCAATGTCGCGCCCGACGACCGCGACGTGCACGATCCCGCGCTGTGGGCCGGGCAGGTGCTGTGCAGCGAACCGGAACGCGCCGCCTTCCGGGGTTTCCTGGCGACCGGATTGCAGGACAGTTTCCGCCTCTTCGACCAGCCGCCCGCAACATTCAGCTGGTGGGACTATCGCCAGCTCGCCTTTCCGAAGAACCACGGCCTGCGGATCGACCACGTCCTGCTGTCCGAGCCGCTGGCCGAGCGCTGCACCGCAAGCCGCATCGATCGCAACGAACGCAAGGGTGAGAAACCTTCGGACCACGCCCCGGTGCTGGTTGTGCTTCGTGATTGAGCCAGGATCAAGGTCGGGGGACATCACGCGCTCCTAGCGGCCCCCGTCCCCGATTCCAGCCGAAGTTTCCCGCCTGTGGTATTCGCCTCGCCCATCTTCCTGTTCCTGTTCCTGCCGCTGATGCTGGCGGCGTACTTTGCGCTGCCGCGCTCCTGGCGAAACGGCGTGCTGCTGGTCGCGAGCCTCGTTTTCTACGCATGGGGCGAGGCGCGTTACCTGCCGTTGATTGTCGGCTCGGTGGCATTCAACTGGTTCATGGGCCGCTCGATCGGCGGGTCCGCCGACCCGCGGGCGCGAAGGCGCTGGCTGGCCGCGGCCATCGCCGGCAATCTCCTGGCCCTCGCGCTGTTCAAGTACGCGAACTTCACGGTGGCCAACGTCAATGCGCTGGCACCCGTGCTTGCCCCGGTGTTTTCCGTGGCGCCCCTTGCACTAGCGGCGATTCCGCTGCCTCTCGGCATCTCGTTCTTCACATTTCACGCCATCTCCTACGTCGTCGACGTCTACAAGCGCAACGCCGAGGCAGAGCACAGCATTCCGCGCTTCGCGCTCTATATCCTGCTCTTCCCGCAGCTCATTGCCGGCCCGATCATCCGGTGGCGCGACATTGCCGGACAGCTTCGGAATCGAGACCAGAGAGTCGCCGACTTTGCCTATGGGGCGCGGCGCTTCGTGCTGGGCCTCGGCAAGAAGGTGCTGATCGCGAACACGCTGGGCCGCGTCGCCGATGCCCTGTTCGGCATGCCGCCGGGTGAACTCACCTTGCCGCTCGCCTGGCTCGGACTGGCGTGCTACACGCTGCAGATCTACTTCGACTTCTCGGGCTATTCCGACATGGCCATCGGACTCATGCGGATGTTCGGCTTCCGCATTCTCGAGAATTTCAACTACCCGTACATCGCGCGCAGCGTCCGCGAGTTCTGGCGCCGCTGGCACATTTCGCTGTCGAACTGGTTCCGCGATTACCTGTACATTCCGCTGGGCGGCAATCAGCGCGGCGAACGTCGCGCCTATGCGAACCTGGTCATCGTGTTCCTGCTGTGCGGTCTCTGGCATGGCGCCAGCTGGCCGTTCGTGCTGTGGGGCGCCTGGCATGGCGCGTTCCTCGTCGCGGAACGCGCGGGACTCGACCGCGTGCTGCGCCGCATCGGGCCCCTGGCGCATGGATACGGATTGGCGGTGGTGATGGGCGGCTGGGTGCTCTTCCGCTCGGATACGTTGGCGCACGCCGTGGCCTACTTCCAGGCGCTTGCCGGCTTCGGGCAGGGCGATCCGATCCGGCATCCGGTCGCGCAGCATCTCGACCCCCTCGTGGGTTTCACGCTGGTCATCGCAGCCGTGTTCTGTACGCCGCTGGCGCGCCGCATCGGCGCGTGGCGCGATGCCGTGGCCGCGCGGCCGGGAATACTGGCCACTGCAATCTTGGGCGTCGATGTGGCCTGGCTCGCATGCGTCGGCGTGCTGGCCGGTGCGTTCCTCGCCGCGGGCACCTACAATCCGTTCATCTACTTTCGCTTCTGACGCCGACATGAGCACCGCCGAGCCGCCTCAAGGTGCGAATGGCTCCCCTTTCGGGGGCAGCGCAGCGACGAACGTCGCAAGCGTGGGGGTCCAATGAGCACCGCCGAGCCGCCTCAAGGTGCGAATGGCTCCCCTTTCGGGGGCAGCGCAGCGACGAACGTCGCAAGCGCGGCGTTTCATGCCGACAGTCTGTCCCTGCCGCCGGTGCCGCCGCCGGCGCCCGCGACCCATCCGCTACGTGACAGGATCGTGGCGTCGGCGTTCGCGCTTGCGCTCGCCTTGCCGCTGGCAGCCCTCGCGCTGACCTGGTCGCGCACGACGACGCTGTTCGAGAAGCGCGCGATGTCCCCGTGGCCGGTCCCGGCATTGGCGACTTCGTTCCCGCCGGCATTCGAAAGCGCGTTTGCCGATCGCTTCGGCGGACGCGACAAGCTGATCCGGCTGCATCACGCTTCCCTGCTCGAATTGTTCGGCGTGTCGGCGCTCCCGACGGTACTGCCGGGCAGCGGCGGCTGGTACTACTGGCTCGGCGAGGACGGGCTGTCGCTCGACCGCCACTATCGCGGCGTGGCGCCGTTTCCGCAAAGCCACGTTGACGGGACCGTCGCCGAACTCGTTCGGCGCCGCGACTGGCTCGCGGCACGAGGCATTGCCTACGTCGTCGCCGTGGTGCCGGAGAAGTACACGATCTATCCGGAGCACCTCCCCGAGTGGGCGGGCAAGCCGGTACGGCCATCGCCCTACGATCGCGTGGTCGCCGGGCTCGCCGGCTCCGGCGTCGTGCTGCTCGACCTGCGTCCCGCGCTGCTCGACGCCAAGCGGCATGACCGCGTCTATTACCAGACCGATTCGCATTGGAACTACCTTGGCGCGATGGTGGGTTACGACCTGATCATTCGCGAAGTGCAGCGTGCGCTGCCCGCAGGCCGGTTGCCGCAGATCGTGGCCGCTAAGCGACCCGTCTTCGTCGCCGGCGTCGACCACTACAGCGGCGATCTCATCGGCATGCTGGGCCTGCCGGGTCGCATACGCGAAGACGACGTGGCGCCGCTGGGCAAGGTTCTCGCGGACACCACCAGTCGCTGCGCGAGGCGCGTCGAGCCGCCCCCCGTTGCCGATGCCGAGACCTATGCCTGCGACCGGCCCGGTCTGCCGCGCGCGATCGTCTATCGCGACTCGATGGCGATCCCCCTGATCCCCATGCTCTCGGAGAATTTTTCACGCGCGGTTTTCATCTCAGGCAGCGGCAGCTTCGATACCGCGCTGATCGAGCGAGAGCGGCCCGACGTGGTCATCGAGGAAATGGTCGAGCGCGCGCTGCACAGCCCCGGGGCGCAGCCGATGAGAATCTCCGGGAAGTAACGGGCCCGGTCAGGATTTTCCGTCGGGCTCGCGCTCGCCCTTGCGCAGTTCCGGCTCGAGTCCCAGCTCCTGGATCTTGCGCGTCAGCGTATTGCGACCCCAGCCCAGCCACGCCGCAGCCTCCATCCGATGCCCGCCGGTGTGCGCGAGCGCGCGCCGTATGAGCGTCTTCTCGAATTCCTGCTCCAGCCGGTCACCGACATTGCGCTCGCCGCGCGCGAGCGCCTGCGCCAGTTCACGGTCCAGCGACTGTTGCCAGCCGATGTCGCCGGGGACGCCGGACACTTTCGGAATGTCGCGGACCTCCGGAGGCAAATCGGCCACGTCGACGCGCTGCCCCGGCGCCATCACCGTCAGCCAGTGACAGACGTTTTCAAGCTGGCGAACGTTGCCGGGGAATGCAAATCCGGACAACGCCCGCAGCGCATCCGAGGTGAGGACTTTCGGCTCGACCGCCAGGTCGCGCGCGCTCTTCTGCAGAAAGTGACGCGCCAGCGGCGCGATGTCGTCCGGTCTCTCGCGCAGCGGCGGCAGACGCAGCCGCACCACGTTGAGGCGATGCATCAGGTCCTCGCGGAAGAGGCCGAGCCGCACGCGCTCTTCCAGGTCCTGATGCGTGGCCGCGATGATGCGCACGTTCGATCGCAGCGGCGCCTGGCCTCCCACGCGGTAATACTCGCCGTCGGCCAGCACCCGCAGCAGCCGCACCTGCAGGTCGGGCGGCATGTCGCCGATTTCGTCGAGGAACAGGGTGCCGCCGTCGGCCTGTTCGAAGCGCCCTCGCCGCAACGCCTGTGCGCCGGTGAACGATCCGCGCTCATGGCCGAAGAGCTCGGACTCGAGCAGGTCCTTCGGAATGGCCGCCGTATTGATCGCAATGAAAGGTCCGGCCCCGCGCGGGCTGTGCCGGTGCAGCGCGCGCGCGACCAGTTCCTTGCCCGTGCCGGATTCGCCGGTTATCAGGACCGTGGCATTCGACTGGGACAGGCGCCCGATCGCGCGGAATACTTCCTGCATCGCGGGCGCTTGGCCGAGAATCTCCGGCGCATCCGGCAACGTCGCCGGCGCCTGCGACGTCACGGGCGTCTCGCTCGCCGCGCGGCGGATGAGCGCCAACGCATGATCGATGTCGAACGGCTTCGGCAGGTACTCGAAGGCGCCACCCTGGAAGGCCGCGACGGCGCTGTCGAGATCGGAATAGGCCGTCATGATGATGATGGGGATGTTGGGATACATCTCCTTCACCTTGTTGAGCAGCACCAGCCCCGATTCGCCGGGCATGCGGATGTCCGAGACCAGCACCTGGGGCTGGGCGGTGGATAGCGCCTGCAGCACTTCGTAGGCCGTCGCGAACGTCTTGTACGGAATCCCTTCACGCGCAAGCGCCTTTTCCAGGACCCAGCGAATCGAACGGTCGTCGTCGACGATCCAGACGTCCTTCATGCGATCGCCTCGCGGCTCGTCGTAGTCATAGGCGTACATCGCGTGGCTCGTTCCTGTTCAAGTGTGGCGTCAACCCGGGTCCCGCGCCATTTCCAGCGGCAGCAGGATCGTGAAGACCGTGCAGCCGGGGCGGCTTTCCGTCTCGATGGTGCCGTTGTGCTGGGCGACGAAGGTCTGTGCGATCGTGAGTCCGAGTCCGTTGCCGCCCTCCCGCCCCGAAACGAGGGGGTAGAAGATCCGGTCCCGGATCTCCGCCGGAATGCCCGGGCCGTTGTCCGCGATCGATACGGCAAGCGCGAGGCGATAGCGTTTCTTCGAGAGCGTGATGCCCCGCGCGACGCGCGTCGTCATGCGGATCTCCGGATTCGGCGTGCCCGCGGACAGCGCCTGCGCGGCATTGCGCGCGATGTTGAGCAGCGCCTGCGTCAACTGCTCAGGGTCCGCTTCGAACTCGGGCAGGCTGATGTCGAAATCGGAAACCACGGCGATCGCAGGAAACTCCGCCTGCACCACGCCGCGGACCCGCAGCAGTATTTCGTGGATGTTGGTGCGCCGGTACGCGGGCAGGCGATGCGGCGTCAACAGGCGGTTCACGAGCGACTGAAGCCGGTCCGATTCGCCGATGATGACTTGCGTGTATTCGACCAGATGCGGACGGTCGAGCTCGCCTTCGAGAAGTTGCGCCGCTCCGCGGATGCCGCCGAGAGGATTCTTGATCTCGTGCGCCAGGCTCCGGATGAGATCACGATTGGCTTGCTGCTGCTCCTGCAGGCGCTCCTCCCGCGCGATCTTCAACTGCTGGTCGATGTGGCGGAACTCGAGCAGCAGCGCGCCGTCGCTGGTGTCGACCGGGGACACGGTGCAGGTGAGGTGCAGTCGCGGCTTTCCGGTGGCGCCAAGCTCCAGCTCCTGCTCGGTATACGATGCGCCGCGAAGCACGGCACGGCCGATCGCCGCCAGCAACACGGGGCAGTCGCCGAACAACTCGCGCGGCGTGTGGCCGACGAGCTTCGATCGCGACAGTTCGAACAGGTTTTCAGCCGCCGGATTGGCGTAGCTCACGCGACCGTCGCTGCGCAGGAGCAGCACCGCCGCGGCCAACAGGTCCAGTCCCGAAAAAACGGAACCCGGCGCGGCAGCGGGCGAAGGGAAGAAGCGCAGCCTCATGACGTCGCCGCGCGCGGAAGCATTGGCAGTCCACGACATACGTGGCATGGATTAGCAATTATTGCGCCGGATCCGCGCCGCGCGCGCGCAGCGGGTGGCCAGAGGCGCGGCGTTACCCGGGGGTCGCGCGGAAGACCGTCGCAGGCGTCAGCGACACCGCGCAGCACTTCGCAGCCTCCGGCGAATTCCCTGCGCCGTTCACTTCGTGTTGCCGAGTTCCTTCTTGAGGGCCTCGATGTTGCGCTCGTGAAGCTGGATCGCCTGCCGATAGCGCGCGATGCGCTCGCGATATTTTTCGGCGTTTGCCTGTTCCTCGGGCAGAGGCACGGGCGCGCCGTTGGCATAGCTGGTGCGGGCCTCGGCGAGCAGCTGCTCCTCGGTCGCCAGTTCGTCACCGAGCACCTTTCGGCGCACGTCGTCGCGACCCTTCTGCGTGCCCGGATCGACGCGCGGAAAATCGCCCGGCGTGGGCGTGCTCTTCGCGGTACTGCTTGCGGTGCCCCCGGAGCGCTTCGGCGGCTCGTCTCCAAAATTGCAGGAGATCTTGCGCATCCCTTTTTCGGGCGGCAGGTTCGAGAAGACAATGTTGCCGTCGGCGTCGACGTACTTGCACACGGACCCTTGTGCCGACGCGCCCGCGGCGGAACCGAGGAGCAGGCACCAGGCAAGTGCAGCGGCGCACCGTTTTCCGGCATGGGATTCATTTCTGCGCATAGCGGCCGAGTGTACCTATCGCGAGCGGGAAGCAAAAGGGGCGGGAGTCGTCGCCCGCCCCTCGCACTCAACGTTCGCGCCACGCCGGGCGCCGACGTCGTGACCGGATCAAAGGCTGTAATACATGTCGTATTCGACCGGATGGGTGGTCATCCGGAACCGCGTGACTTCCTCCATTTTCAGCGCGATATACCCGTCGATCATGTCATTGGTGAACACGCCGCCGCGGGTCAGGAACGCGCGGTCGCGGTCCAGGTGGTCCAGCGCTTCGTCGAGCGACGCGCACGGGTGCGGGACCTTGGCCGCTTCCTCGGGCTCGAGGTCGTACAGGTTCTTGTCCATCGGGTCGCCGGGGTGAATCTTGTTCTGGATCCCGTCGAGGCCGGCCATCATCATCGCCGAGAACGCAAGGTACGGATTCGCGGTCGGGTCCGGAAAGCGGACTTCGATGCGGCGTCCCTTGGGATTGGAAACATATGGAATGCGGATCGCCGCAGAGCGGTTGCGCGCGGAATACGCAAGGTTGATCGGCGCTTCGAAGCCGGGCACGAGGCGCTTGTACGAGTTGGTGCCGGGGTTGGTGATCGCGTTCAGCGCCTTCGCGTGCTTGATGACGCCACCGATGTAGTAAAGCGCCAGTTCCGACAATCCCGCGTAGCCGTCGCCGGCGAACATGTTCTTGCCGTCCTTCCAGATCGACTGGTGCACGTGCATGCCCGACCCGTTGTCGCCGACGATGGGCTTGGGCATGAAGGTCGCGGTCTTGCCGTACGCGTGCGCGGTGTTGTGCACGCAGTACTTGAGGATCTGCAGCCAGTCGGCGCGCTTCACCAGCGTCTCGAACCTGGTGCCGATTTCGCATTGTCCAGCGTTGGCCACCTCGTGATGGTGCACTTCGACTTCGACGCCCATCTGCTCCATCGCGAGACACATCGCCGAGCGGATGTCCTGCAGCTGGTCCACCGGCGGCACCGGAAAATAGCCACCCTTGACGCCCGGACGATGACCCATGTTGCCGCCCTCGAACTTGTCGGCGGACGACCATGAGGCTTCGCTTGAGAAGATCTTGCAGTAGCTGCCCGACATGTCGACCGACCACTCGACCGAGTCGAAGATGAAGAATTCGGGTTCCGGCCCGAAGTACGCCGTGTCGCCGACACCCGATGACTTGAGGTAGGCCTCGGCGCGCTTAGCCAGCGAGCGCGGGTCCCGCTCGTATCCCTTGCCGTCGGACGGCTCGACCACGTCGCAGGTGATGAGCAGCGTGGTCTCGTCCATGAACGGATCGATGTTCGCCGTGCCCGGGTCCGGCATCAGCAGCA
>DAOMGB010000030.1:0-35880 GCA_035430095.1 Casimicrobiaceae bacterium | reverse complement strand
AAGGCGATGACCAGCCCCTGCGGCAAGATCCGCATCCCGATCAACGAAAGCACCGACGACAAGAGCCAGATCCAGGAGTACCTCGTGGCCTACCACGGCGAAGGCATCCAACACGTTGCACTGGGGACCAACGACATTTTTGCGACGGTGGAAAAGCTGCGCTCGATGGCGGTCGTGTTCCAGGAAACGCCGGGAACGTATTACGACATGCTCGATGCGCGCCTTCCAGGCCATCGCGAGGATACGGAACGACTGCGCAGGAACCACATCCTGCTCGACGGTGCGCCCGTGAAGGACGAAATGCTCCTGCAGATCTTTACCGCGACCGTGATCGGCCCCATCTTTTTCGAGGTCATCCAGCGCAAGGGCAACGAGGGTTTCGGCGAGGGGAATTTCCAGGCGCTGTTCGAGTCCATCGAACAGGACCAGATTCGGCGTGGCGTCCTGAAAGGGTAATTCCGGCTGCGAGTTCGGGAGTCGGTACTGCTACGGTCGAGGGAGCAGGGTGGACGCCGGACTTGCAATCGCCGCCGACCAGCCATACATCTCTGATTTCTGGCCCGAAAATGGTGCAATTGGACCCTGCTCGTGGTACATTGGGCAGTGCAACATGAATGGCATATGTAAGTGCTTACCTCTCTCGGATTCGTGCTCCTGCGCCAACTGGCTGACGGCGCTTTCCATTCCGGCGAAGACCTCGCCGAGACGGTGGGGATGACGCGCGCCCGCGTATCGCAGGTACTGAAGGAAGCGGAGAGTGCGGGCCTGGCTCTGGAACGAATTCGCGGCCGTGGTTATCGGCTGCTCGCAGCGCCGGACTTCCTTTCGGCCGACCTGATTCGCGCGGCGCTGAGCGAGAACGTCCGCAGGAATCCCTCCATCCCGCTGCTGGCCATCGAGGTCGTCGACGAGATCGGTTCGACGTCTACCGAGCTTCTGCGCCGCATGCAACGCAAGGACATTCACGCCTCCGTGCTTGCGGCCGAGTGGCAGACCGCCGGTCGGGGCCGTCGCGGCCGCAAGTGGACCGCGGTTGCCGGCGGCAGCCTCACCTTTTCAATGGGCTGGAGGTTCGAACAAGGCGCCGGCTACCTGGCCGGATTGTCGCTGGCGGTCGGCGTCTCGGTGATTCGCGCGTTGGAAGCCGAGGGCCTACCCGGCGTCGAACTCAAGTGGCCCAACGACCTCATCCACCGTCACCTGAAGGTCGGCGGCATTCTGGTCGAGCTGAACGGCGATGCGCTGGGGCCGTCCACCGTGGTGGTCGGCGTCGGTCTCAACGTGCGAATGCCTCAAGCCGCCAAGCGCGACATCGAGCAACCGGTCACCGATCTCACCGCGGTCGCGGGGCGCGGCGCCGCGCCGATCGACCGCAATCGCCTGCTCGCGCGCGTCGTGGCGGAACTCGCGCAGGCGTTCACCGCCTATGCGGAGACCGGCTTTCCGCCATTTGCAGCCGAGTGGCAGCGCCGCCATGCATACCAGGGCAAGCCGGTCAGGCTGCTGCTGCCCGATGGTGCAAGCGTCAAGGGCACCGTCGCCGGCGTCGACAGCACGGGCGCGCTCGTGCTGGCGGACGGTCCGCGCCGCGCGCGTTTCCTTTCCGGCGAAATCTCGCTTCGCCGCGCCTGATTTTCCGGGATTGATCCCGTTGCAGAAACCGCGCCGCGCTGTCGCGGCCGGCTAGTTGCTTCCGCACCTTTCGACGGTGCGGCAGGTCGTGGATAATCGCTGGCATGCGCATCGTCGTCCTCCTGCTGCTTGTCGCCAACCTGACGCTGCTCGGATACACGCTCCTCGACAGCGGCGGCGGCGAGGGCGTCCGATTTTCGCAGCAGGTTCAGCCGGAGAAGATCAAGCTGCTGTCGCCGCAGGAAGTCGCGGCATTGGGACCGGCCAAGGTGGCCGCGCTGGCGGACGTCTGCGTGGAATTCGGTCCGCTGTCAGAGCTCGAACGCGCGAAGGTGATGACGGAACTCGAGCCGCTCGCGCTCGGCCGGCTGTTGACGCAGCGTAGGGTCGATGTCGACAATGCGTTCATCGTGAGTGTTTCACCGTTTCCGAGCCGCGTTGCCGCCGACAATCGCGCCTCAGAATTGCGGAGACAGGGCGTCAAGGACATGTCGGTGATCGACATCGGCCGCGGCCAGTTCGCGGTCTCGTTCGGCGCCTTCCGAACCGAGCAGGCGGCGACCAGTCACGCCGACGAGCTGGCGAAGCTGGGTGTCAAGCTGGTCCGGGTGCAGCCGCGGCAGCAGCCCGTCGCGCAGACCATGATTGTCGTGCGGGATCCGCAGCAGTCGGCGGTCGTCCGGCTCAAGGAACTGCAGGCGACGTATCCGGGTACGGAAGTCAAAGTCGGGGCCTGCGTCGCATCCGGCTGATGTCCGGCCCACCCATACCGATCCGCATGGCGACGACGTCCGGCGACGTGGCATCGGCGCGCGCGTTGTTCGAGGAGTATGCGGAGTGGCTCGCGGTCGATCTGTGCTTTCAGGGGTTTGCCGAGGAACTTGCCACGCTGCCTGGCGCCTATGCTCCTCCGCACGGAATGCTGCTGCTGGCCGGCCAGGGGAGCGACGCCGTCGGTTGCATCGCGCTTCGTCCGCTCGCCGATTCGGCGCAGCAGATGGTGGCCGAGGTCAAGCGACTGTATGTCCGGCCTTCGGCTCGCGGGACGGGGCTCGGCCGGCGCCTCGTGCAATCGGTGATCGACGGCGCCCGGGCGATCGGCTATCGCGAGCTCAAGCTCGATACGCTGGCGCAGATGCGCGATGCGCAGGCACTGTACGCCAGGCTTGGCTTCCGCGAGTGCGAGCCGTATTACGTCAACCCGATCCCGGGGACCGTGTACATGTCACTCACCATGTAGCACCGAGCGGATTCGGTGGGGGAATGGCCGTCGCTTCCATCACCAACGGTAGGGCAAAACGGAAACCCCGCCACGCGGGCGGGGTTCCGATTCAACACACGGTGCGGTGAGCCGGACCGTGGGCGCCAGGCAGATTACGGGGCGATGCGCCAGACGTAGGTGCCCCAGTTGGCGAGTTGTGCCGGTGCCGGGAACACATCGATCGGAATGTACTCAGCCGCCACCCAGACGTTGCCGGCTTCGTCCACGCCCGCGGAGTAGTCGCCCCAGCGCTGGCGACCGCCGCCGGCACCGGAGAATCCGATGCTGGGTGCCACGCCTGCGCCCGCGACATAGACCGGACCCTGCGCGCCCTGCTGCTTGTGAAAATTCACATAGGCTGCGCTCGGGAAATATTCCGGTCCGATCAGCGAGAACGCGATGATGCCTTTGCCCTGGTGGTTGAGCGCGACCGACGGACGCTGGAGGAAGTTGTTCGGGACCGAGACATAGCCTTCGGTGCGAACCGTGCCGCTCAGCTTGCCGTTCTGCCACTTGGGAATGATGCCCCAATAGGCGATTCCGGACGTCGCAGTCGCGCCGGTACCCAGTGCCGTCGTGAGCGAGCCGTACAGAGTGTTGTCGACCTCGACCACCTGCTGCATGCGGTCATCGCCGCCGTCGATCTTCCGCGGTGCCGGTGTTGCCGCACTCGGCTTCTGCGTCGAACGCGGTGGGGAAATGTACGACGTGTTCGTGTCGACCACACTCACCTGAAGGCTCAGATTGGGCACCGCATCCTGCAGCGAATTCGTATTGGTCAGGCCCCAGACTGCAACCCGATTGTCGGGCACGCCGGCAAACTCAAGTGCACTCAGGAAGTACTGGACCCCGCCAAGTTTGTTGGGCGTGCCGCTGTTGCCGGGCTTGTTCGGCGGCGTCACGGCCGGCTGCACCGTGTACCAGATGCCGCCATCCGCCTGATCCGCAGGGGGAACGGGAATCGCGCCGGCATTGATGTAGGCCACGGGCGGCAAGGTGCTCGAACTGCCGTCTGCATTGGCGGCAAGTTTCTGCTTCGAGACCCCATAGATCTGCGCGCCGTTGAATCCGCCGACGAACAGCGGGAATTCGTTGGTCGAGATGTAGAGCCCATTCTTGTCCATGCCAATCAGCGGCTGGTCGGGCAGGCACGGACACCCGGGGTTGCTGGGCGTGCCGTTCGTGCCGTCATTGGTCGTGTCGATGCTGAAGACCTTGAAGCCGTCGAGCGGATTGCTCGACTTGCTAACCGCGATCAATACGGCGGTCGGTCCGAGGGCTGCGCCACTCGTCGGATTGACAGTTTCCTTCAGAATCGTCACGAAGAACCGCTTGGTGTCGGAGTCGTACAGGCACTTCGGGTCGCTCGTGAACGGGCCGCGCGTTGGCGGGACCGTCGTGCGGTTTATCGAAAACGGAAGGCCGAAGAAAGTATTCAAGCCGGTGACCGTTCCGGGAATGCGGGTATTAGTGGCCGCGTCGCGCAATCCGACCACCAGGTTCACCGCTTCCAGCACGTAGCCATTGCCGACACAGAGACCCTGGTCCGGCGGCTCGATGCTGAAATTGTTGCCGCCGTCCGCGGTGCGGTTGTCGAAATGGTTGAGGCCCGCGGCGCCCAGGACGCTCGCGGGAGAAGCGGACACGGTCGCTTGTCCGCTGACCGCGGGTGCCGCGGTGACTACTGGATCGGGCGAAGGGGTGTCGTAGTTCTTGCGGAGCTCGGGACCACCGACCGCACCGCCTGCCACTCCGCCGAATCCGCCCGCACCGGCCTGGGTCAGCGTCACCGTTTGCGCTGCCTGCGTCGCGCCCATGCCAAGACAGGCGGCACCCGCCAACAGGACTCCGGCAACAGCGCGGATGCGAATTGAACTGCTCATCTCCAACTTCATAGGCTCCTCCTAGTAGGAATCGGAAAGATAGGATCCCGGAACCTGCTTCCGGCGTGTGGGGGTGTCGCCCATCCCGCGCCAACACCTGGATCAATGGCTGGCGCGAGTCCGCGTCGATGTACGCGGCCTTGCACGAGATCCGCACGTTATCAGAAAAGAAAAAAATGCGCGAACAATCTCGGGCGGGGTCTTCCCGAATGGGTCCGGATCGATAGCGAATGGAGGGGGAGCAAAGCGATGCGGACGCCTCAGACCTGCGCGGTCACGGTAAACGTCCGGTCGTCCCCTCCATCGCGCGGCGACGCGCCGGTGGTTACGTCGCGAAACCCCGCCTCCGTGACCATCGCAGCGATTTCTTCCGGCGAATACCATGTCAGCGTCAGTGTTTCGTGCTCCTCGGCGAGCAGCTTGGCGCCCCTGCGATGCGCGTACCGATATTGCGATCGCCACATGCGCGCATCTGCCCACATCGTCGACTCGGTGCGCAGCGCGATCTGAGTGCCGTCGTGAAGCTTCACGGTTTGCAGTTCGACCAGCGGTGCGCCAAGCCGTTGCGACGATTCCGATGGCACGAACATGTCCATCACCAGCAGTCCTGGATCGACCAGGTGCGCGCGGATGCGCTGCAACGCCAACGCCGCCGCGCCCGGATCGGTGATCAGCTGGAACGATCCCGCCGCGACGAAGGCGGCGGAATAGCGGAACGGCAGATTGAGTTGCGTGAGGTCCTGCCGGAACAGCGGTGCCGCAAGCCTTCGCTCGGCAAGACGCGCTTCGCAGCTCGCGAGCATCGCGGCGGACGCGTCCACGCCGTGGAGCTTCCAGCCGTCGGCGACCAGCGGCACCAGCAGCCGGCCGGACCCGCACATCAGTTCCAGCTGCGTCCCCGCGTCCTTTGGCAGGCGCTGCGCGTACCACGCCACTTCGTCGTCCCGCACGAGCGGCTTGTCGGCGTCGTAGAACAGCGTGCACAGGGGGCCGTAGGAGCGCATTGGAGAAGCCGCCGGGGTGGAGCGCCAAGCATACCCCGACGCCGATCCGGGCGATGGATCCCGCGCCATCTCGGTTGCGAAGCCGGCGCCCGCGGCGGTGCGCGCTTTCGTCGCGCTATGTTCCCGGAACGGCGGCCGCCGTGAAAGGCGCGATGCTAAAATCAAATGCAGTTCCAATGCCACGTGCCCCAATGCAACCCGACCGCACCGCCGAACTCACCCGCCTGCTGCGCCAGCGCATCCTGATCCTCGACGGCGCCATGGGCACCATGATCCAGCAGCGCAAGCTGTCGGAGGAGGAATTTCGAGGCGCGCCTTCATGCGGCTTGCACGACCACGGCAAGGATCTGCGCGGCGACAACGATCTGCTGGTGCTGACCCAGCCCGATGTGATTCGCGCCATTCACAACGTCTACCTGGAAGCCGGCGCCGACGTGATCGAGACCAACACGTTCAGCGCGACGGGAATCGCCCAAGCCGACTATGGACTGGAGTCGCGCGCAAAGGAAATCAATCTTGCCGCGGCGCGCATCGCCCGCGAGTGCTGTGACGCGTGGACCGCGCGCACGCCGGACAAGCCGCGCTTTGTCGCCGGCGCGCTCGGCCCCACCAACCGCACGGCGTCGATTTCTCCGGATGTCAACGATCCCGGCGCGCGCAACGTGACCTTCGACGCTCTCGTCGCGGCGTACTCCGAAGCCGTCGAGGGCCTCGCCGAAGGCGGCGCGGATATGATCCTCGTCGAAACCGTCTTCGACACGCTCAATGCCAAGGCGGCGCTGTTCGCGGTCGAGTCCTACTTCGACCGGGTCGGGCGCCGCCTGCCGGTCATCGTTTCAGGCACGATCACGGACGCGTCCGGACGCACGCTGTCCGGCCAGACGCCGGAAGCCTTCTGGAATTCCGTGCGACACGTGCGGCCGCTGGCAGTGGGACTCAATTGCGCGCTCGGCGCGGCGTTGATGCGTCCGTACATCGAGGAAATTTCCCGGGTCGCGGACACCTTCGTCTCGTGCTACCCGAATGCCGGCCTGCCCAACCCGATGTCGGATACGGGCTACGACGAGACGCCGGCTCAGACGTCGCGCCTGATCCGCGATTTCGCGCAAAGCGGTTTCGTCAACATCGTCGGCGGCTGCTGCGGCACCACGCCGGCGCACATCCGCGCCATCGCGGACGCGGTGCAGGCGCTGCCGCCACGGAAGGTGCCCGTGGACGAGACCGCCGAAGCCGCGGCTTGAAGCGCCCGCCGCGCCCGATCGGCCGTCTTTCCACTGGTCGCGCGAGGCGCTGACCGTGTCCCGCGTGATGCGACTGTCCGGCCTCGAGCCCCTGCTGATCGGCGACGATTCGCTTTTCGTCAACGTCGGCGAGCGCTCCAACGTCACCGGCTCGCGCGCGTTTGCGAAGCTCATCCTCTCCGGCAACTACACGGGCGCCGTGGAGGTGGCTCGGCAGCAGGTCGCCAATGGCGCGCAGATCATCGACGTCAACATGGACGAGGCGATGCTCGACTCGAAAGCGGCGATGGTTAAATACCTGAACCTCATCGCGTCCGAGCCCGACATTGCGCGCGTTCCGGTGATGATCGACTCCTCCAAATGGGAGGTGATCGAGGCGGGCCTAAAGTGCGTGCAGGGCAAGCCCATCGTCAATTCCATCTCGCTCAAGGAAGGCGAGGACGAGTTCCTGCGCCAGGCGCGACTCGTGCGCCGCTACGGAGCGGCGGTGGTGGTCATGGCGTTCGACGAAAAGGGCCAGGCCGACACCTACGAGCGCAAGACGCAGATCTGCCGCCGGTGCTACGACTTGCTGGTGGACAAGGTCGGCTTCCCGCCGGAAGACCTGGTGTTCGATCCCAACGTCTTCGCGATCGCCACGGGCATCGACGAGCACAACAACTACGCAGTCGACTTCATCAACGCCACGCGCTGGATCAAGGAGCACCTGCCGCATGCCAAGGTGTCGGGCGGGATCTCCAACGTGAGCTTCAGCTTTCGCGGCAACGACGCCGTGCGCGAGGCCATTCACACCGTTTTCCTGTATCACGCGATCCGCGCCGGGCTCTCGATGGGCATCGTCAACGCCGGCCAGCTCGGCGTGTACGACGAAATCGAGCCGCAGTTGCGCGAGCGGGTCGAGGACGTGGTGCTGAACCGGCGTTCCGCCACGGGAGAGAATCCGACCGAGCGCCTGGTGACATTTGCCGAGACGGTGAAGGCGCAGGGCAAGGTCGTCGTCGAGGATTTGGCGTGGCGCGAAGGCAGCGTCGAGGAGCGCCTGTCGCACGCGCTGGTCAAGGGCATCACCTCGCACATCATCGAGGACACGGAGGAGGCGCGCCTCAAGTACGCGCGTCCCATCCAGGTCATCGAGGGGCCGCTGATGGCGGGGATGAACGTCGTAGGCGACCTGTTCGGAGCCGGCAGGATGTTCCTGCCGCAGGTGGTCAAATCGGCGCGCGTGATGAAGCAGGCGGTGGGGCACCTCGTGCCGTTCATCGAGGAAGAGAAGCGGCGCTCGGGCGACCTTGGCAAGCCCAAGGGCACCGTCGTGATGGCGACGGTGAAAGGCGACGTCCACGACATCGGCAAGAACATCGTCGGCGTGGTGCTCCAGTGCAACAATTTCGAAGTTGTCGACCTGGGCGTGATGGTCCCGGCGCAGAAGATCCTCGCCACGGCGGCGGAACGCAATGCCGACATCGTCGGCCTGTCGGGGCTCATCACGCCGTCGCTCGAGGAGATGGCGCACGTTGCGCACGAGATGCAACGCCTCGGCATGAAGCAACCGCTGCTGATCGGCGGCGCCACGACGTCGCGCGTGCACACGGCGGTGAAGATCGCGCCCAACTATGCCGGCATCACGGTGTACGTTCCGGACGCCTCCCGCGCCGTCGGCGTGGCCAGCAACCTGCTTTCCGAGGACTTGCGCGCCGCGTACGTCGCCGAAGTCGCCGCGGATTACGAGAAGGTCCGCATCATGCACGCCGGCAAGAAGGGGCCGAAGCTCGTCACGCTCGATGCGGCGCGCGCCAATGCCTTCGCCACCGATTGGTCGAACTACGTTCCCGCGGTCCCCACGTTCATCGGCCGCCGCGAATTCCGCAATGTCGACCTGGCCGAAATCGCCAGGTACATCGACTGGGGCCCGTTCTTCCAGGCGTGGGAATTGTCGGGCCCGTACCCGGCGATTCTCGATGACGCGATCGTCGGCGCCGCCGCGCGCGGCGTGCACGCGGAAGGGCAGGCGATGCTGAACCGGATCATCGCGGGGCGCTGGCTGAGCGCGAATGGCGTGGTCGCGCTGCTGCCGGCGAATGCGGTCGGAGACGACATCGAGTGCTACACCGATGAGACGCGCACGCAGCTCGCGTTGACGTGGCGCAACCTGCGCCAGCAAAACGAGCGGCCCCCGGGCAAGGTCAACCTGTGCCTGGCCGACTTCGTCGCGCCCAAGGCGTCGCAGCGAGAGGATTACCTGGGGCTCTTCGCCGTCACCACGGGGCTCGGCATCGACCGCAAGCTCGCCGAATTCGAGACGAAGAAGGACGACTACAGCGCCATCATGCTGAAGGCGCTTGCGGACCGTCTCGCGGAGGCCTTTGCGGAATGGCTGCACGCCAAGGTGCGCCGGGAACTGTGGGGATATGCCCGCAACGAAGCGCTCGACAATGCCGCGCTGATCCGCGAGGAGTATCGCGGCATCCGTCCGGCGCCCGGCTATCCGGCATGCCCCGACCACGCGGCGAAGGCGGCGCTGTTCAGGACACTGGGCGCAACCGGGATCGGCATGTCGTTGACGGAAAATTTCGCGATGCTGCCGACCGCTTCCGTTTCGGGTTTCTACTTTTCGCATCCGGATTCGCAGTACTTCGCAGTCGGCCGGATCGCCGACGACCAACTCGTGGATTTTGCCCGACGCGATGGAGTCGACGTCGCGGATGCGCGCCGCAGGCTGGCGCCCCTGCTGGGTTGACCGCACGGCAGAACTGAAGTATTTGTCGGCACTACGGCGGCAGGGCCAACGCGCGCGCCATCGGCCGGCCGTCGACAGGCACGCGGAACAACGGAGGAGCTGGACATGATCGGATTTTCATTCGCTCGCCTGGCTTGCTGCACGTCGATCCTGGCGTTCGCCGTCGCGGCGCAGGCTGCCTATCCGGACAAGCCCGTCCAGTACATCATTCCCTTCGCACCCGGCGGCGAGTCGGACATCGCGGCGCGCCTGCAGCAGCAGGTGTTCAAGGCCAAATACAACCAGGACCTGATCGTATCGAACAAGCCCGGCGCCGGCGGGGCGCTCGCCTGGTCGCAGCTGAACGGCATGCCCGGCGATGGCTACACGATCATGGGTGTCAACCTGCCGCACATCGTGCTGCAGCCGCTCGAGCCTGGAACGCAGTTCAGGACCGAGGACATCACGCCGGTCTATTTCTTCCACTACACGCCGGACGCGATCATCGTTCCGCAGGACAGCCCCTACAAGACCTTCGCAGACCTGGTCAAGGCCGCGCGCGACAAGCCCGAGTCGATCAGCCTGGCGGGTTCCGGCACCAATTCGGCGAACCATCTCGCGCACGAGCGGCTGGATCGCGAAATGGGCATCAAGACGCTCTACGTTCCTTTCAAGGGGACCGGCGACCTGGTGGCCGCGGTCCTTGGCAACCACGTGTCGGGAGCGATGTCGTACTCCACGCTGGCCATCCAGCAAAAGGGCAAGATGCGCATGCTGGCGGTTGCCACGGAAAAACGCCTGCCGCAATTTCCCGACGTGCCGACATTTAGGGAGCTGGGGCTCAACTGGGTCGACGGCGCCTACCGCGGGATCGGCGTCCCGAAGTCCACGCCGCAGGATGTGCGCAAGGCGGTGTCCGACATGATGGACGCGATCAACAAGGACCCGGAATTGCGCCGCCGGATGGTCGAAGGGGGCTTCGAGGTCACGGACATCGGGCTGGAACAGGTTCCGGCGTTCGTCAAGGAACGCTCGGTCGAATACCTCAATGCCGCCAAGGGCCTCGGCATGGTGAAGTGACGGACCTGCCGGTCGCGAACGGGCCATGAAGTCGATTCTCATTTCCCTTCTTGTCTTCGCCTGCGTGTTCGCGGGCGCGATGATCGGAACCGTACTTCACGCGAAATTGCCCGAGCATCATCGGGACGGCGATTCGCGCGAAGTGATCAAGCTGGTGATGGGTCTCATCGCCACGATCGCCGCACTGGTCCTCAGCCTGCTGATTGCGTCGGGGCACAGTTCCTACGACACGCAGGAATCCGAGGTGCGCCAGCTGGCCGCGCACCTGGGCCTGGTCGATCGGATGCTTGCCAACTACGGTCCGGAAACCGCGGATGCGCGAGCGTTGCTGCGGCGGTTAGTTGCGGCCGACATGGCGCGGATCTGGCCCGAAACCGGTGGCGGAAAGGCGAATCTGCCCTCGTTCGCGGATCGTGTGCACGGCGAGGACATCTTCAGGATGGTCGCAGGCCTTGCGCCCGGGACGGACGCGCAGCGATTCAGCCAGGCGCGGGCGCTGCAAACGCTCACGGAAATGGCCAACACGCGCCGCCTCATGTCCGAGCAGGCGAGCGCGTCGCTGGCGTGGCCGTTCTTCGTGGTACTCGTGTTCTGGCTGATCGTCCTGTTCCTGGGCTTCGGACTCTTCGCCCGTTTCAACTCGACCGTCTTTGCCGCATTCTTCGTCGGGGCGCTGTCGGTGGGTGGCGCGATCTTCCTGATCCTGGAAATGAACAGCCCCTACAGCGGGCTGATGCAAATCTCCAGCGCGCCGATGCGTCACGCGCTGGACGAACTCGGCAAGTAGGGACGGGTTGCGCTCAGTCCAGGCTGCCGATGAAGTCCAGCTTGCCGATCTCCACGCCGTTGTGACGCAGGATGTCGTAGGCCGTCACGGTGTGGAAGTAGAAATTCGGCAGCGCATAGTGGAGCAAGTAGTTGATGCCGGTGAACGTCCTGGGCTGGCCGCGGACCGGGCGCGTGATCTGCCTTGTCTCGGAGCCATCGATCTGCGCCGCGGTAAAAGGCTTCAGGAAGTCGAGCGTCCTGTCCACGCGCGCGATCAGGTCCGCCAGCGTCTTTTCGTTGTCCTCCATGGCCGGCGGTTCGCTGCCGGCCAAGCGCGCCGTCGTCCCGCGCGCGAAATCCGAGGCAATCTGCACCTGCTTGGTCAGCGGCAGCATGTCCGGAAAAAGGCGCGCGCCGGCGAGCACCGTTTCGTCGATCTTCCGGGCCGCGGCGTGGGCCGCGGCCTTTTCGAGGATGGCCTTGAGGTTGGTGAGGCCCTTGGTGAATACCGGGACCGACGCCTGATACATCGAAATGGTCATTGCGTACTCCGTTTGGTGGGGCGCGCATTGTAGCGCGCCCCTTGTGTCATCAAACCCGTTCGATGATCGCGGCGATGCCCTGCCCGCCGCCGATGCACATCGTGATGAGTCCGTAGCGTCCGCCGGTGCGGTGCAGCTCGTACATCGCCTTGACGGTGAGGATCGCGCCGGTCGCGCCGATCGGGTGCCCCAGTGCGACGGCGCCGCCGTTGGGGTTGACCTTTTTCGCGTCCAGCCCAAGTTCCTTCGACACGCCGAGCGCCTGCGCGGCGAACGCTTCGTTCGACTCGATGACGTCCATGTCGCCGACCTTGAGGCCGGCCTTGGCCAGCGCGCGCTTCACTGCGGAAACCGGACCCAGCCCCATGATCTTCGGGTCGATGCCTGCGTGGCCGTAGGCGACCAGGCGCGCCATCGGCCTCAGGCCCTTGGCGGCAGCGGCGGACTTCTCCATCAGGACGACAGCCGCGGCCGCGTCGTTGATGCCCGAGGCGTTGCCGGCGGTGACCGTGCCGTTTTCCTTCTGGAACACGGCCTTCAGCTTGCCCATGCCTTCCACCGACGCGTCGGCGCGGATGTGCTCGTCGGTATCGAACTGGATCGGCCCCTTCTTGCTCTTGAGCTCGATCGGCAGGATCTGGCTCTTGAAGTGTCCGGCGGCGGTGGCGGCCGCGGCGCGCTTGTGGCTCTCCACCGCGAACGCGTCCTGGACGTCGCGGTTGAGGCCGCACTTGGCGGCGACGTTTTCGGCCGTGACGCCCATGTGCACGGTGTCGAACGGGTCGGTCAGCGCGCCGACCATCATGTCCATCATCTTGCTATCGCCCATCCGCGCGCCCCAGCGCTGGGTCAGCGACGCGTAGATCGCGCGGCTCATGCTTTCCGCGCCGCCGGCAACCGCGGTGTCGGTCTCGCCCAGCAGGATGTACTGGGACGCCGAGACAATCGCCTGCATGCCGCTGCCGCACAGCCGGTTGACGGTGAACGCGCCCGTGTCGTGCGGGAGGCCGCCGTTCACGCAGGCCAGCCGCGAGATGTACATGTCGCGGGGCTCGGTGTGGATCACGTTGCCGATCACGCACTGGCCGACGGTCGCCGGGTCGATCTTCGCGCGGGCAACGGCTTCCTTGACAACGCGGGCCGCGAGGTCGGAAGGGGCCAGGTCCTTGAGGCTGCCGCCATAGTCGCCGATGGCAGTGCGCACGCCGCTCAATATCACAACTTCTCTGTCGCTCATGGCTGTTCTCCTCGATGGGGATTGCAATGATACTGCGAAGGCGGCGTCCGGCGGTGGACGCAGGTCAAAGAGACGCGGCGGCGGGGGCGTTGCGGTTGCGGGCACGCCGGCGCAAGATTCGCGGATACCCGAAGAGCGCTTCGCGGCGATGCCGCCGGGGCGACGGAGAAATCCCCATGTCATACACGGTCAATGGCCCCACGTTGGCGATCGGTGCGCGCCCATGCCGGTGCTGAGGAAAGTTCTACTCGCCGCCCTGCTGGCGGGCGTGGGCGGGATTCCGCTCGTGGCCGAGGCGCAAGGCGACGAAGTCCTGCAGCGGATGGTGATCGTCGGCCGCCACGGCGTGCGCTCGCCCACGATTTCACCGCAGGAGCTCGACAGCTGGTCGTCGCGGCCGTGGCCGTCCTGGAACGAGCCGCCGGGCAATCTCACCGCCCGGGGCGCGCAACTGGTGAAGCTGCTTGGCCGGTACTACCGCGAGTACCTCAACGCCGAGCAATTGCTGCCCGAGCAGGGTTGTCCGCCGCGCGGCGCCGTGTATGTCTATGCCGATGTGGACCAGCGCACCCGGTTTACGGCGCAGGCACTGCTGGACGGCATGGTGCCCGGCTGCGGAATCGAACCTCGCGCAAAGTCCGACGGCACGGTCGACGGCCTCTTTCACCCCGTCGCGGCAGGCGTGTGCCGGCTCGACGCGATGACGGTCCAGACCAGCGTGCTGCAGCGCGTTGCAGGCGACCTGAGCAGCGTTTCGACGGATTTCAAGGGGCCGTTCTCGGCGCTGCAGTCGGGCCTGGACTGCTGCAAGCCCGCGCTGTGCACGGCATTGGGCCGGCCCGACGGATGCAAGCTCGCGGACCTGCCGACGATGCTCTCGCCCATGCCCGACGGCAAGGGAGTCGAACTGGTCGGCGCGCTCGCCATCGCGTCTTCGGCCGCCGAGATCTTTCTCATGGAATACGCGGAGGGAAAGAGCCTGGACCAGGTCGCCTGGGGTCGCCTTGCGCCGGACCGGATGATGCAGACCTTTCGCCTGCACACGGAAGCCTTCGACCTGCTCGAGCGCACGCCGTACATCGCGAAGCGGCAGGGTTCGGCACTGCTCATGCGCGCCGCCGCGGCCGTCGCCAGCGGGCGTTCCGCGGGCCTGGGCGCAGTAGACGCCGCCGTGCGAGATGCGAAAGTCGTGGCCTATGTGGGTCACGACACCAACATCGCCAACCTGGCCGGCATCCTGGACGTCACGTGGACGCAGCCGGGGTACCAGCGCAACCAGACGCCGCCGGCCGGCGCGCTGGTGTTCGAGGTGCGCATGGGCGCGGACAGGAAGGCGCGCGTCTATTCGTCCTACGTTGCGCAATCCCTCGAGCAGATGCGCAACATGTCACCGCTCACGCTCGCCGCGCCGCCGTTGCGGACTCCGTTGCGCTTGCGCGGATGCAGCGCGAACACCCCGGGCTTTCCCTGCCTGCTGGACGAATTCGCGGTGGCGGTTCGCAATGCCATCGACCGCGATTGTGCGGAATGACCTGAATGCCGGATCAGCAAAAGCCACAGGAGCAACCTGCCATGTCCAACGCTTCCCCCTGGCGCCATCACGGCGTGCGTGTCGTCCACGCCGGCCAGCTCGACAGCAATACACCTCAGACGCCGGGGATGAATCGCGCCGCCGCGATAACGCATGCCCGCATGGGCGCTGAAAAACTCTGGGCCGGCACCGTGGTCATCCATCCCCGTGCCAAGACCGGCGCGCACCACCACGGCGCCGTCGAAAGCGTCATCTACGTGGTCTCCGGTCGCGCGCGGATGAAATGGGGCGATCGGCTCGAGTTCACCGCGGAGGCCGGCCCCGGCGACTTCATCTACATCCCGCCGTTCGTGCCGCACCAGGAAATCAACGCCAGCGACGACCAGCCGTTGTCGTGTGTCCTGTGCCGCAGCGGGCAGGAGCCGGTCGTGGTCAACCTCGACCTGCCCAACGTGGAGCCCAATCCCGAGGAAATTCACTGGGTGGACAACATCCACCCGGATCCGGGCGGCAGGACCTGATCCGACTATTCGACCATTCGTGCGGCGACTCCCTGCCCGCGGCGCTCCATAGCCCCAGTCGCGCCGCGGGCAGGGGGTCGCCGCACGAACTGTCGACGGTATCGTTTCAGGTGGACGGATCGAGGTTGGGCAGCGCGTCGTCGCCGACGATGCAACTCCATGCGTAGCACGCAACGCCCGCATCGCCGGTCCACAGCGAGTGGCGGCGTCGCCCGTGTTCGACGGCCTTGCGGTCGCACTGCGCCATCGCGTGCATCGCGAATGCGCGCGCCCGTCCCAGCCAGCGCTCGTCCCGCGTGCGCGCATGGAGCTTGAGGAACGCATGACCGTTGCCGGCCGTGCCGTGGCACAGTCCCGCGCCTTTTTCCAGCGGACCGGCAACCCATGTCAGTTCCGCCGCGGCATCCAGGAGCTCGTCGAGGCGCGGGTCGGGTAGACGGGCGAGGCTCGTCACCATGCCGGGTGCACCGTGACACCATTGCACGACGAGCTTCGGCGGCGTGTGCGCCGGCGGCACCTCGGGAATCCAGTTGGCGAGCGCGCCCTCGCGCTGCGCTGTCGCGTGCGCCGTCTCGACGATGGCATCCGCCCATTGCGACCACGTGGCGGCGGGCAACAGCGTACGGCCGCGGATCAGCGCGCTCGCGTTGCCGGCGAAGCCATGACCCGCGCCGGTCATCCTCTGCTTCCGTCCCCAGAGATCCTGCGTCCACATGCGGCAGGACGCTTCGGTGATGGGAAGGAGCGTCTGCCACAGATCGGTTGCGTCGGCGCGGAACAGGTCGGCCCAGCGCGCCTCGCCCGTCCATTCGTGCATCGTCAGTGCCGCGTGCATCGTCGCGGGCGCGCCCCACAGCAATTCCTGCGAGGGGTGCCGCGCATTGGCGGCGACCCCGGCGGCGAGCGCGTCGGCAATCGCGGCGGCGGCCTGCCTATCGCCGCGATCGGCGGCACGGCGATATTGCAGCAGGCGAATGCCCGAGTTGCCCATCAGCAGGCCGTCGGTACCATGCCCCCACGGCTTGGTAAGGACGGTGTTGCGCGCCACCAGGTCTGCGACGACGGGTGCGAAATCGATCGCCGGGGCGATGGCGCCGGTGCGGGAAAGTCGGTCTAGCGCCCAGATTACGCCGGCGGCGCCGAAGTAGATCATCGGGCACGGCGTGTCGGCGATGTCGCTCCCGGCGTCGTCCGGATGCGTCTGCCACAGGCGCTCGGGCGAAAACTCGGCTTGCGCGTCGTCCGCGTAACGCGCGATCCACGCGCGTGCGGTCGCCTCGTTCCACGCGACTTCCGTCAGCGCCTCGTGGCGCTTGGGGTCGAAAAGCAGGGTCAACGGCGTGCCAGGCGCATCAACCGGGAAGGTCCTGGCTCACGCGATACAGCCCTTCGAGCACGAGGTTGTCGTGCAACTGGAAGGGAATCGACAGGCGCGGCGCGACCGCGCCCGCGGCGCCGCCAGACAACAGGCACACCACATCCGGCGTGGTGCGCGATTCAATGGCGAACAGGCGCTCGATCGTGCCTGCCTGCGCATGCTGGCAGCCGCTCGCGATGGCGTCGACGGTCTGGGTCGGGTATTGCGAAAAGTCGCCGTCCTGGTCCGGCAGCGCGGCCGTCCCTTCGTGCAGCGAACGCAGCATGAGACCCAGGCCGGGCATGATCATCCCGCCCTTGAACACACCGTCGGCCGAAAGGAAGTCCAGCGTCGTCGCGGTGCCGCAGACGACGACCATCGCCGCGCGCTGTCCCAGCATGTGTCGCGCGCCGATCACGGCCGCCCACCGGTCGCTGCCCAGTTGCGCCGGGTTGCGGTAACGGTTGACAACGCCGCACTGCTCGGCCTGCGGCACCAGCCAATACGGCGCGGGCGCATCCGGCCAGACTTCGAGGATGCGGATCGTCGCCGAGCGGATGCGGGTGCCGGCCACGTTGGAGATGACGATCCTGCCCGGCGTCGGGAGTTTCGCGAACTGCGCCGGCAGCGCCATGATCTCGTCGTGCAGCGCATGCCCGGACTCCACACGGTTTTCGCGGGCGCTGCCGTCGGGCTCGGTCCGGAACAGTCCCCACTTGAGGAACGTGTTGCCGACGTCGATGAGCAGGCTGAATTCTCGGTGCTTGGTCGGGGCCATGCGCTCGTCTTCCTGATGAATCATGGGCTGTGGCGGCGAAGGCCGCCATCCTACATGGAATCGAGCGGGAAGATCGGGCGGGACAGTTTGCGGTAAGGGTAGACCGACAGGTCGGCATTGGTCACGCCGGCGCCGGCGCATTCGACGATGTGCGCGGCGATGGGCTTGAATCCCGCGCGATAATGAATGCGCGACTTCAGCACAATGTAACGCTTTTGCCGCGGGTCGATGCCCGCGTGCGTGAATACGCCAAGGTCGAAAGGCTCGTGCGGACGCTCTGTGACCACGATCTGCGCGTGGGCATCTCCCTTCCGGACATCCAGCAGCGCGGTGCGCCCCAGGTGCATGCGAACGCCGGTGTACATCGGCCCGGTGACGACGAATTCACCGTCGGTGATCGCGTGCACGGTGCCTTCGATTTCCAGCGGGACGCCGGCCAGGCCGATCGAGGGCATGTCGGTGCGGCCGCCCAGTTTCAGGCGCACCTTCTGGCCCACGCCGGCGTCGACCATGGTCGCGACCGCCGCCGCATCGCGGATCGGCGCAATGGCGACATCGTCGAGCTCCTGCTCGAGGACTTCCGCGACGACCGCCATCACGTCCTGCGCGCCGCCCGAGCCGCAGTTGTCGCAGTGGTCGATCAGCAGGACGGGCGCGCCCGGATTGGCGAGGCCCAGTGCCTTGGCCTTCGCCACGGACTCCTTCAGCGGCGGCGCGTGGAACGCATATTCCGCGCGCCGCTCCCAGGCCATCGCGAGCATGTGATCGCACACCATCCGCGCGTGCACCCGGCCGCCGTGGCGGGCATCGCCGACGACAATCGCGGACAGCCCGGTATGCGGCGTGTCCGCGTGTGGAAACGAGGGCAGCAGCGTGGCAGCCAGCACCGTGCCATCGGCCTCCATTCGGCGCGCGAACGCCAGGATGTCGCCGGACGGGCCGTCCTCCGGCGCATGCCGCATGATCGACGCCAGCAGTGGCTTCCAGCCCCAGGCCATCACCGGCTCGATCGCGCCGTCGAGCGCGCCGACGAGGATTCCGCCCGCCTGCATGCCGGCCTCGTACATGTCGACATGCGGGTAGGTCTTGTAGCCGGTGATCACGGTGGCGTTGTCGACCAGTTCCCCGGACAGGTTCGTGTGGTAATCGAGCGTGACCGCGATGGGCATCCAGGGCGCGATTCGGCGGACGCGCCGAACGATTTCCCCTTCCGCGTCGTCGCAGTCCTCGATCACCATTGCGCCGTGCAGGTCCAGCATGACCGCGTCGCAGCCCGCGCGCACCGCTTCCTCGAGCGGCTGCAGCAGCGCCTCGAACGTCGCGCGCGACGCCTTGTTCGACGGCCACGATTCGGCCGCGACCGGCGTCACGATCTCGGCGCCTTCCTTCCGCGCGATGTCGATGTAGGCGGCCATCGGCGTGTTGGTGTGCTCGAACCGGGCGCGCGCCGCGACACCGAACGCCGGACCGTTGCCGTGCCCGAACGATTTCAACGGCGTCGGCACCGGCGAAAACGTGTTCGTCTCGTGCTTGATCAGCGCAATGACGTAGCGGCGCGGCATCGGTGCTCGGTGGCGTGAACTCAGAACCGGAACGCCGGGCCGCCGGGCTTCAGCCGCAGTCCCGGCCGCAGCCTCGTCCAATGGAACATCGTCGGGTCGGCCTTCGCGGGGCCGGGCGCCACCACGACCAGCACCTCCTTGGCGATGGGCTGGAAGTGCGCGCGGAAATGCACCGAACTCTTCAGCGCCAGCATGCGCTGGTCCCGGGGCTCGATCCCGACGTGCCGGAACATCTCCTGGTCCGCGGCCTGGCATTTCTTCGACGCGAGCACCACGCGCACATTGCCATGGCGCAGCACAGCCATCGGACCCAGGTCCATCCTGAATCCGCCGAACATTGGTCCTGTGCAGGTGAACTTGCCGTCGCCCAGTGCCTCGACGGTAAATTCGCCGGCCAGCGGCACATGACCGGGCACACCCGAAATTTCGCCGAGGCGAAATTCCGCAGCGCGCCCGGTGCCCACCGCGTGCGCCTGCCGCGCCGAGGCGCCGTCGATCAGCAGTCCCAGCACCGCGTCGCGTGGATTGCGCGCGAGCATGGCGGCAAGCAGCCCCGTGGTGTCGCCGTTGCCTCCGGCACCGGGGTTGTCCTGGGTGTCGGCCATCACCACGGGCGCGCCGGGTTCGCCGAATTTCATCGCGCGCGCCACCGCGGCGTCGGGCTGCAGCAGATCCATGGCGAAGTCGGGCTCGGCGTCGTGCACGGCGTGTGCCAGCGCGGATACGGCCGCCTGCACGTTTGACTGGTCGGGTCCGTAGCCGAACACGGCCATTCCGCACTCGGGAAAATCCGCCATCGGAAAGCCCGGCGTGAACGACAGGATCGCATCGTGCTTGCGCTCCAGGCGCGCGAGCAGTTCGTAGAGGCTCTTGCCGGGCTCGATGAACGTGCATTGCGATGGCAGGCCGGTGAGGAAATCGAGCGGCTGCATGGCCTTCGCCATTGGCGTGCCGGTGGCGATCGTCCTTTCCAGGAGCCGCGCCGCGCGCGCACCCGTGGCGGCCATGTCGATGTGCGGATACGTGCAGTAGGCGACCAGCCCGTCGGAATGCTCGACCATCGCGCGCGTCATGTTGGCGTGCAGGTCGAGGCTCGCCACCACCGGAACTTTCGGCCCGACGATCCGGCGCACGCGCGCCAGCAGTTCGCCCTCGCCATCGTCGAAGTGCTCGGTGACCATCGCGCCGTGCAGGTCGAGGTAGACGCCGTCGACGTGGCCCGCCTCCTGCAGACTGCGCAGCATTTCGCCGACAATCCGCTCGTACGCGTCGCGCGTGACGTGCGCGGAAGGCGACGCCGCGCCCCATGCGAGACCGACGGTCCGGTGTCCCGCCGCGTGCAGAGCGTCCAGAGCGCCGGTCGCGGGGATGTTGGCGCCCGCGAGACGCGGCGCGATGGCGTCGCCGAACGTGAGCTCCGGCCATCCCCCGCCATCCTCGAACGCGGCATAATCCGCCTTCGACGGCGCAAAGGTGTTGGTCTCGTGCTGGAATCCGCCTACCGCGATGACAGCCATTCTTGCTCCGTTGTGCGCTCTTGGCGGATCGAGGTTAGCCGTTATGGATCTCGTTGTCCAAAATGCGTGTCCCGGCCTCGGGCGCGTCATCGGGAGAACCGCAGTGACCGACGAATTGTGGACGTGGGATGCCGTCGCGCTGGCCGAGGGCATCCGCACCCGGTCGATTTCGTCGCGGGAGGCCGTGGCCGCGTGCGTCGGGAGGATGCGCGCGGTCAATCCCGGCCTGAACGCGGTGACCTGCGACCTCACGGAGCAGGCATTGTCCGCCGCGGACCTTGCCGATGCGGCGGTGATGAGGGGCGATCCGCTGGGGCCGTTGCACGGCGTGCCGGTCACGATCAAGGAAAACGTTGACCAACAGGGGTGCGCAACGGTCAACGGCGTGGCGACATACAAGGACGTCGTCGCCACCTCGGATCATCCGGTGGTCGCCAATTGGAAAAAAGCGGGCGCGATCATCATCGGCCGGACCAACACGCCGGCGTTCAGCATGCGCCTCGACACCGTCAACGACTACCGCGGACGGACATACAGCCCGTGGTCGCGAACGCGCACGCCGGGGGGGTCGAGTGGCGGCGCGTCGTCGTCGGTGGCGGCGGGCATCACGCCGCTCGCGCACGGCAACGACATCGCGGGGTCCGTGCGCTATCCCGCCTATTGCACCGGACTCGCGGGACTGCGTCCGTCGTTCGGCCGCGTCCCCGCCTACAATCCCAGCGGCAGGACCGAGCGACCCATTTCCGCGCAACTGATGTCCGTGCAGGGTCCGCTGGCGCGCAGCGTGCGCGACGTGCGACTCGGGCTGCGCGCGATGGCGGCGCCGGATGTGCGCGACCCGTGGTGGGTCCCGGTGCCGCTGGAAGGACCGCCGGCGAAGGCGCCGGTTCGTGTCGCGGTGGTGGCCGATGCCGCGGACCTTGCGGGCGCCGCACCTTCGCCGCCGGTTGCCGCGGCGCTCGCGCAGGCGGCGAAGGCGCTCGGCGACGCGGGCTACGAGATCGTCGCCGCGCGGACCCCGGGATTCTCGGCGGCATTCGAGCTGTGGTTCCGGATGTACATCCCGGAGTTTCGGCGCTTCCAGCAAGCCGATTTCGAGCGCGACGGAGACGACGGCATTCGCGTGGCCATGAAACTTATGCAGGACAACGTGCCGGACATCGGCCCGGACGACCACCTGCGCGCGTTGGCCGACCGCACCCGACTCATTCGCGACTGGTACGCGTTCCTCGACCATACGCCGCTGGTGCTGGCGCCGGTCTGCACCGAACTGCCCTATGCGCAGGGTTTCGACCTCGAGAGCAAGGAGCGCACGATGGAGATCTGGCGCCAGTCGTCGACGCTGATGGCGGTGCCGGTGCTGGGCCTGCCGGGAATGGCCGTGCCCACGGGCGTGGTCGATGGGTTGCCCGTCGGGGTGCAGATCGTCGGGCAGCGCTTCCGCGAGGACCTTTGCCTCGCCGCGGCCGAAGCCATCGAGGCACGCGCGCCGCGGATCACGCCCATCGATCCGCGGAATTGAGGGCAGGTGTGCCGGCCGGCCGATTCGCGCCTATTGCCGTCGCGCGGCCGTGCGACTATCGTGCGGATTCGCGCGGTCGCCGCGCCGTTACCGCATCCCCGGTTTCCCCACAGGAGAAGTTCATGACGTTTGGTATCCGCAATCTGGGACTGGCAGCTTTTGCCGCGGCGGCCTTCGCGCTCGCCGCGCCCGCCTCCCAGGCCCAGACCACGCTGCGCGTCGTCAAGCATTCGGACCTCAAGATCGTCGACCCGATCTGGACCACGGCCTATATCACACGCGATCACGGCTACATGGTGTACGACACGCTGTTCGCGACCGACGCCAACGGCCAGATCAAGCCGCAGATGATCGACAAGTACGAGCTTTCCGCCGACAAGCTGACCTGGACCATGACGCTGCGCGAGGGTCTGCTGTGGCACGACGGGACGCCGGTGACGGCCGAGGACTGCGTCGCGTCGATCAGGCGCTGGGGCTCCAAGGACGCCATGGGCCAGAAGATGATGACCTTTGTGAAGGACATGCCCGTCGTCGACGCAAGGACCTTCAGGATTGTGCTGAACTCGCCCACGGGACTCGTGCTGGCCGGGCTCGGCAAGCCGTCGTCGAACGTGCCGTTCATGATGCCCAAGCGCGTCGCGGCGACCCCATCGTCCGAACAGATCTCTGACTACACGGGGTCCGGCCCGTTCGTGTTCAGGAAGGACGAGTGGAAGCCGGGCGACAAGTCCGTCTACGTGAAGTTCGACAAGTACAAGCCGCGCGCGGAACCCGCGTCCGGCCTGGCCGGCGGCAAGGTCGCGAAGGTCGACCGCGTCGAATGGAAGCAGCTCGCCGACCAGCAAACCGCGGTCAACGCACTGATCGCCGGCGAAATCGACTTCATCGAGCAGCCGTCGCACGACCTGCTGCCGATCCTGCGCAAGGATGCCAACATCAAGCTGGTCGACTGGAATCCGCTCGGCAATCAATACGCATTCCGCTTCAATTCGACCGCCAAGCCATTCGACAACGCCAAGGTGCGGCAGGCGCTGCTCTATGCCTTCAACCAGGAGGATTTCCTGCAGGCGACGATCGGCGACAAGCAGTATTACAAGACCTGCAAGGCGCTCTTCGTCTGCGGGACGCCGTTGGCATCGGACAAGGGCATGGACGGACTGCTCGAATCGAACTACGTCAAGGCGCAGGCGCTGCTCAAGGAGGCCGGCTACGACGGCACGCCGATCGTGCTCATGCATTCCACCGACCTGGCGGTGCTGACCAACCTGGCGCCCGTTGCAAAGCAGATGATGGAAAAGGCGGGCTTCAAGGTCGAGATGATTTCGATGGACTGGCAGAGCGTGGTCGCGCGCCGCGCGAAGAAGGACCCGCCCTCTGCCGGCGGCTGGCACGCCTTCGCGACGTCGTGGGTGTCCGCGGACATCCTCAATCCGGTGTCCACGGCGTTTCTCAACGCGAGCTGCGACAAGGCGCTCTTCGGCTGGCCGTGCGACGCCGAGCTCGAGAAGCTGCGCGACGACTTCGCGCGCGAGACCGATCCCGCGAAGCAGAAGGCGATCGCCGAAGCGGTGCAGGTGCGCTGGACGCAGTATCCGACGCACGTCCACCTCGGGCAGTGGTACCAGCCGGGCGCGGCGCGCAAGAACATCGACGGCATCGTGGTGGCACCGGCATCCGTGTTCTGGAACATCTCGAAGGCTGGACGATAGCAACCCGCGCAGGCGTGCCCCATGAACCCGTCGTCCCCGCGAACGCGGGGACCCTGTGTCGTCTGCGCAATGTCACTGGATTCCCGTTTCCGCGGGAATGACGACAGCCAGGTGTACGTGGCCGCCCCGGAGTTGCCCTGATGCTCGCGTATACGGCCAGGCGCCTGCTGGCAACGATCCCGGTCATGGCGATCGTTGCCGTGTTCGTGTTCGCGATGCTTCGCCTGACGCCGGGGGATCCGGCGGCGATCATCGCGGGCGCGTCGGCGACTTCCCAGGACGTGGCGGACATCCGCGCGAAGCTCGGCCTCGACCAGCCGGTCGTCACGCAGTTCCTGGTGTGGATCGGGCGCATGCTCACCGGCGACTTCGGCGAATCGTTCTTCTTCAAGAAGACGGTCGCCGAACTGGTCGCCGACCGAATCGAGCCGACGCTGATGCTGGCGCTCACCACCATGATCTTCTCCATCGTGGTGGCCGTGCCGCTGGGCGTGCTGGCCGCCTGGAAGCAGGGCACGTGGATCGACCGCATCGTGATGGGCTTCGCGGTGCTCGGCTTTTCCGTACCGGTGTTCGTGATCGGCTATGTGCTGATCTTCGTGTTCGCCATCGAACTGCAATGGCTGCCGGTGCAGGGCTACCAGCCGCTGGCTGATGGGCTGTGGGGATGTCTCACGCGGCTGGTATTGCCGAGCATCACGCTGTCGGTGATCTACATCGCGCTGATCGCCCGCATCACGCGCACCAGCGTGCTCGAAGTGCTGGGCGAGGATTACATCCGCACGGCGCGCGCCAAGGGCCTCACTGATCGGATCGTGCTCATGCGGCATGCGTTGCGCAACGCGGCGGTGCCCATCGTCACCGTGATCGGCATCGGCATCGCGCTGCTGATCGGCGGCGTGGTCGTCACGGAAAGCGTGTTCAGCATCCCCGGACTCGGCCGGCTGACCGTCGACGCCGTGCTCGCCCGCGACTATCCGACGATCCAGGCGGTGATCCTGCTGTTCTCGTTCGTGTACGTGCTGGTCAACCTGGTCGTGGACCTGCTCTACACGGTCCTCGACCCGCGGATCCGGTATTGAGCGCCACTGCCGATGCGCTGGGCCTGGAAGTGCCGCCGGGGCTGCCGGGCATGCCAACCGGGGAGCCGCCGGCCGGGCCGCGTCGCGGCCTGGCGCATCGACTGTCGCGCAACCCGACCGTTGCCATCGGCGCCGGCATCCTCGCGCTGATCCTGCTCATGGGAATCGCCGCGCCGCTGCTGACGTCTATCGACCCGGCGCAGATCAATCCGGCGTTTCGCAACAAGCAGCCGGGAACGGAGGCGGCGATGCGACGCGACGACGGGACCAAGTACACGGTCACGCACTGGATGGGCACCGATTCGCTCGGCCGCGACATCTACAGCCGGGTCGTCTATGGCGCGCGCGCTTCGCTGCTCGTCGGCGCATCGGTGGCGGTGATCAGCGTGGCCATCGGGCTCCTGATCGGACTCGTCGGCGGCTACATCCGCTGGCTCGACGCCGTGGTTATGCGGGTCATGGACGGTTTGATGGCCATTCCGGCGATCCTGCTGGCGATCGCCGTGGTCTCGCTGTCGAAGGCGGGGCTCGTCGCCGTCATCGTCGCGATCGTCGTCCCGGAAATTCCGCGCGTGGTGCGCCTGGTGCGCTCGATCGTGCTGTCGATCCGCGAGGAGCCCTACGTCGAGGCCGCCGTGTCGGTGGGCACGCCCACTCCGTTGCTGCTGGTCCGGCACGTCCTTCCCAACACGATCGCGCCGCTGATCGTGCAGGCCACCTACATCGCGGCATCCGCGATCCTGATCGAGGCGATCCTTTCGTTCCTGGGCGTGGGCATTCCGCCGGAAACGCCGACGTGGGGCAACATCATGGCCGAGGGACGCACGCTGTTCCGCGTGTTCCCGCACAACATCCTTTTCCCGGGCGTTTTCCTGGCGCTGACGGTGCTCGCCGTGAACCTGTTGGGGGACGGACTGCGCGACGCGCTCGACCCGCGCATGAGGAAGCAGCTGTGACGAATCGGAAGGCCCATTCGAGGTGAGCACGCCTGCGCTCGACGTGCGCGGCCTGACCATTGCGCTTCCTCCGGGCGCCGATCGAGCGTGCGCCGTGCAGAGTGCCAGCCTTGCCGTGGACCGTGGGGAGATCGTCTGCCTCGTCGGGGAATCGGGTTCGGGCAAGAGCGTCATTGCCCACGCGGTCATGGGGCTGCTGCCGAAGGGCCTCGCCGCGACCGCGGGGGAAATCCGGGTCACCGGCGAAGACCTGCTCAAGGCCGGCGCCAGTCGCCTGCGCGAGCTGCGCTGCACCCGGATGTCGATGATCTTCCAGGAACCGATGACGGCGCTGAACCCGGTGATGCGCTGTGGCCAGCAGATCGACGAAGTGCTCGCGACCCACACGAGCCTGCCGCCGAATGAGCGGCGGGAAAAGACACTCGACATCGTACGTGCGGTGCAGCTGGCCAATCCGGAACGGATGCTGGCCTCCTATCCCCATCAGCTGTCGGGCGGGCAGCGGCAGCGCATCATGATCGCGATGGCGCTGGTGCTCGAGCCGGCGCTGCTGATCGCCGACGAACCGACCACCGCGCTCGACGTGACGACGCAGGCGCAGATCCTGGCGCTGATCCGGCAGCTGCAGCGCGATCACGGCACGGGCGTCCTGTTCATCACGCACGATTTCGGCGTTGTCGCGGAAATCGCGGACCGCGTTGCGGTATTGCGCGGAGGAGAGCTGGTGGAAGTCGGGCGGACCCGCGAATTGCTGACCGCGCCGAGGCACGAATACACGCGCATGCTCATCGACGCGGTGCCGAGCCTTGCGCCGAAGCACCGCAATGCCGTGACCGCGCCCGTCGTGCTGCGGACCTCCGGGCTGTCCAAGACGTATTCGGAACGCCGCTGGTTAGGTCCCGCGAAGCACGCCGTTGCCGCCGCGTCCGACGTATCGCTCGAGATTCGCCAGGGCGAGACGCTCGGCATCGTCGGCGAGTCGGGCTCGGGCAAGTCCACCGTCGCGCGCTGCATCGCACGCCTGATCGAACCGACGGACGGACGCATCGTGGTCGGCGACACCGACTTCGCGGCGATCTCGCGCGCACAGCTGCGCGCACTGCGGCGGCGGGTCCAGATCGTCTTCCAGGACCCGTACCGCTCGCTGAATCCCAGGCGCACGGTCGGCCAGGCGATTGTCGAAGGTCCGATGAATTATGGCGTGGCACTGGGCGAAGCGACGGATCGCGCACGCTCGCTGATGGAACTGGTCCGTCTGGACCCGGGTTCGCTGGACCGGTATCCGCACCAGTTTTCGGGTGGCCAGCGGCAACGCATCTGCATTGCGCGATCGCTGGCGATGGAGCCGGATGTCCTGATCGCGGACGAGGCGGTTTCCGCGCTCGATGTCTCCGTCCAGGCGCAGGTGCTGGCCCTGCTTGACGAAATCCGGCAGCGCCTGAACCTCGCGATGCTGTTCATCACGCACGACCTGCGGGTGGCGGCCCAGGTGTGCGACCGCGTCGCCGTGATGTCCGCGGGTCGCGTTGTCGAAACGGGCAGCGTCCGCGATGTCTTCGCCAATCCGCAGCACGATTACACGAAGGCTTTGCTTGCGGCCGCGCCGGGACGGGGATGGGACTTCTCCGGAGGGATTGCACGGAAGGCGGCGAACTGACCGGCGCGCAGGCCGATCGTGGCGCGCTGGCGCTTCAGTGATGCGGCTCGACGTCGAGGTACCGGAACTGGTATTCGACGAACGGATTCAGCTTGAAGCCCCGCACCCACGGCTGGACCACCCAGTTCTCGTAGGGGTAGTCGGCGAGGATCCACGGCGCGTAGTTGAAGATCAGATCGTTCATCTGGTTGAAGATTGCGGTCCGCTCCGGCCCGTGGGGCAGGTTGCGCGACTTGTCGTAGAGGGCGTCGAAGGCGGGCAGGCGCATGCGCGCGTCGTTCGACGTGCCGATGTTCTTGCTGTAGAAATAGCTGTAGTTGTCGATGCCCTCGGGGATGTTGCTTGCCCATTGCAATCCCCACATCATCAGCTGTCCGGCCTCGGACATCTTGTTCAGTTCGGGCCACTTGTTCTTGAGGAAGGTCATCTTGAGGCCGATCGCGTCCATGTTCCGCTTCCACAGCTCGTCGCTGACTCGCGCCGCGGCATCGGGCGTCGAGGCCAGCACGAGCGTCAGCGGCTTGCCGTCGGGCAACTCGCGGTAGCCGTCGCCGTCGCGGTCCCTGTAGCCGAATTTGTCCAGCAGCGCGCGTGCCGCCTTGGGATCGGAGCCGTAGGGCGCCACGTACTTCGCATCGTGGCCGTACAGCGCCGGCGCTACCGGCTGATTTGCCGGGATGCCCTGGCCATTGAGAACCTGGGCAATGTTGGACCCACGGTCGAAGCCCATGCTGATCGCGCGCCGCAGCGCAATTTTCTCCGGCGTGTATCCGCCGACCAGCGGATCGTCGAGGTTGAAGAAGGAGAACGCGATCGACGGCGAAACTTCCCGGTGCAGCACGATGCCGCGCTTGGCGAATTCAGGCAGGAGCGCGTCGCCGCGCAACACGTTGGCGGACAGCGAAGCTGGCACCTGCATGAAGTCGAGCTTGCCTGTGTCGAACGAGAGCAGGCGCGGCTGCGCCTCCTCGATTATGCTGATGTCGACCGTGCCCACCAGCGGCAATGTGCGGCCGACCAGTCCCTTGGCAATCGCGGCATCCGCCGCAGTGCTGCCGGCTCCCGGCGCGGGAAACCTGACGTCGCGGTACCCGGGGTTGGCCTCGAGGACGATGCGCTGTCCGCGAGTCCAGTTCTTGAGCAGGTAGGGGCCGGTGCCGACGGGGTTCTCCATCACACGATTGGAACTGTCCTTGTAGGCATCGACGACTTCCCGCGCCACGGCGGAAAAGGGAACAGAAGTAAACCACCATTCAAAACCGTAATTGGGCCGTCGAAAGCGGATCTGCAGCGTGTAGCGGTCGATGGCCTGCAGGCCTTCGATCCTGGCGTCGTAATCGAGGGCGTTGTTCTTGCGAGCGCTGGCGAGCACGTCGTCCAGGCCGGCCAGGTTGTTCTCGAACACGTACACCCAGTACGACCGCACCTTCGGATCGAAGATGCGCTTGATGCTGTAGACGTAGTCCTCGGCGGTCAGTTCGCGCGGCTTGCCCTTGAATGCGGGGTCGGCCGCGAAGTGGATCCCGGGCTTGACCTTGATCGTGTACGTCCGGCCGCCGTCGGTCACCTCGGGCAGCGCGGCGGCCGTGTTGGGCACGAGCCGCACCGGTCGCGCGAAGTAGTCGTACACGAAGAGCGGGTCGACGATGTTGCGGAGCACGGTCCAGGAGTAGAGGTCAGCGGTAGCCTGGGGATCGAAGCCGGTCTCGGCAACGGGGAAGGCGACCCGCAGCGTCTTTCCCATGTCCGCCGATTGCGCCGGCGCCGAAAGTGTGGAGAAGGTTGCAAGCGCGATCGTTGCCGCGAAAGTGACGATGGGGGGTGGAGGCATGTCCGGATGGGATCGGCGGAAATTGCGAAGTCCCGGTTATACGCCCGCGTCGATCCGCGGAGCAAGGGGGCGAAAGGGTCGCCGTCCGATGCGCGTACACTTGACGGCTCGCCGCGCGCGCCCGGCCCCGCAATTGCCGGCGCGCGCCGGATCATCTTCGGGGACCCGATCAATGCGAATGTACGGCATCACCAATTGCGACACGATCAAATCCGCGCGCGCCTGGCTCGCGGAACGCGGCATCGCCTATCGCTTCGTCGACTTCAAGAAGACTCCGCCGCTGCGCGAGCAGCTGACCCGCTGGTGCGCGGAGGCCGGTTGGCAGACGCTGCTCAACCGCCGCGGCACCACGTGGAAGAAGCTGTCGCCGGAACGGCAGGCAGAGGTCAAGGATGCGCCGGCGGCAATCGCCATGATGCTCGAGAATCCGACGGCGATCAGGCGGCCCGTGCTGGAAACCGATCAGGGGCTGATCGTAGGATTCGACCCGGAGTCCTGGGAGCGCGCGTTTCCCGATCACTGAAACTCATCGTCGAAGGAACGCCTCCAGCCGGCCCACGCCGTCGACCAGCCGCGACTGGCTGGAAGCGAAGCACCAGCGCACGAATCCTTCGCCCTCGGGTCCGAACGCGCTGCCGGGTGCCAGCCCGAGACGCGCCTCTCGCACCAGCCGCTTGCAGAATTCGAGGCTGTCGCCGACGCCGGCCACGCGAAAGAATGCGTACATCGCGCCCGCCGGCGGGGCGACCTCGATTCGCGGCAGTCGCGCAAGGGCGCCGACCAGGAAGTCGCGGGCCGCGGAGTAGCGCGCCAGCGTACGACCGATCGTCGCTTCGCCGTCGGTGATCGCCGCGACGCCGGCACGCTGCACGAAGACCGGGGAACACGACGTGTTGTATTCGATCAGCTTGCCCAGGTCCGGCATCAGCGCTTCCGGCGCGACGATCCAGCCAAGGCGCCACCCGGTCATCAGCCACGACTTCGAGAAGCTGTTGGTGCTGATCACGCGGTCCTCGGGTGCCGCGAGGTCGAGGAACGACGGCGCGCACGCGCCGCCGTCGTAGACGAGGCGCTCGTACACGTCGTCGGCGACGATCCAGATGCCGCGCGCACGGCAATGCGCGATGACCGCCTGCTGGCTCGCGCGGTCGATCGTCCATCCGGTCGGGTTGTTGGGCGAGTTGATCATCACCACCCGGGTTTCCGGCTTGAGCGCCGCGAGCAGGCGCTCGACGTCGAGCGTCCAGCCGGCGGAGGTGAACTGCAGCGGAACGCAGGTGACGTTGGCGGAAAGGATCTTCGGGATTTCGACGAGGTTGGGCCACAGCGGCGTGACGACGACGACCCGGTCGCCGGGCGCCACCAATGCTTCCACCGTCAGCATGAGTGCCGACATGCCCGACGCGGTCACCGCGATGTGCTCCGCGGACGTCGGTCGATGCAGCCGCGTGACATAGGCGGCGATGGCTTCGCGCAGTTCGGGGATGCCGAAATTCTGCGAATAGAAGGTTTCGCCCTGCGCGAGCGATCGCGCGGCGGCCTCGCAAATGAAGGCGGGCGTCACTTCATCCGGCTCGCCGAACCAGAAGGGCAGGATGCCCGCCTGTCCCAGCCCCGCGTTGGCGACTTCGCGGATCTGCGATGCCATCAGCGCCCGCACGGCCGGGCGCGCGCCGGTGGCGGCGTAATGGAGGGAATCGTTCATGATGTGACGGGTGTCGGTATCGCGTCGGCGCGGCGTCGGCAGGATGTCGCGATCGCGCGTAGGACCGCCTCTATACTACAGCCTTGGTGCAACACGCTGGGAGTTCGGCATGGGCATTGTCTGGAGCGTCATCGGGATCGTCTTCTGCGGGGGCTTGGGTGGACTCGGCGCGTGGATGCTGGTCTCCGTCCTCGGCCTGTCCGGGACCCTGGGCGCCATTGCGGCAGCCGTCGTTGGCATGGTGCTCGCGGTCGCCCTGTGGACGGCGCTCACGGCCTTGCTGCGGTCGATTCGCCTGATCCGTTGATGTCGGCCCGCGCGGGAACGGATCGGAACCGGATGTTCGTCGTCAGCGAGCTGGCCGACCGGTTGATCGCCGCATACGACGGCGGTCGCGTCCTCGCGCCCATCACCGCGGAAGCCGCGGACTTCGATGTCGCCGCGGCGTACGACGTGCTGGCGGAGATCGAGCGCCGCCGCCGCGCGCAGGGCTGGGTGCCGGCCGGCCGCAAGATCGGATTCACAAACCGCACGATCTGGCCGCGCTATGGAGTGTTCGAGCCGATGTGGGCGCACATGTGGACGCACACCGTGCACGAAGCGCGTGATGGCAACGCGTCGCTGGCGCTGTCCGGACTCGTGCAGCCGCGCATCGAGCCCGAAGTCGTGTTCGGACTTGGCGCCGCCGTTCCGGTTTGCGGCGATGCGCAAGCGATCCTGGAGAGCGTGGAGTGGATCGCTGCCGGATTCGAGATCGTCCAAAGCCACTTTCCGGACTGGAAATTCAAGGCGCCGGACTGCACCGCGGCGTTTGGATTGCATGGGGCGCTGGTCGTGGGCACCCGCGTGCCGCTGACCGCAGGCAGTCGCGCCACGCTGGCGTCCGCGTTGCCGAATTTCGAGCTCACGCTGCGCCGGGGCGACGAGGTCGTCGATCGCGGCGAGGGCGAAAACGTGCTGGGCAGTCCCGCGCTCGCCCTGGGACACCTTGCGCGACTGGTTGCGGCGCAGCACCGGGCTGCGCCGCTTGTCGGGGGAGAAATCGTGACCACCGGCACCGTCACCGACGCCTGGCCGGTGGCGCCCGGCGAGGTGTGGTCGAGTGACTACGGCGAACTGGGAGTTCCCGGACTGCGGCTGCGGCTGAATTAGGCCGGGCAGCAAAAAAGTGCCGCCAGGGCGGGCACCGTTTGGTCTATCATTGTCGGCACTCGTCACCACCCTGCGTGGAACGGTGACAATTTCCTGGGGAGCCTTTGGAATGAATCGTCTCTACCTCTTGATGGCAGCAAGCATTCTTTTCTCGGGCTGTGCCGCCTGGAAGACAGGCCCGCAACCCGATGACCCTGCGGACGATAAAGTCATGCAGGTGGGCAGCCATATCCCGGTGAAGGACAGAAGCACCGGCAAGGCGGTCACCACGGGCGACGTCGACAGCATGATGCGCAACCAGCGGTCGCAGAACGCGGGCGCCAACAACGCCAGGTAGTGGTGGTCACGTGGCCTCGGCCACGACGACAAAGCGCAGCGGCCCGCCCGGGTTGATCGCGTCGAATGGAAAGCAGGTGACGAGCGTCAACGTCGGCGCCGGCGTGTCGCGCGGGATGTTGAGATCGCGATGGTCCGCGACATAGGTCCTGCGCACCTGGAAGTGCCGTCGCGCGCCGTTGCGGCCTTCGACGATCAGGGCATCGCCAGCGGCGACGCGTTGCAGAAACCTGAAGTGCGTGTCTCGGTGCGCGGTGATCACGCTGTTGCCGGAGGCGCCCGGTTCGGCTGATCCGTCGAGGTGTCCCGGCCCGAAAGCCAGCGTGCGGCCCGACGCACCGCTCAATACCAGCAGGTCCACGTCATGCGCGGGCGCAAGCAGCCTCGCGACCGGGTGCGTATCGGCCCACGGCCACGGCGCGGCCGGTTCGCCACTGGCCTGTGTGCGCGACCACGCGGAATGCAGCAGTACCTGCGCCAGTCCGGCCTTGGCGTAGATGTAGAGCCCGCTTCCGAAGCAGGCGAGACCTGCGCCCGCCAGCAGGAACAGCATTGCCAGCCGCCGGATGCGCCGAGTTTCGCATGCTGCCTTGCGCGTCGTGCGCGCGCCGCCGCGGATGGGGGAAGACTCGGCCGCCCGGCAGCGAAAGGCGATGCCGGGTGCCGAAGCGCGCATCCAGTTGCGTGCATCGCTTCGATTTCGACCGAAGGATCCTCCCCCATCGGCAGCAGAGAGCGTGTGCGCGGCACCGGCGTCGGTGGCGGCTGGCATTGCGCGGCTCACGGTTGAGCCGGAGCCGCGGGGTCGGGCGAAAGCACGGCCCGGGGTGCGCGGCGCAGCAGCAAAATGAACGCGGCAAGGATCAGCGCGACACCGGCACACAGCAGCAGCATCGCGGGGGTTGCTGTACGAGGCAGTTGACTGAAGCCGGTGAGGCCTTCGGGCACGCTGCCGGGCATGTTCGACGAAAACAAATCCACGCCGGCGGCCCGTGTCGGCGTGACGTCGACCGCAACCATGCTCGTGTACTTGCTGACCAGATGGTGCGCGAGTGCGATGTCGAGCACGGCTTGGCGGATGTCCTGCTCCGGCGCGCCCTGTCGGCCCGCGTCCATGAGCGCATCGATCCTGGCGCGCGCCCACAGCACCGCCACGCCGGGTTCCGGTGCACCGCCGGTGACCGGAAGCAATGCCTGCCAGTCGGCGCCCGCGCGCCGACCCGAAATGGACACGTTGTCCTGCACCGCGCCCGACGGGAACTGCGCCGTCACCACGACCGGCTCGCCGGCGTAAAGATCAGGCACCCGCCGCGGCCACGCGTCGGCGCCCGCGGGCCACGCGATCGCGATGTCGGTCAGCGCCGGGCTCTCCAGCTTGCGGAAGAGGGAAGACATCTTTTCCTTCACTTCACGGACGTCGCCGATGAACGTGAAGGTGCCGCGTCCGGACTGCGCCGCCTTGGTCAGGAAGAAGGTGTTGGGCGACGGACCGATGCCGATGGTGAACAGCCTTCGATCGCCCAGCTGCTCGTGCACCAGGCGAAGGATCTCGTCCTCGTTGCCGACCGCGCCGTCGGTCAGGAAAATCACCTGGCGCACTCTATGCGATTCGTCGCGGACCGAACTCGCTCCGCCGGCGAGCGCGAACTTCAGCGCCGGCAGCATCTCGGTCCCGCCGCGCGCACGCAAGGCCCGGACGAATTGCTTCGCACGCGCGAGCGTCGCCGCGTCGACCGGCATCGGCGAAGTGAACAGCGGCGTGCTGGTGGAATTGAATTCGATGACATTGAAGCGGTCGCCGGGCAGCAAGCGGTCGAGTGCCATGTCCAGCGCTTCGCGCGCCTGGCTGATCGACACCCCTTCCATCGAACCCGATGTGTCGATGACGTAGGTGATCTCTCGCGGAGCGCGGCTCGCGGCCGCTCCCGGCGCGGACGGCGGCAGCGCCATCAGCAGCGCATAGTTCTTGTCGCCGCGCGTCTCGGTGAAGAGGGCGGCGCCCGGCGCGGCGCCGACGTCAGGCGTCCAGACCAGTTCGAAGTCGCGGGTTGCCGCTGCCGCGCCTGTGCTGAGCCTAAGCCGATGGCGGTTGCCGGGGCGCTCCTCGATGTCCATCGCGTGGTACGTGCTGGCCAGTCCGGACAGCGGAAATCCCGCGTTCAGGTCGATGGCGATCGTCACCGCATTCACCGGGTCGTCCGTCGACGTGATGTACGGAGGCGTGATTCGATCCGCATCCGGGACGCTGTCTGTCGCCGGCGGACCGCCGGTCTCGTCGCCCGTCGAGGGGGACGGCGTGCCCGGGACGTAGCGCGGAGTGATGGCCAGCGGGAAGCGCAGGCGGAACGCGCCCTCGTCGTAGCGCAACACCTGCTGGTACTCGAGCGCGACGACGACTTCCTCGCCGGGTCCGATGTTCGCCACGCGCGTCGTGAACATGTTGGGCCGCTCCTGCTCGAACAGCGTGGCCTTGCGGCCTTCCGCCTTTGCGTTGTCGTAGGTGCGGCGCGCCTCGGACCGTTCCCTGATCTGGCCCTCGATCCGGCGCTGCCCGACGTGCATGGTCAGGTGATCGACGGCGGACTGTTCCGGCAGCGGGAACACGTAGACACCTTCGCGCCATTGCGCGGTGGGGTTGGCGAAGCGTTGCACGACCCGTACCCGCGCGACCATTCCGCTCACGTCCATCTGCACGTCGGTCGCGAGCAGTGGAGCGGCGACACCTTCGCCCGCCCCGCTACCCAGCATCAGGGTGCCACGACCGGGAGCGTCGCTGCCGGCCGCGTGCGCTTCAAAGCTGACGATGAAAACCGCGAGGGCAAGCACCAGGCTCACGAAGAATCCGGTGGCTGCGCTTTCCAGCGCCAGCCGCCCCAGTGTGCGCCACTCGCGGCGCAGGACGTTGCGGCTTTCGATTCGATTGGCGTGCGGCATGGCGTGCTTCCCCAGGTTGGCCCGATGAAGGGAAATGCGCGCCGGCGATTCCGGACTCGACTTCCGGTTGGCGTCCGCCGGCCCGGCGCCACCCTCGGCACCCATTTCGCGCGCGCATTGCGGCGCGGTCGTGCCCGCAATCGGGCGAACCGGCGAAGAAATGTGGCAAACCGATGGCAGATGGGCCGGGCCCCGTGGTGGCGGCGGACGCTGCGGTATATTGGATCAGCCGTGTCGCGCCGGGCCGTCCCGAGAAAGTCGACGTCGCTCCGGGAGGGACCGCGCGCGACGCGAGGGAGCCGTTCGCATGAAAAGGATCGCCATCGTCGAGGACGAACCCGCCATCCGCGCCAACTATGCGGAAGC
>DAOMGB010000029.1:33206-36482 GCA_035430095.1 Casimicrobiaceae bacterium | reverse complement strand
ACGGCGGCGGCGAATCGGGCCAGGCCGGCGCGGTGCGCCACGGCATCACGCGCGCGCTGATCGACTACGATGCGCAGTTGAAGCCCACGCTGTCCAAGGCGGGCCTCGTGACCCGCGACGCGCGAGAAGTGGAACGCAAGAAGGTCGGCCTCCACAAGGCGCGCAAGCGCAAGCAGTTCTCGAAGCGCTAGACGTCCAGGCTTCCCCAGGGAACCTGAGGGAAATTCCCGCAAAGGCCGCCTTCGAGGTGGCCTTTGCGCTTGTGGAGCGGCGCCGATTGACTGCCGTGAATACGAGCCATGAATGCACGGCGCGACGGCAATGACATCGTCATAGCATCGGGAGCCCGATGCTAGAATCGACAACGAGACTTTGGAACCTGGTTCGGGGGGGCGGCATGATCAAGATCGGCATCGTCGGCGGCACCGGCTACACAGGCGTCGAACTGCTTCGCCTGCTGGCATCGCACGGGCACGCGGACGTGCGCGCCATCACGTCGCGCGGAGATGCCGGCACCCGCGTCGTCGACATGTTCCCGAGCCTGCGCGGACACTACGACTCGCTTTCGTTCACGGCGCCCGATGCGACGGACCTCAAGGCCTGCGACATCGTTTTCTTCGCCACGCCGCACGGCGTGGCAATGGCGCAGGCGCGCGGGCTGGTGGACGCGGGCGTGAAAATCGTCGACCTGGCCGCGGACTTCCGGATCCGCGACGCCGCGATGTTCGAGAAGTGGTACAAGATGCCGCACACCTGCCCCGACCTTCTCGCGGAATCGGTGTACGGCCTGCCCGAGTTCCATCGCGACGAGATCCGCCGCGCGCGCATTGTCGGAAACCCAGGATGCTATCCCACGGCGATGCAGCTCGGCTTCATGCCACTGATCGAGGCCGGTGTCGTCGACACTGAACACCTGATCGCGGATTGCAAGTCGGGCGCATCGGGCGCGGGACGCAAAGCCGAGGTCGGGCTGCTGCTGGCCGAAGCCTCCGACAATTTCCGGGCCTACAACGTCGGCGGCCACCGGCACCACCCCGAGACCGTGCAGGAGCTTGCGGCGCGCAGCAGGACGCCGCTCAAGCTCGTGTTCACGCCGCACCTGCTGCCGATGATCCGCGGCATCCACGCGACGCTGTACGCGCGCCTGACGAACACCGATGTCGACCTGCAGGCGCTGTTCGAGAAACGCTACGCGGGCGAGCCGTTCGTCGACGTGATGCCCGCCGGTTCGGCGCCGGATACCCGCAGCGTCCGCTCGTCGAACGTCGCGCGCATTGCGGTGCACCGTCCCGGCAACGCCGACATGGTCACCGTGCTGGTGGTCGAGGACAACCTCGTCAAGGGCGCCGCCGGCCAGGCGGTACAGAACATGAACCTGATGTTCGGCCTGCCCGAGACGACGGGCCTTGCCGCCGCACCGGTCGTTCCCTAGGCTTTCTTACATGGCGGCACCCTCCCACTGGTTGCGGCGGCTGCGCCAGAACTTCGGCATCTCGGCCCCGCGCATGGCCGTGCGCACGCACCTGCCCTGGTGGGGGCGCGGCGCGATCATCGTCGTGCTCGTGGGCATCATCGCGGGCATGTGGTGGTGGGGCTTCGACTTCGGCCAGATCTTCGGGGGATTCAATCGCAAGGAAGTCGAGGCACGGCTGGTCTCTCTGGAAGCCGAGGCGAAAAAGCTGCGCCAGGAGGCGTTCGACCTGCGCGCGAAGAGCTCGACGCTCGAAAGCGAAATCGCGATGGCGCGGGGTTCGCAGGACGCGCAGCAGAAGCAGTCCGCCGAACTCGCCGGCGAGAACGCCCAGTTGAAGGAGGAACTGGCGTTCCTGCAGAAGCTGGTGTCCGATTCGAGCAAGCAAACCGGCTTGCAGCTGCAGCGGCTGTCCGTGGAACGCGACAGCGACGAGATCTGGCATTTCAACCTGCTGATCGTGCGTGGCGGCAGCCCCAAGGACGAGTTCGAGGGCAACGTCGTGCTTCAGGCGACCTTCGCGCCGGTCCCGGGGGCGCCCCCGGGAACCCATGGCGGCGTGCTGGTGCTGCCTGACGACCAGCCCGAGGCCAGAACCGCGCTGACGCTCAAATTCAAGTATTATCAGCGAGTTGAAGGAAGATTCCGCGTTCCGGCCGGGACACGTGTCACCGCCGTCACGGCACGCGCGTTCGAATCCGGCCAGGGAAATCCCCGAGCGACGCGTACACTACAGCTTTAGATTTGCGAAGGAGCCCCCATGTTCGAACGGAAGAAGCATGCCCCGCCGCAGAAGCGGATCGATTGCCTGATCGGCGCCGGCACGGTGGTTCGCGGCGACGTCATATTCACGGGTGGACTGCGCATCGATGGACAGGTCCTGGGAAATGTGTCCACCCACGACGGCGAGTCCGGAACGCTGGTCGTCAGCGAGCAGGCGCGGGTCGACGGCGAAGTCAAGGTGTCCCACGTCGTCGTGAACGGGGCGGTGAACGGCCCGGTCACCGCCAATGACTTCCTGGAGCTCCAGTCCAAGGCCAGGATCATCGGAGACGTCGAATACCGGACGCTCGAGATGCACCTGGGTGCGGTGATACAGGGCCGGCTCAACCACGTCGAACCCGGGACCGCCAGCGTGGTCGAATTGAAACGGGTGTCGGGGGATTGATCTGCATTTCTTGCCGCCCGGGCCGAATGCCGGTAACGGCGACAAGGTTTTTTGCGACGGCAATTGCGGTTAAACTTCACAGGCCATTCGACGCAGCCCGTCGCTCCACAGGAGTCAACGATGAACGCCATGAATGAAATGCCCGCCCCGCTGATCTTCACCGACTCGGCCGCCATGAAGGTCAAGTCGCTGATCGAGGAGGAAGGAAATCCCGACCTCAAGCTCCGCGTGTTCGTTTCCGGTGGCGGCTGTTCGGGTTTCCAGTATGGCTTCACCTTCGACGAGGTGACCAACGAGGACGACACGTCGCTCGTAAAGGACGGCGTCACGCTGCTGATCGATCCGATGAGCTACCAGTACCTGGTCGGGGCCGAGATCGACTACCAGGATGGCCTTGAAGGGGCACAGTTCGTGATCAAGAATCCCAACGCCACCACCACCTGCGGCTGCGGCTCGAGCTTCTCGGCCTGACGCGCCGAGGCACGTGGCAATACCCGAACGGGGGCCGGCAGGCTCCCGTTTTTCATTCCGAGGGAGCAAAAGGCACTCGCGCAGTCGTCCGGCGACTTCGCGGCATAGAATTGGGTGTCGACCTCGCGCGCATCATCATGGATGGAGCAAAAATGGACCTGACCAC
>DAOMGB010000029.1:8781-33106 GCA_035430095.1 Casimicrobiaceae bacterium | reverse complement strand
AACGGCAAGCGGGTGCAGGCGCTCGGCGGCGCCAAGAATCATGCGGTGGTCCTGCCCGATGCAGATCTCGCGTTTGCCACGGAAGCGATCATCGGCGCCGGCTACGGCTCGGCAGGGGAGCGCTGCATGGCGATTTCGGCGGTCGTCGCGGTGGGCGAGGCCGCAGACCCACTGGTCAAGCGCCTCGCGGAACGTGCCGCGCGCGTGAGCGTGGGACCCGGCACCGTCCCCAACATCGAAATGGGGCCGGTCGTCACCCGCGCCGCGCGTGACCGCATCGTCGGCTGCATCGACGCCGGCGTCGCCGAAGGCGCCAAGCTCGTGGTAGACGGCCGCGGCGTGGCGGTCCCGGGCCACGCCGACGGATTCTTCGTCGGCCCCACGCTGTTCGACCAGGTCACGCCGGGCATGAGCGTCTATCGGGAAGAGATCTTCGGGCCCGTGCTCGTCGTGGTCCGCGTCGAGTCGCTGGCCGAGGCCATCGCGCTCATCAACGCCAACGACTACGCCAACGGCACCGCGATCTTCACGCGCTCGGGCCACGCCGCGCGTCGGTTCCAGCAGGATGTCGAAGTGGGGATGGTCGGCGTCAACGTGCCCATTCCGGTGCCGATGGCGTTCTTCTCCTTCGGCGGCTGGCGCGCATCGCTGTTCGGTGACCTCCACGTGCACGGCATGGACGGCGTCCGCTTCTATACGCGCCTCAAGACGCTCACGTCGCGCTGGCCCGACGACGGCAGCGCCGCGCCGGGATTTCACATGCCCATGATGGGCTGATGCCGAAGCGCTAGCGCGGATAGATCGCGCCGAGAACGCGCGGACCGCGCGCCCCCGTTGCCGCGGGCAGGTTTCCGGGACGGCCCGCAATCGTCTCGCGCGCGAGCCACGCGAAGGCCAGCGCCTCGACGTGCTCCACGGCAACGCCATGATCGGCCGTCGTACCCACCGTCCGCGTGCCGAGTTCAGTGGCGAGCATGCGCATCAGCGTGTCGTTGTTGGCGCCGCCGCCGCAGGCCAGGACTTCGGTGGCGCCCGAAGCGTGCGCGCGCACGGCGTCGGAAATAGTGCGTGCCGTGAACGCGGTCAGCGTCGCTTGCGCATCTTCGGGTTTGCCAGCCCAACGCGCCCGGGCCAGCGTCGCGTCGAGCCATTCGGCGTTGAACAGGTCGCGTCCGGTGCTCCTGGGCGGCGCCAGCGCGAGAAAGGGCTCCGCCAGCAGCGCCTCGAGCAAGGGCGCGATCACGCGTCCCTGCGCTGCCCACGCGCCTTTCGCGTCGAACGGCTGGCCGCGATGCCGCGACGTCCATAGGTCCATGAGGACATTGCCCGGGCCGGTATCGAATCCGATGATCGCGCCGCGCGTCGGCAAGTCGGTGATGTTGGCGATGCCACCGATGTTGACGATGACCCGGTGAACCTCCGTGTCGCGGAACAGGGCGGCGTGGAATGCCGGGACCAGCGGCGCTCCCTGCCCGCCGGCCGCCACATCGCGGCTGCGGAAATCGGCGACGACCGTGACGTAAGCGCGCTCCGCGACCCGTGCGGGATTGTTGATCTGCAAAGTCCAGCCCTGCTCGGGCCGGTGCCGCACCGTCTGGCCGTGGACGCCTGCCGCGATCAGATCGTGGGGTGCCACGCCGGCCGCGAGGCATGCGCTGCCGATGGCGTGGGCGTAGAGGTCGGCCAGGGCATTGGCGGCGCGCGCAGTCCGGGCAATTTCATCATCGCCTGGGGACTGCAGGGTCAGCAGTTGCTCGCGCAATGCGGAAGGGAAGCTGACATGCGTCGTACCCAGCGTGGCGATGGACCGGCCGGGAACCGGAGAGAACTCCGCGATCACCGCGTCGATGCCGTCCAGGCTGGTGCCGGACATCACGCCGGCAAACAACTCGCGACTCGCAGGCATGGCGAGCGCCAACTACGCCGCCGCGGCGCAGAACGCGCCGTGCGCTAAAATCCGGGATTGACGTGCGGCCACGAGTGAAAATTCCCTTCCGGGAAGCCAATTGCTGCGGGTAGCGCGATTCTAACAAACAGCCGGACCGCGACACGTTGCGCAGCCGGCGCATCGGTACCGCAATGTCTGACAACAAGACTCCCAATGGCCAAGTGCCCGGCGCAAGAATTCCGGATGGCAAAGTTACAGGCAGCCAGACGCCTCTGAGCGCCATGCCGCTTGACGTGGAACACCAGCTGGCGGTCTTCAAGCGCGGCGCCGACGAACTGCTCGTCGAGGACGAAGTCGCCGCCAAGTTGAAGCGCGCCCGCCTGGAAAACAAGCCGCTGCGCATCAAGCTCGGGCTCGACCCGACGGCGCCGGACATCCACATCGGCCACACGGTGGTGCTGAACAAGATGCGCCAGATGCAGGATCTGGGACACCAGGTGATCTTCCTGATCGGCGACTTCACGTCGATGATCGGAGATCCTTCGGGCCGCAATGCGACGCGGCCGCCGCTGACGCACGAGCAGATCGTGGCCAACGCGCAGACCTACCATGCGCAGGCGTCGAAGGTGCTCGATCCGGCCCGCACCGAGATACGCTACAACTCCGAGTGGAGCGAACCGCTGGGTGCCGCCGGCATGATCAAGCTCGCCGCCAAGTACACCGTGGCGCGGATGCTGGAGCGCGAGGATTTCGCGAAGCGCTTCAAGGGCAGCCAGCCCATCGCCATCCACGAGTTCCTGTACCCGCTGATGCAGGGCTACGATTCCGTCGCGCTGAAATCCGACATCGAGCTGGGAGGCACCGACCAGAAGTTCAACCTGCTGGTCGGGCGCGAGCTGCAGCGGCACTACGGCCAGGAGCCGCAGTGCATCCTGACCATGCCGTTGCTCGAGGGGCTCGACGGCGTGGAGAAGATGTCGAAGTCCAAGGGCAACTATGTCGGCATCACGGATGCGCCTCCGGACATGTTCGGCAAGCTGATGTCGATTTCCGACGACCTCATGTGGCGGTACTACGAGCTGCTGTCTTTCCGTCCGATGGAGGAGATCGCGGCCCTGAAGCGCGAATGCGCGGAGGGTCGCAATCCGCGCGACGCCAAGGTGATGCTCGCGCAGGAAATCGTCGCGCGCTTCCACTCCGCTGCGGCCGCAAGTGCGGCGCTGGCGACGTTCGAGTCGCGTTTCAAGGACGGCGCGATGCCGGACGAAATGCCGGAGGTCACCCTCGCCACCGAGGGCGCCGGGCTGGCAATCGCGCAACTGGCCAAGCGGGCCGGCGTCGTCGAATCCACGTCCGAAGCGCTGCGTCTCATCGCGCAGCGCGGGCTTAAGGTCGACGGCGACGTGGTCGGCGACAAGGGCCTGGTCGTGGCCGCGGGCAGCACGGTGGTCGTGCAGGCCGGCAAGCGCAAGTTTGCGCGAGTCACCATCACCTGACGCCACCCTGGTTCTGCGGAGGACGAAGGGTTGCGGCGACCTGGCCCGCATGCGAACCAACCGCTATGACATGCCGGGATTGCCCTGCATGCCATCGATCGCGGGAACGTTGGGGCGCTTTACCTTGACCGTCTTCTGCGCGCGAAGGTAGCGCGCGCAGACGTCCCAGATCGCATCGCCGCCTGCCGACTTCGCTTCCTCGGCCACCGAAGCCCAGCCGGCAACCTTGTACTTGCCTTCTGCCCGGATGGGCTTTCCGGCCAGTTCCATGCGGGTGATCCGCCTGCCCATGGCAGCGTTCGGGTCGATCGCGTAGGTCATGCCGCCGACCCGCACCATGTCCCCGCCCTGCTGGTAATAGGGATCGGGATTGAACAGGTTGTCGGCGACGTCCTCGAGGATGGCCTTGATGGCGTCGCCGGTAAATTCGTTGACGGTGACATGAGGATAGGTGATCGCGGTCTGGTCCATCAGGTCCTCCATGCGGATCGCCTGGCCCGGCAGCAGGGCAGTTCCCCAGCGAAACCCGGGAGAGAATGCGATGGGGACGTTCATTTCGGCCATCAGCGCGTCGAGGATCAGCTGGTCGGCGGTTCCGTTGAAATTGCCGCGCCGGTACAGCAGCCCCTCCGTCACGGCGAGCTTTTCATCGAGCTTTGCGGCAAACGGCGCGCGCACCGAGCGTATGTGCTCGGCCATCGCACGGTCGGGCGGCAGCAACTTGCTGAACACCGGGAGCAGCCGATAGCGGAAGTCCGCAACCTTGCCTCCCGCGACGTTTAGATCGAGCACCGCAAGGAACTTGCCGCTGCTGCCGGCGTTGGTGACCACCGTCCTGCCGCCGCGGTTGGCCACGATCGTCGGCCTGGGCACGCCATCGTGTGTGTGTCCGCCCAGGATCGCGTCCATGCCGGTCACCCGCGACGCCAGCTTCAGATCGACATCCATGCCGTTGTGCGACAACAGCACCACGACCTGGGCGCCTTTCGCCCTTGCGTCATCGACGGTCTTCTGCAGCGACTCTTCCTGGATGCCGAAGGTCCAATCGGAGACGAGGTAGCGCGGATTGGCGATCGGCGTGTAGGGAAACGCCTGCCCGATGACGGCCACGCGGATGCCGTTGACCGTTCGCATCGCGTACGGAGGAAACACTTCGTCGCCGAAGTCCGAGGTCCGGATGTTCTGCGCGACGAATTCGATGCGCCCGGCAAAATCCCGCGTCGCCACTTCCTTCACGCGCTCGGCGCCGTAGGTGAATTCCCAGTGCCCGGTCATGATGTCCACGCCCAGCAGCTTCTGCGCGTCGATCATGTCCTGCCCGCGCGTCCACAGCGACGTGGCCGATCCCTGCCAGGTGTCGCCGCCGTCGAGCAGCAGCGCGCCGGGTCGCGTCGCCCTGAGCCTGGCGACGAGCGTGGCGAGATGCGCAAAGCCGCCCATCGCGCCGTATGCGTTAGCCGCGCGCGCGAAATCGACGCTGGTGAACGCGTGGGCCTCGCGTGTATCCGGCGCAATGCCGAAGAACTTCAGCAGGTGTTCGCCCACGAGATGGGGCGGCTGGCCCTTCGCGGCGCCGATCCCCAGGTTCACGCTCGGCTCGCGGTAGTGCATCGGCAGCAGCTGCGCATGACAGTCGGTGAAATGCAGCAGGCCGACGTTGCCGAACGCGGGGATGGCGTCGTAGAACTCGGCGCCCACCGAAAGGTCCAGGGCCCGCGCCTCCGCGACCGGAAGCCCTGCAGCGGCGGCGGCCGCGACGGCGTGCAGGAATTCGCGACGATTCATGGCTTGGGAACGGAAGTCTTCAATTCAGGATTGCGCAAACCGCGCAAGCTCGCGCACGTCGTCCGCGAGCATCTCCCTCGTCTCCTTGAACACGATGCGCCCGTCGCGATCGACGACATACGTCTCCGGCAGCCCCACCCGGGGGCCGAACCACTTCTCGCTCTGTCGGGTCGCCATCGCGGCCGGAAACGTGTATCGATGCCTGGTCATGTAGGCGCGCGCCTTCGCGGGATCGCGGTCGATGGAAAACGTCAGGACGTCGAGGCCGTGCCCCCGCTGCGCGTCGTAGAGTTGCTGCAGCAGCGGATTCTGCTGCGCGCAGAACGGGCACCACGACGCCCAGATCTCGACCACGACGACGCGGCCGGTCAGCGCCGCGGAGGGAAGCCTGCGGCCGTCGAGCAGCGCGACATCCGTCCAATCGACGCGATCGCCGGGCGCGGCCGCAAGCGACGGGTCGAACGCCATGCCGCCCAGCGCCGCAGTGATGATCCGCAGCGACTCGCGCCGGTTCATTCGCGCGGCTTGATGACTGAACGATGCCGGATCAACGCGCACGCCGGGAAATCAGACGAGATGGCGGCGCCGCTTCCAATCATGCCAGCGCTTCGAACAGCGTTCCCGTGCATCGCCGTCATTTGTTCACGGGGGAGTCCGGGTCCATCAGCAGCGCGACCAGGTCCTTGACCTGTTGCTCGGTGAGGATCTGGCTGTGTCCGAAGCGCGGCATGTTGGAACATGCGGAATAGGCGTCGGCATTCCAGATCTTCCCGTACGCGTACTTGCGCATGTCGTCGCTGTACCCGCGCAGCTTGCCGAATTGGTAGAGCGACGGGCCGATGGTCCCGTAGGACACCTCCTGCGGCGCAATTTGGTGGCACGCGTAGCAGTTGCCGCCCACCGGGCCCTTGGGATCGTCGGAGAATTGTTTGCCACGGCCTTCCTGCGCGACGCGCTCGCCGTTCTTCCAGTCGCCAAGCCATTTGCCGTCCGTCGGCCACTTGATCGAAGCCGAGTTCAGCTTTTCGATCATTTCGGCGACGTCCTTTGGCAGCGGCTTGGTTGCGTACAACGTACACAGCCGCTGGGTCTCATCCTGGTTCAGCCGGTCGAGTCCCGCCTGGCCGTTGGCCTTGAACGAATCCTTGAGCACGGCCGTCGCCCGCTGCGAGACCTCGAGGTCGGTAGGCGCGGTCGCGCAGCCGATCACGGTGGCCGCGCACGCCGCCGCACATCCCCAAAGCAATAAAAGTTTGCGCATCGCGTTCCTCACTTGGCGTTTCTGTCAGCGTTTGATGGCGGGCGCGTCGAACGCGGCGCCGTTGGCGTTGCGGGCGAGGTACATCGTGAGCGCGATTGACGCGTCCGATGTGAAAACGAGTTCCGGGAAGCGCTGCTGCCGGAAGCAGTCGTACAGCCGCCACTGGAACGTGCGCAGCTCACCCTGGGAGACTCGATACGCCGGCCACGTCGTGTAGCCCTTCTGCGCGCCGGCGACGGTCATCAGGTTCGGTAGGTCCTGCAGCCGGATGCGCTTGCCGTCCTCGCCATGGCATGTCTGGCACGAGAAATCGTGCGGGCCGCCGCGAAAGACGAACATCTTTTCGCCCAGCGCGAAGGCTTCCCGTTCCTTGGGGTGGGCCAGGGGGACGTTCATCGTCACCCCGCGCGACTGCGACGTGACGTAGGCGACGAGCGCTTCGATGTCCGACTTGGTGCCGGGTCCGCCAAAGGGCCTTTTCGTCGCGTCGGCGAAGGTATAGCCCTGCTGCGTCACCATGCATTGGACGAGCCGCGTTTCCAGGTCCATCACCCGGTCGGCGTCCGCGAAGTACCTGGGCAACTGCGCGTACGCCCCCTTGACGACACCCGGTCCAAGGCCGAGGTCGCAGGTCGCAAAGGAAACCTTTCTGGGACCCTGCGGCGAATTCCAAAGGCCTTCGCCACGCGCCTCCCAGAGCTCTGCCGGATTGCCGTCCTGCAGCGCCGCGCGGTATTTCGCGATTTCGTCCACGGCGGACGACTGCGCCAGCGCAGCGGCCGCCGAGACTGCGGCGCCCAGGACAAAGGCGGCGCGCGCGGTCAACCGAAAGATTCTGGCTTGCATCATTTCCTCCTCGAGTCGGGTCAACCGGTCGATTTCGCCGTTCGATCGACGGCTATCCTGTTCGCCGGGACTCCGCAGTCGGCGGAGGCAGGCGTGAATATTGGCGCAGCCTATGAAATCGTGGCTTCGTCCGTTCGCTTCTCGCCACGGTTGTCCGTCCACGTGATCTGGACCTTCTCGCCCTTGGCGCCCCCCTTGAACTTGAACGCCAGAAACGGATTCTTGGCCACGGCCGGCCCCCACTGCGCGGACAGCACGGTCTTGCCGTTGTAGGTCGCCGTCACGTTCTGGATGAACCACGCCGGGACGTTCTTGCCCTGCGCGTCCTTGCGCTGCCCGGTTTCCATCTCGTGGTTCATCAACACCTTCACTTCCGTCGAATCGCCGGTCACGTTGGCGCGTATTCTCATCGGATCTGCCATGTTTCCTCCTGTGATCGCATTCGCGCAGGCGGCATCAGCCGCCGCAGCCGCCGAGCGTGACCTTGATTTCCTTCGCCGCAAAGTAGTACTTGCCGTCCGCCTTGACCAACGCGTAGACATTGGAACTCTGGCCCATTTTCACGCGCGTCGAAATCGACGGATCGGTTCCGGGAGGAATGTCGAACACCGCGGCCAGCATGTTCGGATTCTTCTCGATCAGGATCGCGATCGCCTGCGTGTTCGGAATCGTGCTGACGACGCCGACCGGCACGACGGCCCCGTTTTCCGCAATGTCCGGCGTCTGCATGAACGTGATGGCATTGCTCGGGACTGGCGTTCCACCGCCGAGCGCCTTCATCGTGTCGTCCATCGATTTCGTGTCGAACGCCGCCGCGTTCCAGGCGTCGGCAGCCAGCGCCGCGCCGGGTTGCAGCCAACCGGCCGCCGCAAGCATCGTCAACAGCGTCATGCCGCCCCCGGATTGCAAGAAATTCCTGCGTCGTGAGTTCATGCCCGTTCTCCGGCCGTCAAAAAGAGGGATCATTCTAGACCGATTGCGTCGTCGCACGATGAATCGGGTTTCGATTCGCTTTCATCGGGCGCCCGCCAGGATCCATTGCACGAGTGAGCGCACGTCCGCATCCGGCAACTGCGTCTGGGGCGGCATCGGCACGTTGCCCCAATTGCCCCCGCCTCCCGCCCGGACCTTGGCGACCAGCGTCGCTTCCGCCGCGCCGTCCCCGGCATATCGGCCGGCAATCTCCCGGAACGAGGGGCCGACGACCTTTTCCGTGACGCCGTGGCAGGCCGTGCATGCGGCGGCGCGCGCCGATTCGAGGCCGGATTTCGGTGCCGCCGGGGCTGGCGCAACGGGCAGGCCGCGGGCCTGCTCGGCGACGTTGCCGTGCTGACCCAGCGCATAGTCGGGCATTTCCGACGTCACGCGGACCTCGGCCACGCAATTCCTCATGCATGCCACGTTGCGGGTGTCCGGCTTGCCGTCGCGGCGCATGAATCCATGATCGATGGTAAAACCGTCCCGGTTGGGCATTTTGAGGAGCGGCAGCGAATTCCGGTCCAGGACCGCGTCCGCGGGCAGGATGTCGTTAAGGTTGAGCACATATGCTGTCAGCGCGTAGACCTCGTCCGGCGCGAGCGTCTTGGGCGCCTCGAACGGCATGGCGCGATTGATGTAGTCCCATAGCGTCGTCGCGTAATTGAGCTTGCTGCCGGTCGTGCGCACCGGCTGGTCCGAGTGCAGGGAACCCACGCCGCCGGCGATCTGCAGATAACTGTTCGACTCGCCGAAGGTACCGTGACAGCTCGCGCACTTGGCGTCGTAGATCTTCTGGCCCTCGGCCACGGATCCCCGGCCGTCCGGCAGCCCCGTCCCGTCCGGCCGCACGTCGATGTCCCAGCCGGCGATTTCGGCCGCGGTGGCGGGCAGGCCAAAGCCGTATTTCGGCGCCGCGAGCGCGCCTGAGATCGTCGCGCAGGCGACCGTCGCAAGGATCGCCAGCGACGCGCAGTCAACCCACCTGGACATTGCTCACGTTTCCGTTCGAATCGATGCGCCAGGTCTGGATCGCGTTGTTGTGATAGATGGACCGCGTGCCGCGCACCTTGCGCAATTGGCGGATCATCGGCTGTACGTAGCCTGTGTCGTCGGTCACGCGCGATTGCAGCAGGGCCGGCCCGCCGTCCCACGACCAGTCGATCCGGAAGCGCGTGAGCGCCCTGGTCAGCACGGGCTCCTGCAGTCGCGCGGTGCGCCAGTTTCGTCCGCCATCGGTGGACACATCAACGCGCGCCACCTTGCCCCGGCCCGACCATGCGAGACCCGTGATCTCGTGATAGCCGCGGTCGACGACCACCTGCCCCCCGGACGGCGTCGTGATCACGCTCTTGGCCTCCTGGATCCACGTGTACTGCCGGTGCATGCCGCCCGGCAACAGGTCCACATAGTGGAGCGCTTCTTCGCGCGTGTTCCACGGCTGGTCGCCGACCTCGATCCGGCGCAGCCACTTGACGCTCGAGACGCCCTGCACGCCCGGCACCAGCAGACGCAGCGGAAAGCCCTGTTCAGGGCGCAGGAGTTCCCCGTTCTGGCCATAGCAGACCAGCGCGTCTTCCAGAGCCAGGTCGAGCGGAATCGTGCGCGTCAGGCCGGCGCCATCCGCGCCCTCGGCAAGCACGAACCGCGCGCGCCTGGCGTCGACGCCGGCTTCGCCGAGCAACGTGGACAACGGCACGCCGGTCCATTCACTGCAGGAGAGCATGCCGTGCGAATACTGCACCGTCGGGACCGCGACATTGGCCCATTCCATGCCGGTGTTGGCGCCACATTCGATGAAGTGGATGCGCGAAACCGCGGGAAAGCGCATCAGGTCATTCATCGAGTAGATGCGCGGATTGGCCACTAGGCCATGGATCATCAGTCGGTGCTGCTCTGGATCGATGTTCGGCACGCCGGCGTGGTGGCGTTCGAAATGCAGGCCGGAGGGCGTGATGATGCCGAACAGGTTTTGCAGCGGAGTGAAGGCGACCGACGAATACGGCGTGCGCGTCAATCCGGGGCTTTCCCGCCGCTTGACGTTGGCCACGAACGCGGAAGGCACGCCGTAGGGCGACGCCAGGATCGGCGCGCCGAGCGTCTTGCTCCATTCGGGCACATTGGGAGGCAGGTTCTTCGCGGAATCGGCAGCGGCACTCGAGGTGGCACCCGCGGCAAGCGCGGCAGCTGCCGCGCGCAGGAACCCGCGTCGCGACGTGTCCATCGTCGCCGCCGGTGGCGGCTCCGGCGCAGGTCGGATGCGGCCGGCTTCAGGCCTCGATTGCGGCATCGCTCTCCTCCTTCAACTGCCGCCCTCGCCGGGCCATCGATGCCTGGTCAACGGCTCGCGGCGAATTCCAGCAGATCCTTTTTCAGCGGTTGCCGCGCGTCGATGCGACCGGCAATCTGCACGCAAACACTGCGGCAGATCTCCATGAGTTCCGGATCGCTGGCGCGGTAATAAACGGTGTTGCCGTCCTTGCGCCGGCTCACGACGCCGGCCGCGCGCATCAGCGCCAGGTGACGCGAAACATTGGTCTGCGTGGCTCCGGTCGTGGCGACGATCATCGTGACCGAGCGCTCCTCGCGGCAGATCGCATTCAGGATCTTGAGGCGCGTCGGTTCGGCGAGGACACCGAAGTGGCGCGCGACTGCCGCAAACACCTCATCGAGCTCGTCGGAACGGCCGGAAGGGGTCGAACCTGGACGCTTTGCCTCCGAGCGGGTCGTTTTCATTATCGTATGAGTATATACGCATATAAACGGGTCGGTCAAGCCCCGGGCTGCCCGCAGGATCCCTGCAGGCACCCCATCAGGAACCTCTAATGAATGACCGCGCTGGAGAGAAACCGCACGACGGACCCGCTTTTCAGGCGGAATACGCCCTCGCCCAGCAGCACGGCGTCGTCGATCTCGTCGCGAGTCAGGTCGATTTCGGTGTCGCCGCGGTGTGCTTCGAGCACGACGTCGTCGGCGGCCGTGAATTCATCAGGCACGCGCAGGTAGCCTGTCTGGAAAACAACGCCGTCGATCACCACGTAATCGGCATCGCTCATCGTTTCGATCAGCTGGCTATCCGTCAATCTGGCTTCCGAAAGCGTCATCCCGGTCCGTCCTTCCAAAGGCAAGGGAACAGGCTCGATCCGGCCCGTCCGCCCCTTGTTTCTGATATGGAGGGTGTGCGGCGCGGGTTCAAGCCCGCGCGGGTCCGGCACCGGCCATCGGCGCGATGCTGCGGGACCGAAACTAGGCGACGAGAGCGCGGACGAAGTTGGGCAGCGCCAGCGCCGCGCGGTGCACGTCGCCGTTGTAGTACTGGAGATTCGCGATTCGGCGCTGGGCGATCCGGCGATCGACGTCGAGGATGGACATGCCCTTGGGGTCGAGGGTCGCCGAGCAGCATGCCATCATCCACAACCCGCCGTAGAGTGGAACGGAAGTGAGGTAGGGCGTGACCACGGCAAATGCGCTTCGCAGGTTCTCCAGCGCTTCGCGAATTCGCGCGGGATGCGCCACCGGGCTGGCGACATGCAGCGACATGGCGCCGGTCGGCTTCAGGCGCGCCGCGCACGCGCGGTAGAACTCCTGCGTGTAGAGCGACGCCGATGGACCGCCCGCATCGGTCAGGTCCAGCACGATCAGGTCGAACTGCTCGGGCGCGCTGCGGACGTAGGCGAAGCCGTCCCCGATCTTCAAGGTCAGCCTCGGATCGTCGAACGCGCCACGATGCACGCCCTGAAGGTACTTTTTCGATATGTCGACGACGGCCAGATCGATTTCGCACAGCGTGACCGACCTGATCGAAGGATGCTTCAGCAACTCCTCGGCGGAACCGCCATCGCCGCCGCCGACGACGAGCGCGCTTTCCGGCGACGGATGCGTTATCGCCGGAAGGTGGACCAGGTTCTCGTGGTAGAAGAATTCGTCCCTCTCCGACGTCATGAAATGGCCGTCGAGCCGGAACAGCTTGCCGAATTGCGCGGTCTCGTGGACCTCGATCGCCTGAAACGGCGACCTGAATTTCTCGTACTGGCGCGATGACTTCACGACGAAGGCCCAGTCGTCGGTGAGGTGCTCGGTCATCGCGCCGGGTGCGATGTCCCCAGACGGCGCCTTCGCACCGATGTCCTGGCGGTCAGGCATCCTTGCCCCCGCGGTGAATGGCCTGGAATCGCGTCCGTCTCGGTTTCAGCGCGGCTTCCAGTGCGCGAAAAACGTGCTCCGCCTTCGCGGTGTTGTCGGACTGCAGGTTGCACACGTAAACGTCCACCGTGACGAATCCGGCCTCGGGCCACGTGTGGATCGCGATGTGCGACTCGGCCAGCAGCACCGTCCCGGTCACGCCCTGCGGCTCGAACTGGTAAAAACTGTCGCCGACCACGGTCAACCCCGAATTCCGCGCGGCATCGATGCACAAGGCGCGCAACGGTCCGGCTTTGGTGAATTCAGGTGTGTCGGCGGGGCAGTCGTACCATTCGCCCAACAGATGGATTCCGTCCATCGGTCGTTCCTCCAATTCGGCTGCTCGCCAATTGCTTCCAGCGCTGCGTGCGAGGCAACCCGGCCGGAATTTTTCTGCGGAAACTGAACACGCGATTATTGCACAATGTGCATGTCAAAGCGATAATTTCAGGTTGCGTCACCATTGCTTCGTGCTCGCGTCGCGCCTGCCGCCGCGGCGACGCCCACCCCACTCGAAAGCCCGAAAAATGACCGTTTCCGCCGCCGTTGTGCGCGCTTCCGACGAGCAGTTGGCGAATGCGATTCGCGCATTGGCAATGGACGCGGTGGAGGCCGCGAAATCGGGGCATCCGGGCATGCCGATGGGAATGGCGGAAATCGCCGTCGCGTTGTGGAATCGGCACCTGCGCCACAATCCGGCGAATCCGCACTGGGCCAATCGCGACCGTTTCCTGCTGTCGAATGGCCACGGCTCGATGCTGCAATACGCGTTGCTCCACCTGACCGGCTACGACCTGCCGATGTCGGAGTTGCGCAACTTCCGGCAGTTGCATTCGAAGACGCCGGGACACCCGGAGGTCGGCGTGACCCCGGGCGTGGAGACGACCACGGGCCCCTTGGGCCAGGGGTTGGCCAACGCAGTCGGCATGGCGCTCGCCGAAAAGCTGCTGGCCGCGCGATTCAACCAGCCGGGCCACGACATCGTCGATCATCACACGTTCGTCTTCCTGGGCGACGGCTGCCTGATGGAAGGCATTTCCCATGAGGCGTGCTCGCTTGCGGGCACCTGGAAGCTCGGGAAACTGATCGCGATCTACGACGACAACGGCATTTCCATCGACGGGCACGTCAAGGGCTGGTTCACCGACGACACGCCGCGGCGCTTCGAGGCCTATGGCTGGCACGTGATCGCGAGCGTCGACGGGCACGACGTGGCCGCGGTCGATGCGGCCATTGCCGCTGCCAAGGCGGTTTCCGACAAGCCATCGCTGATCTGCTGCAAGACGGTGATCGGCAAGGGGGCGCCCAACAAGGAAGGCACGGAAGCGGTGCACGGCGCGGCCCTCGGCGAAAAGGAAGTCGCGGCAGCGCGCATGGCGCTGCGATGGACTTACCCGCCGTTCGAAATTCCGGACGACATCTATGCTGCCTGGAGCGCCCGCGAATGCGGCGCGCTGCTCGAATCGGACTGGGAAGCGAAGTTCGCCGCGTATCGCGTCGCCCACCCGGCATTGGCGGCCGAATTCCTGCGGCGGATGAGCGGCTCCCTGCCCGTCGACTTCGCGGCGGCTGCGGATGCGTTCGTCGCCGCGCAGGCCGCGAAAGGCGAGACCATCGCCACGCGCAAGGCGTCGCAGCAGGCCATCGAGGCATTTGCGCCGCGACTGCCCGAGTTGATCGGCGGCTCGGCCGACCTCACGGGATCGGTCTTTACCAACTGGACGGGTTCCGTGCCGGTCATGGAATCCTGGTCCGGGAACTACGTCAACTACGGCGTCCGCGAATTCGCGATGAGCGCCATTGCCAACGGTTTGGCGTTGCACGGCGGCTTCATCCCCTATGTAGGCACGTTCCTGACGTTCTCCGACTATTCGCGCAATGCGCTGCGGATGGCCGCGCTGATGAAGCTGCGCTCGGTTTTCGTGTTCACCCACGATTCAATCGGCCTGGGCGAGGACGGCCCCACGCACCAATCGGTCGAGCACACCGCGACGCTGCGACTCATTCCCGGCATGGATGTCTGGCGACCCTGCGACACCGTGGAGTCAGCTGTGGCGTGGAGGCACGCCATCGAGCGCCGGCACGGTCCGACCTGCCTCATGTTCACGCGGCAGAACGTGCCCTTCGTGCCGCGCGACGCCGCCGCCATCGCGGCCATCGATCGTGGCGGATACGTGCTCGCCGATTTCAGCGCGAGCGTGACAGGCAGCCGTGCGGTGATCATCGCCACCGGATCGGAAGTCGGACTGGCGCTCGGCGCGCGCGACGCGCTGGCCAAGGAAGGCGTGAACGTGCGGGTCGTTTCGATGCCGTGCACCGGCATTTTCGACCGGCAGGACGCCGCCTATCGCGCGTCGGTGCTGCCCCAGGGTTTGCCCCGCGTTGCGGTGGAAGCCGGCGTCACCGACGGCTGGCGCAAGTACGTCGGCGCCGTCGACGACGCCAGTGCGGCGGTCGTCGGCATCGACACCTTTGGCGAATCCGCTCCCGCCGGAGCGCTGTTCAAGCTGTTCGGCTTCACCGTCGACAACGTCGTCGCCGCCGTCCGGCGCGTTCTGCAAGGGAACTGAGGCGGCGGGGATGAGCGACATCGCCATTCGTCCGGCCACTCCCGCGGACGCCGCGGCCATTGCGCGGGTGCGCGTGGATGCATGGCGCACGACGTACAAGGGCATGATCCCGGACGCCTACCTCGCCGCCATGAAGGTCGAGGACAGCACGGCCCTATGGGAAAAAATCCTTCTGGCGGAACCCAACTCAACCAGCGTATTCGTCGCCTCCGACGCGGTCGGCGTGGTCGGCTTCGCGGCGGGCCACATGCTCGCCGAGCCGAAGCACGGGTTCAACGCGGAATTGTCGGCGGTGTATCTCGTCCGCGACGCGCAGCGCGCCGGCGTCGGCGCGCGACTGGTCGCCACGGTCGCCGCCGCGCAGCGCGCGCATGGCGCCACCGGCCTCATCGTCTGGGTCATCGCCGGCAACAGGCCCGCTCGCGCCTTCTACGAAAAGCTTGGCGCGGAATTGCTGGTCGAGCAGCCGTTCAACTGGGACGGCATGGACCTGGTCGAGACCGGCTACGGATGGCGCGACATCGACTCGCTCGCGGCGGGGGTCGACCTTCCCGCCGTGCTGCACTGAATTCAACGCTTCAAACCGCGCATTTTTCTGGAGATTACGATGACCATCAAAGTTGCCATCAACGGTTACGGCCGCATCGGCCGCAATATCCTGCGCGCCCACTATGAAGGCGGCAAGAAGCACGATATCGCGATCGTCGCGATCAACGATCTCGGGAGCCCCGATACCAACGCGCACCTCACGCGCTACGACACGGCGCATGGCAAGTTCCCCGGCAGCGTGACCGTCGACGGCGATTCACTGGTCGTCGGCGACGGAAAGAGCGGCGACCGGATCAAGGTGTTTGCGCAACGCGACCCGGCGGCGCTGCCGTGGGGCACGTTGGGTGTGGACGTCGTCATGGAATGCACGGGCCTGTTCACGACCAAGGAAAAAGCAGGCGCGCATCTGAAAGGCGGGGCGAAAAAGGTGATCATCTCCGCGCCGGGCGGCAAGGACGTCGACGCGACGATCGTCTTCGGCGTCAACCATGGGGTGCTGAAGGCGGCCGACACGGTGATTTCCAACGCCTCCTGCACGACCAACTGCCTTGCTCCGCTGGTAAAGCCGCTGCACGACAAGATCGGGGTCGTCAACGGGCTCATGACAACGGTGCATTCGTACACCAACGACCAGGTGCTGACCGATGTCTATCACGAGGACCTTCGCCGCGCCCGCTCGGCGACGATGAGCATGATCCCGACGAAGACGGGAGCCGCGGCCGCGGTCGGGCTGGTGCTGCCGGAACTGAATGGCAAGCTCGACGGCTTTGCGATCCGCGTACCGACCATCAACGTGTCGCTGGTCGACCTGTCGTTCATCGCGGCGCGCGATACCACCGTCGACGAAGTCAACGCGATCATGAAGGCGGCGTCGGAATCCGGGCCGCTGAAGGGCATCCTCAACTACAACAAGGCGCCGCTGGTCTCGATCGACTTCAACCACGACCCGGCGTCGTCGACGTTCGACGCGACGCTGACCAAAGTGTCCGGGAGGCTTGTCAAGGTGTCGAGTTGGTACGACAACGAATGGGGCTTCTCCAACCGGATGCTCGACACCACCGTGGCGCTGATGAACGCCAAATGAATCCCGGGGACGTCCACGTTCGCCCGATCACGCTCGCGGACGTCGCGGGCTATCGGTCGTGCGTGGGCGCCGTGATGGGCGAACGCAAGTTCCTGGCGTACCTCGAGCCTTTTTCGTTCGCGCAGACCGCCACCTTCGTCGCCGAGAACATCGAGAACGGCAACCCGCATTTCGTCGCCGAGGATTCCGGGCAAGTCGTCGGCTGGTGCGACGTGCGGCGCGAAAGCGTCCCGACGTACAGGCACGACGGACTGCTCGGCATGGGGCTCCTTCCCGTATATCGCGGACGCGGCCTGGGCGAGCGGCTGATGCGCACGACGCTCGACGCCGCCCGCGGTGCGGGCTTCGAGCGCATTTCGCTGTCCGTCTACGCGCAAAACACCCGGGCGATGGCGCTCTACCGCAAGGTCGGTTTCGTGCTCGAGGGAACGCGCGTGCGCGGCCGCAAGGTGGACGACGCGTACGACGACGTGCACATGATGGCGTATTTCTTCGACGCGGAGGCACCTTCGCCATGAATCCATTCACCGCACATCCGCGTTCGGTCGGCGAATCCTATTTCCAGCACCTGCGGTTTGCGCTGCGGTTCGGCGCCAGGATGACCGCCGGCGGCCTCGCCGCCATCGTGCATGCCCTGTTCCCGTTCTGCTTCGTGACCACGGCGTCGCGCACCAACGACGAGTTGGTCGCGATGCGCGCGGCGTCGCGCGGGCGAACCGTTCGCGTCGTCGACGTCGAAACGATGCAGCCTCTCGACTACCACATCTGACGCCATGAACTTTCGACGACTGTCCGACCTCGAGGTGCGCGGCAAGCGCGTATTCATCCGGGCCGATCTCAACGTTCCGCAGGACGACGCCGGCGCAATCACCGACGATACGCGCATCCGGGCGTCGGTCCCGGCCATCCGCGACGCGATGGCGCGCGGCGCCGCCGTCATGGTCACCTCCCACCTCGGCCGTCCGACGGAAGGGACGTGGTCGCCCGCCGATTCGCTGGCGCCGATCGGCGAGCGCCTTTCGCAACTCCTCGGCGTCGAGGTGCCGCTGATCCGCGACTGGGTCGACGGCGGGCCATGGCACGCATCGCTCAGGCCCGGACAGGTCGTGCTGCTCGAAAACTGCCGGATGAACAAGGGCGAAAAGAAGAACGACGACGCGCTGGCGCAGCGCATGGCCAGGCTCTGCGACATCTACGTCAACGATGCCTTCGGCACCGCGCATCGCGCCGAGGCGACCACGCACGGCCTGGCCAGGTTTGCCGACGTGGCCTGCGCAGGTCCGCTGCTCGCCGCGGAACTGGACGCATTGGGCAAGGCGCTGGCCAACCCTGCGCGGCCGCTGGTGGCGATCGTCGCAGGTTCCAAGGTCTCGACCAAGCTCACGATCCTGCGCGCGCTTGCCGCGAAGGTGGACACGCTGATCGTCGGCGGCGGCATCGCCAACACGTTTGCGCTCGCCAGCGGCGGAAGCATCGGCAAGTCGCTGGCGGAGGCGGACCTGGTCGGGGAAGCCAAGGCGATACTCGAGGAATTTCCCGGCAAGGTGCCATTGCTCGTCGATGCGGTCGTCGCGCGGGAGTTTTCGGCCAGCGCCAGCCCGACCATCAAGTCCATCGCCGATGTCGGCCCGGACGACCTCATCCTCGACATCGGTCCGGCAACGGTCGAGATTCTGAAAGCGGTGGTCGCGCACGCCGGAACGATCGTGTGGAACGGGCCGGTCGGCGTGTTCGAATTCGACGCCTTCGCTGGCGGTACCCGGGCGCTCGCGCTCGCCATCGCGGATTCGCCGGCGTATTCCATCGCGGGCGGCGGCGACACGCTGGCGGCCATCGCCAAATTCGGACTGGAAGCGAAAATCGGCTACATCTCGACCGGCGGCGGCGCCTTCCTCGAATTCCTGGAAGGCAAGACGCTGCCCGCCGTGGCGATGCTGGAGACGCGGGCCGCAACCTGACCCGGCCCGCAATGCGGACAGCCCCCGCTATCGCGAGAGAAAGGCGCGGATCGCCTCGCCCTGCTTTGCCACGTTGAACACGCCTTCGAGATGGCCCCCGTCGCCGTCGATGATCGCCACCTCGGCGATGCCCCCCTGCGCCCTGTAGGTCTCCGCCGCGCGCAGCGACATGATCGGCGGGAAGAATCCGTCCGTCGCCGCGGGAACGAACAGGATCTTCGCCTTGATCTTCTTCACGTCGTCACCCAGGTTGTAGAGCTGGTTGGCCTTGACCATGTAGATCAGCGAATTCGCGTCGACCGTCCTGGCCCTCGCGGCGCCCGCCTTGTCCAATGCATCCTCGATGGCGAAGCGATTCTCGATCGCCAGCGCCGGGTTCTTCGCGGGATCGGCCCACTTGTAACCGTAGGTCTTCTCGGCCCATCCCTCGGCGCGAGTGGCCACGGTCACGATCTTGAGCGCCTGCGCCAGGCCGTCCACCGGATCTCCACGCCCGTAATAGTCGCCGCCGTTCCACTTCGGGTCGAGCTTGATCGGCAGCATCCATTCGTCGAGCCGCTCGATGATGTACGGATGGATGTCGAAACCCGGACCGATGACGTGCACGACGCGCGCGACGTAGTCGGGATACAAGGCCGCCATCAGCATCGCCTGGATCGAGCCGCCGGACGCGCCGGCGGCCGCCTGCAGTTTATTGACGCCGAGCGAATCGAGCAGCGCCTTGTGTACCCTCACGGAGTCGGCATAGGACACGACTGGAAACGTCATGCCGTACGGCTTTCCCGTGGCGGGATTGATCGTCGCCGGTCCGGTGGTCGTGGTGTTCGGATCGCGGGTGTTGAGATTTACGAGCGTATCCGCGCTGACCACGAAGTACTTGTCGGTGTCGATCGGCCGGCCGGCGCCGATGATCGCATCCCAGTAGCCGGAGGCGACGTCGCTCTCCTTGTACTTGCCCGCAGCATGGGAATTGCCCGAGAAGAAGTGCGGGATGAATATCGCGTTGTCGCCGGCGGCGTTGAGCTTGCCGTACGTCTCGTAGCCGACCTTGACGTCCGGAATCGTCGCGCCGGCGACGGTCGTGTAGGACGGCAGCGAAAACACCTTCTTCTCGACCAGGCCTTCAAAGGCCGCGGCGACTCCGGTGGACAGCAATGCGACGGCTCCCACCGCCGCCAGAAACAATCCCTTCATCCGCATTTTATGGGCTCTCCGTTCGAACGGCCGCAGTCCGGCTAGGCATTCACAGCGCCACATTCTATCGGGACATGGACGCGGCCGCGATTTCCGGAGGGACGAGTTTGCGCGTAACATTGCGCACGGCCGCAGCGCGCCCCAGTCGGCACCCGGGCAGGAAGGGATTACAGTGCAACGCAACACCAAGATCGTCGCCACGCTGGGACCGGCGTGCAACGACCCGGCGGTACTCGAACGCATGCTTGCCGCGGGCGTGGATGTGGTCCGCCTCAATTTTTCCCACGGCCACGCGTCGGACCATGTCCAGCGCGCGCAACTGGTGCGCGACTGCGCGCGGCGGATGGGCCGCGAAGTCGCCGTCATGGCCGACCTCCAGGGCCCCAAGATCCGCATCGGCAAATTCGCGGACGGAAAGGTCCGGCTGGAGCCCGGCCAGACGTTCATCCTCGACGCGACGTGTGAAAAGGGCGACGGCCAGCGGGTCGGCCTCGACTACAAGGAGTTGCCGGACGACGTGGCGCCGGGCGCCGTGCTGCTGCTCGACGACGGCCTGATCCGCCTCAACGTCGAGTCCGTCGATGGGCCGCGGATCGTGACGCGTGTCGTGCTGGGCGGCACGCTTTCCAACAACAAGGGCATCAACCGCCTGGGTGGCGGGCTCACGGCGGCTGCGCTGACCTCGAAGGACATGGACGACGTGAAGACCGCGGCCATGCTGGAGGCGGACTACCTCGCGGTGTCGTTCCCCAAGACCAAGGAAGACATGTACATGGCGCGCCAACTGCTGCGCGCCGCCGGCGGCCGTGCGTTGCTCATCGCGAAGATCGAGCGCGCCGAGGCGATCACGCACCTCGAGCAGATCATAGATGCCTCCGATGGAATCATGGTGGCGCGCGGGGACCTCGCCGTCGAGGTCGGCAATGCCGCGGTACCCGGGCTGCAGAAGCGGATGATCAGGATGGCGCGCGAGCGCAACAAGCTGACCATCACCGCGACCCAGATGATGGAATCGATGATCCACGCCCCGGTGCCGACCCGCGCTGAAGTGTCCGACGTCGCCAACGCCGTGCTCGACGGCACCGACGCCGTGATGCTCTCGGCGGAGACCGCAGCCGGCAAGTATCCGGTCGAAACCGTGGACACGATGGCGCAGATCTGCGCCGAGGCGGAGAAATCCGACGCCGTCCATCTCGACCGGGACTTTCTGAACCGCACGTTCACCCGAGTGGACCAGTCGATCGCCATGGCCACCCTGTTCACGGCCTTCCACCTCAAGGTCAAGGCGATCGCGTCGCTGACCGACTCCGGCTCCACCGCGCTGTGGATGTCGAGGCACAACTGCGGATGTCCCATCTACGCGCTGACCCCAAAGGTCGAGTCGCAGCGCAAGATGGCGCTCTATCGCAACGTCCGCCCGCTCTTCCTGGAGCAAAGCGGCGATCGCGACGCCGTGCTGCTGGCCGCGGAAGATCTGCTGGTCGCCAGGGGCCAGGTCAGGAAGGGCGACGTCATCGTGCTGACCATCGGCGAGCCGATGGGCAAGTCGGGCGGCACCAATACGATGAAGATCGTCACCGTCGGGGAGCACCGGGCGTAGCGAGGTCCCGCCAGCGCTGGGGGCGCCCGGCCCGCGATGTCCGCGTGCCTGCCTTCCGTCCGGGGCGCGGTAAAATGCGGGCTTTCCTTACCGCCCTCCCCTAGGAGATCGTCATGGCCCTGGTATCGATGCGCCAACTGCTGGACCACGCCGCCGAGAATGGCTACGGCCTGCCCGCATTCAACGTCAACAACCTGGAGCAGGTGCAGGCGATCATGGCGGCGGCGGCCGAGACCAACAGCCCGGTGATCATGCAGGCTTCGGCGGGCGCGCGAAAGTACGCCGGCGAGATCTTCCTGCGCCACCTGATCGAGGCGGCGGTGGAAAGCTATCCGGACATTCCGGTGGTCATGCACCAGGACCATGGGCAATCGCCCGCCGTGTGCCAATCCGCCATGAAGCTCGGCTTTTCGTCGGTGATGATGGATGGCTCGCTCAGGGAAGACGGCAAGTCCATCGCCGACTACGCGTACAACGTCGACGTCACGAAGAAGGTCGTGGACATGGCCCATGCGATCGGCGTCACCGTGGAGGGCGAGCTGGGATGCCTGGGCTCGCTCGAGACGATGAAGGGCGACAAGGAGGACGGCCATGGTGCCGAGGGCACGATGACGCGCGAGATGCTGCTGACCGACCCGGACGAGGCGGCGGACTTCGTGAAGTCGACGCAGCTCGACGCTCTGGCGATTGCGATCGGCACGTCGCACGGCGCCTACAAGTTCACGCGCAAACCGACCGGCGACATCCTCGCGATCGACCGCATCAAGGCCATCCACGCCCGAATTCCGAACACGCATCTCGTCATGCACGGCAGCTCGTCGGTGCCGCAGAACCTGCTCGCCGACATCCGCGCCTACGGGGGCGACATGAAGGAAACCTACGGCGTGCCGGTCGAGGAGATCCAGGAAGGAATCAAGCACGGCGTGCGCAAGGTCAACATCGACACCGACATCCGCCTCGCGATGACCGCAGCGATCCGGAAATACCTGCACGAGAATCCCGGCAAGTTCGATCCGCGCGACTACCTGAAGCCCGCCATGCTCGCCGCCAAGGCGATCTGCGTGGAGCGTTACCAGCAGTTCGGCTCCGCTGGAATGGCATCGAAGATAAAGCCCGTGCCGCTGACCGCGATCGCATCGAGGTACAAGTCGGGCGAGCTGTCGCAGGTCGTACGCTGAATCCCGGCAGTCGCCGCAACAATCCTGCGAGGACTGCGATGGTGCCCAACCTGCCGGAGTGGAAGCGAATTCACCGCGTTTTCCAGCGCGGCCTGACGTTCGTCGAGTACGCCGGACTGCTCGTTGTCGGTTTTGCGACGACCTTCGCGATGGTGGAAGAAGTCTCGACGATGATCCACGCGGCGCGGGTCACGCTGGCCGACCTCTTGCTGATGTTCCTTTACCTCGAGGTGCTGGCGATGATCGGCCAGTATTTCAACTCGGGCCAGCTTCCTGTGCGCTTCCCGCTGTACATCGCGATGGTCGCCATGGCGCGCTACATCATCCTCGACATCAAGGAACTGACGGAATTGCGCATGCTCGCAGTGGCGGCGGCAATCCTGCTGCTGACGATTGCGGTGCTGGTGATCCGATATGGGCACACGCGGTTTCCGTATCACGATGGAGAGGAGGATGCGGGGCAACGCGGAGACCAGTCGCCCGGCGGGCGCTGACTCGCGTCGCTGCGCGCGGCCGAGCGACGCTAGGCCGCGACGAACATTGCGACCACCGCCGCGCCCATCGTCCAGGTCGCGAGCCAACCCAGTGCCTTCAGCCGGCGGGTGACGGTGAAGGCGCCCATCACCCTGGAGTCGTCGGCCAGCAGCATCATCACGACCATGATGGGCACGGCGATGATTCCGTTGATCACGGCGCTCCAGAACAGCGCCTTGATCGGGTCAATCGGTGAGAAGTCCAGGGCAACGCCGCCCAGCGTGGCCAGCGCGATGATGCCGTAGAACTCGCGCGCCTCGAGCAGCTTCAGGTCCAGGCCGCTCTTCCATTCGAAGGTCTCCGCAACTGCATAGGCCGCCGAACCTGCGAGAACGGGCACGGCCAGCATGCCGGTCCCGATGATCCCGAGGCTGAACAGCAGGAATGCCGCATCACCCGCGAGCGGCCGCAGCGCTTCCGCGGCCTGGGCCGACGTCGCGATGTCCGTGATTCCGTTTCGGTGCAACGTGGCCGCGCAGCTGACAATGATGAACAGGGCGATGAGGTTGGAAAAGCCCATGCCGAAGTAGGTGTCGAACTTGATGCGCCTCAGGTGCCGGCGCGCGTCCGCGGGATCGAGCACCAGCGCCGATGCGGCTGGATCGGCGTTGAGTTCCTCGACCTCCTGCGCGGCCTGCCAGAAGAAGAGGTAGGGACTGATCGTGGTCCCGAACACGGCCACGATCACCGTCAGCACCTCGGCGGACAACTTCACCCTGGGCCACACCAGGCCGAGCGCGACGTCCCGCCATGGGACCTCGATCGTGAACACCACGGCCACGTAGGCGAGCAACGCCAGCGTGAGCCACTTCAGATACCGGACATACACCTGATAGGGCAGGAAGATCTGCAACCCGAGGCAGACGACGCCGAAGCCAATCGCGTAGACCAGCATCGCCCCCCCGGCGACAAGGCGCAGTGCCTCGCCCATGGCGGCGATGTCCGCCGCGATGTTGATCGTGTTGGCCACCACGAGCAGCGCCACCACGGCATAGAGCACCGGTCGCGGGAAGTTGCGCCGGATGTTCGACGCGAGGCCGTGCCCGGTCACGCGGCCCATGCGCGCGCTGACCATCTGGATGCCGACCATCAGCGGATAGGTCAGCACGAGCGTCCAGCCGAGCTGGTACCCGAATTGCGCTCCGGCCTGGGAATAGGTGGCGATTCCGGAGGGATCGTCGTCGGCCGCGCCGGTAATGAGCCCGGGACCGAGTTGCTTGAGCCA
>DAOMGB010000029.1:0-8681 GCA_035430095.1 Casimicrobiaceae bacterium | reverse complement strand
GGCAGCGACATCGACGTATAGCGGATTCGCGTCGGGAACAACTCGACCAGGAACGCGGCCATCGGGCCATACACCATCGTGACGTAGATGAGCATGACGAACAGGATGACCAGCGTCATGGGCCAGTTGATCGCGTTCCGGTCGGCATGTCTCGATTCGAACGAGACCGACCCCTTGTCATCGGTCTTTTTCGCGAGTCCGGGAAAGCCCGCGTCAAAGAGCGCGGCCGCCATCGCTTCCTCGTTCCAACCGGGCCTGCCGTCCCTGCCGACGAAGCGCAGTTCCCTGTCACCGAGCGTCACGACCACGTTGTCGGGCGTTCCCGCCGGCAGGTCGGACGACTTGAATGAAAGGCCGGATTTGGTCAGATAATCCTTGGCCCGGTCGCAGTCCGTGTATCGGGTGAATGGCGTCACGAAGACGTGGAAGCCGCATTCCCTTGCGGCGACCACGATCGAGTTCCTCTGGGCGAACGCTTCCAGCGCCGGATTCACGTAGTGCGTCAGCGCCTGGAACAGCGGGAAGTAGGTGACTGCCGCGACGAGGCAACCGGCGAGGATGATCCTGAGCCGGCCAATCCGGTCGGAAAGGGCGCCAAAAAAAATGAAGAACGGCGTTCCGAGCAGGAGCGAAATTCCTATCAGCGTGTAGGCGGTCTGGCCATCCACATTGAGAGTGATGGTGAGGAAAAACAACGCGTAGAACTGGCCGGTGTACCAGACCACCCCCTGGCCGGCCGTGGCGCCGAGCAGCGCCAGCAGAACGTACTTGTTGTTGGGATACCGCAGGAAGCTGTCGGTCAGCGGCGCCTTGGAACCCTTGCCCTCCGCCTTCATTTTCTGGAAGACCGGCGATTCGTTCAGCTTCAGCCGGATGTAGATCGAGAAGATCAGCAGGATTATTGAAACGAGGAAGGGAATGCGCCATCCCCATTGCTCGAAATCCGCAGGCGTCATCACATTGCCGAATCGGCAGAAGCCTATGACCGCCAGCGACAGGAAGAAGCCCAGCGTGGCCGTGGTCTGGATCCAGGACGTGTCCAGGCCGCGCCGGCCGTGCGCCGCATGCTCGGCAACGTAGGTCGCCGCGCCGCCGTATTCGCCGCCGAGCGCCAGGCCCTGCAGCAGGCGCAGCGCGACCAGCAGGATCGGGGCGAGCCAGCCAACCGTTGCAAACGTGGGCAGCAGGCCGACCGCAAAGGTCGAAAGACCCATGACGAAGATGGTGACCAGGAACGTGTACTTGCGGCCAACGATGTCGCCCACGCGTCCGAACACCAGCGCGCCGAAGGGACGGACCAGGAATCCGGCGGCGTAGGTCGCGAATGCCGAGAGCAGCGCCGCGGTGTCATTGCCGGGTGGAAAGAACAACGCCGCGAAGAACGGCGCGAGCGTCGCATAAAGGTAAAAGTCGTACCACTCGAAAACCGTGCCGAGCGACGATGCGAAGATGACCTTGGATTCTTCGCTGCCGAGGCCCCGGCTCGTTCCTTGCGGTCGTTCGCTTGTAGCCATTGCAGTGCCATCCCCGATGAAAATCCGCCCTGCTGCCGATTTTCCATCAATTCCACGCACACCGCGCGTCCCGCCCCGGGCATTCGGCACGCGGCGTGCCCGGGATCGGCAAAACGGGCCGGCGAATGGCCGAGCGTGCTAGCATGAACAGGCCGGCATCAGGGAACTGGTGCCTTCTTGCAAGTGACATTCTGGCGGGGGGGATGCAATGGGAATCATGGGCATCATCTGGATGATCATCGTAGGATTCGTGGTCGGCCTGCTTGCGCGTTTCTTCTACCCGGGCGCCGTCGGGCTGGGTTTCTGGATGACCACACTGCTCGGCATTGGCGGCTCGCTGGTCGGAGGCGTGATAAGCAGCGTCATCTTCAAGTCACCGGAAGGAAAGTTCCATCCGGCCGGATTCATCATGTCGATCATCGGCGCACTGATCCTGCTCTGGATCTGGCTCAACTTCATGAAGTAGTCCGCCAGCCCATCCGCCCGGCGCCGTCACCTCCTTTCCGCGTTTCCGGACATCTGGTCACGCCATCAGCAGCGTGCCCAGTTCGCAGGCGGCCGCGACCAGCTCGGGCAGCATCGTCTTTTCCATTTCCGCAAGCGTCACCCGGGATGCGTGGGTTCCGATGTTCATTGCGGCGACGACTGCGCCGGCATGCCCCCGCACCGGCACCGCGATGGAACGAAGCCCGACTTCGAGCTCCTGATCGACGATCGCGAACCCGGCGCGCCGAATGGTCTCGAACTCCCGCCGAAGCTTGTCCGGCGCAGTGATCGTGCGTGGTGTGTAGCGGACCAGCCTGACCCGGGAAAGATAGGCGTCCTGCTCGGCCGGCGGCAGGAAGGCGAGCAGCACTCGCCCCATCGACGTGCAGTAGGCCGGCAGGCGCGTCCCGATTCCCAGGTCCACGGACATGATCCGGCGATTGGTCGACGAGCGCGCGACATAGAGGATCTCGTCACCCTCGAGCAGCGCGATCGACGACGATTCATGCAGACTGTCGCTCACGCGGTCGAGCAGCGGCTGCGCGGCGCTTGATAGCGGCGTGGACGAAAGATAGGCATGTCCGAGCGACAGGATCCGCGGGCTTAGCGAAAATTCCTTGTTCTCGTCGGCATTGACATAGCCCAGCTGCGCGAGCGTATAGAGGCATCGCCGGACCGCGGCGCGCGGGATGCCGGTCCGCTGCGAGAGCTGCGATATCGTCAGCCTGCGCTTTTGCTGTGTGAACGCTCGGATGACGGCAATGCCGCGCGCGAGCGAGGTCATGAAGTTGGGGTCGCCGCTCCAGGACTCGATGTGTTCCGCGGCCGACGTCGCGCCTTCGGGGCGACGTGAAACGTCCTTCACCACGACTTTCGGCAGGCGCGAATCGGCCGTGGCGATGGGAGCGGATGGCGGCGGCTTGCCGGCTGGAGGTTCGGAGGCGGGACGCATGGCACGCTGTTTCTCCGTCGACAGACTCGTTACCAATATAGCATTTGTGCGATAAACGCACCGAAGTTCGATAATCGCCCTTGACCTTCACAGGGGCCCCGTCTAGTCTTGCGTGCTTTGGTCTCGCATTCGCGCGCTGATCGAACCGATCGATTCCAACTTCTAAACAGCATCGACGCATGATCGACAAGACCGTCTCGACACCCGCCGCAGCGGTGGCCGGGATTCAGGATGGCGCCACGGTCATGATCGGCGGCTTCGGCACTGCCGGGATGCCTTCGGAACTGATTGACGCGCTGATCGAACAGGGCGCGCGGGAACTCACCATCGTCAATAACAACGCCGGCAATGCCGACATCGGGTTGGCGGCGCTGCTCAAGGCGAAGCGCGTGCGCAGGATCATCTGTTCGTTTCCACGCCAGACGGATTCGCATGTGTTCGACGCGCTGTATCGCGCCGGCGAAATCGAGCTCGAACTGGTGCCGCAGGGCAACCTGGCCGAACGCATCCGCGCCGCGGGCGCGGGCATCGGCGCTTTTTTCACGCCGACCGGCTACGGCACGCTTCTGGCCGAGGGCAAGGAAACCCGCGTCATCAACGGGCGCAACTACGTCCTTGAACATCCCATTCACGCGGACTTTGCGCTGATCAAGGCCGAGAAAGGCGACCGCTGGGGCAATCTTGTCTATCGCAAGGCCGCGCGAAACTTCGGGCCGATCATGGCCAGCGCGGCCAGGTGCGCGATCGCGCAGGTGCGCGAGGTGGTTCCCCTGGGCGACCTCGATCCGGAAAATATCGTCACGCCCGGGATCTTCGTCCAGCGCGTCGTCGCCGTCAGCACGTCGAACGTGCGGACACGACCCCAAGCCGCGGCATAGGAACCACGCGTGAATCGCTACAATCGAGACCAGATAGCCGCCCGCGTCGCGCGCGACATACCCGAAGGCGCCTACGTGAACCTGGGTGTCGGCCTGCCTACACTGGTCGCGAACCACCTGCCGAAGGACCGCGACATTTTCCTGCACAGCGAAAACGGAATCCTCGGCATGGGACCGGCACCGCCGCCGGGCGAAGCCGACCCCGACCTCATCAACGCCGGCAAGCAGCCGGTGACACTGCTGTCCGGCGGCGCGTATTTCCATCATGGCGATTCGTTTGCGATGATGCGCGGCGGGCATCTCGACATCTGCGTTCTCGGCGCATTCCAGGTCTCCGTGGGCGGCGACCTCGCCAACTGGCACACCGGCGCGCCGGACGACATACCTGCGGTGGGCGGCGCCATGGACCTGGCGGTCGGCGCGAAGAGAGTGCTGGTGATGATGGAACACCTGACCAGGGGCGGCGAAAGCAAGATCGTCGCCAAGTGCAGGTATCCGTTGACGAGCATCGCATGCGTGAACCGCATCTATACCGACCTCGCCGTCATCGACGTGACCTCGCAGGGACTGCGCGTGCTCGAGATGGTCGACGGACTCTCGTTGCGGGAGCTGAACGATCTGACCGGTGTGCCGCTCGCCATGGCCTGACGGCCGACGCAAGCGACGACCCCGACCCCTGCGCCCAAGGCTGCCTGCCTCCAACCTCCAGGACACCAAATGCCCAATGCCTACATCTGCGATGCCATCCGGACGCCCATAGGACGATACGGCGGCGCGCTCGCGCACGTGCGACCGGACGACCTGGGGGCCATGCCGATCCGCGCCCTGCTCGAGCGCAACGGCAAGGTAGACTGGTCTGCCGTCGACGACGTGGTCTACGGCTGCGCCAATCAGGCGGGCGAGGACAACCGCAACGTCGGGCGAATGGCGCTGCTCTTGGCCGGGCTTCCGGTCGATGTCCCGGGAACGACCGTCAACCGCCTGTGCGGTTCGAGCATGGACGCCATGGCGATTGCCGCAAGGGCGATCAGGAGCGGCGAAACGTCGCTGATGATCGCGGGCGGCGTCGAGAGCATGTCGCGCGCTCCGTTCGTCATGGGAAAGGCCGACAGCGCATTCGCGCGCGCGGCGAAGATCGAGGACACGACGATCGGCTGGCGCTTCGTCAATCCGCTGATGAAGGAGAAATACGGAATCGACTCCATGCCCGAAACCGCCGAGAACGTCGCCACCGAGTTCAGGATTTCGCGCGCCGACCAGGATGCGTTTGCGCTGAGGAGCCAGCAGCGCGCGGCCGCGGCCATCACCGCGGGACGCTTCAACGATGAGATTGCCCCGGTCACCCTCCCTGCAAGGAAGGGCGATCCGGTCGTCGTGTCGCGCGACGAACATCCTCGCGAGACCACGCTGGAATCGCTCGCGACGCTCAAGGGCGTGGTGCGGCCCGACGGCACCGTCACCGCGGGCAACGCGTCCGGCGTGAACGATGGAGCATGCGCCACGTTGATCGCGTCGGAGGACGCCATCGCCCGCCACGGACTGACCCCGAAGGCGCGCATCATCGCGGCCGCGACGGCGGGGGTGGCGCCGCGGATCATGGGCTTCGGTCCCGCCCCGGCGACTCGCAAAGTCCTGGCCAAGGCCGGCCTGACGCTGGCCGACATGGACGTGATCGAACTCAACGAGGCGTTTGCGGCGCAGGCGCTCGCCGTGACGCGCGAGCTGGGCCTGGCCGACGATGCCGCCATCGTGAATCCGAACGGCGGCGCCATCGCGCTCGGCCATCCGCTGGGAGCCAGCGGCGCTCGGCTGGTGACCACGGCGATGTACCAGCTGCATCGCGCCGGCGGACGCTACGCGCTGTGCACGATGTGCATCGGCGTCGGCCAGGGAATCGCCATGATCATCGAACGCGTGTAGTCGCCTGCCGGAGGGATCGGCGATGACACCGGGCGACAGGACGGCGCGGCGTGTCGGCCGCTGACGGCGTTGTACGCTCGCGAATTGCCTGCCCGAATTTCGGCGGCAAAGCGTGGGCGACGCACTAGAATCTCCTCCATGCCGAACCTGCCCGCACCCGCTACGATGTATCGCGCGCTGCTGCGCCACGACCCCGCCTACGAGGGAGTCTTCTGGCTGGGTGTGCGCACGACCGGCATTTTCTGCAGGCCGACCTGCCGCGCCCGCACGCCGAAGCGCGAAAACGTGGAGTTCTTCGGAGCCCCATCCGAGGCATTGCACGCCGGCTACCGCCCTTGCCTCAAGTGCCGGCCGCTCGACAACGGCCGCAAGCCGCCGCCCATGGTGGAAAAGCTGCTGATCGCCGTCGAAGCCAACCCGGGCCAGCGCTATCGCGATGCGGAACTCGCCGGCATGGGGATTGATCCTTCCACCGCGCGCCGCCAGTTCATCCGCTATTGCGGCATGACGTTTCAGGCCTATCACCGCGCCCGGCGCATGGGCCTGGCGCTTCTCGACATCAGGAAAGGAAAGACCGTGATCGACTCGCAACTGGACCAGGGATTCGAATCGGGCAGCGGATTTCGCGAGGCCTTCACGCGCATCGTCGGCACGCCGCCGTCGCGCGCGCGCGACGTGACCGTTCTGCGCGCGAAGTGGCTCGAGACGCCACTGGGATCCATGCTCGCGCTCGCCGACGACCGCGGATTGCATCTGCTCGATTTCGTCGACCGGCGCGGACTCGAACGCGCACTGGCAATGCTGCAGAAGCGATTGCGCGCCCGCGTGCTCCCGGGCGAACACCGCTATCTCGCGCAAATCGAACGTGAACTGGCCGAATACTTTGCCGGAACCCGGCTTGCGTTCGACACGCCGGTCGTCCTCACGGGCTCACCGTTCCAGTCGACGGTGTGGCGGGCGCTGCAATCGATTCCGGCCGGCGCCACGTGCTCCTATGCCGGGCTGGCGGCGAAGATCGGCCGGCCGACGGCCGTGCGTGCGGTCGGGCGCGCCAACGGCGACAACCGGCTGTCGATCATCGTCCCCTGCCATCGCGTGATCGGCGCCGATGGCGCGCTGACCGGATACGGCGGCGGGCTTGCGCGCAAGCAGAAATTGCTGGACCTGGAGCGCGCCGCGGCACGCCCGACCTGAACGCGAATCCGGCATGACCCCCCGGTCCGTCGTGCTGCTGGTGATACTCGCGGCACTGTGGGGAGGCTCGTTCGTGTTCATGCGCGTGGCGGTGTCCGCGCTCGGACCGGTCCCACTCGCATTCACGCGCGTGACATTGGCTGCGGCCTCGCTGCTGGCGCTCGCCGCCGCGCAGCGACGAATGCCCGACTTTCGCGCCCGGTGGCGCGAATACGCGGTAGTGGGCATCGTGAATTCCGCGCTGCCGTTCGTGCTTTTCTGCTACGCCGAGCAATACATCACTGCATCTGCGGCAGCCATTCTCAACGCGACGAGCCCGTTCTTCGGCGCCATCGCCGCCGCCATCTGGCTGCGCGATGCGCTGACCTGGCGCAAGCTTGTCGGAATGCTGATCGGATTCGCGGGTGTCGCGGTGCTGGTTGGCTGGCATCCCGAGGACATGACCCGCGATGTCGTGCTGGCGATTGCCGCGTGCCTGACCGCATCCCTCTGCTACGGGCTGGGAGGGACCTATGCCAAGCGCCGCCTCTCGGGCGTTCCGAGCTTTGCCGTCGCGTGCGGGAGCCAACTGGCCGCGGCGGTCGTGCTCGCGCCCGCGGCGTCCGTCACCTCGATTCCCGGGCCGGTGACTCCACTGGTCGCGGCGAACGTCGTCGCGCTGGCGCTTGCGTCGACCGCCATCGCCTATCTCATCTATTTCAAGCTGATCGCCGACACCGGTCCGGCGCGCGCGCTCACCGTGACATTTCTGATTCCGCTCTTCGGCGTGCTTTGGGGATTCCTGTTCCTGGGCGAGTCGCTCACCCCCAACATGCTCGCGGGTGGCGCGCTCGTCGTCGCCGGAACCGCCGTGGCGCTAAGGGAATGAGCGCGACCGGGCGCGGCTGAGCCGAGGGTGATGGCGCCGGCGACGGGCGGCGTTACACGAGATCGCCGGCAGGGCCGAGGATCTGCTCGCGCAGCTCGCGATAGCGCGGGAGCTGGGGCGGGTACACGCAAAGGTATTTCACCTGCGCGGCCTGCAGGCACCTCTGCTTGATCACCTCGAGCTTCTGGTCGCGGGGATTGATGACCTGTTCGGGTTCCTTGGCGTCGACGATCGCGACGATCGTCATGTCGCGATCGCACACCACGAAACCGACATGCTGGTTTGCGATCTTGCGAAAGGCGCGCAGCCGCTCCATTCCCTGCGGGCCGATCTTGACCTGCAGGACGTCGGCCAACCTGATCCGGGCAAAGATCTCGTGTCGTGGAAACGCCGCCTTCAGCAGCAGGTAGACCACGCTTTCGGCGCGGGTAAGAAAGCGCGGGCGGAGAAGGTAGAGTCCGGGGAGTTCCGCAGAGGAAAGCAGCCGCGTCGTCTCACCTTCGGTCCACTGGGCGACCGTATTGGGTGAATCGCCGTCGCTGCGCGCGGCGCCGCCCGCTGCACGATTGCGGCGCACCAGCCCATAGACGATCGCGACCGCGAACGCGGCCATCGCCAATGCGAACAGAACTCCCTGCGTCATTGAATCCTGGCCCCCGCTTCCCGGCGTTTCGCGACACGCGCTGACGACAGGGAAGATGCGTTGTTGTTTTGCAAGTCTACCCGTTAACACCTTGTAGTCTAAAGCATTTGGTGAAGCGATGGCCAACCTGGCCTGGCCCAATGACAAAGGCCCGGTTGAACCGGGCCTTTGTCTTTGACGTCGTGGAGCAGGCGTCGGTCAGAACTACATGTCCATGTCGCCCATG
>DAOMGB010000028.1:12945-37255 GCA_035430095.1 Casimicrobiaceae bacterium | reverse complement strand
CCCAAGAAAACGTCTTTAAATACAAAAGCTTATCAATCAGTGGTGGCCGTGGTGCGCTTTTTGCGAGCGTGTGGGCGCGAACTTCGACCGCAGGCGACTGCGCGGAGGCATTTGCTTGAACGGACGAGAGTTCAACCACTTCAAAACGGCGGATACGAAAATGTCTAGACAATTGCTTCGAATTTCCCTCGCGACCTTGATGGCCGTCGTGACCTTGGCCTTCGGCGGAGTTGCAAGCGCGAGATTCTACGACTCGAGCTTCGACCCGCTCGGACCCCTCACTTTTTCCGGCACCGGGCGGTTCTATGCCGACGACGCCTGCTTTGCCGCCGACGGAGTCTATGCGGCCGCCGCCTGCAACCTGACGTTGCTGAGCGCCACGGTCGATATGACCAACGGCGTGGACAGCGCGCACCTCGATTTTGTGTCGATACTGCCGAACACGCTGGACATGATCGATCTGATCATATCCGGTGGAGAACTCGTCGGCGTCAACACGAATGCAATCGGCTGGGTATTCCCCGGTACGTGCACCGGCACGTTGTGCGGTGATCCGTGGTGGGTTCAGTGGGGCGCCAGCGTGGACATCGACCCGGTCTACCTGTACACGGGCAGCTGTGACGGCCCGTGTTTCAGGAATGACAATCCGGAGAGTACCGCATTCGACGTCACGTTCAAGCGCGTGCCCGAACCCGGGACGCTTGCCCTGCTGCTGGGTGCCCTCGGCATCGGCGGGTTGATGCGGCGTCGACCCGCAGCCTGATCCTTCTTCGCCGAAACACCGGGCCCATCGCTGTCTTCAGCGGTGGGCTTTTTCTTCAGGCGGGAACGGCCGATGTCGCAGCCGGGGCCAGCGCCCTTTCGATGGCCTTGTCCAGCGTCCACCTGCGGCCGGTCGACCAGGCCCTGTCGAATTCGGCGTCGCCGAGGGCGGCGCGAAGAGCGGCAAGTTCCGATTGCCGCCCGGCTTCGGCGGCGGCCGATCGCGGCAATGCCAACGCGTCGCGCACTGCGGACGCCGCAGCGCTGACCTGAATGGCGTATTCGATGCGGCCCTCGTAACGCAGGTACCTGGCGTAGTCTTCGAGACAGCCGATGACCTCTGCGTTCATCTCGAATGCCCGCAGCGCGCGCAACGCTTCCGCCAGGTTCCCGGACGCCGGCTCGAAATCGCCGAGTGCCAGGTCGGTCCTGCCCAGGCGCCACAGCGCTATCGCCTCGCCGCGCTTGTCGTTTGCTTCCCGGCAAACTTCGAGCGAACGCGCAAAACACGCCTGCGCCGAAGCCGGGTCGCCCACACTGAGCGCCAGGTCGCCGAGTTGCCGCTCGCAATCGCTTTCGAGTTCCTGGTCGCCGGTGCTCTGCGCGATTTCCAGGCATTCCCCGAAAAGCCGCATCGCGCCCTCGTAGTCGGCCTGTCTGACCGAAATCTCCCCCAGGGTCTGCAGGCCGATCCCCTCGCCGATCCGGTCGCCGAGATCGCGAAAGATTCCGATCGCCTCCTCTTCATACTCTCGCGCCTTCGCGATGTCGTCGTATTGCAGGTGCAGTGTCGCCAACGTGGACAGCGCCGCGGCGGTTTCCCGAGGCGCGCCCAGTCCCCGGCGAATTTCCAGGCACTCGCCGAGCATTCTCGTCGCTTCGGCGCGATCGCTCTGGTTGGTCGCCAGCACGCCGCCGACATAAAGTGCATGCGCGCGCGCCGCGTTGGGTTCGTTGATGCCCGGCAGCAACAGCGCTGCCCGCACGTTGTTGCGGGCCTCGGTCGAGTACCCGCGCAGGATCCGGAAACGCATCAGTGCAACCTCGAACTTGACCGCGATCACCGGATCGACGCCGCCGCCCAAGGCCAGCGCGATGGCCGCGCGCAGGTTGTCGAGCTCGGTCTCCAGGCGGGCAGTCCACTCGCCCTGGTCCGGGCCGCTCAGTTCCTGGCGCGCCTTCTTGGCAAAGTCTAGGTAGTAGTTGCAGTGCCTGCTGGCGGTCGCCGCCACATCGTCGCGGTCGACCAGGCGTTCCTGCGCAAACTCGCGGACCGTTCCCAGCATGTCGTATCGCTTGGTCAGGTGCTCGCGCGCGAATTCGCGGATGGTCTCCAGCAGCCCGTACCGCGAAATGCCGTGCCCCTCGTCCACCATGACAAGCGACTTTTCGACCAGCGAGCGCAGAAGGTCGATCACGTCGTCGGAGGCCAGCGGCTCTGCGCTGCACACGACCTCTGCCGCCTCCAGATCGAAGCCGCCGGCGAAGACGCTCAGCCGGTCGAGCAGCATCTGTTCCTGCTCATGCAAGAGGTCGTAGGACCAGCTCACCAGCGCGCGCAGCGTCTGCTGGCGCTCGAGCGCGACGCGACTTCCGCCCGTGAGCAGCTTGAACCGGTCGTGCAGGCGGGTATTGATGTCGTTGACCGTCAGCGACCGCATCCGGGCGGCCGCGAGTTCAAGCGCAAGCGGAATTCCGTCCAGGCGGGCGCAGATTTCCGCCACGGCCGGCGCATCGCGCTCGGTCAGGGCGAAATTCGGCTTTTGCAGTTGCGCCCGCTCCACGAACAGCTGCACTGCCTCCGAACGCAGCAGGGCCTCGACACCCGCATTGCGATCGGGTGCCGCGAGAGGCAGCACCGGGTAGGTCTGCTCGCCGCGAATGTGCAACGCCTCGCGGCTGGTGGCGACGATCTTGACGTCGGGCGCACCCAGCAGCAGCGCGTTGGCGAGGTTCGCGCACGCGGCGACCAGATGCTCGCAGTTGTCGAGGATCAGGAGAAGCTTGTGTTCCTTGACGTAGGCGCACAGGGTTTGCGTGAGCGCCTTGCCCGGCTCCTCTCGCACTCCGAGGACCTGCGCGGCGGCGTTGGGAACCAGCGCGGGATCCATGATCGGCGCCAGGTCCACGAACCAGACGCCGTCCGGATACTTGTCCAGCGCGTCGGCGCCCACCTGTAGCGAAAGCCGGGTCTTCCCGAGCCCCCCCATTCCCAGCAGCGTGAGCAGGCGCGTGCCGCCGAGCAGACGCTTGATGTCCGCCAGCTCGCGCTCGCGCCCGATGAACGAGGTGACCTGCAGCGGAAGATTGTTCGGCGTCTCCTCGAGCGAACGCAGCGCCGGGAAATCACGCCGCAAGTCGGGGTGCGCCAGCTGATAGACGTGCTCGGTCGTCGCCAAGTCGCGCAGGCGGACGCCACCCAGGTCGACGAGCGAGACCGAAGGCGGAAGGCGATCACGGACCTGGTCGACCACCGCCTGGGATAACAGCGCCTGGCCCCCATGCGCGGCGCCCATGATGCGCGCCGCGCGATTGACCTGGCTGCCGAAAACATCGTCGTTGCGGCGCTCCACGACGCCCAGATGCAGGCCGCACCGAACCCGGAAGGGAATGCCGTTGGTGGCCCCCGCGTCGCCGAGCGCCAGTTGCAGCCCAACGATGGCATTGACCGCGTCGAGCGGGTCATCGAACGCGGCAAGCATTCCGTCCCCGGTCATCTTGACAATGGTCCCGCGATTGCCCTCCACGGCCGCTCGCGACAGCGCGTCATGTCCCGCCAGCGCGGCAGGCATCCGCTCCCCTTCCTGCTCCCAGAGACGGGTGCTGCCTTCGATGTCGGTGAACAGAAGTGTGGTTCCGCCGGGTGAAGCTTGCACGCAAGGCCCTCCTGGCTTGCCGTTCCTGTACGGCTACTTTACCGCCGCGGCACGACCCGTGCCAATCGGCAATGTCCGCACTGCCGGCTCGGAATATTCACGTCCCCGAGCGTCAGCGCATCCCGATCTTTGCGTGGGCAATCACGTTCGCCGCGTCGCGCGGAGCCGACCGCCAATAGGGCTTGGGAGCCTCGATCTGCGCACCGAGCGTCGCCGCGGCATGCCAGGGCCAGCGCGGGTCCCAGAGCATCGCCCGCGCCAGCGCCACCAGGTCGGCATCGCCGGAATTCACAATGGCATCCGCCTGTTTCGCGTCGGTGATCAGGCCGACGGCGATGGTCGGCATCGACGTCGCCGCGCGAACCGCGCGCGCAAGCGGCACCTGGTAGCCTGGTCCCACCGGGATTTTCTGCGCCGAGGAAATGCCGCCGCTGGAGACGTCGATCCAGTCGCAGCCTGCGGCCTGCAGGCGTCGGACGAGCGCGATCGAATCGTCAAGCGTCCAGCCTCCGTCCACCCAATCGGTCGCCGAGATACGCACGCCCAGCGGCTTGTCCTGGGGCCACGCGGCGCGCACGGCAGCGAATACCTCCAGCGGAAAGCGCGCGCGGCCATCGAACGTACCGCCGTAACCGTCGTCGCGACGATTCGACAATGGAGACAAAAAGGCGTTGAGAAGGTATCCGTGCGCCATGTGCAGTTCGATGGCGTCGATGCCGATGCGAGCTGCCCGCGCGGTCGCCTCGACGAACTCGCGCGTTATCTGCGCCATTCCCGCGGCATCGAGTACCTGTGGCTGCGGTTCGCCGGGAAGGTGCGCAATCGCCGAGGGCGCCAGGGGCCTCCAACCGCCCTCGTTCGCGGTGATCAGCTGTCCGCCCTGCCACGGCACCTGCGACGACGCCTTGCGTCCGGCATGAGCGAGCTGCAACGCCACCGGAATCGCCGGTGCGTTGGCGCGCGCCACGGAAAGTCGCTCGCGCATTGCCCTTTCGCATACATCGTCGAACAGCCCGAGGCAGCCCGGCGTGATCCGGCCCACCGCGGAAACCGCCGTGGCCTCGATCGTGAACATGCCGGCGCCGGATTGCAGCATCTGTCCCCAGTGGATCGTGTGCCAGTCGGTTGCGCAGCCATCGACCGCCGAGTATTGACACATCGGCGAGACGACAATGCGATTGGCGAGGGAGAGCTTGCGCAGCGAAAACGGCGAGAAGAGAGAGCTGGACATGGCGGGCGGTCTCGAAGGGCGTGCGCGGGTTGTGACGACCCTGCACTCTACACGGTCCGGTCGCCCGGATTTGCACGAAAGGCACAACGGACAAGCAGGCATACGTGCTGCCCAACCCCGCGCCGCGCGCGAACGATGGCGCTGACTACTTGTTCATCAGCAGTCCCGGCAGCCAGAGTGTCAGCGGCGGCCAAACCGTGATTGCGGCGAGGACCAGCAGCAGCGGAATCAGCCACGGCAGGATTGCGCGCGAGATCTGCTCGAAGCTGATCTCGGCGATGCGCGACATGACGAAGAGCACGACCCCGATCGGCGGATGGATCGTGCCCAGGATCAGGTTGAAGATCATGATCAGGCCGAATTGCACCGGATCGACGCCAAAGCTGACCGCCGCCGGAACGAGTATCGGAATGAGGATGAGCAGCGCAGCGAGCGTCTCCATGAAGCAGCCCACGACCAGCAGGATGATGTTCGCCGCGAACAGGAACAACAGCGGCGAGTGGATCGCAGCGACGAGCGCGGGGGCGACCGTTTGCGGAATGCGGGAGATCGACATGCACCAGCCCAACGCGCCGGCGACCATGACCAGCACCATGACGATGCCGGTGGTCTCCGCGGTGTTGATCAGGATCGCCGGCAGGTCCTTCACCCGCAGCGTGCGATAGACGACGAAGCCAAGAAAGAGTGCATAGATGTCCGCGACCGCCGCCGCTTCGGTCGGCGTGAACAGCCCGCTGAACATGCCGCCGAGCAGGACCACCGGCGCAAGCAACGCCCAGGCGGCACCCTTGAACGCGACCCACACGTCGCGAAGGCCGCTGAACGCGTGGCGCGGCAGGCCCTGGCGCGGCGCGATGAACGCGACCAGCATCATAAGCGACAGACCCATCAGCACGCCGGGGATGACGCCGGCGAGGAACAGCCGGCCGATCGACACGTCGGCGCTGACCCCGTAGATCACCATCGGCAGGCTGGGCGGGATGATGGGGCCGATGGTCGCCGCCGCGGCGCTGATGGCGGCTGCCGTTTCCGGCCGGTAGCCCGCCTTCTTCATGGCGCGCACTTCCACCGAACCGGTGCCGGCCGCGTCGGCCACGGCGGAGCCGACCATGCCCGCGAAGATCATGCTCGACAGTATGCTGGCGTGCGCGTAGCCGCCCCGCAGCGAACCCACCAGTGATGTCGCAAACCGGACGATGCGGTCGGTGAGCTTCGCCGCGCCGAGCAGGTTGCCCATCAGGATGAACAGCGGCGCGGCGACGAGCGGGAACGAGTTGCTCGCCTGCGCCATCTTCTGCACGACGATGGTGGGCGACAGCCCGGTGAAGATGACAAAGGCGAAGGCCGCGAGTCCCATCGACACGAACAGCGGCATGCCGATGAGGATCGCCGCCAGCCAGACGACGACGATGTCGACGATCAGGTGATTCATTCGCGCTTCGCGACGCCGGACGCCGCACCCGTCCCGGACCGGAGGATGAGTTCGAGCAACTCGTGGCCACCCTGCACCGCGGTGACCAGCCCCGCCACGACCATCGGCGCGTAAAGCCACGCCATCGAAATAGGCAGCGACGTCGCCTCGAGATCGAGGTTCTTCGCAACCAAGGCGACGCCGTAGACGCCGACCAGGACGCCGAGCAGCGTGACCGCGACCTGGATGGCGATCTCGACCGCGCGATGAAGGCGCGGCGGCAGCAAGTCCTGGAAATAGCGGATGCGAACGTGCAGGCGCCTGCGGGTCGCGACGATCCATCCGAGGACGGCGAGCCACACCATCAGGAAGCGCGAAAGCTCGTCCGTCCAGATCAGCGGGTCGCCCGCCGTCCGGGTGACCACGCCCAGTGCTACGCAAACGAGCAGCGCGGTGACCATCGCGCAGCAAAGGACGGCGGCGGTCCGGTCGAAACCGCCGACTAGGCGACGCAGCATCGGGCGTACGTCGGTGCGATCAGCATGCGCTGCGCTCGGGGGCCGCGGCCTAAATGGATGCCGCGCGCGAGGTCAGTACGCCGCGATGCGCTCCCACAGGCCCTTGCCCCACTTGCTTTCGAACTTGGCGGGCAGCGCGGCCAGCACGGGTTTGCTGAAGCTGGCGACGTCGGGCTGGATCACCGTCATGCCGGAAGCCTTGAACGTGTCGACCAGCTTGCCCTCCTGCGCCAGTATTTCGTTGTCCTGCTCGATGCCGTACTTGTTCATCGCGCCTTTGAGCGACTCCTTCTCCTTCGAACTCAGCGCCTGCCATGTCGACTCGTGGATGGCGATCAGGCGCGGCGTGATGATGTGCCCAGTCAGGATCAGGAATTTCTGCACCTCGAAGAACTTGCCGCTCTGGATCGTGGGCAGCGGATTTTCCTGGCCGTCGACGGCGCCCTGGCTCAACGCGAGGTAGAGTTCAGCGAAGTTGAGCGGCGTGGGCTTGGCGCCCCAGGCTTCAGCCATGGCGCGGAACGTGTCGACTTCGGGGATGCGAAGCTTGAACCCCTTCATGTCGTCGACGGTCCTGATCGCCTTGCTGCCCGACGTGACGTGACGCTTGCCGTAATACGTCGCGCCGATGATGCGCATCTGGCGCTTGGCGACCAGCAGCGCGTTCATCTCGTCCAGGATCGGCGAATTCATCACCCGCCGCATGTGCTGCGCGTCGCGCCAGATGTAGGGCGCCTCGAGGATGGAGAACTGCGGCACGAACTGCCCGAACTGCGCGGCGCCCTCGTCCACGATCTGGATGGCGCCGGAGGACACCGCCTCGATGAGGTCTCGCGACGATCCGAGCTGCCCGGCCGGAAATGTCTGGATCTCCAGCGAGCCGCCCGTGTCCTCGCGAACCTGTTTGGCCACCTTTTCCATCATCACCGCGGCCGGATGCGTGGCCGGCAGCACGGTCGCCCAGCGAATCGTTGTCGCCGCGTGGGCGACGCGCGGCAAGGCCGCGACCAGCGTGCCTGCAATCGCCGCGCCGAGCGCCTTGCGCCGGGTCCAGGAAATGGTGTCGCTCATGTCAGGTTCCTCCCGTTTCATATAGGTATGTGCAGCCGCAGGGCAGACTACGGTAGAAGGCCTTTTCGCGTCAACCGACCCGTAGAGGGCTGGGGGCGCGTCGCCGCATTCGGCCCCGTTTCCTGTTCGAAGGCGGCTTCCGGTGCCGCCTGCCATCCACAGACTGCGTCCGCCTTAACCTGGGTCAACATTGCGCGGCACCAGTCCGGCTACAGTCTGTTGCGCCCCGCGCTGCCCCGGGAATGCCCCGAATCCCGCATTGCCGAACCCGATGGTTCGCCCACCGGCTGGAGTGAATGAATCCGCATCGTGCCGTCGACGCGTCTTTGCTTCCCTCGCTGAAGGTGCGGGGCCGCACGGTGCTGCCGATCGTGCAGGGCGGCATGGGGGTTGGCATTTCCGCACATCGGCTTGCCGGCAGCGTTGCGCGCCTGGGCGGCGTCGGCACCATCTCCTCGGTGGATTTGCGCCGCCATCATCCGGATCTGATGAGCGAAACCGCGCATTGCCGCGACCGGGTGCGGATCGACCGTGCCAACCTCACTGCGCTGGACCGGGAAATCCGGGCGGCGAGGACGATCGCCGATGGCCACGGCATGCTGGCCGTGAACGTGATGCGCGCGGTTTCCGACTACGCCGCCTATGTGCGGCAGGCCTGCGTGAGCGGCATCGACGCCGTGGTCGTCGGCGCCGGCCTTCCGCTCGACCTGCCCGAGTTGACCGCCGACTTTCCGGACGTTGCGCTGGTTCCCATTCTGTCCGACGCGCGCGGCATTTCACTGGTCGTGAAGAAGTGGGCGCGCAAGAACCGCTTGCCGGACGCGATCGTCATCGAGCATCCGCGCTACGCCGGAGGACACCTTGGCGCCGCCAAGGTCGACGATCTTGCGGACACCCGCTTCGATTTCGAGCAGGTCATCCCGGCGACACTCGAGTTCTTCCGTTCCCTGGGGCTTGCCGACGATGCGATTCCGCTGATCCCCGCCGGCGGCATCAATTCGCCGGGGCGCGTGCGCGAACTGTTCGCGCTCGGAGCCTCCGCCGTGCAACTGGGCACGGCCTTTGCGGTCACCGAGGAAGGCGACGCGGCACCCGAATTCAAGGCCGTCCTGGCCAATGCGCGGCCCGAGGACATCGTCGAATTCATGAGCGTCGCGGGGCTCCCCGCCCGAGCCGTTCGAACGCCGTGGCTCGACAGCTACCTGCGTCACCTGCCGAAGATGCAGGCCGTGGCGCACAAGAAGCCGCGCTGCACGCTGCACTTCGATTGCCTCATCCAGTGCGGATTGCGCGACGGCATCGCGCACATCGGGCAGTTCTGCATCGACACGCAGCTGGCGGCGGCGTTGCGCGGCGACGTCAGGAAGGGGTTGTTCTTTCGAGGCGCGTCCGCGCTTCCATTCGGTTCGCAGATTCGCCCCGTCCGGGACCTGATCGACTACATGCTGGGATCCCCGGGCGCTGCCGCAGCCACCGCGTAGATCGCCGCTCTCGTGTGCCGCTCACGCCGCGTAGCTCATCACGGCGGCGAAATGGAAACCGGTTCCGGCGACCACAAATGCGTGCCAAATGGCATGCGCGTACCGGATCCGGGAGTCGAGCGCGAAAAATATAACGCCGCCGGAATAGGCGAGGCCGCCCGCCGCGAGCAGGATCAGGCCGGGCAGCGGCATCCGCTCGACCAGGGGCACGGCTGCAATCAGCACCAGCCAACCCATGGCGAGGTAGAGCCCGGTGGAGAGCCATGGCTGCGAAAGCCGATCGAAAGCCTTCAGCGCAACACCGATCCCTGCGATCGTCCACACGATGCCGAACAGCGTCCAGCCCCAGGGCCCGTCCAGCACGCCGAGCGCAAATGGCGTGTAGCTTCCCGCGATGAACAGATAGATCGCGCCGTGATCGAGCTTCAGGAAGACGCGCTTCGCCCGGCCGGCGGGCAACGAGTGATAGAGCGTCGAGCACAGGTACATGAACACCATCGTCGCCGCAAAGACGCAGGTGGCCGCAATGCTGGCAGCGCTCGAGTGACGCACCGCGACGATCAGCACCGGGGCTGCCACAATGGCCGCCAGCAGTCCGGCGCCGTGGCTCACGCTGTTGGCGATTTCCTCCCCGAGGCTCTGCACGCGAAATTCCATGCGGTCATTGTCTCACGACGCGCTCGCGCGCTTCATCGCTTGATTGACCAAGAGGTACCGCATCCCCTCCACTGATCCTGCGATGCAGGCATACTTCGGCGCATGCCCACGCAACGAACCGAATCCGCGAACCCTCCGCCGCGACTCCGATCGATTCCGGTCTGCTACGCGCCCGAGCAGGTGGCCGAGCCGCAGATTTCGTCGCCTTCCGCAAGCAAGCCGGGCCAGGTCGTCGCGCGCTGGCAAGCGAGCGGCCACCCCATCGACGTGCGCCGGACAACGCCGGTGACGGTCGACGACCTCGCCCGTGCGCACGACCGCGCCTACGTCGAGGATGTTCTCGCGCTGCACAGGAACAACGGCTTTGGCAACTGTAGCGCATCGGTCGCCCGGTCGCTGCCCTGGACCAGCGGGTCGATGCTTTCCGCGGCGCGCCACGCGCTGAAATCGGGACGAGTCGCATGCGCCCCCTGTTCCGGCTTTCATCACGCCGGCTGGGATCACCCGAGAGGCTTCTGCACGTTCAACGGCCTGATGGTGACCGCGCTTGCGCTGCAGGCGGAAGGGAAGGTCACGCGAATCGGCATCCTGGACTGCGACCAGCATTACGGTGACGGGACGCAGGAGATCATCGACCGCCTCGACGCCCACGGCTGGATTCGCCACGTCACCGCCGGGAATGGCTACGTCATGCATGCGGGCCGCTTCCTCGCCGCGCTGCCCGCGATCGTCGAATCGTTCGCCGACTGCGACCTCGTGCTGTACCAGGCGGGCGCGGACCCGCACGTGGACGATCCGCTGGGCGGGTTTCTCGATGACGAGCAGCTCGCGCAACGCGACGCGATCGTGTTCACCAGCGCAACGAAGATGCGACTGCCGGTCGCGTGGAATCTCGCGGGCGGCTACCAGGAACCGTTATCCAAGGTCCTGGACATCCACGACCGAACGATGGCCGCGTGCGTCGCCGCCTATTGTTGAGCGACCACCGATAGCAGACCGTCGCCGCGCCGCCCTACTCGTCCCAATCCTTCCACTCGACGTCGTGCGCGGCCAGGTACCGGTCGACCGACTGTCCTAGTGTTGCGAAGAAGCTTTCCGCGCCCAGCCGGTTGAAGAGACCATAGCGCTTCAGCCGGTCCTTCACCGGACCCTTCATCTCGGCAAAGCACAATTCGATCCCGGCCTCGTGCAGCTTCCCGTCAAGGGCCGTCAACATGTCCGCGGCAGTGACGTCGACGTCGGTGACGGGTTCCGCCGCCACGACGATCCAGCGCGTCGGCGTCGGCGCGGCCGCGACTGCGCGCAGCACGTGCTCTTCGAAGATCGCCGCGTTGGCGAAGAACAGCGGCGCATCCCAGCGGAACAGCACCAGCCCGGGGATGCGCCGCGCCTCGGGGTGCCGCGAGATGTCGTGGTAGCCCTTCATGCCCTCGACGCGGCCAAGCACGGCGTCGTAGGGTCGCCACGCGCGCCAGATGAACGCCAGCAGCGCAAGCCCGACGGCAATGAAAATTCCCTGGATCACCCCGAGCAGCGAAACGCCAAGGAAACAGACGATCGATAACGCGAATTCGCTGATTCGCAGCCTGTACAGCCGCAGCACGCCGCGCACTTCGACCAGTGCCAGGCTCGCCGCGATCACGACGGCGCCGAGCGCGGCAGTCGGCAGGTTCTCGACCAGGCCCGGCGCGGCCAGCAGCAGCAACGCGATACAACCCGCGCCGACCAGGCCGGTGAGCTGCGTCTTCGCCCCGGCCGCTTCGGCGACCGGCGTGCGCGACGCGCTGCTGCTCACGGGGAAGCCCTGGAACAGGCCCGACGCGACGTTGGCGGCGCCCAGCGCGAGGATTTCCTGATTGCCATCGACCATGTGTCCTCCGCGCATGGCAAACGTGCGTGACAGTACGCTCATGTCCGCAAACGACACCAGGGCGATGGCGACCGCGCCTGCGAAAAGCGAGGACACGTCGTCGAACGAAACCGCCGGAAGAGTGCCTTCCGGTAGACCCTGCGGCAGCCTCCCGACCACGTCGAGTCCACTGCTTGCCGTGAGAGGGAGGACGGTCGCCGCAATCGTCGCCCCGACCACGGCGAGCAGAACGCCAGGTATCCGCGGCGCCCAACGCTTGAACGCGAAGATCACGATGAGGCATGCCACTCCGATGGCGAATGCCGTCCAATTGATCCGGCCCTGCGCGATTCCAAGCGCCAGTCCGCGCGCTTCCTCGACGAGATCGTTGCCGCTCCCGCCGAAGCCCAGCAGTTTCGGCAACTGGCCGACGATCACCGTCAGTGCGATGCCGTTCAGGTAGCCATAGCGAATGGGCGTCGAGATGAGATCGGTGATGAAGCCGAACTTGACCAGGCCGGCCACGATGCACAACGCGCCGGTCAGGATCGAAAGCATTCCCGCCAACGCGACGGCCCGCTCCGAATCGCCCGCGGCCATCGGCAACACTGTCGCGGCGATCATCGCCGCCAATGCGGAGTCCGGGCCGAGCACCAGGATGCGGCTTGGCCCGAAGATGAAGTAGGCGACCAGGGATGCCATCGACGCGTACAGTCCGCAGATCGCGGGCAGCCCGGCCGCCTGCGCATAGCCCATGCCGGCAGGCACGAGGATGGCCGTGAGCACGGCGCCGGCGCCCAGATCGCTCGAAAGCCAGCCGATTCGGTAGCCGCGCAGCAGCGAGACGACTGGAAGCCATCCCGCCACACCGCCTCGCATCGCTGCCGGGTGGAAAGGGCGGTCAGGCCGGGTGGGAGTCACGCGCCAAGGATGACACTTTTCGCAAATCAGCGCGAAAGGACGTCGCAGCAATACGACCCCGCACGACGGGCTCCCGAGGGGAAATTTGGCGCAGTCGCTTCAATGCGGGTGCGACAGGCGCTATCCGCCAAAGGGGCGCCTGCTCGCCGGCATGCGGCGAAATTATTGTGTGGCACCAAGAACATAGCCACCTGATCCGGGAACCCGATCGTATCGATCCGAAAGAACTATTGGATAGGCGTCGACTGCGTCCGTATGTTGGCATTGTGCCTTGCAACATAACCCGGATGAACCAGATTCAGGCGGCAGTATTTTCCTTTTCAGGAGACCGGATGCGCACGCGAGAATGCCCGATCCCGAACGAACTCCACGGCGTCGTCGTGTCGATCGCCGAAGCGCTTTCGCGCCCGTGTCGCGACAACATGACGACGTGCACGTCCCTCAAGTCCGGCCCACCGGCATCGCCGACGGGGGACCGTGTCGCCCGGAATTGGCTCGACCGGCTCGACGATTGGATCTGGCAACGGCGGCAGCCGGACCAAAAGACCTTTCTCGAATGGTCGAATTACGTCGCCGACCTGGATCGGCTGCTTCGCGGTTCGTCGTCGACGCGTCCCTGAGCCGACAGCGCACGCGCAGCCGCTGCGCCGTTGACATTCGTTGGGACGACACGACCGGTACGGTCTTCAGTGATCGTCCACATTGTCGTTGTAGTGCGCCATGGCCCCATCGACGAATGCCTCCCACATCTCGTCCGACGGCTGCGCCCAATCGCCGAACTCGTCGCGTTGCGAGAATCCTTTCGTCCTCCGGACGATGCCGGCGGCCGATCGATAATTGGGCGCATCAACCAGCGCGCGCAGATCCCGTGCTTCGGCGCGATCCCTGGCCCAAGCGTATCCGTGTTCGTAGGCGGCATTTCCCGCCTTGGTTCCGTCCAGCGCGTGGTCGTATTGCGGCCCGTCAACGGCGGTGGGCAGTTGCCCCCCAACCTTCGCGGCGATCGCCAGTCGTTCCAGATGGCTTTCGAAAGCCTGCCGGGCGACCGCCGACCAGTCCTCGCCACTCGCCTTGGCCATGCGCTGGCGCAGTTCGTCCGGCACATAAAGTTTGATCGAGGCCATCGGTGTCGCTCCGTGTTTCGCCTGGTCGGGAGCGCGATTTCGCGGGCCCGCCGCCGCGCTCCGGCATCGGAAATGGGATCGCCGACGGCAGTTTCAATGGGCGCGTCCCGCCGGATTCGGCCAGATGCTGCATGACACCTCCCCGCTTTGAGCGGCCAAGGGGTTGAAATTCTTCCGGACTGTTCCTACGTTTCGCCCCGTGGTGGCGCCGCGGCGCGGGCCGCGCGCGCTTGGCTCAACCCATCGAGAGGAGTTCGCCATGTACCGATCTCTGTTTCCCAGAGACGTGTTTGCCGAACTGGATCGCCTGCAGCGCGAGATCCAGGAGAGTTCCGACCTGTCACCCAGCATTCGCGGTTTCGGCCGCGGGGGCTTCCCGGCGCTCAACGTCGGCGGCACGCCGCAATCGGTCGAGATCTATGCCTTCGCCCCGGGACTCGATCCGTCCAAGCTCGACGTAAGCCTGGACCAGGGGGTTCTCACCATCGCCGGCGAACGACCGCTCGAGCTGCCCGCCGCCGACGACAAGGCCAGTGTGCACCTCAACGAACGTTTTGGCGGCCGGTTCCGGCGGGTGGTCAGCCTGACCGACGATCTGGATCCCGACAGCGTTTCCGCCGACTACCGCGACGGGGTTCTGCACATCAGCGTCAAGCGCCGCGAGTCGGCCCGGCCCCGCCGCATTTCCATCCAATGATCCGAGAGGAACCGGCCATGAACGATACGACCGCAGTTGCCAGGAACGAAACGGGGTCTCGAAGCGGGGCTGTTTCCCGGACCGAGTCGGAAGGTCGCAGTGATGGGGCGCTGATGCCGCCGGTGGATGTGATCGAGGATGCGACCGGCATCACGCTGCGCGCCGACCTGCCGGGCGTACCCAAGGACAAGCTCCAGCTCCACGTGGAGGCGGACGTCCTCACCATCGAGGGCGAGCTGGGCATCGCGATTCCGGAGGGCATGGAGGCGAGCTACGCCGAGGTCGGCGTTCCCCGCTTCCGGCGGGTGTTTACGCTATCAAAGGAGCTCGAACCGGATCAGGTCACGGCCGAGCTTCGGAACGGCGTGCTCAACCTGCGGATCCCCAAGGCGGCGCGCGCGCAGCCGCGCCGGATTGAAATCAAGGCAAGTTGACGCGCGGTGTCCGCCGCCCCCGACCCGGGGCGGCGGACCGGCGGGAGGTGGTCCTTGGCGAAGCTCAGAGTGTACTGGTGCTTGCTGCCGTCCAGCGATTCCCCGGACCTGTCGACCTTGGCGAGCGAATACATCGCCACGTCGGCGTCGTTGCCGTAGACGCCTGCCAGCGCAGCGGCCGCGAATTCCGGGTTGACCGAGACCGTTGCCCGGTAGCCGCGCAGCGGGACGACCCGCGCGTCATTCAGATCGAACGACGCGAAGCAACTCAGCCGCGACGCGCCGCCTCGATGGTGGCGATGTCGATCTTTCCCATCTGCATCATTGCATCGAAAGCGCGCTTCGCGGCAGAGGGATCGGGATCGGCAATCGCCTTCGTCAGTGCGATTGGCGTGATCTGCCAGGATAGTCCCCACTTGTCCTTGCACCAGCCGCATGCGCTCTCCGTACCGCCGTTGCCGACGATCGCGTTCCAGTAGCGATCAGTCTCCGCCTGGTCAGACGACAAGGCGAACGCCAATGCGCCGTCGAAGCGCGAGACGCAGTACTTCGAGATGTTCGCCAACCGCGCCATCTACCACGACGGCTGGATCGCCGCGACCACGCCGCCTGCCCCGCCCTGGGCCCTGGGGACGGCGAAGCTGCCCGACATCAACGACTACAAATGGGAGTTGTACAACATCGCGGGGGACTTTTCCGAATCCAACGATCTTGCCGCCAAGAATCCGGAGAAGCTGAAGGAATTGCAGGCGTTGTTTCTGGCGGAGGCGGCGAAGTACAACGTATTCCCCATCGACAATTCGATCCTTCCGCGCCTCATCACGCCCCGACCGAGCGCGACCGCCGGACGAACGGTGTTCTCCTACGTTGGAGAGAATGCCGGCATTCCGGTCGGCAACGCCCCGAGTATCCTGAACAAGGATTACACGATCACTGCCGAAGTGACGATTCCCAAGAGCGGCGCGGAAGGGATGATCGCGACCATGGGTGGACGCTTCGGCGGCTATGGCCTCTATTTGCTCAAGGGCAAGCCTGTCTTCGTCTACAACCTCCTCGACCTGAAACGGTACCGCTGGGAGGGCGGCGTCGGCGGAGCCGACTGGCTGGGCGATTCGCTCAAGCCGGGCAAGCACACCATCGTGTTCGAATTCAGGCTCGACGGACCGGGCCTCGGCAAGGGCGGCACCGGTGTTCTCTCGGTGGATGGCAAAGAGCTATCCCGCCAGAAGATTGACCATTCGATCCCGTTCCTCATGGCTATCGACGAGACGTTCGACATCGGGAGCGATACCCGGACGGGAGTGGATGACAGCTACAAGCTTCCTTTCCGATTCAACGGCACCATCAACAAAGTGACGTTCAACCTCGGGCGAGAGCAACTCTCGGCCGCGGACCACGAGGTAGTGAAGCGGGCGTTGGCTAGCGCACGCGACTGACGACCGGCACGCGGCGGGTGGTCGGCGCCGATATTTTCGGCGCCGACGGTCGTTGCCAGCCTTGGACTCAAACGGCCGCGTCGGCCTAATCGTCGCCGGCGTACACAGTGCCCGCCCCGGTCTTTGTCGGTCGTCAGGCTGCTCGCGCGTCGGCTGGACACCGAAGTGATAGTGGGCAGAGACGAAGGCCAGGGGACGTGAGACCTGCGATCGCGCGCCAGGCGTCAAAGCGATTCGAGCCACACGCGCGCTTCCCTGCTCACCTCCGCGAACTCTTCCCCCGAACTCGCCGCGAGGATCGCAGCGAAAGCTTCGTCGCCCAGCGCCTCGCGCAGGCGGTCGATATACGGCGTGTACACCATGGCGTCCACGGGCTCGGGACGGATGTGTGCGCGTGTCGCGGCCAATTCGGCGACCGCATGAAAGCGCGCGGCGAGGTGCAACGACCCCTTCGAATACGCGAGCACCGCGCACATCTGCAGCGCGCTCATCTGGACGAGCGCGTCAGCCTTGAGGCTCAGGCACTCCGCCAGGCGATGTGGCAGCGTCGCAGTCTCGCCCCGCTGCGTCGCGGCAAATGAGAGGTTGAGCAGAGCCGTGGCGGCGGAATTCTCGCGGCCGCTCGCGCGGGCATACTCGAGGTCGCCCGCATAGAGGCGTTCCGCCTCAGCGTAGTCGCCCAGCCGGCGCAGCAGCTCGGCGCGATAGTGCCAGGCGCGCACCAAATGCCGGCCCCCCAACGCCTGCGCAACGACGAGGTTCTCCTCCACGCGGGCACGCGCCTGCTCGAGGTCGCCGCAGGCATTCAACAGGGCGATTCTCCGCTGCTGGAAGTCACACATAAGCGCGTCGTTGCCGAGCGTGCGCGAGAGGCTCAAGCCTTCTTCGCACGCGTTCAAGCCCTCCTCGTACGCGCCGTGCACCAGCGAGAAAAGCGCGACGCCGATGAGCACCTTGCCGCGCTCGAGACTGGGTGCGCGTGCGCCAGGCCGCTCGCACGCCTCCTTCATCACCCGGATGGCGAGTGCAGGCATCCCTCGGTGGAGCCAGTAATCCTCGAGTCCCGCCACGAGCATGAGGCCCGGCACGCCCAGCTCGTCGTGCAGGCCGCAGGCCGCGTGCGCCGCCAGCAGGTTTTCGTGGTCGGCGTCGACGCGATCAATCGACGCGTGGAACCCGGCGCCTTCGAGCCTGCCGAAGTCCTCGGCGAACCGGACAAAGAAGCGGGCGTGGCGCGTGCGCGCCTGATCGAGCTCGCCCGGCTCGATCCGCTCGAGCGCGTACTGGCGCACCGTCTCGACCATCGTGTACCGGGACTCGAGCATCGCGGTGCGATCGACCGTGATGAGCGACTTGTCGGCGAGCCTCGATAGCGTGTCGAGGACCTCGAACTCGTCGGCGTTGTCGCCCGCGACTGCGGTCGCCGCAGGGAGTGTCCACCCGCCGATGAACACCGCGAGCCGGCACAATAGCCGCTGCTCCGAGGAGGTGAGCAAGTCGTAGCTCCAAGTTAGCGCCGCGAGCAGCGTCTGCTGGCGCGGCAGCGCACGGTTCCCGCCCGTCAGCAGACGAAAGCGGTCACCGAGCCGCGTGCGGATGTCGTGCAGGCTCAGCACCTTCACCCGCGCAGCTGCGAGCTCGATCGCGAGCGCGATGCCGTCCAGCCGACGGCAGATCTCGAAAGCGTCCGCTGCGTCGGACGCATCGATCGCAAGCGTGGGATCGGCCAGGCGCGCGCGATCGAGGAACAGCGCTACCGCGTCGGAGCGTTCGATACTCGCGGGATCGGACTGCTGCGGCATCGCAAGCGAACGCACCGTGAACACCTGCTCGCCTGGGATGCCGAGGCCTTCGCGACTCGTGGCCAGGATGGCGACGCGCTCGCAGCGCTCAAGCAGCGCCTGCGCGAGATGGCCTGCCGCATCGAGGACGTGCTCGCAGTTGTCGAGCATCAGCAGGCTGCGCCGCGCCGCGAGCGAATCCACCAGCGTGTCCAGGATCGCCACCCCAGGTTGCTCGCGCAGGCCCAACGCGCTCGCGGTCGCTAGCGCTACCCGCGGCGATTCCTGCACCTGCGCCAGGTCGATGAACCACACGCCGTCCGGATAGTCGGCCAGCACTGCGCGCGCGACCTCCACGGCGAGGCGCGTCTTTCCGGCGCCTCCGATGGCAGTCAATGTCAGCAGGCGGCCCGGCTCGAGCAGGCGAAGGCACTGATCGATCTCGGTGCCGCGTCCGATGAAGTGGGTAGTCCACCGCGGCAGGTTGTTCGGGGTGGACGCCGACGTGGCAAGCGCGGGAAACCCGGTACGCAACCCGGGCTCGTCGATCTGCCAAAGTCTTTCAGGCTGGTCGAAGCCCTTGAGCCGGTGCGGTCCGAGGTCGGTGACCCGCCAGGCGCCGGGCGGCGTGTCGCGCACGAACTGGGCACAACTCGTCGACATCAGCACCTGCTCGCCGTGCGCGGCGGACATCACCTGCTGCGCGCGCGCGAGTGTCACGTACCCGACGTAGTCCAGGACGCCGCTTTCGTCGCGCGTGGCGCGCGCCTCGCCCATGTGGAGTCCCATACGCACACGCACAGGCGCCGGCGACCATGGCTCCGCCTGCAGCGCGTGCTGCGCCGCCAACGCCGCCGCGACCGCGTCGGCGACAGTCGCGTAGGCGATGCAGAAGGCGTCGCCGATGCGCTTGAAGATGCGACCGCCGTGCGCGCCAACAGCCGCCTGCAACAATAGGTCGTGCCGCGCCCGAAGCCCTTCCCAGGACGCAGCATGGCTGCGCGCCAGCCGCGTACTCCCCTCGATATCCGTGAAGAGAAACGTTACTGTGCCAGTCGGCACTTCACTCATCGGATCGCTCCCCAATGCCCCGCGTGCGAACGTTATCAGTTTCCCTGCCGCGTTCCCGGAAAGAATCGGTCGACATTGCCTATCGACCTGGCGCGAGGTGGCGATCCCGTTTTCGAGCCGACCTCAACGCTTGCCGTCGCCGTTACGAAACGGCCGTGTCGGTTCTTGGAGTTCGTCGAGACTGAACGAGTGGAACAGCGGCTTCTGCCCATCCGACTGTCGCCCCATCATTCCTGGTTCTCCCTCGTGAACGCCTTGCTCCAAACATAGCCAACGGGCATCAAATTTCAAGGGAGTTTTTCGTCGAAATTGAACCGAAGCGGACGAGGAGACACCCGAAAAGACAAGCGCCCTGCGAAAACCGCAGGGCGCCGTCCTTGGACTGGCGGTCTCGTGGAGCCTATGAAGCCTGCTTGACCTCGGGCGCCTTCCACGTGCCGTCGAGGATGGACGGCGGGTTTTCCTTCGGCCAGTAGTTGCGCATCATCAGCACGAACTCGTCCTTGGGCGCCGGCAGCCAGTTCGCTTCCTTGTCCTTGCCCGGCGACTCGTTCTGGACGTACAGGTCGACCGACCCGTCGGGGTTGGCCTTGAACTTGTTGCGCGAGCTCACCGTGTAGCGGTTGATCGGGTTGGGGACGAAGAAGTAGTTCTTGTCGTACATCGTGATCGACCAGAACCCGTTCACCGGCGGGAAATCGCCCTTCGCGAAGTGCATCACGTACTTGTTCGCGCCGCTGTACTTCTTGAGCAGGTCCGGACCTTCCGAGGTCGGGTAGACGGCATCCTGCGGGCGGTTCGCGCCGAGCCCGTACCACGTGACGAGCGCCCGGCCGCGATACTCGGTGCCGTAGATCCCCGTCTTGGGGAAGTACATCCAGCCGTTCTCGATCTTGATGAGGCCGGTAGCCATCGGCTCCTTGAAGCTCGCAATCTTCTCCTGCGACGGCTTCACCGCGGCATTGACGCCCTTCAGCACCGCAGGGTCGAGCTTCGACGCGTCGAAGTCCTTGCCCGGCACGATGCCGATCTTCGCGAGCTTCGCCACCATCGGCGCGTCGTCGGCGGTGGGCGGATTCGCCTTCAGCAGTTCGGCGAACAGCTTGAAGTACGCGGCGCCGTCCATCGCGTTGACCTGGTCACGCGGGGCGGTCTTCATGTCGACCGTGGCGTCCACCTTGCCCGGCTCGACCTTGTACGGCTTGCCGTAGGCCGACAGCGGCACGACCGAGATCTGGTCCTGCAGCGCGTGCACGGCCTTGTAGTCCTCGGGCGTCCCGGTGCAATAGATGCGGCCGAGCAGCCACACGAGGCTCGTCGGCGACTTGTATTCCTTGACGCCTTCGGGCAGCGTGCCCGTCCAGCCCGGCCCGGTGATCGCGTACTTCTGCGCCTTGGTGCCCGTGGTGCGCTTGCCCGGGACCTCGAAGACCGTCGTCCACATGTCCAGCATGGGGAACAGGAAATAGCGGTCCTTCATGTCCGGAATGCTGAGAATCCACGGCTCCTTCGCGACGTCGACCCACGCGAGCGTGTAGAGCGTGTCCGCGTTCGGCGCGGTGACAGAATGGTCGTCGACGGCGGGGTAGCTACGCAGCCGCGCGAACTCCCCCATCGGCGCCTTCGAGCCTCCGGGCGTCTCGACGTTGGTCATCACGCGCCGCGTGATCTCCATCGTGACCATGGGGTAGGCGTAGACATAGGCATCGCCTGCGATCTCGCGCGCCTCGAGTTCCTTGGCCGCGTTCTCGGCGGCGGCCTTCGCTTCGGCGGCGGTCTTGTCCACCGCCTTCTCGACCTTGGTTTCCTCCTGCTTGCTGCATGCGGTCAGCGCGAGCACGGCGAAGGCCATTAGCAACGCAAAACGGTATCGAAGGAATTTCATTGGCAGGTATCCTTGCTTGTGATTAGGCGCGAACCCAAAATGAAACCCGCGAGGATACTCTAAATTGGCACTTTGGAAAATCGTGCAGGAGCGGTGTGCGTCCAAAGCTTCGCTTGTGGCCGAAAGTCGACACCATGACCGCCGCCGCCGCCGGTCGCATTGTCTCTGGTTGGATGGCGCCTCGCGCGCGGTCCAAGGCGCTGATCGCGGTGCAGGGCCTTGCGGGCGACTTTGGATACGCAGGAGGACCGCGAGGTGTGGCGTTTCGGCATCGAGTCCGTCGGTCCGGACGGGCCTGACGTGGTGAATTCATGGCTCCCCGTCCTGGGCTCGATACCCGCGGACCTGCGGATTAACAGGACTTCGCGGAGTTGCATGTTTTCAGAAACTTAGGTCAATTTCTGTTGCGCTATTTCCTTCAGTTACGGCGAATTCGTGCCCCGAAGGCTCCGATAGCCGCACGTTTTGCGGAACGGACGTTACGTCTTTTGGAACCGCTTGCCGAGAGTCCGTTTCGGCTACACGTCGACCGGATAACGAGGGCTGCTCCCGACCCGAAGCAGCCGCCCGTATTGCTTCAAAGCAGCCGGTCACGTCCCAACGACGGGGCCGGCGACGGCGAGGTCGTGCCGAGGTAGTACTGCGAGCGGCGGGCCAATGGGGCCGGCCGCTCCGGATCGTGCTTCAGCGCTAGTTGCCCACCGGCATCGGCAAGTTGAAACCTTCTTTCTCCAATCGTTCACGTACACCCTGTAGGCGCTGGAACTGCGTGATCGTGATAGGACCCGTGTAAACCTCGCTTTGCAACTTGCGCGGAGGATATTTCAGGTACGTCTTCACGATCTTCTCCATCTCCGCGTTGATGGTGATCATGATCCACGTGCGCTCGGTGTAGTTGTTCATGAAGATGTCGTAGCGCTCCTGCGGGTCCTGCCAGAGATCGAAGACCTGCGGCACCGTCGCGACATATTTCTCCGGACCCTTCCAGCCAAGGTTCGAATCTACGGCCAGACCACCCGTGGATTGACCGTCGTCGCCGCGCAGATTGAACACCGCTTTGTAATTACCCACGCGGGCGGCGCCAGGACTTAACTCGTTCTCCGTGAAGTAGAACCAGGACTTGCGCGCCGACTTGCCGGTGCCGAACAGCAGCGGCGACATGTCGATGCTGTCGAATATCATGGGCTGGCCCTCGCGGTCCTTCTCCGGCAACTTCACGCCGGCAACCGCCGCAAACGTCGCCATCAGATCGAGCCCCCCGACAATGTCGTGATTGCGAGTGCCTGCCTTGATCTTGCCGGGCATGACGGCGATGGCCGGGACGCGGTTGCCGCCTTCGCGCACCGTTCCCTTGGTTCCGCGGAACGGCGTGTAGCCCGCATCGGGGTAAACGTCCTGCCATGCGCCGTTGTCGGTCGTGTAGAACACCAGTGTATTTTTGTCGAGTCCGAGCGTGCGCAACTTGTCCATGATGCGGCCGATCCGCGTATCGAGTTCCACCACCGAGTCGGCGTACTTGCTCTTGGACATCGACTTCAGCTGGAATTCCGGCGCAGGCATGTTCGGCTGGTGCACCTTCATGAAGTTGACGTTGATGTAGAACGGCTTGGACGGGTCCTTGGCGGCCGAATCCAGGAATTCCAGCGCGGCCTTCTCGACGTAGCCGTCGAAGAACGGGATGCCCACTACGCCGTTCGGGTAGTTGACGCCGTGCAGCGTGACGTTCTTGCCCGGCTCGTCGACGTACTGTCCGTTGATCTTGAAGTCTTCCTTCGCCTTCTCCCCCGCCTTGCCGGACAGCGAGCCGGTGGTGACCTTCTGGAACATGGCGCGGAGTTCGGGATCCATGTCCGGAAACCACGTCGGGTCGGCGTAGGTATACGCGTTGAGGTGATACAGGCCGACGTACTTCATCTCGTCGTAGCCCTGCGCGTTCGGCAGCGCGTAGTCGGCTTCGCCCAAATGCCACTTGCCCGTGAAATAGGTCTTGTAGCCCGCCTGCTTCAGCACCGATGCCAAGGTCCATTCCGCTGCAGGCAAGCCGCCACCCTGGCCCTGGAAGGCGACGGTTGTCATGCCGCTGCGATTTGGAATGCGGCCGGTTTGCATCGCGGCGCGCCCGGGAGTGCAGCTCGGCTGCGCGTAGAACGTAAAAAAGGTCATCCCGTCCGAGGCCATGCGGTCGATGTTCGGAGTGGGCATCCCACGACCTTCTCCACCGCCGTAGGGGCCGAGATCTCCATAGCCCGTGTCGTCGGAAACAATGAAGAGGATGTTCGGCTTGGTTTGTTGGGCGAAGGCGGGTGCAACGAAGAAACAGATCACAAGCGATGCGAGGATATGAAGGAATGGCCTCATTGATGATCTCTCGAGTGGTTTGATCAGACAAATCGAGCGCCGCGCGAGACGCGTCTGCGGGTGTACGAGGTTCTGATTCTGGTGCTCCAACGATTCAGGAACTCCTGTGAGAATTTATCGCATCGCGGTGTAGTGCACAAGCACCTGGTGCCGTGGCCAAGTTCGGTTCCGTCGATCGACAGCCGAGTACGACCCCAAGCCGTCGTTCCGTTGATGACATGGCAGACGTTCGCGTCGTGCCATTCAACGTGCGCGCTTGCGAATCGAGTTGACTCAGTGCGCGCGCTCGTCGCCGTCGCCGTGCTGGTGGCTCAGCAGTTCCACGAGCCTTGCCGTGAAGATCTGCTGGAAATCACCGTCCGCGCGGGCGGCCGAGTCTACCGCGCCAGCGCCCGCGATGGCCTCGCCGCTGCGCCGCACCGGAAGGACACGCCCTTCCTGGACGGTGCCCCAGACCTTGATGTCCTTGATCTTCATTGGATCGATTGTGATGGGGTTGTCGGCGAGGATCGTGAAGTTCGCGAGCTTGCCCGGTACGATGCTCCCCAATTCCTTCTCCATCTGCAGCGAGTACGCCGCATCCAACGTCACCGCCTTGAGCGCGCCCAGTCGGCTCACGCGCTGGTCGGGTCCCCTGACATTGCCGTTGTTGGTGACGCGGTTCACGCCCGACCACATGAGCAGCAGCGGCTGGCCGGGCGCCATCGGCATGTCGGAGTGATACGAGTAGGAAATGCCCGCCCGCTC
>DAOMGB010000028.1:2906-12845 GCA_035430095.1 Casimicrobiaceae bacterium | reverse complement strand
CTGGTCGAGCACCATGTCGAGCCCGGCGTCGCCGTTGACGTGGATGTGCAACTGGTAACCGGCATCCCAGTAGACCTTCATCGTGCGGGCGAAGAAGTCGGGGTCCATCATCCACTCCCCCTTGTGGCCGTCCTTGTAGCCGTCGCGCACTTGCATCGCCTGCGAGAAGATCGCGCCGTCGGCGAAGAGCTTCACCTGCTTCGGCAGGTAGGCGGTCATGCCCTGTCCCCATCCCAATAACTTCTCGCTCTCCGCGATCACCTGGTCGTCCTTGTACGCGCCGGTTATCGACTTGCCGTCGACGATGAAGTAGAAGCGGAACGGCGACGACGGATCGGAGAGCACCGCATTCTGCGCGTCCTGCAGCTTCTTCAACGCGATGCCGCCGGGCTCGCAGCCCAGCGTCACCCCGTTGGCGTGGTAATACGAGCGGACGAACTCGAGGCCCGCGCGCAGGCGCTCGGGCGAGGCGATGGCCGGGGCGATCAGCGGCGCGACGCCGAAAGCGCCCTGCTCCCAGTAGTGGGCATTCGGAAAGTCGGACTGTTTCTTGACGCTATCGCTCTGTTTGTCGAACCACTCCTGGGTGACGCCGTATTTCTTCTCCGCTGCGGTGTTAAGGTAGAACTCGTGCCCCGAGCGATGCCAGACGATGATGGGCCGCGTCGCGCTGATCTTGTCCAGGTCGGCCTTCTTGAGTTCGCCGTGGAAGTACTGGTGATAGCCCCAGGTCAGCAGGGCCTCGTTCGAGTCCTTGAGGCTGGCGTTGGCTTCGGCCAGCCGCTTGAGGTAGTCGTCGCGGCTCGTCGCCGCCTTCGATGTGCCCTGCGGAAGCACCCAGTCCTCGATGGCGATGATCGCCGAGGTCATGGTCAGCGCCGCCAGGAACGGATGGTCGTGCTGCGCGATGAAACCCGGCACGATGACCTGGTTGGCGAAGGTCGTGTTCACCGTGTACGGCTGCTTGCCGGTCGCCGCCTTGAGCTCGTCGAGCTCGCCGACGGCGAGAATCCGGTCTCCCACCACCGCCACCGCGTGGGCGGTAGGCTTGGCCGGGTCGAGGGTGACGATCTCGCGGGCCTGATAGATCACGATCTCGGGAAGTCCGCTCGTAGCCGCCGCGATGTCCTGAAGGGAAGCCTCCTCCGCCGACGCGGAGCCCACAAGCAGGGCCATAGCGGTCGAAACCCGAAGGGCCGCCGTGGCAAGCCCGCGCAAGATCATCGTCATGTTTTTCTCCCTAAGTGCGCAGCGCAAAGACCCTGAATTAGGCGGGGGGATTTTCCACAAGCGGCGTCATTGTGGCAAGTGGTCAAACGCTTTCCCCTCATCCGCCGGTCGCGACACGCAGAATCCCTTCGTATCGTCACGCCCCAGCCTAGGCGCGGTCGGCCTCAGGCTGCGCGCTAGGAAGCTGGCGACCGCTCTCGAGGAAGCCGCGAGTCAGTCTCGAACAACCTTTTGTGGCCGGATTTGGACGGCAGCGTCACTGCGATCATGACCATCGCCTCCCACGGCTGCGCGGGGACCATGGCCACCCGCCTGGAGGTGATGCGAACAGCGCCACGGCATGCGGAGGAACTGAGTTCCGGGCACCGCGTTCCGCAATCGAGTCCGTCGGTTCGCGCGGCCGTCTCGCGCGGATCTGGCACCGCCGCGGACAGGGCGCGCCGAGTGGCGCGCTGGGAGATTGGCCTGAGTACCGGAGTAACGCGCCGCGACGCGTTCCGCAAACAGAGTCCGTCGGTCCGAACGGACCTGACCGACCTAACTCGTTGAATTTGGCTCCCCGACCTGGGCTCGAACCAGGGACCTGCGGATTAACAGGCCTTCGCGGCGTTGTTCGTTTTCAGTTACTTAAGTCAATTTCCGTTCCGCAATTTCCCCGAAATACGGCGTGTTCGCGCCCCGAAGGCGCAGATAGCCCTACTCTTTGCGGAACGGCCAAAACGTCGTCCCGCCCCCCACAATTAGCCATCGAGCCTGACGCTGGTCACGCGTGTTTCGCGAGGACAACTCGCGACCCTGAGCGGTCTTCCGGCTTTTCGCAATGCGGCCGTCGAATCCAGCGTAAGCAGACACTCAACCCTACCGTTCGACCGCGGTGCCTTGATGCCGCCGCCGAATCTGCTGTCCCCTACCCAGGGGAGCGCAGCGACCGCATCAAACAAACGGGCGCCCCGTTCGGAGCGCCCGCTCAGTGATGGCAAGTCGTTAGCCTCGCGGCTCAATCGTGTCCGTTGTGGCCACTCTGTTGCATGCGCTTGAGGATGCCGTCCAGGTTGTAGGTCTCCGGCGCCTGCATCGGCGGAAACTCCTTGTACGAAAAGAGCTCCTTCTCCCAAAGCAACTGCCCGATCGGCAGCATGTTCCAGTTGTAGATATAGGCGTTGCCGGGCGAGCCAATCGCCCCACCGTATCCCAGCAAGGACTTCGCGTCATCGCCGACGGTCTGCTCGAAGGGGTCGCGCTTGAGGTTGGTGAGCTGGGTCCAGTGAAAGCTCTGCGCCCCAAACAGTCCGCCCGTCCCGGTATCCGGCACTATCGTGTAATACATCTTCCAGTTCTTGTATCGCACCGCCGAAGGTTGCGAGCCGGTGTAGTAGAAGAATACGTCGCGCGCCGACTTTTCCGACTTGCCGGTGAGGTAGTCAATCTGGTTCACGCCGTCGAGCTTGGTCTTGACGATGCCGGGGTACTTGCCCGCCATGATCTGCTCGTTCAGCGTGTTGCCTTTCGCGCCTCCGCCGATCTCCACGAGAGTCGGCAGCCAGTCGAGCGACGCGAAAATATCGTTCTTGACCGTGCCCGGTTTGATAACCCCTGACCAGCGCACGACTAGCGGCGCGCGCATGCCGCCTTCCCAGGTGGTCAACTTGCCGCCCTTGAATGGGGTAGTGCCGCCGTCCGGGAAGGTGATGTTCTCGGCGCCGTTGTCGGTGGTGAATACGACGATGGTGTTGTCGAGCTGCCCCATGTCCTCGAGCTTCTTGAGTACATAGCCGATGTTGTCGTCCATCTGCTTCATGCCGGCTTCGTTGGTGCCCCAGTCCTTGCCGCCGGCTGCACCCACCATGGCCTCGTACTTGGGCGACAGCATGGTCGTGATGTGCATGCGCGCCGGGTTGTACCAGACGAAGAAGGGCTTGTTGGTCTTCTTCGGGTCGTTGCGGTCGAGGAAGTCGATGACCTTGGCCGAGATTTCCTCGTCGACCGTCCGCGAGCGATCCAACGTCAGCGGACCCTCGTCCTTGCAGGTCGTGTTCTTCTGAGTCCCGTCGCTGGATTTGCACCAGATGACCGGGCGCGGAGGGGTCAGGCAGGTGCCCGTTCTAGGATCGATGGCGCCGGGCACCTCGGGCAAGCCGGTGATCGGCGTGTTCTTGCACGGCGGCGCGATACCCTGCACCAGTGGGGTTTTGTTGATGTCGACGAAGCTGACGCCCTGCATGGCGTCGAGGTGGTAGAGGTAGCCCCAGAATTCCTGGAAGCCGTGGGATGTCGGCAGCGCCTCGAAATGATCGCCGAGGTGATTCTTGCCGAACTCGCCGGTCGTGTAGCCAAGATCGAGCAGGAACTTGGCCAGCGCCGGCGTGCCGGGCCGTAGCCACGAGGGGCTGCCCGGCAGTTGCGGCGGAATCATGCCGGTGCGCAACGGATGCATGCCGGTGAAGAAGGCGTTCCGCCCGGCCGTGCAACTCTGCTCGGCGTAGTAGTCCGTGAACAGCGCACCTTCCTTGGCGATACGATCAATGTTTGGCGTTTCCCCGACCATGATGCCGCGGTGGTAGATGCTCGGCTGAAAATAGCCGATGTCATCGCCCATGATGAACAATATATTTGGTTTGCTAGCTGACTGCGCGGCAGCCGGCAGTCCCAAGCAGAGCATCCACATCGTGAGCAGTCCAATCGACCATTTCATCAAGGTGACCTCCCGCATGATCGTTGACGCGCCGAAAGTGGCATGCCGACTGTGGCAGTGAATACGAATCAATATTGATTGTCAAGGATCGCACAGGGCAGGTGAAACGCCAGCTGCCGCTATCGACGTGGCCACATGGTCCGGACGCGAATGTCTGCTCCCAAGGAACGCGGGAGTTAAGGCTGACCGGCTGGTGTTGGCCGGAAGTAAACGGCGGCGTCATTGCGATCAGCAATCATCGCGTCCCACGGCAGCGCGGGCACATGGCCGTCCGACTGTAGGTGATGCGAGCGACGCCACAATATGCGGAGGAACTGATTTCAGGCACCGCATTCCGCAATCGAGTCCGTCGGTCCAAGCGGACGTATCGCGCGGATTTGGCACCGCCACGGACAGGGTGCGCCGAGTGGCGCGCTCGGAGATGGGCCTGAGCACCCAAAAACGCGCTGTGACGCGTTCCGCAATTCGAGTCCGTCGGTCCGAACGGACCTGACCGACGTAACTCATTGAATTTGGCTCCCCGACCTGGGCTCGAACCAGGGACCTGCGGATTAACAGGCCTTCGCGGAGTTGTTCGTTTTCAGGTACTTACGTCAATTTCCGTTCCGCAGATTCCTCGAGTTACCCGCTGTTCGTGCTCTAAAGGCGCCGTTAGCCGCATGTTTTGCGGAACGGCCACAACGTCGTCCCGCCCCCACAATTGACCATCGAGCCTGACGCTGGTCACGCGTGTTTCGCGAGGACAACTCGCGATCCTAACCGGACTTCCTGAATTGGCGAAAGCGGACGTTGCCTGACGAGCGCGTGGCCTGGTGCCGCCCCGGATGTCAGGGTTTCGACGTGACCAACATCGCACGCAAGTCAACCAACGGCTGTTGGCTGACATTGATGAACCCTTGCCCGGGTCGGTCCAGATCTGCGATCACCATGATGACTGCGGAGAACGCAATTGCAACGGCGAGCATTACGGGACTTCGGCTTGTTCCGGCCACGCCGCCGTGGTAGCCCACTGAGGTTAGCGCAAGGACAGCAACGACATATAGAACGGCCCAATACGCACCAGGAATGCGACTTCGTTCGCGCACCTCGAGGCGCTCTTGTTGAAGTTCGATGATTCTGCCGACGTACCGCAAGAAAACGTCAACCTGACCGGGACTCTGCTCTCCGACAACTGCGGCCGCTTTCCAAAGCCGATCGAGCAGGTCCTTTGCCGACCTGCCTGGCTCATCCTGCTTCCCGCTAGCCCACCGTAGTCTCTCGTCGACATATTCGCGGAGGACCGTCCGAATCTCGGAACGATGTACCTCCGGTATCACGCTGCTGAGAAGATACGTCATTCGGATTGCATTCACCTCTTCCACGAGTGCCACTTTCCGCGCGTGAAAGGCGTCAGCGGCGATGCCAAACGTAAAAGCGAGCAGAAATGCAAGCAGCCCTAGCGTAGCGCCCACCATGGCGCCCACCGGCGCCTCCTTTTCCAGTTCTCGGTCCCTTTGCCTTCGTCTGGCCCACACATAGCCGGCTTCTACAGATGCCACCACCAGGAGCAACGTGCCGAGAAAGACGCCCCATATGGGGAGATCACTGAAGATTTGATCCATTACTTTGGGATCAGAGCTGCGGCTCGAACACAACTGCGCTGCGCAATGCTTTCATTTCTCTATCTCCAAACAGTCGGCGCGCCCAAGCGGCCGCCATCACTTGTCAGCGAAAGGAGCAATCAGCCGCCCTGCAGCCGGTGATCCCAGCAGGCAACTTGCGGGGCCGTGGGGCTGCCCGCCATCTTAGGGTGGGGGCGCCAGTTTACCGTCAGGCGTTGGCGTCTTGACGATTCGATCGCCCAAGACTTTCAGATACTTCTGGAAGTCCGGCGATTCGAGCACAATTCTTCCGGCTGCCGCGCGCAGTCGGTCCACCGCTTCGGCGGACAGCACGAATGACGTTGGCTGCTCGTTGAGATACGCGCGTTCCGTCGCATCGTTCAACTCAGCAAACGACACGTTGATGACATAGATCTCGAGGTTTGGAACGCGCATCACTTCTGCCAGAGCAGGGTTGCCATTGTCGATGATTGCCCCTGAATCACGGATGCTCCGCAACATCTTCCACCGCGCCGCAGTATCGCGCAGAAGCTCGACCGTTTCGTACGAATAATGGTCGATCGGCACCCCCGTCGCCTGCAGCAGAACATCCAACGTGCCCGGGGCGCGCCTTTCCTGGTCCCAATCGAGCGGGGGAGTGGACAGCGAGTTGACGACGAACAGAGCGAGCCTCTTCGCATGGTCGAGCGGGGTGGGCAAGCCTTCAAGATGCAGCGCCTCAAGCTCCTCGAGGACGGCGAGAATTTCGCGCATGGCGAGATTGTCCGCAACACCGCCGTCGACGAGATGAAGATAGGGGCGCTGCTTGCCATCCTCGTAGTACCGGAGCTCCTTCATGTCTTGAATGGCGCGGGCCTCCGGGCGCGCCACGTTCGCCGACTTCTCGATGCGTGCAAGAAACGGCGGCTCCTTGTAACTGCAGGTGCCGGCGTAGTTGTCGATCGTCACTGGTGAGAGCACGACCGGTACGCCCGACGACGCCGCCGCCGCGCGCGACAGCCGCACGGCGCTAAGATCGGAGCACAGAATGTCGAACATCTTCTGGGTGAAGTAGAACCGCGCACCGGAGTTCAAGTCGGTGGCCGACGCAACGACCATGGGCCCCGAACCGCGCTGCAGATTGGCAAACGTTGCACCATTGAACAGGATTTCGTCATAGAGATCCGCGGCGAGCTCAGAGCGGCCAAAGTACGGCGAGCTCAGCTGCCCCCAATGAACGGGATTCAGGGCCCGTCCGATCAGCTCACCCTGGACATCACGTTTGAGAAAGCGCTGCACGTACTCGCTGAAGAGCTGGTCGCCATACAGGCCGTAGGCCAAGGCCGTGAAGCTGCCGCCGGAAACCCCGGTAATGACATCAACCCAGTCGATGAGCCGCTCTCGTCGGCCATCGCGTCCCATCACCTCGGTGTTCCTGAGTATTTCGAGGACCCCGTACGAGAACGCGGCGGCGCGCGTTCCGCCGCCCGAGAACGCCAAAACGACGATGTCCTCCTTGTTACGTGCATACTGCGTCCGGGTCTCGAAGCGGTATCCGGCATTTGGATCTGCACGGGTGATCGGCGGATTGATCGGCGCAGTTGCGCAGCCGCCCAAGCCGAACAGCGCGGCAAGCACCATCAGAAGCAACATGCGCAATCTGTTCATGGCGGCGACACATTTCCACATCGTTTGATCGCTCGACTCGGTTTCACCACTACCGAGTTCAACGATGCGTTTGCGCCCGGGTCTCCGGGCAATCGGGATGGATATGTCCCCGGCATCGTGCCGACATCCCAAGAGCATGCAGTGCGCGGGGCTAATTTCCGTCGCTCCCAAAGGATGCATCACGATGCGGCCTCAGGGTCGACGTTCCCTGTTGTTCAAGCTTGCGCCTGCGTTTGCGGAGCTGAGTATCTTGGAAGTCCTGGGCGAGCATGTACAGGATGCCGGTGGACCAGGCGACGGTCAGCAGGCCCGCCATGCCGAGCAGTGCTTCGAGCAGATGCCAGCGCTGCGGCAAGTAGTCTGCCTGCAGTGTCGTGTAGTTTAGCAAGGCGTTATACAGCGCGACACTGTGGTTGGGCTGCGCGTGTTGCAATACGAAGAACCACGACCACACCTGTACCTCGAGAATGTTGGTGATGATGATCAGCAGGCTCGCAATGATGACGAGGCCAAGGCCGCCGGCGAATGACTCGGAGGACGCAAATCGTTCCTTGATCCAGTCGGTGAGTTGCAGGATCGAGAACATGCCGATGCCGTGTATCGCCATGGTGATTGCCACCAGGAGAGCGCCCCAGTTGACCTCCTCGAGCCTAATGACATACAGGTCCATCACGCGGCCTTGCCGAAGCTCAGTGCCTGATCCGGCACATGCACCAGGAATTCCGGCATGTCCGGGAGGCCATCGATGAACGTGCCCTTCTTCCTGCCTTTGGTGGAGAATCGCCGGACCCGCTGGTCGAAGCGTTCGGCGACGTAGAGATCACCGTCCGGGCCGATTGCAAAGCCGGACGGTGACTTGAGCTTGCCGTCGATCACCACCCGCGGCTTGAGCTTGCCGCGAGGAGCCTCTTTGGGGATGTCGTAGGCGAGGATGCTGCCGGTGCCGGCGGCACCGATGTAGAGCGTCTCGCCGTGCAGGATGAGGTGTACCGGTTTCGCAAGCTTTTTCCCCTTGATGCGCGCCACGAGGCGCCCCGTTTTCAACTCGTAGACCTTGACGACGTTGCCCGCTTCGCCGGCCACATAGAGATGCTTGCGATGCACGACGATACCGCGCACCGAGTGCCGGGGCTTGCCGTGCACGTCGAGCACCACCCTCAGGCCCTGCGGCGGCGGGACATCCAGCGGCGGGTGGTCGCCGGCTTCAGGGAGCCGGCCCAGACTGGAGGCGACGAGCGTGCCGGGGAGGAAGTTTCCGTTCGGGAAACTCTTGCGGAGATGCGAGGCGACGGGCGCAGGCTTGCGTGATTTGGGCAGTATGGCGAGTACGGTGTTGGTATCCTGGCACGAGACGTACAGGCGGCCGTCGTCGCCGAATTCCACGTCGAACGGGTGGACCATCGCAGAGATCTGCTTGGTGGTCACCACGACCTCGGCGAAGTGAAAGGTGTCGCCGCGGCGGCGATAACGCGCGATATGGCTGTCCCTGCGCCAGGCGTTGGCGATATAGAGATCGTCACCCACGAGCGCGAAGCCGCGCGCAATGTGCAGCGACTCCGCACCTGGCGACGGATCGAGCAGCAGCGGATGTTCCTTGCGGGGAGTGCCGTCGTCCTCGAAGACGCCGATGTTCTCGACGCCGGCCTTGCCCTCACCTCGGTAGCTGATCCACCACATATGTTCTACTTCCCATGTCGCGGTACCCGTTCAAGGCGCTGGCACCACCTTGTAGAAGATCCCGTTTGCACCGTATGCCGGCTGGAACCAGGTGTTACCGTTCAGGTAATAGGTCCCGCCGTTCTTGTCGATGGTCATCGAGCCCGCAGGCAGACTCGCATAGTTGATGCCCATCACATACGCGCCGCCTGCCGGTGCGCTCGCGATGGATGCTCCCGTGGCCACCCCAGCGCTGTATGCGGCACTTGTCGCTGCCGCCGTGCTGGCGCTGCCGGCGGCGACACCAGCGGAGTACGCGCTCGACGTTGCGGCTGCTGTGTTAGCCGACGCCGCCGCGGCACCTACGGTCGCTCCGACAATCGCACCTGCAGCGGCCGCGCAGCCCCAGCAGCCGGACGAGTAGTACGGCACTGCGACTGGCGGGTGGTAATACGGATACGTCGGCGGATGGTAGTAAGTCGCGCCCGACGGATACGTGTGATAGGCGCCGCTGCCGTATCGGCCATAGGTACTGCCGCCGTAGACATTCGTGTGTTCGGTGCCGCCGTAATACGAATGGCTGGTGCTTCCGCCATACGCATTGGTATGGGACGTACCTTCACCGTATGTATGCGACGAACTTCCGCCCCAGCGGTTCTCATGGCTCGTCGAACCCCAACTGTGGCTGGTACTGCCGCCAAAGCGGTTGGCACTCGCCCACGCATGGGCGTCGGCCGCCGCCAGGGCAGCGAACACCAGGAACGCAGTACGTGAAATCATCGTGTTCATGGCACGCGACCTCATTGTGATTTGGTTGTCGATCCGGAGGGCGCAGGCTTGGTCCGCGTTGCTTTTGCGGGCAGCTTAGCGCCCGCGGACACGGTACCGGCGGGGCTGGCGAACGCGATGCGCTTGGCGGATTGAGCCTTTTGCGACACAAATGCGTCCGGCGCCAGCACACCGTCCAACTGCCAATTCGACAGGTCCATCTGATGGCCGAGACCGTGCGGGTCTGTCCGATACACGGCACGGATGCGCCGCGGCAGCTTGTCGTCGGCGCCGATCCATATCTGCAGGAATACGTCGTCGTTTGCCCACGCCACCATGTCGGTC
>DAOMGB010000028.1:0-2806 GCA_035430095.1 Casimicrobiaceae bacterium | reverse complement strand
TAGAACTCCGACGCCGGACCGTCGCCGGGCATGATCACCCGGAGCTTGTCCGGCCGCACCATAGCCACGTCGTAGCGCGACGTATAGTCAATCGGCGGGCCGAGCTTGCTCGGATATTCATAGCTCACGGTGGCGGTGAACGACATCGACCTGGCCGCCGCAAGTTTCGTGCTGGTTGCCTTGAGCAGGTCCATCGCTCTTGGCTCGAGTACCAATTTGAACTCCGGCGGCGTGTACTTCATTACTTGTTTCGATGTCTTTGGCGCCGCTGCCAGGGGCGTCGCCGCCTTTGCGTTTGGCGCAGGCGATTGCGCGCCCGCGCCGCACGTCAGTGCAAGGCCGACGATCAGCGCAACCGCCTTGCCGCGCCACGGACTCTGGGGATTTCTTTTCTTCATGTTCGGCCTCACCGGAGTACCCGCCTCAAGGGATCATCCCGCATTCGAACATCTTGTTTGCGATCGGCGCGGCAACCTTGTTGATGAACGTGGTGCGCATCTGCGGGTCACTTTGCAGGAGGCCGATGACGCGCTGCTCTTCCATCGACTTGGGCTCCCCTTTCTTTTGCCATAGTTGTTCGCAGGACGCACTTTGATACTTCTGGACGACCCTGTCGGCCACCATGTCCAGAATCGGATACTGCGCGTACGTGACACCTGCGGTGACAGATAAGGCGACAGCTATCAGAGTGAGTCGTTTGTTCATGGTGATCTCCTTGGTTGTTCAGCTGGCATTTCAGTCACACACATAAAACTACAGCCTTCGCGCGGAGAGACAGCGAGCGACGGCACCTGCTATTCGTCTATGCTTTCGTCCCCTTGTCGCTTGTTGCAGTCCAGGTCAGCAGTACTGTCAGGATCACGTGCACGACGACCGCCGGCCACAGCAGGATGCCGGTCAAGCCATGTGCTAAACCGATGTAAGCGAGATACAGCGTGACGGCGGCGCTGTAGGTCAGCATGCCAATCAGCGCTTTGCCCGGCCAGCAGGCGATGCCCAACGCGATTAGCGCAATGCCCGCGACGCGCGCTACCGGTATGGCGGCACCGCCGAGTTCCTCACCGAGCAACAAGCGCCCAACCATCGATGGAACAACCAGTAATGCCGCTCCGGTCACGGCTTCGCCCGCGGCGGCAAGGATAAGCGCGGTCTTCATCGCGCCTTCATCCCCAAAACGTCACCACGCGCCCGACGAACCAAAACCCCGCCAGCGCGCCGATGACATAGGGTGTGGCGCCCGTAACGTGGCGCTCGACCAAAGTCGGGATCGTGAAGCGCCGCGCGATTGTCAGCACTCCGAGCACTGCCCCGATAAATGCAAGCTGACCAAGCTCGACGCCGACATTGAAGGCGAACAGTGCAAGTGGGATGTCGCCGCGCGGCAAGCCGATCTCGGACAGTGCGCCGGCGAAGCCGAAGCCGTGAAGCAGCCCGAAACAGAAGGCGATGACCCAGGGCCAGCGCGCCGTCACACTGGCTTCGCCGCGGCGCAGGCGCACGATCTCGCTCGCGAGCAGCAGAATGGAGAACGCAATAGCGGCCTCGACCGGCGGTCCCGGGACGTGCACGACACCCAGCGTGGCGAGTGCGAGCGTGATCGAATGCGCGAGCGTGAAGGCGGTGATGGTCCATAGCAGCGCGCGCGTGCTGCGCACGATCAGGATCAGCGCGAAGACGAACAACAGGTGATCGTAGCCACCGAGGATGTGCTCGATCCCATGCCAGACAAACGCGCCCGCGATGGCGAGCGGACCGCCGGACGACGCAGGAATCTCGACCCACGGCTGCGACGGCCGCACCAGCGTCGTTGTCGCGTCGCCGTCCGCGAGCTGCACCCGCACCAGCACATCGGTGATCGTCAATTGGAGCCCGGGGAACTCGATTCGCCTACCGGCGAGGCCGGTCGGGCTGGTATCGACCGCGCGGCGCTCAAGCAGCGAATCGGGCAGCTCCTGAATGCTCGGCTCCGTGACGTTCCGCACGCCGTCAGGCAACTTCAGCGCGACCGGCAGGCGCATGCCTGCGAGCACCGGCGTACGCCAGATCACGCTGAACTGGCCGGGCGCGGTTTCCTTGAGTTCGAGGTAGGCAGGCCGTGCCTCGTGGGCGCGCGCCGGCGACAGCCCGGCGAGCGCAATGAGCAGCGCCGCCGCGATGTATCCCGCAACGCGGCGCAGACCGATCACTTCGGCGCCGCGCCCGATGCCACGGTCTTGCTCGTCATCTGCGCAGACGACGACGTGGGAGAGCGCTCGGGTGGCCCGGGGAGCAGCACCGTGTAGTTGGCGCGCATTCCCTTGTAAGCCTTTTCCCAAGCAAGCGCCTTCTGCTCGCCGAGCCAGGCTGTCCTGACGTCAGCCTCGATTTCCTCGAACGAAGGTACGCGGCCGGGAATCGCGGTGTCCACGAACACGAGGTGCCAGCCGAATCCTGACTCGATTGGGCCATCCCATGTGCCGGGCGCGAGCTTGGACACCGCTAGAGCGAACTGCGGTCCAAATTCCTTGCCAAGATAGTCGGGCGCTCGATCACGGTAGTAGTCCTGGAACATGAACGGGTCCGCGAGCGAGCCCGCGATCTTCGCGTCGACTGACTGACCGGCGAGCTTCGCAAGCGCCTCCTGCGCATCGCTTCGCGCCCGGGACCCGCGCCGGTCGGGCGCGAAGTAGAGGTGCCTGAAGCTGAGCCGCGGAGGCTGCGCGAATTTGGCGCTGTTCTTCTCAAACCAGCCCTTAAGCTCGGCCGTCGTCGGCTCGCGCGCGGCGGCCACGTCCTCGGCCAGGAACTGCATCTTCTGCGCCATGCG